>NZ_LGDG01000213.1 GCF_001279775.1 Streptomyces sp. MMG1533 | reverse complement strand
GTTCTTCGTCCGACAGCGTCAACTCGGCCTTCGGCCGCCCCGTCCGTGCCATGGAGCAAGCCTACACATCTGAATGGAATTCTTGACTCAGAAGACTAGCGGGCGAGCGACCCGTTCTGGGCGTCGGACGCGGACTGCCACGCCCTCATACCCGCCGCGGACGCCTCCTTGACCTGTCGCCACTTCATGGCCGCCTGCTGGGCCGGGGGCACGTCCATGTCGCGGATCATGCGCCGACCTGCCGTGAACACCGCGAAGGCCGCGACGGCCATGCCGGCGCATGCCACCGCGGCACCGACTGCGGTGACCATGACGCCGGTCTTGACGAGCCGGGTGTCGATCTCGATCCCCCGCTGGGACTGGTGGTAGTGCTGGTTCATGACTCCACCATCCAACGGCGGGAACCACCTCGCATCCCGGCCAACGGCGCAGGACGCCACACCACTCAGGTGGTGGTACGCGTGATGCCGACGCGCCGGGCTCCGGGAAGGGCCGTCCGCCGGCGCCTTCCGGCTGACGGGAGGGCCGCATGCGGAACAGCTGCGTGAGCTGATGCAGAGGTACAGCGACAGCCTGCATTCCGGCCGTCGCCATCTGCTGCGTCAGTCCCGGCTCGTCGACATGGCCCGCAAGGCGGTCGGAGTGAAGATGGGTTCGCCCGTGGATGTTCATCGGTTGTGTCTGCGTCCGCACGCACCGGTGAGGAATCACTCGAATCTCTCTGCTGCGGATCCCTCAGGGCCGTTTCGCCGACGCCTACCGGCCATCGCCAGAGGTGTCACGCAGGGCGTCACCGGTGGTCGTGCTGACGGGTTCAGCCCTGGGGCCTGTCTCGCCTCAACGGGGCCGGGCCGCTGCTCTCCCGCACGATCAGCTCCGGCTCGGCCCACAGGGGCAGGGCAGGGGCGGTATCGGGTTCGAGGAGCCGGTGGAGCAGGCCGAAGCAGCCCCGACCGAGACCTTCGAAGTCGAGGCGGACGGTGGTCAGGGCGGGGTGTGCGTAGGCGGAATGGGGGGCGTCGTCGAAGCCCACCACGCTCAGGTCGCCCGGCACGTCACGGCCGGCCTCCCTGGCCGCGCGGAGTACGCCGAGTGCCAGGTCGTCGTTGCCGCAGAGCACGGCCGTGACCGACGGGTCGGCCAGCAGCGAGCGGGCGACGAGGTAGCCGGAGCGAGGGCTCCAGCCGGCGTCGATCGGTTCCGGGAGGGGCTTGCCGGCCGTCCGCAGGGCGTCGCGCCAGCCCTCGGCGCGCTGGCCGATGCGGGTGGTGGAGGACGGGATCGCCAGGTAGTGCACGGTCTCGTGGCCGAGGCCGATGAGATAGCGGGTGGCCTGAGCTGCGGCTGCCCGGTCGTCCAGCCAGAGCTGGGGCCGGTCGCCGGGGCGGCCGTCCTCGGGCCGCTCCACCGCCGCCGCTGCCGGGAACCCGGCGGGCAGTGCCTGCCATGCCCGTACACCCGCCGCGTCGAAGGCGATCACCAGCACCGCCTCCCCCGGCCGACTGACCCGGGCCGCGACATCCGCGGGCTGCTGGGCCGAGCCGGCGTCGAGCACGCTGATCCCGACCGCGAAGTCAGCCGCCCTCGCCGCCTCCTCGATGCCCTTCAGGGTCGCCGAGGCACCGTACAAGGAGGTGTCGGAGGTCAGCACGGTCACCGAGCGCACCGCACCGCCGGCCAGTGCCCGGGCCATCCGGTTGGGCGTGTAGCCCAACTCGGCGATGACGTCGAGGACTCGGGCCCGGGTCGACTCCTTGACCCGGGGATGGCCGTTGACGACCCGGGAGACGGTCTGGTGGGACACGCCCGCCTCCTTGGCGACGTCCCGGATGCTGACGGTCTTCGGAGCCTGGGGTCCCCCGCCGGAGCGGGGGGCGTCAATCGCTTCCTGCATGGTGGGGACGGCTCCTCGTCGTACTGGCCGGGCGGTGACGGCAGCGTTGGGTCGGGTGTTCCCCTTGACCGCGGCCCCCTTCATTGTCTGTCGGCCGGAACAGACCTGATTGAGGGGTCGAGCACCTTCACCCTGTACGTGGACGAGGAGGCGGTCAGTGGGCAGCCGATCGTGGTGCCCTCGGTACCGCTGGAAAGGCGCGGGCGTCCCACTCCCTGCTCTTCCACTTGGTCACGAAGTCACCATTCAGAGTGGGGATCGACGGCCATACCGTACCTGCAGCGGTGATGATCTTCTTCTGCGACTCCGAGCCGAGCCACTCGACCAGTCCCCACGCCTCCTTCGGGCGCTTGCTCCCGGAGTGCGGCGCGGTGCTGAGACCCCGTAGTCCACAGGCTCGAGGCCACCGCCGACGCGCCTTGGCAGCTTCCCGACGCCCTCGCCTGACGGGATGCCAAGAGAAAATTTCACGCGGAGTATTGCGAGGGCCAAATGTTACCGTTCACACTATCTCTGCGTCACCGATGCGTTAACGTCCGACACCGGAAGCGTGTAGGGGCCCACGTGCAGGGGCCAGCCTCGTAGCTGACCTCGCCACAAGCCTCGCTGCACCCCCTCTCGCCGTACCGCCTGTCGCCGAGTCCCTGCGGAGCCCAAAAATTGTGAACGGTAACATTTCCCGGCTGTAGCCGGGCCCCCGGGCTCGCCGACCGATACTCTCCGTTCCGTCCAGCCCGACGGCCGAACCACTGAACGCGAGGAGCCGGTTCCATGCGGGCGTGGAGTGCGTGCGCCGTGGCCGCAGGTGAAGACGGCGACACCCACCCGTACCACCGTCAGGTGCCGGCCGACCCGGATCGGGCGAACCACAAACTCTTGTCTGCTCAACCTCTTGGCGCACGCCTGCAACAGTGCCGCCCCATACATCCGTATCTGCTGTCTTTTGTTCGCGTGAGGAAAGGGTTGCTTTCATGTCATCAGGGAGAACCGCCGGGACCCGCTGGATAAGATCCATGGCCGTCCAGGCGTTGGTCTTCAGCCTGGCTCTCGCCGGGCTCGTGTCCATGGGCGGTGGCCGGACACCGTCCACGGACCTCGGCCGGACCGAGCCGGTCGCGGTGACCACCAACCAGGTCGCGGTTCCGCCGGCGCCGATGGGCTGGGCCTCCTGGAACAGTTTCGCCAGCAGCATCGACTACAACACCATCAAGGCCCAGGCCGACGCGCTTGTCTCGTCCGGAATGGCCGCCGCCGGCTACAAGTACGTCAACATCGACGACGGCTGGTGGCAGGGCGCCCGCGACAGCAACGGCAAGATCGTCACCGACGAGAGCCTGTTTCCCGGCGGGATGAAGGCCATGGCCGACTACATCCACAGCAAGGGCCTGAAGGCGGGTATCTACACCGACGCGGGCAAGCAAGGCTGCGGCTACTACTTCCCCACCACCAAGCCCGCGGCGCCCAACACCGGCAGTGAGGGCCACTACCAGCAGGACATGCAGACGTTCCAGGAGTGGGGCTACGACTTCGTCAAGATCGACTGGTGCGGCGGCGACAAGGAAGGCCTCGACCAGGAGACCACGTACAAGGCGATCAGCGCCGCCAACGACGCCGCGACCGCGATCACCGGCCGCAAGCTGGTCCTGTCGTTCTGCGAGTGGGGCACCGGCAACCCCTGGAACTGGGGCGCGGGCACGGCCCCGATGTGGCGCACCAGCACCGACATCATCTTCTGGGGCGCCAGCCCCTCCTCGGCCAACATGCTGGCCAACTTCGACAAGACACTGCACCCGTCGTCCCAGCACACCGGGTATTACAACGACCCTGACATGCTGATGGTCGGCATGAACGGCTTCACCGCCGCCCAGAACCGCACCCACATGAGCCTGTGGGCGATCTCCGGCGCCCCGCTGATAGCCGGCAACAACCTCACCACCATGAGCACCACGACCCGCGACATCCTCACCAACTCCGAGGTCGTCGCCATCGACCAGGACGCCCGCGGCCTCCAGGGTGTCAAGGTCGCCGAGGACACCAAGGGCCTGCAGGTCTACAGCAAGGTCCTGTCGGGCACCGGCAAGCGCGCCGTGCTGCTGCTCAACCGCACCTCCTCCGCCGCGTCCATCACCGCCCGCTGGGCCGATCTGGGCCTGACCACGGCCTCCGCCTCCGTGCGCAACGTATGGACGGCGACGAACGCGGGCAGCTCCGCGACGAGCTACACCACCAGCGTCCCGGCCGGCGAAGCGGTACTGCTCACCGTCTCCGGCACCGAGGCCTCCGGCACCACCTACGAGGCGGAGTCGGCGTCCAACACCCTGGCCGGCACGGCCGCCACCGCCACCTGCGCGAACTGCTCGGGCGGCTCGCGGGTCGACTGGATCGGCAACGGCACCGCCAACACCCTGACGTTCAACAACGTCAACGCCTCGGCCTCCGGCGTGAAGCTCGCCACCATCGCCTACGTCAACGGTGACAGCACCGCCCGCAAGGCCACGCTCCAGGTCAACGGCCAGCAGCCCACGGTGGTCTCGTACCCGCCGACCGGCTCCTGGACCACCCCCGGCACCGTCTCCGTGCTGGTCGGTACGGCCAAGGGCTCCAACACCATGAAGTTCTCCAACAGCGGCGGCTGGGCGCCCAACCTCGACGCCGTCCTCCTTCAGGACATCGCGGGCACCAACGGCACCGAGATCATCGGGGCCGGCTCCAACCGCTGCCTCGACCTCGCCAAGAACACCATCGTCAACGGCACCCAGCTCGCCCTCTGGGACTGCTTCGGCGGACACAACCAGACCTTCACGTCCACGTCACGCGGCGAGCTCGTGGTCTACGGCAACAAGTGCCTCGACGCCTACAACAGCGGCACCGCCAACGGTACGAAGGTCATCATCTGGGACTGCACCGGCGGGACCAACCAGAAGTGGACCGTCAACTCCAACGGCACCATCACCAACAACCTGTCCGGCCTCTGCCTCGACGCTGTCAGCAACGGCACCGCCAACGGGACCAAGATCGACCTGTGGACGTGCAACAGCGGGACCAACCAGAAGTGGACGCTGAACTGACGGATTGACGCCGCCGCTCGTTCCCCACCGGCGGACGGACTGGGATCTCCGGTCCGTCCGCCGATTCATTTGTGCGGCGTCACATGATTTGCACGGTAAGGGATCCAGGCCGGGGGGGCACAGACACACGGGGGGAGGTGACGCCACTGGGCGGGGCACGCCGCGGCCGCACCGGCTCTCACGCCAGGCCGGCCTGTCGGATCACTGAGGGTCTTCGCAGATGATCTCGTCACGCGGGGTGTAATGCGTGCGGAACGGCTCCCGCTTTACTTCGTTGCCGTCGTTGTAGAAGACCCGCTCGACGGTGACGTCGAAGCCCTCGAGCGGGGTCTGCGGCACGCACTTCTCGTCGGCGCTCACCTTCCGCTCCGGCTGCTTCACGTGCGTGCGGGGCCCCGTGACCGACTTGATCTCGTCGTACTTCCTGGTACCGAGGAAGGTGACGGTCACCGAGGTGTCGGTGGCCTCGGCCTGGATGTAGACGGCGTTGCCGGAGTCGTTGGCGAACCTGAGATCGAGGCTGCCCCAGGCAACCGTCGCCTCACGGCCCTCCGGGTAACGCTCGATGTAGAAGGAGTGGGCGCCGTACTCCACGGGCTTGACGCCGGCGAAGAACATCGCGTTGAACATGGTCGTGGCCACGGAGGAGACACCACCGCCGGGCGCCTTGGTGAACTGGTCGTCGAGGATCATGATGCCCTCGACGAAGCCGTTGGCCTCGGTGCGCTCGCCCACGGTCCGGTTGAAGCTCCAGGTCTCGTCGGGCAGGACGACGGAGCCGTTGATGAGTTGCGCGGCCCGCCCTATGTTCTTCGTGCGGTACGCGGCCGGTTCGAAGTGGACGGTGAAGGAGGACATCTTCTCCGTCAGCCCCAGCCGCGCCGCATTCTCGCGGGTCACCTCCGGCTGGATCCGTCGCACGGCCAGTTCCCCGGTGCGGGCGGCACCCGCTTTGGTGAGCAGCGGCAGCACGGCCTTGCTCAGCGCCTTGTCGGTGACCTGTATGCCGGTCCGGGCGTCGTCGGCCACCACGACCTGGTCGCCGTCCAGCCGCAGCCTGGCGTTCTCGGCCGTGGTGGTGATGCCGGCCAGCGGGCGGGCCACCGCGGGGGCGGAGCGCAGGCCCTTGCCGTCCAGCTTCGATATCAGCCCGCCGGAGTCGTCCGGCCGCAACGTCAGGTACTCGCCCAGAACGGCCTGGCTTATCGTGAACCGCCTGCCGCCCGTGGTGAGCGTGACGGGCGCCGACATGGCCGGCTGCGCGAAGTCGCGCACCGCCCGCCGCACCTCCTCCGCCGTGACCTTCGGCTCGGTCTCGCGGGCGGGCAGGGGCGTGACCGTGTCCGCCGCGCCGTGCAGGAAGGAGGTCCGCAAGGTGCCGACTGCGGCGTCCACGTCCAGTGCGTAACCACTGTGCGGAGCGACCTGCTCGACCTGGCCGTCCTCGAAGGCGACGGCGCCGTTGCGGACCTTCTGGTCGAGCGCCTTCGCCAGCTTCCCGAGAGCAGTGCGGGCCTTGCCCTCGTCGAGGCGTACGACCGGCTCGACGTCACCCCCTGAGCGGAAGAACCCGCCGATCACGCCGACCGGATCGGAGGCGGTGCGCGCCGCCCGGTCGACGGTCTGCTCGGCGTCGAAGGTGAGTCCGGCCTGCCGCGGGTCGACGGTCCCGCCGCGGTCGCCGACCTTCACGGCCAGCTCCCGCGAGCCGGCCGCCGCCAGGTGGTTGTCCAGCTTGCGGATGGCCTCCGTACGGCTGAGGCCCCCGATGTCCACCCCGCGCACGGTCGTACCGGCCTCGATCTCACCGCCCGTGAGCAGCAACCCGGCCAGATACAGACCACCGAGGCCGACGGTCAGCGCACCACCCGTCAGGGCGAGGGGCGGCACGGAGGGTATTCGGGGGCGCATGGGTCTCCCGGACGAGGGATCGGTAGGCGGTGCACGCGATGACGCAACGACGTGCACAGGGCAGGCGCCTCAAGGTACCCATAACGGGCGATGAGTGCGTATGCCGCATGTCACTCATGTTTCAGGTCACACCCGGGCAATTCGCCCCCGGGCCGGCCGACGGCGGTGCGTGCGCCGACGATCCTGCGCAGGCACGCACGGCATGGAGATTCAGCCGCTCAGCGACTGCTCGATGATCTTGTTGGCGCGGGGGCCGCCTTGCGCCTCAACCCGCATGCGCTCCGCCTCGGCCTCCGCCTTGGCCGTGAGCGCCGCCTCGGTGGCCCGCTCATTGGCCTGCTCCTGCCGGATCTTCTTGTCGATCTGGTCCTGCAGCTTGTCCGGCGGCTCTTCTTCGACACCTCACGGGGAACGTTTCCGCAGTTCAGAGGCGCGCACAGGTGGGCCGGGTGGGACTCGAACCCACGGTCGGCGGATTATGAGCCCGCAAGAAAGGTCAAGCGAACCTTTCGCTCAGAATTATCCCTATTCGTGTCGACCAGGCACACCGACTGCCAAGTCCCCAGTTCCAGGCGGCCGTTCAGCACGGGCAGCGTCGCGTGGGGAGGGACGACCGCGGGCAGGACGTGGTCGCGGCCGTGGCCGGGGCTGCCGTGGCGGTGCTGCCAGCGGTCGTCGGCGGGGAGGAGGGTGTGCAGGGCGGCGAGGAGGTCGTCGTCGCTGCCGGCGCCCGTCTCAATGATCGCGATGCCGGCAGTTGCGTGGGGCACAAAAACGTTCAGCAGGCCGTCGCGGCCTGCTGCCGCCTCCCGCAGGAAGGCCTCGCAGTCACGGGTGAGGTCGGCGATCCGCTCCGCGGAGCCGGTGGCCACGTTCAGGACTCGAGTGGTGAAGACGTCTGGCATGACTCCCATCCTGACCCACACGACGCGATTCACACACGAGTGTTCGCCCGCCCTCTGATATCGGCGGTCCACTCCGCGAGACGCCATTGACCGTGGCCATGCCATCTGGCTACTTTCGGCCGCATGTTGCGTTCAGCCCTGCTCACCACGCGCGGTCACATCGACCTGCTGCGGGTGGCCTCCGCCGCGTGTCGCCGCGGCTGCTGACGCCCTTTCTCCCCTCGCCGCCTCGGCCGCCCTTCACCCGCGCTTCGCCGCACCCAGCGTTCTGACGCTCCGGTGAGGTCGCGGCGCTGACGCGCACCCTCCTCCCCCGGACGCCCGCCTCCCGTGGAGCACTCATGAGCATCAGCCATGCCCCGCCCGGCTCTCCCAAATACGATATTTCCCCTCAATCGGATTCCTCCGCCTCCCCTCCGGACCTCGATCTCGAGCCTCTCGTCCCCAGCTCCTCCCGCCGCACCCGCGTCCCCCGCTGGCTGCGCCGCACCACCGGACCGCTCCTGCTGCTGGCGTTGTGGCAACTCCTCAGCAGTACGGGCGTGTTGACCGCCGACGTGCTCGCCGCGCCGGGGCGGATCGCAGAGGTCGCCAGGCATCTGGTCGCCGACGGGTCACTCACCTCCGCGATGGGCACCTCGCTGCAGCGGGTGGCCGCCGGTCTGCTGCTCGGCACCGTCGTCGGTACCGGACTCGCCCTGGTCTCGGGCCTGTTCCGGATCGGCGAGGACCTCGTGGACGCCCCGGTGCAGATGCTGCGGACCGTGCCCTTCGTGGGCCTGATCCCGCTGTTCATCATCTGGTTCGGCATCGGCGAGGCACCGAAGGTCGCGATCATCACGCTGGGCGTGACGTTCCCGCTCTACCTCAACGTGTACGCCGGCATCCGCGGCGTCGACGCCCAGTTGATCGAGGCCGGTGAGTCCCTCGGCCTGTCGCGGTGGGGGCTCGTGCGGCACGTCGTCCTGCCGGGCGCTCTGCCGGGCGCCATGACCGGCCTGCGGTACTCCCTCGGCATCGCCTGGCTCGCGCTCGTCTTCGCCGAACAGGTCAACGCTGATTCCGGCATCGGCTTCCTGATGGTCCAGGCACGCGACTTCCTGCGCACCGACGTGATCGTGGTCTGCCTGATCGTCTACGCCTTCCTCGGCCTGCTGGCCGACTTCATCGTCCGCTCCCTCGAAAGGCTGCTGCTGCAATGGCGACCGACGTTCACCGGCCGGTAGGCACACCCACGGCCGTACGGGTCGAGGGACTGACCCGCTCCTTCGACGGCCGCCCCGTCATCGACGACCTCCGACTGGACCTGCGGCAGGGTGAGTTCGTCGCCCTGATCGGCCGCAGCGGCTGCGGCAAGTCCACCCTCCTGCGCATCCTCGCCGGCCTCGACCGCGACATCGAGGGCACCGTCCTCGTGCCCCGCCGCAAGGCCGTCGCCTTCCAGGCGCCGCGCCTGATGCCGTGGAAGAAGGTGTGGCGCAACGTGCTGCTCGGTCTGCCCGGCAGGCCGGAGCGCGCTGTCGCCGAGCAGGCCCTCACCGAGGTCGGTCTGAGCCACCGCTCCGACGCCTGGCCCAAGACCCTCTCCGGCGGCGAGGCCCAACGCGCCTCGCTGGCACGGGCGTTGGTGCGCGAGCCCGATCTGCTGCTGCTCGACGAGCCGTTCGGAGCGCTCGACGCGCTCACCCGCATCAAGGCCCAGCGGCTGGTGGGCGAGCTGTGGCAGCGCCGCGGATGTGCCGTGCTGCTCGTCACGCACGACGTCGAGGAGGCGGTCCTGCTCGCCGACCGAGTCCTGGTCATGGACGACGGAGTCATCGCGCACGAGCAGGAGATCGACCTCGAGCGCCCGCGCGACATCACCGACCCGCGGTTCGCCGAACTGCGCGCCGGCCTCCTGGAACGCCTGGGCGTCGACAGCGCCGCCGAAGCCGCCTGAACTCCCGCGCCATCCCCACCATCCCCCCACGCACACCCGCCGTCCTCAGTCACATTCAGTCACATTCAGTCACTCAGAACGGATCCACCATGCGACGTCGCCTCGCCCCCGCCGCACTGCTCCTCCCCCTCGCCCTGCTGCTCTCCGCCTGCGGCGGGAACTCGGCCGCCTCGACGGGGAGCGACACCGACGGCAAGGGCTCCCTCACGCTCAACGTCGGTGACCAGAAGGGCGGTTCGGAGGCGATCCTGCGTGCCGCGGGCGAGCTCGAGAACCTCGACTACAAGATCAAGTGGTCCACGTTCACCTCCGGTCCGCCACTGCTCGAAGCCGTCAACGCGAAGGCCGTCGACATCGGCGGCGTCGGCAACACGCCGCCGGTGTTCGCGGCCGGCGCCGGTTCGAAGATCAAGGTCGTGTCCGCGTGGCACGGCACCTCCAAGGGCGACGCCATCCTCGTACCGAAGGATTCCGAACTGGCGAAGCCTCAGGACCTCAAGGGCAGGTCGGTCGCCGTGGCGCAGGGCTCCTCCGCGCACTACCAGCTGGTCGCCTCCCTCGAGGCGGCCGGGCTGAGCCTCGGCGACGTCAAGGTCAAGTACCTCCAGCCGGCCGACGCGCTGGCCGCGTTCACGTCCGGGAAGGTCGACGCATGGGCGGTCTGGGACCCGTACACCTCGCAGATCCTCCAGGGCGGGCAGGGCCGCATCCTGACGACCGGCGAGGGTGTGACGAACGGACTGACCTTCCAGGTGGCGGCGCCGAGCGCGCTCGGGGACAAGAAGAAGGCCGCCGCGATCAAGGACTATCTGGACCGGCTGCGGCGTGCGACGGCCTGGGTCCACGACCATCAGGAGGAGTGGGCGAAGGTCTGGGCGAAGGACACCGGGCTGCCGTACGAGGTGGCGCTGGCCTCGGTGCAGCGGACCAACTCGACGCGGATCTCCGTCGCCGTCGACAAGCCGCTCGTCGCCTCGGAGCAGGAGATCGCCGACGCGTTCACCGAGCTGAAGCTCATTCCGCACAAGGTCGACTTCGCCGGCTTCGTGGACACACGGTTCAACGGCGGCCTGCCGCCGTCCACCACTGCGGCCCGGGCCTCCAGCGGCTCGTGAACGAATGACCGGCCCCGCGGGAAGATCCACAGCCACCTCGCTGTTAGTAGAACCGTGAACAACATTCGCGAGGTCGATGTGGTCGTCATCGGCGCCGGTCAGGCCGGACTGGCCGCCGCCTTCCATCTGCGGCGCACCGGTTTCGAGCCGGACCGCGACTTCGTGGTGCTGGACCACTCCCCCGGGCCCGGCGGCGCCTGGCAGTTCCGGTGGCCGTCGCTGACGTACGGCAGGGTGCACGGGATGCACGCGCTGCCCGGCATGGAACTCACGGACGCCGATCCGGCCCGCCCGTCCTCCGCCGTCGTCAGCGAGTACTTCGACGCCTACGAGCAGGCTTTCGACCTGCGCGTACGGCGGCCCGTCGACGTACGTGCCGTGCGTGAGGACGCCGGCGGGCGGCTGCTCGTGGAGACCTCGGCGGGGAACTGGTCGACGCGGGCGCTGATCAACGCGACCGGGACCTGGGACCGGCCGTTCTGGCCGCGTTATCCGGGCCAGGAGACCTTCCGGGGAAGGCAGTTGCACACCGCGCAGTACCCCGGGCCCGAGGAGTTCGCCGGGCAGCGGGTCGTCGTGGTGGGCGGAGGCGCGTCCGGCACCCAGCATCTGCTGGAGATCGCTCGGCACGCGGCCGCCACCACGTGGGTCACCCGGCGGCCGCCCGTCTTCCGCGAGGGTCCCTTCGACGAGGACGCGGGCCGGGCGGCGGTGGCGCTCGTCGAGGAGCGAGTGCGGCAGGGGCTGGCGCCGAGGAGTGTCGTCTCGGTGACCGGGCTGCCGCTCAACGACGCGGTCCGGCAGGGCATCGCGGACGGGGTCCTGGACCGGCTCCCGATGTTCGACCGGATCACACCCGACGGTGTGGAGTGGAACGACGGGCGGCGCGTGGAGGCCGACGTCATCCTGTGGGCGACCGGCTTCCGGGCCGCCATCGACCATCTGGCGCCGCTGAAGCTGCGCGAGCCCGGCGGCGGAATCCGCGTCGAGGGCACACGTGCCCTCGCGGACCGGCGGATCCACCTTGTCGGCTACGGCCCGTCGGCGAGCACCATCGGCGCCAACCGGGCGGGCCGTGCCGCCGTACGCGACATCAGGCGACTGCTGGCGGAGGAACCGGTCGCCGCGTGACGGCCCCCGCGGTCAGCGGGTGGCCTTCAGGCTCGCCTTCTGGCGGGCGTTGAACTCCGCGACGTTGCGCTGGTGCTGCGCGTAGTCGGCGGTGAAGCGGGTGTCGCCGGGCTTGACCGTGACGAAGTACAGCCAGTCGCCCGGGGTCGGGCTGATGGCGGCGCGCATCGCGTCCTCGCCCGGATTGCCGATGGGAGTCGGCGGCAGGCCCATGCGCTGGTAAGAGTTGTAGGGGCTCTCGATGCGCGTGTCGGCGGCGCTGGTCTTCAGCGTGGAGCGGTTCAGCGCGTAGTTGAGGGTGGAGTCCATCTGCAACGGCATGCCCCGCTCCAGCCGGTTGAAGACGACCCGGGCCACCTTCCCCATGTCCGCCTTGGTGGCCGCCTCGGCCTGGACGATGCTCGCGATGGTGACCGCCTGGTAGACGTTCATGGCGTTGCGCTGCGCGCCCGCCGCGATGGGGGCACCGTTGAACTTCTTGTTCGCGGTGTCGACCATGAACGACAGCATCCGCTCCGCAGTCGCCTTCTCCTGGAGCGGGTACGTCGCCGGGAAGAGGTACCCCTCCGGGTTGCCCTCCGCGTCGTTCGGCAGCTTCAGGTTGGCCTTGGCCAGGGATTTCTTGGCAGATCCGGCGGGCAGGGAGAGGGCTTTGTCGAGAGCCTCGTAGACCTGGCCGGCCCGCCAGCCCTCCGGGATGACCAGTGTCTTGGGCTTGGTCTCCCCGTCGCCGCCCAGGCTCAGCAGCGGCACCGCCACGGCGGTGCCGGCCACGACGGCCCCGGTCGCGATGAGGGCGACACGGCCCCGGCGCGTCAGTCGAATCGTGCTCCGTGGCGGAGTGTTCGTGTGCATGCGGGCACAGTAACCCGTTAAAGCATACAAACCCGGCATATCGTCATCTTGTCGGCTCCAGTCGGGCGTCCCGACGGACCAGCGCCGCATACCGCCCGCCCTGCTCCAACAGCTCCTCGTGCGTGCCCCGTTCGGCGACGCTCCCGGCGTCCAGGACCACGATCTGGTCGGCACCCCGAATGGTGGACAGCCGGTGCGCGATGGTGAGCGTGGTGCGGTTGGCGGAGAGCGCGTCGATGGCCTCCTGGACCGCGTGTTCGGTGCGGGTGTCCAGGGCGCTGGTCGCCTCGTCGAGGATCAGGACCGGCGGGTCGCGCAGGATCGTGCGGGCAATGGCCAGCCGCTGCTTCTCGCCGCCGGAGAAACGGTGGCCTCGCTCACCGACGACCGTGTCGTAGCCGTCGGGCAGGGACGCGATGTGGTCGTGGATCTGGGCCGCCTTCGCCGCCTGCCGGATCTCCTCGTCGGTGGCGTCCGGCTTGGCGAAGCGCAGGTTCTCCGCGACCGTGGCGTGGAAGAGGTACGTCTCCTGCGAGACGACCCCGACCGCCCGCGCGAGGGTGTCGAAGTCGAGGTCGCGGACGTCGACCCCGTCGAGGGTGAGGCGGCCGCCCGTCACGTCGTAGAGCCGCGGCACGAGATAGCCGAGGGTGGACTTGCCCGCGCCGGTAGGTCCGACGACGGCGAGGCTGCCGCCCGCGGGGACGGTGACGTCGATGCCGTCGAGGACGGGGCCGCTCTTCTCGTCGTACCGGAACTCGACGTTCTCGAAGCGGATCTCGCCCTTGACGGAGTCGAGACGGACCGGCTGCTCGCGCTCGGTGATGTCTATCGGCAGGTCGAGATACTCGAAGATGCGCTGGAAGAGCGCGAGCGAGGTCTGGATCTGGACACCGGTCGACAGCAGACTGACGGCCGGGCGGAACAGGCCCTGCTGGAGCGAGACGAAGGCGACGATGGTGCCGATGGAGATCTCGGTGCCGCCGGTCTGGAGCGCGAGGCCCGCGGTCCAGTAGATGACTGCGGGCATGGCCGCCATCACGATCGAGATGACGGCCATGCGCCAGCGGCCGGCCATGTTCGACCGGACTTCGAGGTCGACCAGCTGCTCGGACTCGTCGGAGAAGGACCTGGTGAGCGAGTCGGAACGGCCCATCGTGCGGCCGAGCAGGATCCCGCTGACCGACAGCGACTCGGTGACGGTCGCGGCCATCGCGGCCATCTGCTTCTGGCGCTGGGTGGTGATCTTCTTGCGCTCGTTGCCGACCCGGCGGCTGATCCACACGAAGACCGGCAGCAGAAGCAGGGAGACGACGGTCAGGCGCCAGTCGAGGGCGATCATCGCGACGATCGTGGCGACCACGCTGGTCAGGTTGGAGACCAGGGAGGTGGCGGTCGAGGTGACGGTGGCCTGCATGCCGCCGATGTCGTTGGCGATGCGGGACTGGACCTCGCCGGTGCGCGTGCGCGTGAAGAAGGCGAGGGACATGCGCTGCAGGCGGCCGTAGACGGCGGTGCGCAGGTCGTGCATGACGCGCTGGCCGACCGTGGTGGAGATCAGGGTCTGCAGTACGCCGAAGACGCTGGTGAGGACGGCGCTGAGGACCATGCCGAGCGCGAGCAGGCTCAGCAGGCCGGTGCGGCCCTCGGGGATGGCGACGTCCAGCGTCTCCTTCAGCAGGAACGGGGTCGCCACGGTGACCAGCGACGAGGCGCCGACCAGCAGGCCGACGACCGCGAGCCGGCCGCGATAGGGCTTGAAGAGCTTGAGGATGCGGCGCACCTGCCGGGGTTCGTCGGTCGAGGTGCCGGGAGAAGGGGTCCACTTGATGTCGTCGCGGGGCATGGCTCCTACGGAGGGTGAGGTGGTGAAGACTGACGGAGCTTAGCTCATTGTTACCTATGCTCACAATGAACATGGTCCTGATATTGTTCCCGTATGACCACCCCCGATCCCGACGGCCTGCTCGCCGAGCAGCTGCTGCGGCTCACCCGTCGCTTGCACCGGATCCAGAAGCACCACCTGGAGCGGCGCGGACTCGGCGTCACCCCGGCCCAGTCCCGGCTGCTGCGCACCCTCGCGCACTGCGACTCGCCGCCCCGCATGGCCGACCTCGCCGAACGGCTGGAGGTGGTGCCCCGCGCCGTGACGACGCTTGTCGACGGGCTGGAGGCGAGCAGCAAAGTGCGGCGGGTCCCCGACCCGACCAACCGCCGGGTGATCCGCATCGAGCTCACCGACGACGGGCACAAGGCACTGCGCGAGCTACGAGGTGCGCGCCGGGCCGCCGCGGAGGAGATCCTGGCACCACTGACGAGCGACCAGCGCGAGGTGCTGGGCGGGCTGTTGGACACGCTGGTGGACGGCATGCCGGAGCGCGGTCGGGGCTGCTGAGAAACGGGTCGCGGTCGGGGCTGCTGAGAAACGGGTCGCGGCCGGGCTGCCGAGAAACGGGTCGCGGCCGCCGCTCCGTACTGCTGGAGCGGCGGCCGCGACCTATGGGTGCAGCTGTCGTCAACCGGCCTCGGGGGCCGGCTCCTTGGACGACTGGGCGGGTACGGCAGAAAGGTGCTCCCCGTCCTCGGCGACGACCGTCGGCTCACCCTCGGCGACTGCCGTCGGCTCACCCTCGTCGCCGTCCGCCGCCGGCGCGATCTCGCCGTCCAGGACCTTCTTCGCCTTGTCGGCGTCCAGCGCACCCTCCCAGCGGGAGACGGCGAAGACGGCGACGCAGTTGCCGAGCAGATTCGTCACGACGCGCATCGAGTCCATGATCCGGTCCACGCCGAGCAGCAGGGCGACGGCGCCCGCGGGGATGGCGCCCAGCGAGGAGGCGGTCGCGGACAGGGCGAGGAAGGCCGAACCGGGGATGCCCGCCATGCCCTTGCTGGTGAGCATCAGCACGAGGACCACGGTGATCTGCTGGCTCAGGCTCAGGTCCACGCCGACGGCCTGGGCGATGAACAGCGTGCCGATGGACAGGTAGAGCGAGGCGCCGTCGAGGTTGAAGGAGTACCCCGTCGGCAGCACCAGGCCGACCGCGTCGTCGCGGGCACCGGCCTTGCGCAGCTTCTGCATCACGCGCGGCATGACGGACTCGGTGGAGGCGGTGCCGAGCGCGAGGAGTATCTCCTCGCGGATGTAGCGGACGAACTTCCAGAGGCTGAGCCCGGTGACCGCCTTGAGGGCGACGGCGAGCAGCACGATGAAAAGCGCGGCGGCCACGTAGCACAGGATGATCAGCTTGGCGTACGTCTCGATCACACCGAGCCCGTACTGGCCGATCAGGACGGCCATCGCACCGAACACCGCGATCGGGGCGAGCCGCATGATGAAGCCGACCACCGCGAAGATGATCTCCTGTGCCTGCTCGATGGCGGGCAGGACCTGCGGCACCTTGGTGTGCCCGAGGTGGAGCAGCGCGGCGCCCACCAGGCAGGCCAGGATGAGCACTTGCAGCAGCGAGTTCTCGGCGAAGGCGCCGATGAAACTGGTGGGAATCGCGTTCACGATGAACTCGGTCGTCGAGGGCAGCGAACCGCCGCCCGTCTTCGCGTCGACCGCCGAGGTGTCGAGCGTGGACGGGTCGACGTGCATCCCCGAGCCGGGCTGGACGACATTGGCGGCGACGAGACCGATGAGCAGGGCAAGCGTGCTCGCGACCTCGAACCAGATCAGGGCCTTGAGCCCGATCCGGCCGAACGCCTTCAGGTCACCGGCCTTGGCGATGCCGACGACGACCACGCAGAACACCAGCGGCGAGATGATCGTCTTGATGAGCCGGGTGAAACCGTCGCCGAGCGGCTGGAGATCCGTGGCCACGTCGGGCCACAGCTTTCCGACGACGATTCCGAGCACCAGCGCGCAGGCGACCTGCGCGAAGAGAGAGGTACGCAATATGCGTGCGACGCGTCGCGGCAGGGACGGGACGGACGGCGGCACGGGCACTCCTTGGGGGGACGGTGGTACACAGAAGCCGGGGACGGAACTTCTGCGATGCGGAAAGCTGTTTCCGTGTCGACCACTCTGGAGGGGCCGTTGATCGCCTACAAGACCGCCGCGTTGCAGCCGTGTAAATCACGCCACTTGTGACCCATCGCACACAACTCCCTTCAGCAGCCGCTGCGATCCTCGGTGAGCACACCCTGGACGGTGGTCAGGGAGCGGTCGTGGCAGCCGCTCGAACCCCGGACGCGGTAGCGCTCGCCGGTGGTTCCGACCGCGTGCCGCTGGTCGCGCGGCACGTTCACGGTGTACGTCGCGTCGCCCGCGTAGGCGTCGTCGAGCCGCGACCAGGCGATGCGCCGGCCACCCAGCGACTCCGTGACCGCGGCCCGGTCACCGAGGGTCAGCACGGTGCGCAGCCGGTCGGCCGCGCCGAGCGTGGTGGTGCCGTCCATCGTGTACGTCCGCCGCGTGCGCGTCGTACGGGCCGGCCCGCCTCCGTCGACGGTGACCGACTCGTCGTCCGTCCATGTGGCGTCCAGCGCGTCCATGGTCTCGCCGTCGGTCCAGCGGTGCGTGGAGGTGTTCGCCAGGGAGCGGCTGACGGTGGTCGTCACCCGGCCGTGCGAGGTGTCGACGTACCCGGCGACGGTCAGCCGGTGGTCACCCTCGGTGTCCACCCGGTGTTCCGAACCGGGTTCATAGGTCGAGGAGTTGGCGAGGTCACCGACCTTGTGCGCGGTGAGCCGGCCGGTGACGTGCGCGCTCTTCGCGTCCTGCCAGACGAGGACGTTCACCGGGGTGCTCCAGCCGCTCTGCCCCTCGGGCACGCCGACGACGGAGACCTCGACGCGGTGCGGTCGGCCGTCGTTGAGGAGGCCGGCGAAGGGCGTCAGGTCGTATTCGATCGGCTTGATGTCGAAGGCGCGCGGTCCCGGAACGACGTACCAGAGGAAGGGGTTGGACCAGCCCCCGGTCCACACGGTCGGGAACGGGGCGGCGATGCCCGCGAGTTGCCCGTCGACCTTGATCTGGACCTCGCGGTAGGGGCCGCCGGCGGCATGGCAGGAGTACGGGGCGTCGTCGGGGACCGTCAGGTACCAGTACTCTTCACAGCCGCCGCCGGAGCCGGTGGCGTACACCTCGGCGAGGATGCGTTCGCTGTTGCGCGGGGTGGTGAGGGTGGATCGGTCGTCGAGGGTCAGGACCCGATCGGGCGCGGCGGCCGGCCTGCCCGCGTAGAACGTCAGGGTGACCTTGACGTCGATGATTCCGGTGTACGTGTCGTCGACGACGTTCCCGATGAGCATCTCGACGTCCTGGCTGCCGCGGAGGGTTTTGCTGTAGCGCGTCACGTCCTTCTCGACGGACCACTCGATGCCGTCGGGCGAGGGCTGGGGCGTGGACGTGCGGAAGATCTCGACTCCGCCCACATGGAGATAGCCGAGCCGGTCGAACTGCCGCCCCTTGACCTTGCCGTCCATGCGCAGCACGACCTTGCTCCAGCTGTCGCCGCAGCCGTCCGGCGGTGTGTACGTGCCCTTGTAGGGCGTGAAGTCTCGGAACTGGGCCTCGGCCACGGTGACTTGGCAGGACTTGCCGGAGGGCCTGGTGACGGGTGGCGCTGCCGTGATGGGGTCGTGCCAGTCGCTGCCGAACTCGGCCGGGACTTCGGCCAACTGGGCAGGGTCGCCGGCGGATTGGGCGGGGACCTCGGCGGACTGGGCGGGGACCTCCGCGGACTGGGCGGGTACCGCTCCGAGGAGGGTGCTCGCCAGGAGGGTCGCTCCTGCGAGCATGGACATGATGATCCGTCTCTTCATGGCCGGTGTTCTACGGCGAGTTGGGGGTGCCCCGCAATGACGCCTCCCTCATGACCGCCGACAGGACTAGGCCTTCAGGTCGGCCCTGTCCCCCATCACCACCACGGGATGCCGATTCGGGTCGAGCGTGCGCAGCAGGTACCGCATCGCCGGCTTGGACAGGCTGACGCAGGCCGACGTACCGCTGCCGTGGTCCATGTGCAGCCAGATCCCGCCACCCTTGGAGGCACCCTCGGGACGGGTCGGGTCGTTGGGCGGTGTGCCCTTGACGCGGTTGTAGTCGATGGCGATCACGTAGTCGAAGTCGTGCCAGTAGGGCTTCGCCCACCAGCGCGGGGCCGCGAAGGCCGCGGACCGCGTGTACGGAAGCCCGGCGCCGGGATCCTGGAGCACGCCGCCCGCGTCGCTGAGCGTGAACACACCGACGGGGCTGCGCTTGTCGCCCTCGTGGTGGTCGGTGGTCCAGCCCTTCTTGCCGTTGTGCGCCGGCCAGCTGCGGGTGCGGACCCAGGACGAGCCGTCCTTGGTGTACAGCACGACCGTGGCGGTCGCGGAGTTCTTGCCGTCGCCGTAGACCGCCACGACCTGGCGGGATTCGGCGGGGATGCGCCGCTGCAGCCGGTCGCCGACATCGGGGACACGGGTCGGGTCGGCGGGGGCGGAGCGGGCAGGGACGGCCTTGTCGGCGGATCCCGCGTCCCCACCGCGGCCGTGTTCGGCGCCGCACGCGGACGTGGCCGTCAGCAGCAACCCACCGGCCGCCCACACCACCGCTCGCTGCACACCGCTGCCATTCCGCATCGCTCCATGGTCGCACCATCGCCGGTAGCCGGTTCTGTGCGCCGGAGGAGAAAACCTGTTGCCCCCGACCACGTTGCGACGCGAACCTTTCACGGTTTGCTACCGCCGTTCGCGGAACCCTCCCCCCTGACACGAGCCACTGGGACGTCATGCAGATTCAAGACCTTCCGTATCCCGACCCGGGTGTGCCCGACGCGCGGTCGGGTCCCCGATTCCTGTGGTGGCTCTTCCGGAATCAGCTGGGAGGCCAACTCAAGTCACTGGCATGGGGACTGCTGCACTTCATGTCCGTCTCCGCACTGCCGTTCTGTGTCGGTCTCGCCGTCCAGGCCGTCGTCGACCGCTCCGGTCGGCGGCTCGCCCTCGCGGGCGGGCTGCTGGCACTGTGCTGCGCCGGGCAGGCGATCGGCGACACCTTCCTGCACCGCACCGCCGTCACCAACTGGATCACGGCGGCCGCCCGAGTCCAGCAGCTGCTGGCCCACAAGGCCTCCCAGCTGGGCTCGGCGCTGACCCGGCGCGTGGCGGCCGGCGAGGTCGTGGCCGTCTCCACGGGTGACGTCGAGAAGATCGGCTGGTTCGTCGAGGCCTGGTCGCGGTTCACCGCGGCGGCGGTGACCGTCGTGCTGGTCTGCGTCGGCCTGGTCGTCTACCAGCCTGCACTCGGCGTGGTCGTCGCCGCGGGCCTGCCGGTGCTGGCGCTGGCGGTGCTGCCGCTGCTGCCCCGGGCGACCCGGCGTGCCGACTTCCAGCGCGAGAAGGCCGGACGGGCCACCGAACTCGCCTCGGACACCGTCGCCGGTCTGCGCGTGCTGCGCGGCATCGGCGGCGAGGAACTCTTCCTCGACCGCTACCGCCGCGCCTCCCAGGAGGTCCGCCACGCGGCCGTGCGCAGCGCCCGGATGTGGTCCCTGATCTCCGCGATCCAGGTACTGCTGCCGGGGCTGCTGATGGTCGCGGTCGTCTGGTACGGCGTCCATCTGGCCCGGCAGGGCCGCATCGGCGTCGGCGAACTGGTCGCCGTGTACAGCTCGGTGATGGTCCTCACCTATCCGCTGCGGCACTTCGAGGAGATCGCCATGGCGTACTCCTTCTCGCGCCCGTCGGCCAAACGGGCCGCGCGCGTGCTGTCGCTGGAGCGGGCGACCGACACCGTCGGGTCGCGCGCCGCCGAGGCGCCCTCCGGCGACCTGTACGATCCGTCGACCGGTCTGCTCGCCCCCTCCGGCCGGCTCACCGCGGTGGTCTGCGGCGACCCGGACGCGGCGGGGCGCCTCGCGGAACGGCTGGGCGGACACCCCTCGGAGGAGGGCACGTCCGTACTGCTGGACGGGGTGCCGCTGGACGAGCTCCCGCTCGACTCCGCGCGAACGGCCGTCCTCGTCCAGGACAAGGACCCCGTGCTGCTGTCCGGTTCGCTGCGCGAACTGCTCGACGTGCCCGCGTCGGGTGGCGTGGGTGCCGCGGAGGCACTGGCGGCCGCGCAGTGCGGGGACGTCCTGACCGCCCTGGTCCAGGGGTCGCTCGACGCCGAGGATCCGATGGACGCCCGCATCACCGAACGCGGACGCTCCCTGTCCGGCGGCCAGCGCCAGCGGCTCGCCCTGGCCCGGTCGCTGCTCACCGACCCGGAGGTGCTCGTCCTGGACGAGCCGACCTCCGCCGTCGACTCGCACACCGAGGCACGGATCGCGGAGGGCGTGCGGGAGTTGCGCGCAGGGCGCACGACCGTGGTGTTCACCTCCTCTCCCCTGCTTCTGGACCGCGCGGACCGGGTCGTCCTGGTGCACGAGGGCGAGGTCACGGCGGTCGGCGTACACCGCCAACTCGTCCGCAAGGAACCCCGGTACCGGGCGGTCGTGACCCGCGAGACCGACGAAGAGGCCGCCCTGAACGGCGTACTCGACGAACTCGACGAACTGCAAGAAATCGAGGAGACAGCATGATCGGCGTGGCGCCACCGGCGTACGATCCGGCGGCCCCGACGACGGCGAACACCCTGCCCGTCGGCGCCTCCGCGACCGTACGCGCCTACGTGGCCGAACTGTTCAGCCGGCACCGCCGGGCCTTCGTCCTCCTCATCACGGTCAACACGGTCTCCGTGCTTGCCTCGATGGTCGGCCCGTGGCTGCTGGGCGGGCTCGTGGAGCGGCTGTCTGACGGCGCACGGGAACTCCATCTGGGGCTCACCGCCACGCTGTTCGTGGTTGCCCTCGGCATCCAGGCCGTGTTCGTGCGCGAGGTCAGGCTGCGCGGGGCGATGCTCGGCGAGCGGATGCTGGCCGACCTGCGCGAGGACTTCCTCGTGCGGTCGGTCGGACTGCCGCCGGGTGTCCTGGAGCGGGCCGGGACGGGCGACCTGCTGTCCCGGATCACGACCGACATCGACCGGCTCGGCAACGCGATGCGCGAGGCTGTGCCGCAGCTGGCGATCGGCGTGGTGTGGACGGCCCTGCTGCTGGGCGGGCTGGTTATCACGGCACCGCCGCTGGCGGCCGCCGTGCTGCTCGCCCTTCCGCTGCTGGTCGTCGGCTGCCGCTGGTACTTCCGGCGGGCGCCGTCCGCCTACCGTTCGGAGTCCGCCGGGTACGCCGCCGTGGCAGCCGCGCTCACCGAGACCGTGGACGCCGGGCGCACCGTCGAGGCCCACCGGCTCGCCCGCCGCCGTATCGAACTGTCGGAGCGCCGGATCAAGGAGTGGACGGCCTGGGAGCGCTACACACTGTGGCTGCGGTCGGTGCTCTTCCCGGTCATCAACGTCACGCATGTGACCGTGCTCGGCTCGGTCCTCATGATCGGCGGTGTGTTCGTCCTGCGGGGCTGGATCGATGTCGGTCAGCTGACGACGGGGGCGCTGATCGCGCAGATGCTCGTCGACCCGGTGAACCTGATCCTGCGCTGGTTCGACGAGCTCCAGGTCGCCGAGGTGTCGCTGGCCCGTCTGGTCGGTGTGCGGGACATCGAGACGGAGGCCGGCGAGGCCGCGCTGGCTCCCGACGGACGTGACGTGCATGCGGACCGGGTGCACTTCGGCTACCTCGAGGGCGTCGACGTACTGCGCAAGGTGTCCCTCGAGGTCGCGCCCGGCACCAGGCTGGCGCTGGTCGGCCCTTCGGGCGCCGGCAAGTCCACACTGGGCAGGCTGCTGGCCGGCATCTACGCGCCCCGGGAGGGCCGCATCACCCTGGGCGGTGCCGAACTGTCCCGGATGCCCGCGGAACGGGTCCGCGAGCATGTGGCCCTCGTCAACCAGGAGCACCACGTCTTCGTGGGGTCCCTGCGCGACAACCTCCTGCTCGCGCGTACCAGCGCCGCCGACGCCGAGCTGTGGGCGGCGCTCGGTGCGGTCGACGCCGACGGCTGGGCGCGTGCGCTCGACGACGGCCTGGACACCGAGGTCGGCTCGGGCGGCCTGGCGCTCACCCCGGCCCAGGCACAGCAGATCGCGCTGGCCCGCCTGGTGCTGGCCGACCCGCACACGCTGGTCCTGGACGAGGCGACCTCCCTTCTCGACCCGCGTGCGGCCCGCCACCTGGAGCGCTCCCTCGCCCGCGTCCTCGACGGCCGCACGGTGGTCGCCATCGCGCACCGCCTGCACACCGCCCACGACGCGGACGTCATCGCCGTCGTCGAGAACGGCCGCATCAGCGAGCTGGGCAGCCACGACGAGCTGGTCACCGCGGATGGTGCGTACGCGTCCCTGTGGCGGTCCTGGCACGGGTGAGCGGGGGCTCGCCAGGGGCCACGGGGTCTGCCGGGGCCGCGCCGTGAAGCCACGACGGGTCCTCGCTGGGCAGCCACGACGGGTCCGCGCTGGGCAGCCGCGGCGGGTCCCGGTGGGCGGACGCGGCGGGTCCCCGCTGGGCGGCTGCGGTGCGGGCGGCCGGACGGGGACGCCCCCGTGCGGGATGTGCGAGGGCCGGTCGGGAGTGAGCGGTCCGCGAGCCGCTGTGTCCGTGGCGTTGCGCGGTCCCGAAAAGGGGTGGAAGGCTGGAAAGCGGCACCGGCTCGGGGAACGCCCGGGGTGCATGCGGTTCGCCGACGCGCGCCGTGTGTGACCCAGGCGCCCGGGGTCGGCCGCCGACCGCGGGGAGGACGCGCCCGCCCTCATCACCTGGAGGTACCCGTGAACAGCGCCGACGGATGGGGCGACGACGTCTACCAGCCCGACGGATCCGAGATCCAGGACGACGCGGGGCTGCTGGACGCGGAGGACACCCTGGACAACGACGGTGTCGGCGACCCCCTCGACCGTGGCTGGTCCCCTCCGGAGCGGCCCTGGGCGGTGGAGCACAGCGGCGTGACGGCCGCCGAGCGCCGGCGGGGCGAGACGCTGGACCAGCGGCTCGCCGAGGAGCTGCCCGATCTCGCCACCCGCGAGGGCGACGGCATCGGCGACTGCGAGGGCACCGACGGGGAACTCCTGGACAACGAGGTCGGCTCCGTGCGCTCCGGTCGACTCGTGGCACCCGACGAGGGGGCTCACGAGGACGAGGAGAGCGCACTGGTCGCCACGGACGTGGGCATCGACGGTGCGGCAGCCTCCGCCGAGGAGGCCGCGATGCACATCGTCGACGAGGACACCCTGTCCGGCTGATCCCGCCGTCCCCGCGCCCTCGGGCGCCACACCGACGCCGCACAAGGAGCATCCATGCAGCAGGACAAGCACCCCGACTACCACGAGGTCGTCTTCCGTGACCGCGCAGCCGGCTACGCCTTCCTGACCCGGTCCACCGCGAGCAGCGACCAGACCATCGAGTGGGACGACGGCAAGACGTACCCGGTGGTGGATGTGGAGATCTCCTCGGAGAGCCACCCCTTCTACACCGGCAAGGCACGAACGGTGGACACGGAAGGGCGTATCGCCCAGTTCGAACGGCGCTACGGCGGCGGGGCCGGCTGAGACCACCCCGGTCAGAGCTCCGGCAGGCGCGCGGCGGCCCGAATCGGGCCCGGCGCTCAGATGAAGTTGAGCGCCGCCGCGCAGCCCACTCCCCCGAGCAGCATGAACGCCGGCATCAGCACCTTGAGCTCGACCCAGCTGCCGGCCCGGAACCGCATGACCTTCGGCGGGCCGATCGGGTACCAGCGCTTGCGGCCCACCGGGATCGGCCACAGGATCGGGCAGCCGGAGACGGTCAGCGCGTCCCCGATGTCGTGCACCAGCGCGCCCAGCACGATCGGCAGCCCCAGCCACAGATACTCCTGGCCCGGCGCCGTGAACAGCCAGTCCGAGCCGTTGCCCGACTTGTCCAGGACGCCGGCGAGGATCCACGAGCTGGTCGCGGCCAGCAGCCAGACCAGGACGTCGGCGCTGGAGCCGCGCGTCGCCCGCCACAGCAGGCCCTCGATGGCCAGCACCATGTGCACGAACAGGATCGCCAGCACCGCCCAGCGTCCGCCGGTGATCGCCGCCACCGAGGCGCCCGCACCGATCAGGGCGGCCCACAGCCAGGTGTGCGTGAGCGTGCGGTGCCCGCCGGAGCGGCGCGGGTCGCCCTGCTTCTTCGTGGCCTTGTAGACGGCGTAGGAGAGCTTGTCGACGATCTCGCACAGCCCGCGGGAGATCGGTCCGAAGGCGCGCGAGATGGTGGCGGCCTTGTGGTCGAGGTCGGGGGCGAGTGCTGCCCCGGCGCAGATCAGGGCTCCGACCAGGAGGACCGGCCAGGGCATGGTGTGCCCCGTCGCGGCGGCCGCCGCGCCGACGCCGAGCCAGGCCGCGGCCCCCGACAGTGAGTGTGCTGGTCCCATCATCGCCGCTGTCCGCCCCATTCATCGTGTGCCGCTGTCCAGTTGACCGGGTGCGCTGACACTCCGTCGGCGTCACAGCGTAGCGTTCGCGATCTTCGTACCCGCATCCGATTCCCCTATAGGGGAGGAGGGCAGGCAAGATGGGTGGGTGACCCTCATCGATCAGCTGCCGCCGACCGCCGACCCCGACGCCCTCTACGACGCCTTCGAGTCGTGGGCCCAGGAGCGCGGTCTCACGCTCTACCCGCACCAGGAGGAGGCGCTGATCGAAGCGGTCTCGGGTGCCAACGTGATCGTGTCGACGCCCACCGGCTCCGGCAAGAGCATGATCGCGGCGGGCGCCCACTTCGCCGCGCTGGCGCGTGACGAGGTCACCTTCTACACGGCTCCGATCAAGGCACTCGTCTCGGAGAAGTTCTTCGAGCTGTGCAAGATCTTCGGCACCGAGAACGTCGGCATGCTGACCGGCGACGCGTCCGTCAATTCCGACGCCCCCGTCATCTGCTGCACGGCCGAGGTGCTCGCCTCGATCGCCCTGCGCGACGGCAAGCACGCGGACGTCGGCCAGGTCGTCATGGACGAGTTCCACTTCTACGCGGAGGCGGACCGCGGCTGGGCCTGGCAGATCCCGATCCTGGAGCTGCCGCAGGCGCAGTTCATCCTGATGTCGGCCACCCTCGGCGACGTCTCGATGTTCGAGAAGGACCTCACCCGTCGCACCGGCAAGCCGACATCGGTGGTCCGCTCGGCCACCCGCCCGGTGCCGCTCTCCTACGACTACCGGCTCACCCCGCTCACGGAGACGCTGACGGAGCTGCTGGAGACCAGGCAGGCGCCGGTCTACATCGTGCACTTCACCCAGGCGCAGGCCGTGGAGCGGGCTCAGGCGCTGATGAGCATCAACATGTGCACGCGGGAGGAGAAGGACCGGATCGCCGAGCTGATCGGCAACTTCCGCTTCACGACCAAGTTCGGCCGCAACCTCTCGCGTTACGTGCGCCACGGCATCGGCGTCCACCACGCCGGCATGCTGCCCAAGTACCGCCGTCTGGTGGAGAAGCTCGCGCAGGCCGGTCTGCTGAAGGTCATCTGTGGCACGGACACGCTGGGTGTGGGCGTCAACGTCCCCATCCGCACGGTGCTGTTCACGGCGCTGGCCAAGTACGACGGTACTCGCGTGCGCACGCTGCGCGCCCGTGAGTTCCACCAGATCGCGGGTCGCGCCGGGCGGGCGGGCTTCGACACGGCGGGCTACGTCGTCGCGCAGGCTCCCGAGCACGTGGTGGAGAACGAGAAGGCGCTCGCCAAGGCGGGTGACGACCCGAAGAAGCGCCGGAAGGTCGTCCGCAAGAAGGCGCCCGAGGGGTTCGTCGGGTGGACGGACAGCACCTTCGAGAAGCTGATCGCCTCCGACCCGGAGCCGCTGACATCCCGTTTCCGGGTGACGCACACCATGCTCCTGTCGGTGATCGCCCGGCCCGGCAACGCCTTCGAGGCGATGCGGCACCTCCTGGAGGACAACCACGAGCCGCGCAAGCAGCAGCTCAGGCACATCCGCCGCGCCATCGCCATCTACCGCTCGCTCCTGGACGGCGGCATCGTCGAGAAGCTCGACGAGCCGGACGCCGAAGGCCGCATCGTCCGCCTCACCGTGGACCTGCAGCAGGACTTCGCGCTCAACCAGCCGCTGTCCACCTTCGCGCTCGCCGCGTTCGAGCTCCTCGACCCCGAGTCGCCGTCCTACGCCCTGGACATGGTCTCCGTCGTCGAGTCCACGCTCGACGACCCGCGGCAGATCCTCGCCGCCCAGCAGAACAAGGCTCGCGGCGAGGCCGTGGCCGCGATGAAGGCGGACGGCGTCGAGTACGAGGATCGTATGGAGCGCCTCCAGGACGTCACGTACCCGAAGCCCCTGGAGGAGTTGCTCTTCCACGCGTACGACACGTACCGCAAGAGCCATCCCTGGGTGGGCGACCATCCGCTGTCCCCGAAGTCCGTCATCCGTGACATGTACGAACGGGCGATGTCCTTCACGGAGTTGGTGTCCCACTACGAGCTGGCCCGCACCGAGGGCATCGTGCTGCGCTACCTGGCGAGCGCCTACAAGGCCCTGGACCACACAGTCCCGGACGACCTCAAGTCCGAGGACCTTCAGGACCTGATCGAGTGGCTCGGCGAGATGGTGCGCCAGGTGGACTCCAGCCTGCTGGACGAGTGGGAGCAGCTCGCCAACCCGGAGGAGATGACCGCCGAGGAGGCCCAGGAGAAGGCCGACCAGGTCAAGCCGGTCACCGCCAACGCCCGCGCCTTCCGTGTCCTCGTCCGCAACGCCATGTTCCGCCGCGTCGAGCTGGCCGCCCTCGACCACGTGGCGGAGCTGGGCGAGATGGACGCCGAGGCCGGCTGGGACGCCGACGCCTGGGGCGAGGCCATGGACAAGTACTGGGACGAGTACGACGACCTCGGCACCGGCCCCGACGCCCGCGGCCCCAAACTGCTGGTGATCGAGGAGGAGCCGAAGAACGGCCTGTGGCGCGTCCGTCAGATCTTCGACGATCCGAACGACGATCATGACTGGGGCATCAGCGCGGAGATCGACCTCGCGGCCTCCGACGCGGAGGGCCGTGCGATCGTCCGCGTCACCGACGTCGGCCAGCTGTGAGTACAGGAGAATCCCACCCATGACGAACCCGGCCGAGAAGCTCGTCGACCTGCTCGACCTGGAGCAGATCGAGGTCAACATCTTCCGCGGGCTCAGCCCGAACGAATCCCTGCAACGGGTCTTCGGCGGGCAGGTGGCCGGCCAGGCGCTGGTCGCCGCCGGCCGCACCACCGAGGGCGACCGCCCGGTGCACTCGCTGCACGCGTACTTCCTGCGTCCCGGCCGGCCGGGTGTGCCGATCGTGTACCAGGTGGAACGGGTGCGGGACGGGCGGTCGTTCACGACCCGCCGGGTCACCGCCGTGCAGCAGGGCCGCACGATCTTCAATCTCACCGCCTCCTTTCACAAGCCTGAGCAAGGGAGTTTCGAGCACCAGCTGCCGCCGGCCCGCAAGGTCCCGGACCCGGAGTCCCTGCCGACGGTGACGGACGAGGTCCGGGAACATCTGGGCGCGCTGCCCGAGCAGTTGGAGCGCATGGCCCGCCGTCAGCCCTTCGACATCCGTTACGTGGACCGGCTGCGCTGGGCCACTGAGGAGGTCAAGGACGCCGAGCCGCGCAGCGCGGTGTGGATGCGCGCCGTCGGGCCGCTCGGCGACGATCCGCTCGTGCATACCTGCGCACTGACCTACGCCAGCGACATGACTCTCCTCGACGCCGTCCGCATCCCGGTCGAACCCCTGTGGGGCCCGCGGGGGTTCGACATGGCGTCGCTGGACCACGCCATGTGGTTCCACCGGCCGTTCCGGGCGGACGAGTGGTTCCTGTACGACCAGGAATCACCGATCGCAACGGGCGGACGCGGTCTGGCCCGCGGCCGGATCTACGACGTGGAGGGGCAGCTGCTCGTATCGGTCGTCCAGGAGGGCTTGTTCAGAGCCTTGTAGTCCGTTCAGAGCCTCGCAGGCCGGGGTGCGCCGCGGCGCAGCCAGCCCAGGAGCTTTCGGGGCGGCTGCGGCTCCTCGGGCACAGGTGAGTCGTGGTGCGCCGCCCGATGGGCCGGGGTCGTCGCGGGGGTCGGTTTTGTCGCGGGACGCGGCGCGGGCCGATGCTGTCGCGCCTCCTCCAGGCATCGGACCAGGTCCGCCCTCAGCCAGCCGATCTCGTCCGGGTCGTCCGCCGTCATGATCCTCTCGGCGAGGTGCGCGGCGGGCGAGCCCGGCGCGCCATGGGCGGGTGGCCCCGGCCTGAAGCGGTTCAGATGGGAGCGTTCGTAGGGGTCGGGGATGATTTCCGCGATCTGGACGGGGTCGAGGAAGGCGGCCACGGCCCCGGCCTGCTCCCACGGGTCACCGGCCGGCCGGAGCAGGAATCCCAGGTGGCGCCCGCGCCAGTTGCGAGCGCGCAGATCCAGGCCGGCGTCCAGCTGGTCGCGCAGTCCCTCGGGCATACGCGCCTTCAGCAGCCGGGTGTTCTTCTCGTCGGCCGCGAACTGCCGTAGCTCCTCGGCCAGATACTGCCAGACCACGGCTCGGTAGCGGTTCAGATAGAAAGTGACCGGGACCACCAGCCCCAGACGTGCCAGGCGCGTGAACCTGCCAGGCGGCACCTCCATGACGGCCGCGCCGGCCGTGGTGCCCACCGCCTTCACCCGCGCCCGCAGGGACTCCGGGAAGCCTTCGTGCGCGCACAGCCGGTCGATCTCGGAGCGGGGGACGCGACGGCCCCCGACCCCTTCGTCGGGCACGGTCTGGATGTGCCCGAGGTGGACGGCGAGATCGAACTCGCCTCGCTTGAGCCCCAGTTCCCGTGCGGCGCGGCTCGGCGCGCAGGAAAGGCGGTGCGGTGTGACGACGGTGTGGACGGACACGATCGATCTCCCCCGTGGAGTCGGTTGCTCACGCTGTGTGCGTTCGCCGTGACAAAAACCGTAGCCGGTCCGGCCGACATCGCGGCGAGCCTGTGGATAACCCCACGGGGAATAGTGAATATGCAGGTCAGAGGTCTGCTGCCGGGCTCCGCTCGGGCTCTCGGACGTCCACACCGAGGTGCTCGCCGACACGGTTGACGAGCAGTGTCATCTCGTAGGCGATCTGGCCGATGTCGGCCTCCGCACCGCTGAGCACGCACAGGCAGCTGCCGGTGCCCGCCGCGGTGACGAACAGCACGGCGTCGTCGAACTCGACCATCGTCTGGCGCACCCGGCCCGCGCCGAAGTGCCGTCCCGAGCCCTTGGCCAGGCTGTGCAGTCCGGACGAGACGGCAGCCAGGTGCTCCGCGTCCTCACGACGAAGTCCGGTACTCGCCCCGGTCACCAGCCCGTCGTTGGACAGGACCAAGGCGTGCCGCACGTGTTCGACGCGCTGGGTCAAGTCGTCCAGTAGCCAGCCAAGTCCCTGGTTCTGCGCCATGTTTCCCGTCTCCCCGTGTGACGTCTCCTCCTCGCTGGAGGATCCCTCTGCCACCCTTCCCCACCACTGTCCTCCGGGCAAGGAGGATAGGGACATGGCACAGAAGATGACCGAAGCGGAATGGCGGGAGTTCGTCTCGTACGGCACCCGCACCGGAAAGCTGTCGACCGTGCGGGCCGACGGGAGCCCGCACCTGACGCCGATCTGGTTCCTGCTCGACGGGGACGAGCTCGTGTTCAACACCGGCAAGGCCAGCGTGAAGGGCCGCAACCTGGCACGGGACGGCCGGGTCGCCCTGTGCGTGGACGACGACCGGCCACCCTTCGACTTCGTGGTGATCCAGGGTCACGCCCGGCTCTCGGAGGACCTCGACCAGGTCCGCCACTGGGCCGGCCGCATCGGGGCACGGTACATGGGCGAGGAGCGGGCGGAGGAGTTCGGCGCCCGCAACGGCGTCCCGGGCGAACTTCTCGTCCGTGTCTCGATCGACAAAGTCCTGGCGCAGAAGGCCGTCGCCCACTGAGAACGGCTGCCGGCGCCGACCGCCGGGGTCAACTCACCGAGTCGAGCAGCCGGGCGGTGTGCATCCGCCCGGCGTACTCGACCAGCCGGATCAGCACCTCCTTTCCCGAGTCGCGGTCTCGGGCGTCGCAGAGCACCACGGGTGTGCCCTGGTCGAGATCGAGAGCGCGCGAGACATCCTGGGCACCGTAGGTCCGGGCGCCCGAGAAGCAGTTGACGGCCACCACGAACGGGATGTGCCGGTGCTCGAAGTAGTCCACCGCGGGGAAGCAGTCCTCCAGTCGGCGGGTGTCGGCGAGGACCACGGCGCCTAGGGCGCCCTGCGACAACTCGTCCCACAGGAACCAGAAGCGGTCCTGGCCCGGCGTACCGAAGAGGTAGAGGGACAGACCGGAGCGAATGGTGATGCGGCCGAAGTCCATGGCGACCGTCGTGGTGACCTTCTGGTCCACGCCGTCGGTGTCGTCCACCAACTGACCGGCCTCACTGAGCAGTTCCTCGGTACGCAGCGGCCGGATCTCACTGACCGCGCCCACCAGGGTGGTCTTGCCCACGCCGAATCCGCCGGCGACCAGTATCTTCAACGCCAGCGCGGTCGTCTCGCCGCCCTGGACGTCGGAGTCATCGGAGACCATCGATCACTTCTCTCGGGAGGGCCGGCAAACGGTCGACGTCGATAGGTGTGTGCATGGTGACAACCGCGGTTTCTTTCCGAGGGCTCGGACCGCTGTTCGTCCTATGTGACCGACTCGCGCTCCTTCGTTGCCCGAAAGGCTGCACAAGTCGGCGCGGTACGAGTCCGGATGGTTCTCGACTTTCATCTACAGCGCTCGCAGTCCCTCGATCACCTCGCGCAGAATCCGTTCGTCGGGCAGCTGCGCGGGCGGCACCGGACGGCTGACGGTGACGCAGCCGAGTTCGAGCAGGTCGCCCAGGAGCACCCTGACCACGCCCACGGGCAGGTCGGCGCCCGCGGCGAGTTCCGCGACCGACTGTGTCTCCGGACGGCACAGGTCGATCAGGGCACGGTGCTCCGGTCCGAGCGAGGTGTCGTCGTCGATGCCGGGCCCGCCCGCGTCCAGCGTGACGAGGGCGATCAGGTCGAATCGCACCCCGGTGGGACCGGGTTTGGTACGCCCGCCCGTCATGGCGTACGGCCGGACGAGCGGCCCCGCCTCTCCGTCGTACCACTGGCTGCCCTGCTCCCGTGGAGCGCCCGTCATGTCCTCGGTCATGTGCCTGGATCGCCTTCTCGCCTCATCCGGCGGCGGGGGGCCGCGCGCCGACGCGTGTGGGCGTGTACAGGTGCTCGCCGACGCGCTTGACCAGTCGCGCCATCTCGTAGGCGACGAGTCCTATGTCGGCGGTCACGGAGGTGAGGACGGCGAGACAGGAGCCGTCGCCCGCGGCGGCCACGAACAGGAAGCCGTCGTCCATCTCCACCATGGTCTGGCGCACGCCTCCGGCACCGAAATGCCGGCCCGCGCCCTTGGCAAGGCTGTGGAAGCCGGAGGCCACGGCGGCGAGGTGTTCTGCGTCCTCACGGCGGAGGTCGGTCGAGGCGCCCACGGCGAGGCCGTCGTTGGACAGCACCACGGCGTGCCGGACCGCGCTCACGCGCACCACCAAGTCGTCCAACAGCCAGTCGAGTTCGCCGGACCGCTGGGCGGCTCTCATGCTCGGGTCCTGGATCATTGTGGGTCTCCTTCGCTGCTGTTGCGGCCCGCCGGGGAATCCGGGGCGGCACCGCGGCCGGGCTGCCTGCCGCCGCCGCGGGCCCAGCCGTCGCGGTACGCCGCCATGCGGTCCCGTACGAGTTCGGGGGTGCGTTGGTCGTCGCTCGGGGCGGCGGAGGCCTGTGCCGGTTCCTCGGAGCGCCGCTCTCGCAGTTGGGGGGCGAGATTCGCCTGCCGTACCCGGCGTGGGAGATCGTCCGAGTCCTCGGCGGCGTCGTCCGGGGGACGGTGCAGACGCAAGGTGGTGACTCCGGGGGGTGGGGTGTCGGTCGTGGCCCGTGCCGCGGCCGGTGCCGGTGCCGGTGCCACCAGCGCGGGGCGGTCGGCAGGTGCCGGGACGGATTCCTGGTGCTCTGCGGCGGCGGCCACGCGCGCGTACTCGTGTTCCGCCGGCCGCTCCGCGTCCTCCGTCCGACGGGGGGAACGTTCCGCCGCACCGGCGTGAAGCAGGGCCGTGGGCAGCAGGACGACCGCGGTGGTGCCGCCGTAGGGCGAGGTACGCAGATGCACCTTGATGCCGTGGCGCGCGGCGAGCCTGCTGACCACGAAGAGGCCGAGCCGGTCGCTGTCGAACAGGTCGAGTGTCTCGGACTGCTCGATGCGTCGATTGGCCTCGGCGAGGGTCTCCTTGCCCATGCCCAGGCCTCGGTCCTCGACCTCGACGGCATAGCCGTTGCCGACGGGCTCGCCGGTGATGCGCACGCGCGTGTGGGGCGGCGAGAACTGGGCGGCGTTCTCGATGACCTCGGCCAGCAGGTGGGTGAGGTCGGCGACGGCCGCGCCGACGACGGACGCGTCGGGGAGTTGTCGTACCTCCACGCGTGCGTAGTCCTCGACTTCGGAGACTGCCGCGCGGACCACGTTCGTCAGGGAGACCGGCATGCGCCAGGCGCGGCCGGGGGCGGCGCCGGAGAGGATAATCAGGCTCTCGGCGTGGCGCCGCATGCGGGTGGTGAGGTGGTCGAGCCGGAAGAGGTCGCTGAGCTCGTTCGGGTCGTCGGATCGGCGTTCCATGCTGTCGAGGAGGCTCAGCTGCCGGTGGACGAGGACCTGGCTGCGGCGGGCGAGGTTGACGAAGACGCCGGAGATGCCGCTGGCCAGCTCGGCGCGCTCCACTGCGGCCCGCAGCGCGGCGCGGTGCACGGTTCCCAGGGCCTCGGCGACCTGGCCGGTCTCGTCCTCCGCGGGCGGTCCGGGCGGGGCCTCGGCCTGGACGTCGATCTCCTCGCCGGCGCGCAGTTTCCGCATGGCTTCGGGGAGCTTGCGACGGGCGATCTCCAGGGCGCCGTTGCGCAGGCTCACCAGTTCGACGACGAGGCCGCGCCCGATGCGTACGGAGATGACGAGCGAGGCGGCGACGGCGAAGAGGCCGAGGAGCACCGCGGCACCTGCGGGGGTGAGCAGACCGCGGGTGAACGGGTCGGCCCGGTCGGCGACGCCGCGTCCCGCGTCCTCCTCGATCGTCCGCATGCCGTCCTGCACGCGCGCGTAGGCACCGGTCCATCTGGCTTCCGGTGCCGCCTCGATCGCACGGGCGCCTGCCCCGACGGCGAGGATCTTGTCCTCGGTGGCGCCCACTGCGGCATAGGCGCTGCCGTCGGCGAGGTTGTGCCAGGCGGCACGTTCGGAGCCGCGCAGGTCGGCGACCGCGGACTCGGTGAGGGCGCGGCGGGTGTCGACGGCGCCGGTGAACAGCCGCAGTCGTTCGCCCGAGAGGCCGCCGACGAGGCGCGCGCCGGCGAGGACGACGTCCTCCTGGGCCAGCGCCTCGCCCGCGCGGGAGAACTCGAGCAGCACACGCGCGTCGGAGCCGAGTTCGGCGTCCTGGATGCCGGTGAGGGCGCCGCCCACCGCGAAGGCACTCCCGATGGTCTTCGTGTACCGGCCGTAGGTCTCGTCCCAGCCCGCGCGGCGGTCGAGTACGGCTGTGCGCAGTGAACGCAGTTGTTCGGCGCTGGTGACGAACGCTTCGAGCCGCTGGGCCACTCCGGCCGGCAACTCCTCGCTGTCGGCGTTGGTGTTGGCGTCCCCGAGCCGCAGTTCGGCCACGGCCCGGTCCGTGCGCTGCGCGAGCTTCTTGAGATCGTCGCTCTGCCCGGCCGACGGGTCGGTCGCATGGCGGACGGCGGCCGCCCGCTCGGTCTGGAGCGCGGCCACGGCCGCGGCGACGGGGGTCCGGATCCCGGAGTCCACCCGCTGCAACTGCCGCAGCCGGGCGACGTCCTGGGCGGTGGTGACGGTGGCGTACGCCCACAGGGCGAGCAGGGAGACGACCGGCACCATGAGCAGGCAGACGATCTTGGCGCGGACCGTCCGCGGGCGCATCGCCCAGCGTCCCGCGCGCGCGGGTGCGTCGTCCGGTATCGCGCCCACGGGATCGTCAGGTCCTTCGTCGGCCGGCGGTCCGGCGTGCGCGCGGCGACCGCGCACGGTGGGCTGGGGCGGCGTCTCGGCGCCGGCTGTGGGGGTCCTACGCGGTGTACGCATGGCCTCCTCGCTCAGGAATGGTTCGGGGCGTGCCGTGGGCGGTGCGGGCTCCGGGGCACCGCTAGTGGGCCGCGCTCTCGATCGGCCGCTGGGCCGAGGCTGATGCCTGGCGCTCCCCCGTCGTCGGCGACAGCGCGACGAAGGCCGAGGTCAGGAAGAGATAGGACCCGAGGCCGACGGCGAGGGGAAAGATGAACTGCATCGCCGTGGCCCCGGGCAGGGCCGCCCCGGAGGGCGCGACGCTCACACCCACCGCGAACATCCCGGTGTAGTGCATGCTGCTCACGGCCGCCCCCATGATCAGGGAGGCGATGGTGACGGCGACGGGTGACTTGATGTTGAGGGCGGCCCACAGGGCCGCTGTCGCCGCGACGACGGCGATCAGGACGGAGAGTGCGACGAGCACCGGGTCGTAGGTGACGTCGCCGTGGAGCCGTACCGCCGCCATGCCCAGATAGTGCATGCTCGCGACACCGAGCCCGGTGGTGAGTCCGCCGAGGAAGAGCGCGCGGGTGCGGTCACGGCTGTAGCCGACGGCGAAGACGCCGGCACAGACGACGATCATGGCGACCAGGAGGCTCGCGATCGTGAGCGGCACGTCGTAGCGGATGTCGGTGCCGCTGACGCTGAAGCCGAGCATGGCCACGAAGTGCATGGTCCAGATGCCGGTGCCGATCGCCGAGGCCGCGGTGAGGAGCCAGTTACGGCGGGAGCGTCCGGTGGCGCCGAGCGCGCGGACGGTGCAGCGCAGCCCAAGTGCGGCGCCTATACAGGCCATCACGTACGACAGCGCGGGGGTCAGCCACCCCAAGGCGGCGTGGTCCAGGTGTCCCATGGCTCCGGGACGCTAGTCCGGGCAGGGGCATACAAAGAGGGCGCATTTCGAAAAGTGTCGGAATATGACACAGAGATGCACCTGAGCGATCGCAGCACGCTCGAAACGTGTGCACCCGAGCATCACCCCTGCCGGTGAGGGATCATGCGGAACATGAGCGACGACCACACACACGTCCAGGAGTTCTTCGCCGCCCGCGCCGCCGACTGGGACAGCCGGTTCCCCGACGACGGCCCCGCGTATGCCGCCGCGGTCGCGGACCTCGCACTGCGCGAGGGCGATCGTGTGCTGGACGCGGGTTGCGGCACGGGGCGAGCCCTGACGCCGCTGCGTGCGGCCGTGGGGCCCGCCGGGGTGGTCATCGGCGCCGATCTGACCCCGGACATGCTGCAGGCCGCCGTACGGGCCGGACGGGACCGGGACGGGCGGTTGCTGCTCACCGACGTGACCGCGCTGCCGCTGCGTTCGCAGTCGTTGGACGCGGTGTTCGGGGCGGGCCTCATCTCCCACCTGCCCCATCCGGCCGAGAACCTGCGGGAGTTGGCGCGCGTGGTGCGCCCCGGCGGCACGCTGGCCCTGTTCCACCCGATCGGCAGGGCTGCGCTCGCGGCACGCCAGGGCCGGCAGATCACCCCGGACGATCTGCGCGCGGAGCCCAACCTCCGTCCGCTGCTGGCCGGTTCCGGGTGGCGCATGACGTCGTACGTCGACCAGGACGACCGGTTCCTGGCACTGGCCGTCCGCGAGGGCTGACGCCCGTCAGCCCTGGCCGGCGACCGCCGCCACGAACACCTCGGGGTTGTCGAACATCACGTTGTGACCGGCGCCCGGCACGGTCACCACGCGCACGCCCGCGGCCTCGAGACCTCTCCTCCCGTCGAGCTCACCGCTGAGCTCGCCCTGCAGGTACACACGGTCGACGGCAAGCCCTTCGAGGATGGTGCGCATGACCGGGTCCGATCCGCGCCTCAGCCCGACGGCACTGCGGTGCAGGGCGCGCGGGTCCGTCAGTCGCATGGTCGCCGCCCACAGAGGGCCGACCTTCTCCAGCACGCGCGCGTACCCGCCGTCGACGAACGCGTCCTCCTCGTAGAAGGCGATGCCACTGCTTCCGGCCGCGGGCGGCGGAAAGGCGTCGAGGTTGGCCTCTGTGAGGACCAGCCGGGACACGAGGTCGGGCCGCCGACGGGCGAGCACGAGAGCGACCGCGCCGCCCATGCTGTGCGCGACGAGTTCGGCGCCCGCCACGTCAGCCGCGTCCAGTGCCGCCGCGAGGGCGTCGGCGTGGTCCTCCAGGGTGTATCCGAAGTCGTCGGGACGGTCACTGATGCCGTGCCCGGGCAGGTCCACGAACAGGCTGCGCCGTCCCGCGAGTTCGGGCCGGGCCGCGATGTGCGAGTGGTACACGGCCGAGACCGACCCCAGCCCGTGCACGTAGACGCGCGCGGGCCCCTCCCCCGGGCTCTCCGTCCACCGGACGCAGCTTCCCTTGCCGTCGAACTCGGCCTGCTTCATGGCCCCTCCTTCTCATGACACCCACAGGAGAATACCTCGATACCGATGTATAGCGAAGAGGGGGTACAGCGCATTGGATGTACCACTCAAGTGCGGAAGAATGAGCGCATGCTGGAGCTCGCCATCCTCGGATTTCTCTACGCCGCCCCACTGCACGGCTACGAACTGCGCAAACGCATCACCGCGCTGACGGGGCACGTACGCCCCGTCGCCGAGAGCACGCTGTATCCCGCGATCAAGCGGCTGGAGAAGGCGGGCCTACTGGTCCGCGCCACGGAACCCGGCTCCGTGGCCGCCCCGCGCCACGTGCTGACGCTCACCGACGAGGGCAGGCGGGAACTGCGTCGTCGGCTCGCCGAGCCCGTCCAGCGGGACATCACCGACGAGAACCGCTGGTTCACGGTGCTCGCCTTCCTCCGGCACCTGGACGACGCCGGCGCACAGGCAGCCGTACTGCGACGCAGGCTCGCCTTTCTGGAGGAACCCGCGAGCTTCTTCTACGAGGGCGACCGCCCGCTGCGCGCCGAGGAGTTGGACGATCCCTTCCGGCGTGGCCTGCTGACCATCGCCCGTGCCACGTCCCGCGCCGAACTCACCTGGCTGCGCGACACGCTCGGCTCACTCGCCGGGGGCGACCGCTGACGGGCCGGTGTGCCGTACCGGGCAGCCCCGCACTCCAGGGACCGGACGGGTGCCCAGGTCCTCCAGCCGGTAGCCGTTCGGGTAGCCCTTGATCTCCCAGTTCTGGCGCGCGTAGTGCGGTGCACGCCGGGGCGGCAGCAGCCGGACGGCTTGTCCGCGCAACCGGACCGCGCGCCGGACGACCGCGCGGGTGGCGGCGCTGGGGGGCGAGTAGCGGAAGGCGCTCAGGAGCGGGTCGTCGAGCAGGGCGAGCGTCGTGGTGCGCAGGAGGGGCGCCAGGGGGCGCGGGTACCAGGAGGCCATCAGGCCGAGTGTGGCGTCCGAGACCTGCCGCGCCTGCGCGTCCCAGGCGAAATGGGCCTCTTCATAGGCGTCCAGGCACGCCTCGAACTCCTCGTAGGTCTCGGGCACGTCCTTGATGCCCATGTGCTGCCCCAGGGTGCGGTGGTGGACGGTGGAGGCGACTGTCTCGTGACGCGACAGCCGGCGCCATCCATAGGCGTCGATCCAGCGCTTGGGCATCACGACGAACGTGCAGAGCACGTACCGCATCTCGTCGTTGCCGATGTCGTAGCTGCGGTGCATCTGGTTGATGCGGCGGATCGCCGTACGGCCCTCCTCACTGGCGAAACCGTGCTCGACGACCGCGTCAAGGAGCAGCGAGGTGTCGTCGTACCGCTTCTGCGTCCGGTCCGTGAGCTCCGCCGTCTCCGCGAGCAGTCGCCCAATGCTCGGCACGGCGTACGTGCGGTACAGGGCCAGCTCCAGAGCGCGGGTGAAGTCCCAGGGGAACTCGTACGCCGCGGTGAGCCGGTAGATCTCCGTGGCGTCCTGCTCCGGGTCCATCGTCCGGATCTGTGCGAGCCGCTCGAAGCGCTTCACCCCGCCGTCCCCCTTCTGCCGCCGAAGCTCCAACTCTACGTTGAGTAGCGGAAGATGAACGATCAGCCATGGCAACCACACAGGGGGAAGGTGGTCAACATGTTGGGCAGGGTCCGCAAGTCCTGTGCCGGAATCGTCAATGCGTTGCGCTCCGAGACGGAGACCCATCGGGATTCACGCTCGCACAACCTGTTCGAGGCCGCCGCCGCATACGTGTCGGCCTGCGCGGAGGACGACCAGGAGGGCATCGACGAGGCCGCCGGCTGGGTGTCGCCGGAGGCACTGTCCTTCGGGGTGAACGAGCTGGCCTGCCGGGCAGTCATCGCGCTCGCCCGGGAGCGCGACGAGTCTCCGGGGACGGTGGCTAGGGCACTTCTGGGGCTTCCGGCGGCCTGACGCAGGGCGCCGGGCGGTCGATTCGCCCCATCCGGTCGGAAAACTGCAGCTCCGGTGCGCCGGGGAGTCGTGACAAGCGCCTTCCGGGCGCACTAGGGTGCGCGCCGTTGGACGAACCGATGGGGAGGCTGGGATGGCCGGGACGGACGAAGGCGCCGTCGCCGCCGAGGACGACGCGCTCTATGTGCTGACGGCGGTGCTGCTGACGCCGGCGCAGTTCCCGAGCGTGCTGGGCGACGACTATCCGGAGGCCTGCGCGGCACTCGGTCTCGCGCCGCTGGCCGACGGATACGGCCTGGTGCTCGGCCAGGACGGCGAGGGTGCCCGGTGGACGGTCGTCATCGACGACGTGTCGCTGGTCGCCGTCGCCATCGCGTCCTGGGACTGCGGCATGGAGTACGATCTGTCACCCGACGAACGCACGGTCGTGGCCGGCCTTCCCGGCTGGCCTCTCGCGGTCGCGGTCGCGGCTCCCGGCGTGCCCGCGCCGCACGATCCCGACCCCGAGGTCGCGGACCGTCCCCCGCTGGCACCGCCGGACACCACCGTCTGGGGGCCGGCCCAGCGGCGCCTGGGCGCCGACGAGATCGCGCTCCAGTGGGCGACCTGGCGCGACCAGATCGACGACGCGGACTTCCCGAGCCCGAACGGCGGGCCTTCCGGGACTCCGGCGGACGACGCTTCGTCCGAAGCCACCGGCGGCGCGGAGGACACCGAGAAGAACGGACGCAAAGGACACGGCGGCATCCGGCGCGTCCTCGCGGAGGCCCGCGCGTACGTGGACGCACCTCCGCCCCTCGGCCGCGTCCGGTCGTCCTTCGCTCCCGGGGACGCGCGGACCCTGCGCGCCGACGGTCCAGGCTGGTCGCTCGTGGCAAGGACCGACGACATCGCGTTCGTACTGCTCGACGACGAGCCCGGCGAGGTCCTGCCGGTGGGCCGGGGACCGGAGCTGCCGGGCCTCCTGGAGGCACTCGACAAGATGGCCGTACGCCCCATCTGAGCCCGGCCGGGCGGCGACGCGTCGGCGCCGGCCTCCTGGGCGACAGGGGACGTCCGTCCGTCCGCTCGCGGACCATGCCGTCGGCAGGCCCGCGAGCGGCTCCACGGTGGACTCCTGTGCACCGGCCGGCCCGACGCGGCGATGCGTCAGCGGCCGAGCTCCTTTCGCGTGGCACGGCGCAGCCTGCGCCGCTGTGAGGGGTCCAGCGTGAGATACGCGGCCGCAGGGACTCCCAGGACGATCAGGAGCGCGGCCCACCAGGGCAGCCAGATCAACAGGATGAGCCCGACCGCCACCCCTCCTGCGGCGATCTTCGCGTTCTTCGACATGTGCGTCGCCTCCTCCGCGGCCAGTGCCGCTCTCTGTCCAGGAAAACGGGTCCGCGCCTCCCACGGTTCCGAACCGCGACCCTGAGACGCCCCTGAGACATCCCCGACGCCCGCCCCTACTCCGTCCTCAGGGACTCTCCCACCTCATGCATGTGGCGTAGGGCCTGTCGGTAGGAGTCGACGAGCCCGGTCTCCGTGTAAGGGATACCCAATTCTCGACAGTGGGCGCGCACCAGGGGCCGGACGAGCCTCAGATGAGGGCGGGGCGCGCTGGGGAACAAGTGGTGCTCGATCTGGTAATTGAGACCGCCGAGGAACCAGTCCGTCAGCGCGCCGCCCCGGACGTTGCGTGAGGTGAGCACCTGTCGGCGCAGGTGGCCCCACGGTTCGCCGCTCGGGTCCGGCATCTCCATGCCCTTGTGGTTGGGCGCGAAGGACAACCCCAGGTGCAGGCCGAAGAGGGCCTGGTGGAGGGCGGCGAACGCGAGTGCCTTGCCGGGGGACATGGCGGTGAGGAGCAGCGTCGCGTAGCCCACGACATGGCTCACCAGCAGCACGCCCTCCACGGACCGCTCCCCGGCCGCCTGCCGGCGCAGGTCCCGGAAGCCCTGAACCTTGAGGGCTACGCCTTCGAGGAGGGTGAGCGGGAAGAACAGCCATGCCTGGTTGCGGGTGAGCCGGCGCATGAAGCCTGTCCGGCCCGCCGCCTGCTCGCCGGTGAAGACGAGGACGTCTGCGGCGACGTCGGGATCCTTGTCGATGTGGTTGGGGTTGGCGTGGTGGCGGTTGTGTTTGTGATTCCACCAGGAGTAGCTCATCCCGAGCAGCAGGTTGCCGTGGACGAGGCCGATGAGCCGGGCGACGGTCTTGTTGCCGGTGATCTGTGCGTGACCGGCGTCGTGGCCTATGAAGGCCGTACGCGCCGAGAACACGGCGAGGAGCGGCGCGAGGAGCAGCGCCCACCAGGAGTCACCGGTCAGGACGACACCTGTGAGTACGGAGGCGAGGGCGAGCAGGTTGACGGCGATGCTCCGGACGTACCAGCCGTAGCGGCGTTCCAGGAGGTCCTGGCTCCTGACAGTGCGCAGGAGGGGCGTGAACTCGCTTCCGCCCGAGGTGGAGCCGGACGTCTCCCGAGGGTTGGCTTCGATGGCGGCAGCTTGGGGCATGGCTGGACTCCGGTTCTCTCAGGAACGGGCTGACCTGAGCAAACGTACGGATTCGTGACCTGCTGCGACCATGAGGCAACCCCCCGTGTACGGCCTGGGGTCAGCACCGCACGGGCAGGGGGGTTGGTGACACCCCTGCCGAGAAGTGACCCGTGCCACTTTCCTGACGCGCCGGGTGAGCCCCGGCGTGCTGTACCCTCGGCGATCCGACCCAGTAGTCAAATTTGAGGAATACGCATCTCTGTGCAGAGGATTTCCGCGACACCATCGTCAGAGATCTCCGAACTGGCCGACTGTTGCGCCGTGTTCGTGCCCGGCGACCCGGCACGCACCGGCAGCGTCGCCTTCTGGCGGCCCGACGGCGATGTCCTGCCTGGCGTCGAGGCGGCGGCCGTCGAGGACCTGGCCGTCGTCCTGCCCGGTGACGACGGTGTCGAGCGGGTGACCGTTCCTGCCGTCCGGCTGCCGGTGCGCGTCGCGCTGCCGGTGCTCACACGCGCGCGTGTCTCCGAACACGCACACCGCGCGCCCGCGTTCTGGGGTGCGGCAGCCGTGCTGGCGCTTCACCTCGCGGCTCGCGGCCTGCTGCTGCCCGGCCTCTCTCCGCTCGACCACGACGCCTGGCGCACGGGTCCCCTGGGGGCGGCGGACCTGGAGCGCATCCGTCGGCTCGCCGTGGCGATGCCACCCGAGGCGCATGCGGTGCCCTTGGACGGCGCCGGGCCCCTGCGCCTGCCCGACCCGGAGCGGCTGCTGCGCGCCTTCCTGGACGCGGTCGCCGACACGCTGCCCCGCTCCCCCGCCGCACCGCTGGTGACCGGCGGACCCGCTTATGCGGCGCAGGAACCGCAGCACCTGCCGGAGCAGCGCGAGTGGGCCGCCGACGTCGCCGCGGGCCACGACGCGGGCGTGCGGCTCTCGCTGCGGATCGAGGTACCCGGGCTGACCGAGGCGAAGGACGACACGGTGTTGCCGTTCCGGGCCGTGTTGCAGGTGCACAGCGTGAGCGATCCGACGCTCGTCGCGGACGCCGTCGAGGTGTGGACGGGGACCGGAACGGCGGGCGGCGCGTTCGGCCCGCGCGCGCGGATGGACGCCCTGCTCGCACTCCGCCGCGCTGCCAGGGCGTGGCAGCCGCTCGCGCCACTGCTCTCGGCATCCGTGCCGGACGCCGTCGAACTCGCCGACGAGGAGGTCACCGAGCTCCTCCGAGAGGGCGCCCGCAGCCTCCTGGGCGCCGGAGTCGAGGTGCACTGGCCGAAGGAACTGGCCCGCAAGTTGACCGCCCGCGCCGTGGTCGGTCCGCCGGACGAGGCGACGGAGCCCGTCAAGATCTCCGCGGACACACCGTCGTTCCTGTCCGCCGACGCGCTGCTCGCCTTCAACTGGCGGTTCGCGCTCGGCGACCAGCAGCTCACGGGCGATGAACTGCACCGGCTCGCCGAGGCCAACCGCCCCGTCGTGCGGCTGCGCGACCAGTGGGTCCTGGTCGACCCCGAGGAGGTGCGCCGCGCCCGCACCCAGCAGGACCGCAAGGTGACACCCGTCGACGCGCTGAGTGCCGCTCTGACGGGCTCCACGGAGGTCGACGGCCGCCGGGTCGACGTCCATCCCACTGGCTGGCTGGGGACGCTGCGGGACCGCCTCGCGGACCCCGAGGCGCAGGAGCCGGTCGCACAGCCCGCGGCTCTCACCGCCACACTGCGGGACTATCAGCGGCGGGGCCTGACCTGGCTGGCCCGGACGACCTCCTTGGGCCTGGGCTGCTGTCTGGCCGACGACATGGGGCTCGGCAAGACCATCACCCTGATCGCGTTGCATCTGCACCGGCAGACCGACGCCGACTCCGCCGGCCCCACGCTCGTGGTGTGCCCGACGTCCCTGATGGGCAACTGGCAGCGCGAGATCGAGAAGTTCGCGCCCGGCACCCCCGTACGCCGCTTCCACGGCTCGCGCCGCAGCCTGGACGACCTGGCCGACGGGGAGTTCGTCCTCACGACGTACGGCACGATGCGTCTGGACGCGCGCCGACTGGGCCAGGTGCCCTGGGGCATGGTCGTGGCGGACGAGGCCCAGCATGTGAAGAACCCGTACTCCGCGACCGCCCGGGAGCTGCGTTCGATCGGCGCACGCGCACGCGTGGCGCTCACCGGCACACCGGTGGAGAACAACCTGTCGGAGCTGTGGGCGATCCTCGACTGGACGACCCCGGGCCTGCTGGGTCGGCTCGGCACCTTCCGCACGCGGTACGCCCAGCCCGTCGAGGGCCGTCAGGACCCGGCCGCCGCGGACCGGCTCGCCCGGCTCGTACGCCCGTTCCTGCTGCGTCGCCGCAAGTCGGATCCGGGGATCGCCCCGGAACTGCCGCCGAAGACCGAGACCGACCGTGCAGTGTCCCTCACCCAGGAACAGGCGGGCCTGTACGAGGCAGTGGTGCGCGAGACCCTCGCGGAGATCTCCCGCGCCGACGACATGGCGCGGCGCGGGCTCATCGTGAAACTGCTGACGGGCCTGAAGCAGATCTGCAACCACCCGGCGCAGTTCCTCAAGGAGGAGCGACCGACGATCGTCGGTCGCTCCGGGAAGCTGGAGCTGCTGGACGAACTCCTCGACACCATCCTCTCCGAAGAGGCGAGTGTCCTCGTCTTCACGCAGTACGTGCAGATGGGCCGGATCGTCGAGCAGCACCTGGCGGCCCGGGGCACACCCTGCCAGTTCCTGCACGGTGGGACGCCCGTCCATGAACGGGAGGCCATGGTGCGGCGCTTCCAGGAGGGTGAAGTCCCTGTCTTCCTGCTGTCCTTGAAGGCTGCGGGCACAGGGCTGAATCTCACCAGGGCCGAGCATGTCGTGCACTACGACCGCTGGTGGAACCCGGCGGTCGAGGCACAGGCCACCGACCGCGCCTACCGCATCGGTCAGACCCGGCCGGTGCAGGTGCACCGGCTGATCACCGAGGGAACCATCGAGGACCGCATCGCCGACATGCTCACCCGCAAGAAGGAGTTGGCCGACGCGGTGCTCGGCACGGGCGAGGCTGCGCTCACCGAGCTGACGGATGCGGAGCTGGCCGACCTGGTCGAACTGCGAGGGGGCACGCGATGAAGGAGTACGACGGTGACACGGAGCGCACGTTCGCCGCGCTGCCTCCCGCGCGCGGGAGGGGCTTCGCGCAGACGTGGTGGGGCCGGGCCTGGCTGAAGGCCCTGGAGGACACGGCACTGGACTCGGCGCAGGTGAAAACGGGGCGCAGTCTCGCACGCGCGGGTGCCGTGGGCGCGGTGTCGGTGCGCCCGGGACGCATCACCGCGGTCGTCCAGGACCGCGACCGCACCGCCCACCGCGCGGACGTACTGCTGGCAGAGCTGACCGGCGAGCAGTGGGACCGCTTCCTCGACATGGCCGTCGAGCGTGCCGGGCATGTGGCGGCGCTGCTGGACCGCGACATGCCGCCGCACCTGGTCGAGGACGCGGCAGCGGCCGGCATCGAACTGCTGCCCGGCATGGGCGAGCTGGAGCCGGAGTGCGACTGTGACGCCTGGGACCACTGCGGACACACCGCGGCCCTGTGTCACCAGGTGGCGCGGCTGCTGGACCAGGACCCCTTCGTGCTGCTGCTGATGCGGGGACGGGCCGAACACGCCCTGTTGGGTGCCCTCCAGGAGCGCAGCGCCGCGCCCGCCGCGGAGGGGTCCCAACCGCTGGGCGTGGATCCCGCGGAAGCGTTCGCGGCCGGAGACGTCCTGCCGCCGCTGCCCGCTCTGCCCGAGCTCCCCGAGGAGCCCGGCATGCCGCCGGCCCTGGACACCGAGGCCCCGCCCGCGCCCGGCATCGAGCCGGCGGCCCTGGAGTTCCTGGCCGCCCGGACGGCTGTGGAGTCCCAGCGCCTGCTCGCCGAGGCTCTTCGCGCCGGTCCGGAACCGCACATGGCCGAAGCGGAGTTGACGGTGGCTCAGGATGCCGTCCGCCTGGCCGCAGGCGGTCCCGCGAGGGCCGTGATGGACCGGCTCGCCGAGGGATCCGGGCGCGGCAGGGAGCAGCTGGCCCTGGCCGTCCGTGCCTGGCGGCATGGGGGCGCCGCCGCGCTGTCGGTGTGCGAGGAGGAGTGGACCGTGGAGGGCGAAACGCTGGCACGCGCGCGTGGCGCCCTGGACTCGGCCTGGGAGGAGGACGAACGGCCGGTGTTGCGGGCGGCGGCGAACCGGTGGACGGTCGTCGGCTCGGCCGCCCAGGTGCGTCTGGGCCGGGACGGCCGTTGGTGGCCGTATCGGAAGGAGGGCGGTCGCTGGGTGGCCGCCGGCGGAGCGGCCCAGGATCCCGCGACCGCGCTGGCTTCGGCGGAGGCTGCCCACGAGGAGGAGCCCTCCTGAAGAGGCCCCCGAGGAGTCCGGGGCGAGTCGCCCAGGGCTCCTCGGGGCGCGGCGTCGGCCCGACGAGCGGCCGACGTCCCGCGTTTACCTGGCGGTGGCACAGCGTTGCGCGTGGGGCCCAAATCTGGCCGCTGTCAGTGAACTTGCCCCTCAGGAGGCCCGATGTCCCCGCACGCCACCGGCCGGCGCCGCGTCCACCGTTCCGTCGCAGCGGGCGTGCCCCTCGCCGTGCTGGCCGCTCTCGCGGTGGCCTCCCCGGCAGCGGGTGCCCCGCCCGGGGAGGCACGGGTCGTGCGTACGGCGACGCTCGGTGACATCCCGCTCGGCGCGTTCAGCAACGCACTGCTGCCCGGGTCGGTGGGCGACGACCGGGGCGTGGACCTCGGCGGCATCGGCAGCGACATCTACCCGGCGGGCCGCAGGGGCGAGTTCTGGACGGTCACCGACCGGGGTCCCAACGGGCAGATCAAGGTCGAGGGCGCCAAGCGCCGCACCTTCCCGGTGCCGGGCTTCAATCCGGCGATCGTGAAGATCCGCGTGTCCGGCGACTCCGTGAAGGTGCTGGACGCGATCCCGATCACCACTTCCTCCGGCAAGCCGGTCACGGGCCTGTCCAACCGGGAGGGGCGCGACGAGGCGCCGTACTCCTATGACGCACAGACGCGCCTGCCGTACAACCCGAACGGACTGGACACCGAGGGCATCGTGCGGGCCGGGGACGGAGGTTTCTGGCTCGTGGACGAGTACGGGCCGTCCCTCGTCCATGTCTCCGCGCGCGGGAGGGTACTTACCCGGTACGTGCCCAAGGGGCTGAACCTCGCGGGGACGGACTACCCGGTGGTGGAGGCGCTTCCGTCCGTACTGCTGCACCGCAAGATCAACCGTGGTTTCGAAGGGCTCGCCCAACTGCCCGGTGGTGACCTGGTGCTGGCCGTGCAGAGCCCGCTGTCCCTGCCGGACACGGAATCCGGAGAGGCTTCCCGCACCACCCGCCTGTTGCGTTTCTCGCCGAAGAAGGAGGCGGTCACCGCCGAATACGCGTACCGCTTCGACCCCGTGGACGTGGTGGATCCGAGCGAGGACGACACCTCCGAGCTCAAGATTTCCTCGGTGGTGGCCGTGGGCGGGGACCGGCTGCTGGTCGAGGAGCGCACCGACAAGGCAGCACGGCTCCAGCTCGTGCGCCTGGGCCGCGACGCGAACATCCTGGGCGACGGCTGGGACGACGACACGACGTCCCCGTCGCTGGAGCAGCTCGACGACCCGGCGGCGTCGGGGGTTCCGGTACTCACCAAGCGACTGGTCGTCGACCTGGGAACGGTCGCCGGGGTACCCGGGAAGATCGAGGGCGTCGCGCGCGTGGACCACGACACGCTCGCTCTCGTCAACGACAACGACTTCGGGATGACGGACGGCGCGGGCGCGTTCGACGCGCAGGGGCGGCTGGTCGACAGCGGGGTGGAGACGACGGTGACGTACGTGCGGCTGCCGCACCGCATCTGACGTCGGACGAGGTGAGTTGCGGCCGCCGCACAACGGCTACGGAAGTACGTCGCCGAGTGAGGGGATCAGCGATTCGAGGTCGCTCGGGAAGTCGCTCGGCAACTCGGTGGGGAACTGCGACGGCAACTCGGTGGGCAGAGTGCTGGGCAGCTCGGTCGGGAGGCTGAAGGACGGCGAGGGAGAACGGCTCGTGCTCGCGCTGCTCCCGGAGGGCGACTTCTCGTCCGGTGAGTCGTCGTTCCCCGACGCCATGAGGACGACCGCGGCGACGGCCACGGCCGCCAGCACGAGCACGGCCAGCAGGACGAACAGCGGATTCCTGCGCCTTCCGGGGCCACCGGACGGCCCGCCCGGTTCTCCGGTCGGGGGCATCGGCTGAGTCGACGAGAACCCGGGTGACGAGTCGCCGTACGACGACGAACCACCGTACGAAGTAGCCCCATTGTGGCCGAAGCCCTCGGGAGGCGGTCCGAAACCGTCGCCCGGAGGCGGCGTGTCACCCGGCGGCCCGGGCGGCTGAGGCGGTACGGGCGGCATGGCCATACCCTCCAGAGTCGCCTCGAAGAGGTCATGGCGCGACCCCCGCACGGAAGTTGATACGGCCTCATGCCTTGGACCGCATGATTCCGGAACATTCCGCGCGGGGGTCGCTCAGGAACTGAGGTCGCTCGAAGGCCGAGGTCGCTCAGCGGCCGAAGGCACGCGCGCGTGCGTTCAGCCGCGTGCGCCCAGCAGGTGGTCCATCGCCAGCTGGTCGAGCCGCTCGAAGCCCATACCGCGCGCGGCGGCCGACTCCACGTCGAACTCCTCGAAGGCGGCGCGGTCGGCGAGGAGGGACTTCAGGCCGTCGGCCGCGGTGGGCTGTGCCAGCTCGTCCAGACGCGAGGCGCGCAGGGCCTCCTGGACCTCCGGGTCGGCGCGGAAGGCGGCCGCCCGCTCCTTGAGGATGAGGTAGTTGCGCATGCAGCCCGCGGCCGACGCCCACACGCCGTCGAGGTCCTCGGTCCGCGGCGGCTTGAAGTCGAAGTGCAGGGGGCCGTCGTAACCGGCGCTCTCCAGGAGGTCGACCAGCCAGAAGGCGGCGCGCAGGTCGCCGCCGCCGAAGCGCAGGTCCTGGTCGTACTTGATGCCGGACTGGCCGTTGAGGTCGATGTGGTAGAGCTTGCCCGCCCACAGGGCCTGCGCGATGCCGTGCGGGAAGTTCAGGCCGGCCATCTGCTCGTGGCCCACCTCCGGGTTGACGCCGTACAGCTCGGGACGCTCCAGGCGCTCGATGAACGCCAGCGCGTGGCCGACCGTCGGCAGCAGGATGTCGCCGCGCGGCTCGTTCGGCTTGGGCTCGATGGCGAAGCGCAGGTCGTAACCCTGGTCGGTCACGTACTCGCCGAGGAGGTCGAAGGCCTCCTTCATGCGGTCCAGAGCGACTCGTACGTCCTTGGCCGCGCCGGACTCGGCACCCTCGCGTCCGCCCCAGGCGACGTAGGTCTTCGCGCCGAGTTCGGCCGCGAGGTCGATGTTGCGGATCGTCTTGCGCAGGGCGTACCGGCGCACGTCGCGGTCGTTGGCGGTGAACGCGCCGTCCTTGAAGACGGGGTGCGTGAAGAGGTTGGTGGTGGCCATCGGCACCTTCATGCCGGTCGCGTCGAGGGCCTCCCGGAAGCGCTTGATGTGCGCCTCCCGCTCGGTGTCCGAGGACCCGAAGGGGATCAGGTCGTCGTCGTGGAAGGTCACGCCGTGGGCGCCGAGCTCGGCCAGGCGCTGCACCGTCTCGACCGGGTCGAGGGCACGCCGCGTGGCGTCGCCGAACGGGTCCCTTCCCTGCCAGCCGACGGTCCACAGGCCGAAGGTGAACCTGTCCTCGGGGGTGGGCTGGTAGTTCATGCCGCGGCTCCTTGCGTGCTGAGACTATTTCGTCATGGCCGTTTACAAATTAGTATGCCAACGCATCTCTGGGAAGACAGACCCCGAAGAGCCGCGGAAAAATCTAGGGAGAGCCCGATGTCAGCAGCCGAGGGTCCGCTCGTCGTCGGCGTGGACACGTCCACGCAGTCCACGAAGGCGCTGGTCGTCGACGCGGCGACCGGGCAGGTCGTCGCGAGCGGCCAGGCCCCGCACACGGTGACCTCCGGGGCCGGGCGGGAGAGCGACCCGCGTCAGTGGTGGGACGCGCTGTGCGAGGCGCTGCGCCAGTGCGGGGACGCGGCACGCGAGGCCGCCGCGGTGTCGATCGGCGGGCAGCAGCACGGGCTCGTCACGCTGGACGCGCAGGGCGAACCCGTACGCCCTGCCCTGCTGTGGAACGACGTGCGCTCGGCGCCGCAGGCCCGGCGGCTGACCGAGGAGCTGGGCGGCGCGAAGTTCTGGGCCGAACGCACCGGCTCCGTACCCGCAGCCTCCTTCACCGTCACGAAATGGGCGTGGCTGGCCGAGCACGAGCCGGAGGCGGTCCGGGCGACCAAGGCCGTACGCCTCCCCCACGACTACCTCACCGAACGACTCACGGGGCAGGGCACGACCGACCGCGGCGACGCCTCCGGGACCGGCTGGTGGGCCTCGGGGACGGAGACCTACGACCCGGAGATCCTCGCCCACGTGGGGCTCGACCCGGCCCTGCTGCCCCGGGTGGTGCGGCCCGGGGAGGTGGCCGGCACCGTGCGCGACGGCCACGGCCTGCCGTTCTCCAAGGGCACTCTGGTCGCCCCCGGCACCGGCGACAACGCGGCCGCCGCACTGGGCCTGGGTCTGCGCCCCGGCACGCCGGTGATGAGCCTCGGCACCTCGGGCACGGTCTACGCAGTGTCGCAGCGCCGCCCCGCGGACCCGACCGGCACCGTGGCGGGCTTCGCCGACGCCCACGGCGACTGGCTGCCGCTGGCCTGCACCCTGAACTGCACGCTCGCCGTGGACCGTGTCGCGACCCTGCTGGGACTGGACCGCGAGGCCGTCGAACCCACCACCGGCGTCACCCTCCTCCCCTACCTGGACGGCGAGCGCACCCCCGCGCTGCCGAACGCCTCGGGCCTACTGCACGGGCTGCGCCACGACACGACCGGCGGCCAGCTCCTGCAGGCCGCGTACGACGGCGCCGTGCACTCGTTGCTCGGCGCGCTCGACCTGGTCCTCGACGAGGACGCGGACCGCTCGACCCCGCTGCTGCTGATCGGCGGCGGCGCCCGGGGCAGGGCCTGGCAGGAGACCGTACGACGGCTGTCGGGGCGCCCCGTCCAGGTGCCCGAGGCCAGGGAACTGGTCGCGCTCGGCGCCGCGGCTCAGGCCGCCGGCCTGCTGACCGGCGAGGACCCGGCCGCGGTCGCCCGGCGCTGGAACACCGCCGCCGGTCCGGTTCTCGACGCCGTGGAACGGGACGAGGCGGCGCTGGCCAGGATCGCCGGGGTACTCTCCGACGCGGCGCCGCTGCTGGAGCGGGGGACGGGAGACCGCTGACGGCGCCTTCGTGACCGGCGGGCGCCCTTCTCATGGCAGCTCGGCAGCCCGACCGGCGAGTGACCGTCGCCCGACACCGACGAAGGACGGACGGAGGCATGACCGCACCGCTGCACGAGGCGCACCCTGCCGGTCCCGGCCGTGCCCTGCCCGACACCCAACAGGGCATGCGCCGCCGCAACCTCGCCCGGGTGATGCACACCGTCAGCGCCGAGGGGCCGCTCTCCCGTGCCGCCGTCGCCTCACGCATCGGTCTGACCCGTGCCGCGGTGTCGACCCTCGTCGACGAGCTCATACGTTCGGCACTGCTGGAGGAGCTGGGTCCCGAGCGGCCCGGCAGGGTGGGCCGGCCCGGATCGGCGCTCGCCGTCAGCGGGCACGGTCCCGCCGGGATCGGCGCCGAGATAGGCGTCGATCACCTCGCGGTCTGCGCGGTCGACCTGCGCGGGGAGGTGCGGTCCAGGGCCGTACGGTACGGCGCGAACCGCGGTCGCGCCCCCGGACCCGTGATCGAGGAGCTGGTCGGGCTGGTGCGTCGGGTGGTCGGCGAGGCGGAGAGTGAGGGCCTGTGGCCCGCCGGACTCGCCGTGGCCGTGCCCGGGCTGGTGGCGCGCGACGCCCGTACCGTCGTACGCGCCCCGAACCTCGACTGGCACGACACGGACCTCGGCGCCCTTCTGCCGTCCGGCATCCCGCCGGTCGTGGGCAACGAGGCCAACTTCGGCGCGCTGGCCGAGCTCTGGCTCGGCGACGGCACCCCCCGCGACTTTCTGCACGTGTCGGCGGAGATCGGCATCGGCGCGGCGGTCGTGGTGGACGGGCGGCTGCTGCACGGAACGCGTGGTTTCGCGGGCGAGCTCGGGCATGTGCCGGTTCGGCCGGACGGGCCGGACTGTGCGTGCGGCGGACGCGGGTGTCTGGAGCAGTACGCCGGCGAGGAGGCGGTGCTGCGGGCGGCGGGTCTGGAGCCGGGTGAGGATCGCGTCGGTCTGCTCGCGGGACGTGCCGCGGACGGCGACGAGGACGTACGGCGTGCGCTGCGCGAGGCGGGAGAGGCGCTCGGCATCGCACTGACCGGGGCGGTCAACCTGCTGGACCCGGAGGCGGTCGTGCTCGGCGGTGCGCTGGCCGGGCTCGCGCCGTGGCTGCTGCCGTCCCTGCGGGAGGAGCTGGCCCGGCGCACGGCTGGACCGGCGTGTCCGGTGTCCGTGTCCCGGCTGGGTTCCGAGGGGCCGTTGCTGGGCGCCGCGCACTCGGTGGTGCGGGCGGTCCTCGACGACCCGGCATCGGTGGCCGAACGGGCCTGATTCCGGGCCGACTTCACTGACGCCCGGTACGAGCAGTCGGCGCGCCTCACGGCGGCGGTCTGCACGAAGTACGACATCCCGAAGGACCGCGCGCGCATCATCGGGGACTGCGAGGTGCCGGGTACCGACCACACCGGTCCGGGTCCGAACTGGGACTGGACGCGCTGTACAAGGCTGGTCAACTTCGCCTGATCAAAACGGTGAGAACCGCACCGTCCGAGTGAGCGCGGTCGAAACGGTTGTCCGGGCGCGCAGTCGGAGTGACCATGTCCCCCAAGCACATCACCTTTCGGGGAGGCCGAATTGACCGATCCGTGGGTCGCCCTCGAGCCGGGGGCCGACCCCGCCGAGCACATGCGGATGGTGCGGCGCGCGCACGAGACGTTCACCGAGGTGGGCACGGTGCCGAGGCCGGTCCGATCGGTGGTGGCCGACTCGTGGCGGCGTTCCGTGCGGGCCGGTGTCGGACCCGACGGCACCGCGCGCGTGGAACTCATGGACGGAGACCTCGGTGCCTACCGTGCCGAGCATCCGCTGGCGCGGGTGATGCCGTTGTTCCGTGAGTTGCTCGGCACGTTCGCCTCCGACGGCGAGCACCTGCTCGCGGTGTGCGACGCACACGGCAGGCTGCTGTGGGTGGAGGGCCATCCGGCCACCCGCGCACAGGCGGGGCGGATGAACTTCGTGCCGGGTGCGCGGTGGGCGGAGACGGCGGTCGGGACGAACGCGCCGGGTACGGCGGTCGCCCTCGACCGGCCGGTGCAGGTGTTCGCGGCCGAGCACTTCATCCGTCGGGTGCAGCCCTGGACGTGCGCGGCGGCGCCGGTGCACGATCCGCGCTCCGGGCGGGTGCTCGGTGCCGTGGACATCACGGGCGGGGACGGGCTCGCGCATCCGCACAGCCTGGGGTTCGTGCAGGCCGTGGCGCGGGCCGCCGAATCCCACCTGGCGCTGCTCGCACCCGATCAGCCCGCCACCGACACGGCCGAGCTGACCGCGCTGGGCCGCGACGAGGCGCAGTTCCGAACCGGTGGTCGCAGGATCAGGCTCAGCCGTCGGCACAGCGAGATCATGGTGCTGCTGGCCCGCCATCCGGAGGGGCTGACCGGCGACGAGCTGCTGTGCGCGCTGTACGAGGACGAGTCGGTGCCGCCGGTGACGCTGCGCGCCGAACTGGCCCGGCTGCGCCGGCTGCTGGGCCCGAGCCTGCTCGCATCGCGTCCGTACCGGCTCACCGTCCCGGTCGAGTCCGATGTCGCCGTGGTGGAGCGACGGTTGGAAAACGGTGCGATCACGGGGGCCGTGACGGCATACACCGGTCCGCTGCTGCCCGGCTCCCAGGCCCCGTCGGTGGTCCGGCTCAGGCGCCGGCTCGCCGACGGACTGCGTACGGCACTGATCGCCCGCCGCGATCCCGACCTGCTGGCGGACTGGGCGCACACGCCCTGGGGCGAGGACGACATCGCCGTATGGCGGGCGCTCTCCGCGGTACGGCCGACGGCGGCGATCCGGGCCCGGATCGCCGCGCTGGAGTCGGAGCTGGCGGCGCCTACGGCGTGGTCGCGTCCGTCGGGGCGTTGACCGAGGGTCCTTCGGCCGCCGGTGCCACGGCCGGGCGTTCCCCACGTACCCGATCCCGGGTTCACGCAACGTACCTGCAACCTCCCGCTCCCTAGCCTCGCGCCGAGAGCTGCCCAACGGCGGGCAGCGCTTCTGAAGGAGGCCGACCAGCATGACCCGTTACGCGGCGCCCGGGACCGAGGGCGCGATCGTCTCCTACCAGGCGCGCTACGACCACTTCATCGGGGGCGAGTACGTGCCGCCGGCCCGCGGACAGTACTTCGAGAACGCGTCGCCGGTGAACGGGCAGCCGTTCACGGAGGTCGCACGCGGCACGGCGGAGGACGTGGAGCGCGCCCTGGACGCGGCACACGCAGCGGCGCCCGCGTGGGGTCGCACGTCGGTGACCGAGCGTTCCGCCATCCTGCTGAAGATCGCCGACCGCATGGAGGCCCACCTCGAGCCGCTGGCGGTTGCGGAGAGCTGGGAGAACGGCAAGCCGGTGCGCGAGACGCTGGCGGCCGACATCCCCCTCGCCATCGACCACTTCCGCTACTTCGCGGGTGTGATCCGATCCCAGGAGGGCTCGCTGGGCGAGCTCGACGACGACACCGTGGCGTACCACTTCCACGAGCCGCTCGGTGTCGTCGCGCAGATCATCCCGTGGAACTTCCCCATCCTGATGGCGACTTGGAAGCTCGCTCCCGCCCTCGCCGCGGGCAATGCGGTCGTCATCAAACCCGCCGAGCAGACCCCGGTCTCCATCCACTACTGGATGAGTCTGATCGCCGACCTGCTTCCGCCCGGCGTGGTGAACATCGTCAACGGCTTCGGCGCGGAGGCAGGCAAGCCGCTCGCGTCCAGCGCGCGGGTGGCGAAGGTGGCGTTCACGGGCGAGACCACGACCGGGCGGCTGATCATGCAGTACGCCTCGGAGAACATCAAGCCCGTCACCCTGGAGCTCGGCGGCAAGTCGCCCAACATCTTCTTCGACGACGTATCGGCGAAGAACGACGACTTCCTCGACAAGGCGCTCGAAGGCTTCACGATGTTCGCCCTCAACCAGGGCGAGGTGTGCACCTGCCCGTCGAGGGCCCTCGTCCAGCGCGGCCACTACGCCGAGTTCCTGGAGGCGGCCGTCGCCCGCACCGAGCTGATCAGGCCCGGCCACCCACTCGACACGGACACGATGATCGGTGCGCAGGCGTCCAACGACCAGCTGGAGAAGATCCTCTCCTATCTGGACATCGGCCGGCAGGAGGGCGCGAGGGTTCTCACAGGCGGGGAACGCGTCGATTACGACGGCGAGTTGAAGGGCGGCTACTACGTCCAGCCGACGATCTTCGAGGGTGACAACCGCATGCGGATCTTCCAGGAGGAGATCTTCGGCCCGGTGGTCTCGGTGACGTCCTTCGACGACTTCGACGACGCGGTGAAAATGGCCAACGACACGCTGTACGGCCTCGGCGCGGGCGTATGGACACGCGACATCAACACGGCGTACCGCGCCGGCCGCGCAATCCAGGCGGGCCGTGTCTGGACGAACTGCTACCACGCGTACCCGGCTCATGCCGCCTTCGGCGGCTACAAGCAGTCCGGGATCGGCCGCGAGAACCACAAGATGATGCTGGAGCACTACCAGCAGACCAAGAACGTTCTTGTTTCATACAGTCCGAAGAAACTTGGGTTCTTCTAGAGCTACGAGTCGGTTGTCTGGGGGGAGTTTTCCCTCCGGACAACCCAGATCCTCAGCCACTGTCCGCAGACACTCCGCGCCGGGCATGCTCAGCCCGGTGGAGTACGAACTCCGCAGTCCACCGATCCCGGAGCGCTTCACCCTGACGGCACGGCGCACAGACGCGCGGAACGGCGGGACGGATGCGGTCAGAAGCGACCCTTGACCGATGAGTAGAGGATTTCCACGCTGCGCCGGGTGCCGTCACTCCCTCCGATGAAGTTCGTGCGGGGGGGGCAGACGAAACCTGCTGCCGTCCGCGCGACGTATCCGAATGTACATATTCCCGGTGTAGGCGCCGCTCATATAGAGCTCCGTGGCGTCGCCGCCCAGCGCCACCTCGTCGAGCGGATCCGCCCACGGGAGCCCTCTGGTGCGGACCGACCAGTAGGCGCTCTTGACCAGGAGCACTCAGCGGTCGGTTCGGACTCGTTCACGACGACCCTCCGTCGACCGGTGCGTGCATGCCTGACACAGTGCCGCGACCGGGTGCGCACACCCTCGCCGGTGTCCGCACTACCGGTGCACACACTGAATAGTGCACGCCACCCTGGCCGCGTGTAACGCTCAGCGCCTACCCGGATCGCACCCCCAGGCGAGGGCGGGATCCGGTAGGACGCTGGGGGTGACGTGTAGCCAACTCATCGACGAGCAGAGGAAGTTCACCGAGAGCTGCCTGTCGATCGGCCGCTTCGTCCCGTGCCCCGAGCGGCTGCGGGAGCAGTCTGCGGGGGGATCTGGCGGTTCCGGTCCGGTGCCCAGGGGCGGGAGCTGCCCGCCGAGTTCGGTTCCTGGCCGACGGTCCACGGCCGCTTCCGGGGCTGGCGGGATGCCGGTTCTTCGCCGTGTCGCTGAAAAGCCTGATCGCCGAGGCCACCCACCAGGGGAAGACGGACTTGTGCCTGGACTCCACGATCACCCGCGCCCACCACGCCGCCGCCGGGATGCACATCGGCAACGAGGCCATGGACGCCTTGGAAGAAGACGCGCGGCGTCGATCACAAAGTTCATCGAGAGCGACTGGGGGCACCGGCCGTTCGACTTCCGGCACCCGACAGCGAGCAGGTGCTGCTGAACACGGACGGCTCGGTCAAGTCCGTGAAGCCGATCCCGCACCACTACGCCCGGACGGCGTCGTCCGGCTCCACGCACACCCCGTACCCGGCGTACGTGCAGGACCTCAACGCGCAGAACATCATCGACAGCAGCTCCACCATTTTGGCCCTGCCGATCGCCGTCGGCGCAGGCCTGCTGACATCCGGCACGATGACCACCGTCGAACCCGACGGTCCCGTCCAGGTACAGGCCGGGACCGTCTCCCTTTGCTCGTTCTACTCGTCGGCGATCCAGTGCTCGAATGCCGTCAGGTGCATTTCGGAGGCGGCGAGCAGGTTGGTGTACACCTGGCGCGTGTCCGGGGCGGTGAGTCCGGACAGCGCCTTGGTCAGTGCGGCGATGTCGTCGGTCTCGACCGTACGGCCCGTCTTCAGGGCTCCGGACAGGCTGTCCTCACCCTGCTTCAGGAGCCGGTCGTAGGTGGCCTGCACGGCCGGGTCGGAGAACTCACCGGCCGGCTTGCCGGCGGTCGGGTCGGTGACGTCGTAGCGGTCCAGCAGGGTGCGCACGGCGGTCAGGTGCTGGGTCTCGGCCGCCGAGATCCGCTCGAAGACGCGCACGTCGTGCCGGTCCGCGAACGCCGTGTAGAGGTCGTGCGCGAGCTTCTCCTCCTCGGCCATGCTCGCCAGCGTGGCCTTCTGAGCGACCGTCAGGGTGCCCTGCTCGGCCAGGGCGGCTCCGTCGCAGGTTCCGTCATGCTGCCGGATGCCGTCCGTGGGGCCCCCGTGGTGGCGCGCCTGGTGCTGAGCGTCCGTCAACATGTTCTGGGACGTGGTCTGCGCGGCCACCGGCCCGCCGCTACCGGGGTCCGCGATCACCGGGCCCACTGCCAGCACGCCGCCGATGGCGAGAGCACCCGCGGTGACCGCCGTCGCGATCTTGATGTTGCGCTTCATGGCGAACCTCCTCGGTTCCGTGGGGGCGTCTTCCGTTCCCACACCGTCACCGTCGCGCCGGGCCCTGCAGTCGCCGTGCGGTGCGTGTGGAGACGGGATGGAGACGGTCGACGGGCGGGTTGGGGCTGTTCGGCCCCTCCCGGGGGCGTGCGCGTGGCGCGTAGGTGTGGGACATGGCCGCCACCGTGCTCGTCGTCGAGGACGAGAGGGAGATCCGCGAGTTGCTGCGCCGCTACCTGGAGCGCGCCGGATACGGCGTGCTGACGACCGGCTCAGGCGCCGAGGCCGTACGGCTGCTCGGCGAGCGTGGGATCAACCTGACGCTGCTGGATCTCGGGCTGCCGGACGTGGACGGTGACGAGGTGCTGCGCGAGGCCCGTGAGCGCGGGCGGGTGCCGGTGGTGGTGCTGACCGCGCGCAGCACCATCGAGGACCGCATCCACGGGCTGCGGCTGGGCGCCGACGACTACGTGACCAAGCCGTTCAGTCCCACTGAGGTGGTGCTGCGGGTGGGTGCGGTGCTGCAGCGGGTTGGGGGTACGGCGACGGGGGCGGCGCCCATCGCGTCGTACGGCGAAGGACGGCTGCGGATCGACGAGGCGCGGCACGAGGCGGTGCTGGACGGCTGTTCCCTGGAGTTGACGCCCACCGAGTGGGGTCTGCTGACCACGCTGGCGTCGGTGCCGGGGCGGGTGTACTCGCGCTATGAGCTGGTCAACCGGGTGCGAGGCTACGAGTTCGCCGGGTACGAGCGGACGATCGACTCGCATGTGAAGAACCTGCGGCACAAGCTCGGGAGCGCCGGCCCCGAGCTCGTGGAGACGGTGCTGGGCGTGGGCTACCGGCTGGGGTGGGCCCATGACGCGTGAGCCACGTTCGCCGCGCTCCGGCGTTCGGCCGTCCGGTGGGCTCGGCCCGCTTGGCCGACGGCTGTTCGCCGCGTTCGCCGTGGTGGCACTGGCGTCCGTGGCCCTGCTGACGGTCGCTGCGCTCGTCGGAACCGACCGCGGGCTCAGCAGTGCCCACCAGGCCGACCGGCAGAGGGCCGCCGACCAGGTGGCCGCAGCCGCCGCCGACGCCTACCGGGCTGCGGGCGGCTGGTCGACAGCCGACCTGTCGGCGGCGCGCTCCATCGCAACCGGCGCCGGCGCGGTGCTCACGGTGCGCAACGCGGACGACGAGATGATCTCCGGCGGCTCCGGCGCCGGGTGGGAGGACGAGCCCGGCATGTCCGGCTCGGGACCCGGGCATCACGGGCAGGGGGCCGGCGCGAGCGCGCCCGTGGTGGTCGACGGCAGCACCGTCGGCTCCGTGCGCCTCGCCTTCTCGGCCGGCTCCGGGTCGGCGGGCCGGTCCGTCGCCTGGGGCTGGGTGGCCGCGGCCGCCGTCGGAGCCGTGGCCTTGGCGCTGGCCGTGAGCTGGTTCGTCACCCGGCGCCTGACCGCTCCGGTGGTCCGGGTCGCCTCCACCGCCCGCGCGCTGGCCGCAGGGGACCGCACCGCGCGAACCCGGATCGACGCACCCGGCGAACTCGGCGACCTCGCCCGCGCCTTCGACGCCATGGCCGACGACGTCGGCCACGCCGAGCAGGCCCGCCACCGGCTCGCCGCGGACGTCGCCCACGAACTGCGTACGCCGCTGGCCTCGTTGCAGGCGGGGCTCGAGGAACTGCGCGACGGCTACGCCGACCCGTCGGCCGCGCGCCTGGCTTCCCTGCACGACCAGGCGCTGCGGCTGGGCCGCATCGTCGGTGACCTCGGGGAACTGGCGGAGGCCGAGTCGGCCCGGCTGTCCCTGCACCTGGCCGAGGTGGATCTGACCGCCCTGGCCGTCGCCGCCGTGGCCGAGCGCGAGGCCGAGCTGCGCACCGCGGGGCTGACCGTACGCACCGCCCCCGGCCCCGTCGCCCTGCTGGTCCGCGCGGACGCCGACCGGCTGCACCAGGCCCTCGGCAACCTGCTGAGCAACGCCGCCCGCCACTGCCGTCCCGGCGACGCCGTCACGGTCACCACCTCCGCCACGCCCTTCGAGGCGCTCGTGGAGGTGGAGGACACCGGTCCGGGCATCCCCACCGAAGAGCTGCCGCACGTCTTCGACCGTCTGTGGCGTGGGGCCCGCGCTCGTTCCGCGGGCGGCAGCGGCATCGGCCTCGCCGTGGTCAAGGAGCTGGTCACCGCCCACGGCGGCACGGTCACCGCGGCCTCCGGACCGGGCGGCGGAACACGGATGACGCTCCGGCTGCCCAGGGCCGCGCCCCACGGGTCATGGCTCGTTCCCGGCCCCGGCGTCGAGCCGCGACTTGCCTCCCAGGCAAATACCCCTAGGGGTATTTGACGCTCCACTCCGAGCCGCCGTACTCTCGCCGGAGAGATACCCCCGGGGGTAATTGAGGAGGCAACGAAGTGGCTCGTGAAGTGACACAGGAAGCGTTCGCGGCGGCCTGGGCCGACGGCGCGCTCGTCGTCGACGTCCGGGAAGCGGACGAGTACGCGGCCGGGCACGTCCCGGGCGCGCGGCTGATGCCGCTGCGGACCGTGCCCGTCCGGTGCGGTGAACTGCCCGCCGACCGGCCGGTGTTCGTGATCTGCGCCAGCGGCAACCGCAGCAGGACCGCGGCCGACTGGATGAACTCCCGCGGCATCGACGCCTACTCCGTGGCCGGCGGCACCTCCGCCTGGGCCCGTGCCGGACGTCCGGTCGCGGCCGGTTCGCACGAGCACGCCGCCTGACCCCCGTCCGGCACCCGCACAACGGCCAGCTGGAAAGGAGCACCGCCTTGGCCGCCACACCCTCCCCCACCGACGCCCCGATCTCCGGCCGACACCGCGTCGCCGTCATCGGCGGCGGCAGCGCCGGCATCAGCGTCGCCGCCCGCCTGCGCCGCGCCGGCATCAGCGACATCACCCTGATCGAACCGTCCGACACCCACTGGTACCAACCGCTGTGGACCCTGGTCGGCGGCGGCCAGGCACCCCTGAGCGCCACCCATCGTCCCGAAGGCTCCGTGATACCCGACGGCGTGCGCTGGATCCGCCGGCGCGCACTGGCCGTCGACCCCGACGCCCGCTCGGTGACCCTGTCCGGCGGCGACGCGCTCACCTACGAACACCTGGTGCTGGCGCCCGGCCTGCAACTCGACTGGGACGGGGTACCGGGCCTGGCCGAGGCCGTCGGCCACGACCGGGTGAGCAGCAACTACGCACCCGAATACGCCCCGCGCACCTGGGAGCTGATCAAAAACATGCGCTCGGGCACGGCCGTGTTCACCCACCCGGCAACCCCGCTGAAGTGCGGCGGTGCCCCGCAGAAGATCGCCTACCTGGCCGCCGACCACTGGCGCAGAAAGAAGGTCCTGGACGACATCCGCATCATGCTCGTCATCCCGGACCCGGCGATGTCCTGGAGAAGGTGGCCGCCCGGTACGGCATCGAGGTGCGGCTGCGCTCCGAGATGACCGCCGTCGACGGCGACGCCCGCGAGATCACCGTCACCGACCATGCGAACGGCACCAAGGAGACCATCCGCTACGACCTCCTGCACGCTGTGCCACCGCAGAGCGCACCCGACTGGGTCAAAGCGAGCCCGCTCGCCGACCCCGCGAGCCCGCAGGGCTTCGTCGCCGCGGACAAGCACACGCTCCAACACCCGTCCTACGACAATGTCTTCGCGCTCGGCGACGTGGCGAACCTGCCTACGTCCAAGACCGGTGCCGCGGTGCGCAAGCAGGCCCCTGTCGTGGCCGGCAATCTGCTCGACGCCATGAACGGCCGGGCTCCGTCGCACCGGTACGACGGCTACACGTCCTGCCCGCTGGTGACCGCCCGGGACCGGATGCTGCTCGCCGAGTTCGACTACGACCTCAACCCCACACCCTCGTTCCCGCTGCTCCACCCCTTCAAGGAGCGGCGCACGATGTGGGTGTTCAAGCGGTACGGCCTGCCGCCGGTGTACTGGCACGGCATGCTCACCGGCCGCCTCTGACCGGTCGGCCCGGGCATCCCCCGACCCGGGCCGGCCACCGTCCCCGCCCTCCGGCAAAGGCGGACCAGACCCTTCTATATACCCCCAGGGGTAATCAAATCCTTCTGACACGGAGGTCACCCGACCATGTTCTTCGCCCAGTACTACCTCGACTGCCTCTCCCAGGCGTCGTACATGATCGCCGACGAGACCACGGGCAGGGCCGTCGTCGTCGACCCGCGCCGCGACGTCTCCGAGTACCTCACGGACGCCGCCGAGCACGGCTTCACCATCGAGGCCGTCGTCAACACCCACTTCCACGCCGACTTCCTCGCCGGCCACCTGGAGCTGGCCGACCGCACCGGCGCGTGGATCGGCTACGGACAGCGCGCCGAGGCCGAGTACCCCATCCACAAGCTGACCGACGGTGAACGCATCACCCTCGGCGACGTCACACTCCAGATCCTCGAAACCCCCGGCCACACACCGGAGTCGATCAGCGTCCTGGTCTACGAACACGCCACCGACGCCGTCCCCTACGGCGTCCTCACCGGCGACGCGCTGTTCATCGGCGACGTGGGCCGGCCCGACCTGCTCGCCTCGATCGGCGTGACCGCCGACGAACTCGGCACGATGCTCTACGACACCATCCAGTACAAACTGATGGCCCTCCCGGATGCCGTACGGGTCTTCCCCGCGCACGGCGCCGGCTCCGCCTGCGGCAAGAACCTCTCCACCCAGCGTCAGTCCACCATCGGCGAGCAGCGCGCCACCAACTACGCCTGCCGGCCCATGAGTGAGGAGAAGTTCGTCGCGCTGGTCACCGAGGGCCAGCCGTCCGCGCCCGCCTACTTCGTCTACGACGCCATCCTCAACCGCAAGGAGCACGGCCTGTTCGACGCGGCCGCCGCGCCCCGGCCGCTGTCGGTCGAGGAGTTCATGCAGCGGCGCGCGGCGGGGGCGGTCGTCCTCGACGCCCGCTCGCCGCAGGACTTCGCGCCCGGATATCTGCACGGCTCGGTCAACGTGCCCGCGGACGGCCGCTTCGCCGAGCAGGCCGGCATGGTCGTCGCCCCCGAGCAGGACGTCGTCGTCATCGCGCCGCAGGACCGGGAGGAGGAGGTCGTCACCCGGCTCGCCCGGATCGGCTTCGACAGGGTCGGCGGCTATCTGCGCGAGCCCGAGGGCGCCTTCCCGGCACTGGCCGACGAGATGGAGCAGGCGAGCCGCCTGACGGCGAACGAACTGCGCCGCCTGCTCGAAGGTGAGGAGCCGCCGCTGGTCCTCGACGTGCGCAACACCGCCGAACGCGAAGAGGGCTTCATCGAGGGCTCCCTGCACATCCCGCTGGCCGAACTCGCCCGCCGCATCGACGAGATCCCGGCCGACCGACCCCTGGTCGCCCACTGCGCGGGCGGCCACCGCTCCTCCATCGCCGCCAGCCTGCTGCGCCACCAGGGCCGCACCGACGTCTCCGACCTGCTCGGCGGCTACGGCGCCTGGCTCGCCCTGCCCGCATCTGCCGACGTCTGATCCACCGCACACCGGGCGGCGGCCGAAACCGTCGGCCGCCGCCCGGTCCCCCCTCACAAGAAGAACGCTTCACGGACAGCAAGGACCCCCGATGACCACCAGTGCCGACAAACCCCGACTCGATCCCGCGACCCTGCGCGACCTGACGCAGGACGGCGAAGGCCCGCGCCTGCTGGACGTGCGCACGCCCGGCGAGTTCCGCACCGCCCACATCCCCGGCTCCTACAACGTCCCCCTCGACACCCTGCGCGAGCACCGCGCCGAACTGCGCCACCACCTCGACGAGGACGTCATCCTCATCTGCCGCTCAGGCGCCCGCGCCGCCCAGGCCGAACAGGCCCTCGCCGAAGCCGGACTGCCCAACCTGCGCGTCCTCGACGGCGGCGTCACGGCGTGGGAGACCGCCTCAGGCCCGCTCACCCGCGGCCCCGAACGCTGGGATCTGGAACGCCAGGTGCGCCTCATCGCCGGAACCCTCGTCCTGGTCACCGGCGTCGCGGGCCTGTTCCTGCCCGGGCTGCACCTCATCGGCACCGCCGTCGGCGCCGGACTGACCGTCGCCGCACTCACCAACACCTGCGCGATGGGCATGCTGCTGTCGAAGCTGCCCTACAACCGTGGTCCGCGCACCGACCTCGACACGGTCGTCGCCGCCCTGCGAGGCTCGTCGTGATCGCCGTGATCATCGCCGCGTCGCTGCTCATCGGGGTCAGCCTCGGCGTCCTGGGCGGCGGCGGGTCCATCCTGACCGTCTCCATCCTGGTCTACCTGGCCGGGATGGAGACCAAGGAGGCCATCGCCACCTCCCTGTTCGTCGTCGGCGTCACCAGCGCAGCCGGCGTCGTCTCGCACGCGCGTGCCGGACGCGTGCGGTGGCGTACGGGGCTGCTGTTCGGGCTCGCCGGCATGACCGGCGCCTACGCGGGCGGACGGCTCGCCGAGTTCATCCCCGGCACCGTCCTGCTGCTCGCCTTCGCCCTCATGATGATCGCCACCGCCGTCGCCATGATCCGCGGCCGCAGGCAGCAGCCGAAGAAGGTCCACCACGAACTCCCGGTCGTTCACGTCCTGTTGGAGGGCATCGTCGTCGGCCTGGTCACCGGACTGGTCGGCGCGGGCGGCGGCTTCCTGGTCGTGCCCGCCCTGGCCCTGCTGGGCGGGCTGCCGATGACCGTGGCCGTCGGCACCTCGCTGCTGGTCATCTCCATGAAGTCCTTCGCCGGGCTGGCCGGTTACCTCGCCAGCGTGCACATCGACTGGGGGTTCGCCGCCCTCGTGACGGCAACCGCCGTCGTCGGCAGCGTGATCGGCGGCCGTCTCGCCGGGCGCATCCCACAGGACGCGCTGCGCAAGTCCTTCGGCTGGTTCGTAGCCGTCATGGGCGTCTTCGTCCTGAGCCAGCAGACCGGCTCCGATCTGCGCCACACGCTGCTGACCAGTCCGTGGACCTGGGCCTCCGTGGCCGCGGCGGCGGGGGTCGTGTTCAGCTGGTACACGCTGCGCGACACCGAGCGAACACGGAGCCTGACCGACGACGTATCTGCGCCGTCCACCGAGGAAGACGCACCGACGGTCCCCCGCTCCACAGGTGAGCGCACCGCCCACAGCAGCGGCACCGCGCCATCGCCGCACGACACATAGCGGCGCCTCCCGAACCTCCGACGAACCCGACCCCTGGAGGTGTCCGGTGACGGACGAGACAGAAGCCGTGAGAGAGGTCGTGAACCTCGTGACCGAGGAAACGGACTCGTGGGCCGAGGTGCTCAACCGGCTGCGGCGGGCCAAGGGGCAACTGGCCGCGGTCATCACCATGATCGAGGCGGAGCGGGACCGCAGGGACGTCGTCACCCAGCTGGCCGCGGCCTCCCACGCCCTGGACCGGGCCGGCTTCAAGATAGTGGCGGGCGGCATTCACCAGTGCCTCACCGAGGGGCAACAGGGACACAACCCTGCGCTGAGCGAGGCCGAACTGGAGAAGCTGCTCCTGACCCTCGCCTGACCACCGGGACCCCATACCTCAGGGGGTATGAAGGTGACCTCTCTCCCCGTCCTCACCGACCGGGCCGTCCCGCCGGGCAGTCACTGCCCCGACACCCCGACCGGCCGGCCCACCGACACCAGCGGAAGAGCAACGCGCCCGCCAGGACGTCCAGGCGCGGCTCGAACGCCGATTCCCGGATGTCCCGGCCGAGACGCTGGCGACCACGGCGGCAGAGTCGATCGCGTACTTCGCCGACGCGCGCGTGCGCCACTACGTTCCCGTTCTGGCCTTCAAACGCGCCTCGCGGCAACTGTCCGGCCGCTTCGACACCCGGGACGACGCAGGCGGTGCGGCATGAGACCGACGCCGAAGTGCGTCATCGACCGGTCCCGCCCCTGCAACGCCTGCATCGCCCCGGACCCCAGCAGCTGCCCCTACCCGTATCTGCTCGCCGGAGACGATGCGGAGGACCCGGACAGCGGCATCGGTACGGACGAGGATTCCACTGACCCGGAGGAACGACCGGAGGAATGAGGTGCACACGATGGACGCAGCAGGCTGGGACGAGCGGTATCGGGGCAGCGAGCTGGTGTGGAAGGCGGAGCCCAACCGGTTCGTCGAGGAGGAGTTGGCCGGTCTGGAGCCGTCCGGGCGGGCGGTGGACCTCGCCGCCGGCGAGGGGCGCAACGCGGTCTGGCTCGCGGAACGGGGCTGGGAGGTGGACGCCGTCGACTTCTCCGCCGTAGCACTGGAGAAGGCCGAGCGGCTGGCCGCCGACCGCGGCGTGCGGCTGCACACCGTCCGCACCGATCTCACGGCCTGGGCGCCTCCGGAAGCAACGTACGACCTGGTGCTGATCGCCTATCTGCACCTGCCGTGGCCGGAGATGTCCCAGGTGCTGCCGCGGGCCGCCACTGCTGTACGCGAGGGCGGAACCCTGCTGCTCGTCGGCCACGACGCGGCCAATCCCGAGCACGGCCACGGCGGCCCGCAGGATCCGCGCGTGCTGTACACCGCCGGGCAGGTCGCCGATCTGTGGCGGCCGTACGCCGACATCCTGCGGGCCGAGACGGTCACCCGGCCGGTGACCGACGCCGAGGGCGGAACCCGTACGGCCCTCGACGCACTCGTCCACGCCGTGCGGCGATGAGACCGTCCGGCGAGGCCCATGCCGGGTCAGGATGGTGTGCCGGGCTTCGTCGCCAGGTACCAGTCCGTGAGCTTGACGCTGTCGTCGGCCAGCCTGGCCTCCAGTTCAGCCTCGGTGCGCGGGGCGCCCAGGACGACGTCCTCGCCGGGATGCCAGTTGGCGGGGCAGGAGACGCCGTCGCGGTCGGAGGTCTGCAGGGCGTCGACGAGCCGCAGGATCTCAGGAATCATGCGTCCGGCGTTCATCGGGTATTACAGCACCGCCCGTATGGTCTGCTCCGGGTCGATGACGAAGACGGCGCGTACGGCGGCGGTGCCGGACGTGTTCGGGTGGAGCATGCCGTAGGCGTGCGCGACGCGCATGTCCAGGTCGGCGATGATCGGGAACGGGATCCGCACGCCCAGCTTCTCCCCGATCGAGCGGGTCCAGGCGACGTGGCTGTGGACGGAGTCCACGGAGTTGCCGAGCAGGGCGGTGTCGCGGGCGGCGAACTCGTCGGCGAGTTCGGTGAAGGCGACGAACTCGGTGGTGCACACCGGGGTGAAGTCGGCCGGGTGGCTGAAGAGCACCAACCAGTGCCCGGCGTAGTCGGTCAGGCTGACCGGGCCGTGTGTGGACTCGGCCTCGAAGCCCGGCGCCCTGTCGCCGATGAGAGGCAGACGGGTGTACTCGGTGGGCTCGGCCAGTTGGTCAGAGACGGTCATCGGAGGATCCCTCCCGGACGATCACGGTTCGGATACTCCCCAGGGTATTTTCACGACCCTCGTCGATGGAGGACCACACGGCCTGACATCCACCCCCATCGGCACTTGCGCATGTTGTCCGACGAGACTTGCCCCGCATCGCACGGAACACCCAGGCGCGGGCGGGGCGGGGGCGGAACAATTCGGCCTCGCACCGCGCTGTTCCCTATACCCCTCCGGGTATACAAGTCGTAGTCGGCGCCCGGGGACCGACCGGACCTGGCGAAGGAGCGTGAGGCCGATGACGACAGCAGGACACGACGGACCTGCCAGGACAACCGAGGACACATGTCTTGTGACGACCTGCGGGCGCAGGATCGCGGTGCGGTGTCTGCGGCTCGCTCCCGCACACCAGCCCATCACCCGGATCACCCTGGACGTGGGCCAGGACCAGGGCGGCGAGCCTGGAGCGTGGGCGGCCCTCACCGCCGACGAGGCCCGCGACCTGGCTCGCCTGCTCCTCCTGCACGCCGGCCTGGCCGAGCGCGGCACCGATACCCTCGGGCCGCCACCGAAGAGCGGCCCTTCCTTCTGACTTCGGCGACGGGCACGTCACTCCAGGATGCGCAGGTATTCGCGGTCGCCGAGGAGTTCCAGACGGCGCCAGAGCACCGGATTGTCCGACGACTGGCTGGCGGTGGGGGCACCACCCGGTCGAGCGAAGCCGAGACTGGGGGAAGGCGATGGCGCGGCGCTGTCGCTGCCGTGGCACCGGTTCGACGACTCGGCACTCGGCCGGGTCACGGCCGGTGAAGGACGTGCCGAACTCGGCATTCAGCCGGTCCGCCACCTCCTGGGCAGGGTCCAGTTCAGGACGGCGGCACCGGCCCGGCGGGCAGACAGCAGCGCGGCCTCGGTGGCTCGTTGGTGGTCCCGGTGTCCGGTGACGCCTCCCGTGTCGAACACGAGCAGGTGGCTGGGGCGCTCCTCGCCGATGAGGCGAGTGACTTGCGCGGTGAGCCGGTACGACGGGATGTCGCCCAGGCCGCCGTCCGGATGTCCGGCCAGTTCCACGCGCTGGACGCCCAGCTCCCGTGCGGCGCAGGCGAGTTCGCCCTCGCGGACGGTGTGCAGGTCGCCGGGGCTGCCGTGCAGGGTGGACGCCTCACCGTGGGTGAAGCAGAGGACCGTCGTGGGCACGCCGCCGTCGGACAGCAGGCCCAGCAGGCCGCCCAGCCCGAACGACTCGTCGTCGGGATGGGCGACCACCGCCGGCACGCGCCGCACTCCGTCCGACAGACCGTGCCCTGAGCCGGTACCGGTCATCTCAGGTGTAGATGATCTGGCCGCCAGCCGCGTGCTCGTAGAACTCGCCGACCGTGATGACGTCCTGGACCTGCTCGACGAGGTCGTCCTTGTCGAGTTCGAAGAGATCGACCGACGCCTTGCAGGCGTACAGGCCCGCGCCGGTGTCGGCGATCATCTCGATGAACTCGGGGATCGGCGGGATGTCGAGCTTGTCCATCTTGCGTTCCATGTAGCGGGGGACCAGGTCGGGGACGCCCGGCATGCCGCCCAGCAGGGTGGGCAGGTGCAGGCCCGGGTTGCCGACAGTGGCCAGCTTGATGTGCTCCCAGCGCTTCTTCGTGATGGCGTCGAGTCCGAAGAAGGTGAAGAACAGGTCGGCCTCGATGCCCTCGGCGCGGGCGCCGTTGGCCATGATCAGGGCCGGATAGATCCCTTCCAGGGACCCCTTGGAGACGATGATCGAGACCTTCTCGATCGTCGCCCGGGTGGTGGCGGTGTCGGCCATGACGGCACGCTCCTATATGACAGAGACGATGGCGGGGGCGATGACCGGGAGGTCAGATGCAGCCGCGCGGCTTGGGAATTCCGGCGATCTTCGCCGCGGTCTTGGCCGGGCCCTTGGGGAAGAGCTGGTACAGCTCCTTGACGCTCACGCCGGACGTCTTGCCCAGGACGCGCACGGTGGGGCCGGTGCCCTTGGCGGCGTATTCGGCACGCATGAAGTGGATGACCGTCCAGTGCCGGTCGGTCAGTTCCTCGATGCCCGCCTCGTGGGCGATCTGCTCGCCCATGGGCTCGGTCCAGCGGTCGGGATCGGTGAAGAAGCCCTCGTCGTCGACGGGGACGGCGGTGTCGCCGTAGGTGGCGGTGGGCATGACGGTGATCTCCTTCGTTCAGAGACGTTCAGAGATGTTCAGGCGTGGACGTGGTGTTTGCCGTGCTCGGGCATCGCCGAGTCGATGCCGGGCAGTTCCCGGCCGGGCAGGAGGCTGTGCCAGTACAGCCATTCGAAAGCCAGCTTGCCGAGGTGGTTGGCGTGCGACTCCTTCAGCAGCGGCAGGCCCACCGCAGCCGGGAAGTGGCCTGGCAGCGGCTCGGTCTCGTAGTTGAAGTCGATGAGCAGCGCCTTGTGGAAGCCCGTCTCGACGAAGCAGTTGGTGTGCCCGTCGAAGGTCGCGTCCAGTGGTTGTCCCGCCAGGAAGCGGCCGATGTTGTGCGTGAGCGTCTCCCCCGCGAAGTGCGCCACCGAGCCCGCCTTGGACGCCGGCAGCCCGGCCGCGTCGCCGATGGCGAACACCTCGGGATACTGGGGGTGTTGGAGGGTGCGCTGGTCGACGGGGATGAAGCCCAGCTCGTCGCCGAGGTCCGCGGAGCGGCCGACGTACTCGGCGCCGCCGTGCAGTGGCACGACCACCGCCAGGTCGAAGGGCACCTCGCGTTCGTCGTACGACACCAGCCGGCCGCCTTCGCCGTCGACCTCGCCGAGCGTGAACTCGGTGACCAGCTCGATGCCCTTGTCCGCCAGCAGCCCGCCGAGCGCCTTGGCGGCGACGGGCTTGGTGAAGGCGGCGTCCAGCGGGGTGGCGTACGTCAGTCGGACCTTGTCGCGGATGCCGCGCCGCTGGAAGTACCAGTCAGCGAGGAAAGCGAACTCCAGTGGCGCGACAGGGCACTTGACCGGCAGATCGGCCACGTTCACCACGACGCGCCCGCCCTCGAAGCGCTCAAGGGCGTGGTGCAGACCGACAGCGCCGGGAAGGTCGTAGAAAGTGAAGACCTTCTCTCCCCAGCCTGGACCGGTCAGCCCCTCGGTCTCCTCCGGCAGCAGCGTGGCCCCGGTGGCGACCACGAGGACGTCGTAGGGCAGCCGGATGCCGCCACTGAGGTGCACCGTCCGTGCGCCCAGGTCCACCCGCTCGATCCTCGCCATCTTGTAGTCGATGGCGGCGTTCAGTTGCCGCGGACGTGACCGGACGAGGTGGCGCGGCTGGGCCGCGCCGAAGGGGACGAACAGCAGGCCGGGCTGGTAGACGTGGTCGTCGTCCTGGTCGACCACGGTAATCCGGCATTCGTCCTCGTCGTACATGCGGCGCAGCCTGTTCGCCGTCAGCGTGCCGGCGGTGCCGCCTCCGAGTATCACGATGTGTTGGCCCATGTCCCCACTGTCGTGCGGAAGATGGGGGCGAGGCATGGGCCGTTGGTCCCCACCAAGGTACCCACCCGGGTATGCCTTCGACCCGCCCCGCAGACCCCGTGCGCTGCCCGCCCGCCGCGAACCCCCTGAAAAAATACCTACCAGGGTATGCGACGACGGCTGCCGGTGCGAGGGCCGAACCGCCCCTGGCACACCCCGTCGGCCTCTCGATCAGTAGCGCGGTTCGCGGTCGACTGGAACCAACAGCAGCCGACGCCGAAGAGAAGGGGCCCGGCCATGACCGGCACCGCACCGCAGACCCTCCCCACGAACCAGCCGCAGGACGCGGACGTGCACCGCCTCGAGGTGACCCACGCCGACCGCGACATCTACACCGTGGACATCCGCGGCCACCACATCCACGTCGACCAGCCCGTCGAGGCGGGCGGCACGGACATCGCCCCCACTCCCACCGAACTGTTCGCCGCCTCGCTGGCCACCTGTGTCGCCTTCTACGCGGGTCGTTTCCTGCACCGCCACGGCCTGGACCAGGCTGGACTGCGTGTCCGTACGGAATTCACCATGGCCACCGACCGGCCCGCCCGCGTGGCCTCCGTGCACGTCACGATCGTCCCACCGCCCGGACTGCCCGAGCAGCGCCGCACGGCCCTGCTCGCCGTCGCCTCACGCTGCACGGTCCACAACACACTGCAGCAGCCACCCGAGATCGGCATCGGACTGGCACCATGAGCACGCACCTGGCGCCGCCCGCCTCCCCCCTTCTGGACCGCATCCGTCGCGGCCTGATCGGCGACGACGAGGTGCTGGAGGGCCCTTACGGCCCCCGGCGCCTCGTCTACGCCGACTACACCGCCTCCGGCCGCTCCCTGGACTTCGCCGAGGACTTCGTGCGCGAGCAGGTGCTGCCCCTTTACGGCAACACCCACACGGAGAGCTCCAGCACCGGGCTGCAGACGACCCGGCTGCGCGAGGACGCCCGGCGGATCATCCGCGACGCGGTCGGCGGCACCGAGGACGCCCTCGTCGTCTTCTGCGGCTCGGGAGCGACCGCAGCGGTCAACAAACTGGTGGGCATCCTGGAGCTGCGCCGGCCTGACCCGCTGCCGCGGGCCGTACGCCCGGTCGTATTCGTCGGCCCGTACGAGCACCACTCGAACGAACTGCCCTGGCGGGAGTCGGTCGCCGACGTCGTGGTCATCGACGAGGACGCGGACGGTCACATCGATCTCGGTGAACTGAAGGCGCAGTTGGTCCGGTACGCCGACCGGCCGCTGCGCATCGGCAGCTTCTCGGCCGCCTCCAACGTCACCGGCATCCTCACCGACACCGACCGCATCGCCCGGCTGCTGCACGCGCACGGCGCGCTGTCCTTCTGGGACTACGCGGCGGCCGCCCCGTACGTTCCGATCCGGGTCGCGGAGAGCGAGCCCGGCGCGCGCGACCACAAGGACGCGGTCTTCCTGTCACCGCACAAGTTCGCCAGCGGCCCGCAGACCCCGGGCGTGCTCGTCGTACGCCGTGAACTCGTGCGCAACCGGGTGCCCACCGCGCCCGGCGGCGGCACCGTCGCCTTCGTCGACCCGCTCGGCCACCGTTACCTCGACGACCCCGTCGCCCGCGAGGAGGGCGGCACCCCGGCCATCGTCGAGTCCATCCGCGCCGGTCTGGTCTTCACCCTCAAACAAGCCGTCGGCACCGACACCATCCAGGCCGCCGAGCAGCGCCACTGGCGCCGGCCCTCTCGGACTGGGACCGCAACCCCGGCATCGAGATCCTCGGCAACCACCACGCCCGCCGCCTGTCCATCGTCTCCTTCCGCATCCGCCACGGCGACCACGCCCACCTGCACCACAACTACGTCGTCGCCCTGCTCAACGACCTGTTCGGCATCCAGGCCCGCGGCGGCTGCTCGTGCGCCGGACCGTACGGCCACCGCCTGCTCGCCATAGACCCGGCCACCTCCCACGCCCTGCTCGACGAGGTCGTCCACGGCTGCGACGGCATCAAACCCGGCTGGATCCGCGTCAACTTCAACTACTTCATCAGCGACACCGTCCGCGACTACCTCATCGACGCCGTCGAGCTGATCGCCGCGTACGGCCACCGGCTCCTCCCCGACTACCGCTTCGACCCGCACACCGGGCAGTGGCGCCATCGCACCGGCCCGGCCGCTCCTCCGCTGCGGCTGACCGACGTACGCTTCGCCGCCGACGGACGAATCACCGCGTCGGCGGTCCGCCATCACCGGCTGGGCGAGGAAGCACTGTCGGGCCAGCTCAACCGTGCACGCGAGGTGCTGACCTGCCGTGCGGATTCTCTCGACGACGGCCCCACCGGGCTGCCGGCCGACTTCGAGCGGATGCGCTGGTTCCCGCTGCCGCCCGTCTGCCTGGAACAAACCCGGACCGGCACCGGTTGAACCGAAGGGACCCAGATACCCCACCGGGTATATGAGAGGAGACCGGAAGCCATGCCCACCATGGAACTGACCAAGGACAACTTCGAGGAGACCGTCACCGGTTCGGAGATCGTACTGATCGACTTCTGGGCGGCCTGGTGCGGACCGTGCCGGACGTTCGGCCCTGTCTACGAGAAGGCGGCCGTCCGCCACCCGGACATCGTCTTCGGCAAGGTCGACACCGAAGCACAACCCGAACTCGCCGGCACCTTCCAGATCTCATCCATCCCCACCCTGATGGCCGTCCGCGACCGGACCGTCCTGTACTCGCAGCCGGGCGCTTTGCCGCCGCAGGCCCTGGAGGAGCTCATCGGAAAGATCAGGGCCGTCGACATGGACGCCGTGCACCGGAAGGCCGCTGCGGGCCCGACGAAAGCGAACTGACATCCAGGGCGCCCATGGAGTCTCCACGGGCGCCCTGGAACGCGGGTTCAGCGGCTGCGCAGAGCGGCCAACGCGACGTCGAGATCGGCCGCGCGCGGGCGGTTGTGCGGCAGTTTGCCGAGCACGGCCGCCATACCGCAGGTGTTCGTGAGGGCGGAGAAGACCAGGCCGCCCGCGATACCGGCCGAGATCAGCAGGAGGGCCGGGTGCACGAGCAGGCCGAGGAGGAGGCCCAGGAGCACCACCGTGCCGGCGGTGAAGCGCACTTGGCGCTCCATGCTCCAGCCGGCGCGCGTGTCGCAGGCGGCCGGGGTGTGCAGGTCGTGCCCCTCGGCGGCCCAGGCGCCTGTGCCACCGGAGAGGGTGGCGGTCGGTATGCCCTGCTCGGCCAGCAGCTTGCATGCGTTCTCCGAGCGGGCACCGGAGGCGCAGACGACGAGGACGTCACCCTGCTCGGCGGCGTGGCGTATCTCCGGCAGGGCGCGGCGGACGTGGTCCAGGGGGATGTTCAGGGCGCCGGGCAGATGGCCGGAGGCGTACTCGGCGGGCGTCCGCACGTCGATGACGGTGAGCTCGTGCAGCCGGGTGCGGGCCTGCTCGGCGGCGAGGGCGACGGGGGTGGGAGAGCTGGTCATGGCAGGTGTGATCCTTATTGGTCGACGCCGTCCCGTATCGGGACGTACAGTACCCCTAGGGGTATTTTCTTCGAGGAGTGGTCGTGGAACTGGAGCTTGAGGGTGCGGACCTGAAGTCCGTGCTGAACCGGCTGCGCCGGGCGCAGGGCCAGATCTCCGGTGTGATCCGGATGATCGAGGAGGGACGGGACTGCGAGGAGGTCGTCACGCAGCTCGCCGCGGCCTCCCGCGCGCTGGACCGGGCCGGCTTCGCGATCATCGCGACCGGCATGCAGCAGTGCATGACCGACATCGAGTCCGGCCGCAAGAACGGCGAGGACGCCCAGCAGATGCGCTCGCGCCTGGAGAAGCTGTTCCTGTCCCTGGCGTGAGGGCTCTCACCTCGGCGGCCGTCACAGCGCCGCGTCGATCAACATGAAGGCCGCCACCGCCAGCAGCACCACCGCGAAGATCCGCTGAAGCATGTGTCCTGAGATCTTCGCGGCCAGCCGCTTGCCGTCCCAGGCGCCTAGGATCGCGGCCCCGACGAACGGCCCGACGACCGCCCAGTCCAGCCCCTCGACCGTGCCTGCGCGCATCGCCAGCGCGGCCAGTGAGTTGACGGTGATGACCAGGAGGCTGGTACCCACCGCGTTCCGCATCCGCAGGCCCAGCACGCCCACCAGCGCCGGTACGGCGAGGAAGCCACCGCCGACACCGAGGACACCGGTGACCGCGCCGAGCCCGCCGCCCGCGGCCGCGGCCCGGCCCGGCCGTACCGGCACGATGGCGTCCGCGGCCGGACCGGACCGCAGCATACGCAGGGCGGCCACTCCCGCGACCACGGCGAAGGCCGCCGTCAGTACGGCCGCCGGGATACGGGCGGCGAGCGCGCCGCCCAGCATCGCCGGGCCGATCCCGGCCGCCGAGAACAGCACCCCCGTACGCCAGCGCACGTTCCCGTCGCGGGCGTGCGCGGACATCGCGGTGGCCGAGGTGACGGCGACGATGACCAGGCTCGCGGTCGTCGCCCCGACCGGGGTGAAGTCGAGGAGGTAGATCAGGGCGGGGACGGCCAGCACGCTGCCGCCGCCCCCGAGCGCGCCGAGCGCCAGGCCGATGACCGCCCCGGCGGCCAGGGCGAGTATGAGCGCGCTCACGCGACGGTGCCGTTCCCACCGCGTGCGTCCACCACCGGCAGACCCGCCTCCGCCCAGTCCCCCATTCCCCCGATCACGTCCACGGCCTGCGCACCCCAGGCGACCAGCAGTTCCGCGGCCCGCCGGGACCGGTTGCCGGAGCGGCAGATCACGACCAGGGGCCGCGCCTGCGCCTCGGCGGGCAGCCCCGCCTCCGCGGCCAGCGTGGACAGCGGCAGATGCACGGCGCGCGGCGCATGCCCCGCCTGCCACTCGTGCAGCTCGCGCACATCCAGCAGCACGGCGTCACCGCCGCTGTCGCCGGCGTTGCCGTGGCCGGTGCGCGCGGCCGCCTCCTGCACGGTCACGCGCCCCGGACCGCCCCGGCCTCGTCGGAAGATGCTCATTGCGGTTTCTCGCTCCTGTTTCCTGGTCGGTACGGAAGATCGGTGGGACATCTGTGGCATCCGACGCCGTCAGGGAATCCGGACGGCGACTCCCGCCTTCTCGACCGCGTCGAAGGAGTCGTCCACGGCGACGACGTCCCGGCCCGCGGCATCCAGCAGCGAGGCGGCGATGGCGGCCCGCATGCCGCCCGCACAGTGCACCCACACCTCACCGTCAGGAACCTCGCCGAGGCGGCGGTGCAGGCCGTGGACCGGGATGTGGACCGAGCCCTCGACATATCCCGCCGCCCGCTCCGAGCCGCGCCGGACGTCGAGGACGACGACTCCCTCCGCCGGGTGCCGGCCGGCGAGATCGGCGAACGTGGCGCGCGGGAAGGAGGCCTGGGCCTCCCCCTCCCGGACCCAGTCACCGGGTTCGCCGGTGGCCGCGGCAGCGGGGCGGTCGATGCCCACGCGGACCAGCTCGCGCTGGGCGGTGGCGAGCTGCTCGGGTGACTCGGCGAGCAGCGTGACCGGCTTGCCCCACGGGATCAGCCAGGCGAGGTAGGCGGCGAGCTGTCCTTCGGCCTCGAAGTTGAACGAGCCGGACACATGCCCGGCGGCGAACGCGACGCGGTTGCGCAGGTCGACCACCCACTCCCCCGCGGCCAGCCGGGCGGCGATCTCCTCGGCGTCGGCGACGGCGGGCTGGGTCAGGTCGACGGGTGCGGGTCCGGCCGCGTTGGCGGGGCCCATGTGTGTGTAGTAGGCGGGGATGTCGTCGAGGCCGGCCAGCAGGTCGGCGACGAAGGTGTCGACGTCCCGGGTGAGGGCTTCGTTGGACGCCTTCTCCTTGCCGATGGTCGTGTCGCCGCCCTCGGCCTGGGAGGAGGAGCAGAAGCTGCCGAATCCGTGCGTGGGCAGCACGGCCGTGTCGTCGGGCAGCTCGGCGGCCAGGCGGTGTGCGGAGGCGTGCTGTGCGCGGGCGAGCCGCTCGGTCAGCCGCGGCTCCACGAGATCGGGACGGCCCACCGTGCCGATCAGCAGCGAGCCGCCGGTGAACACCGCGGCCGCCGTGCCGTTCTCCTCCAGCGCATAGGAGGTGTGGTGCGGGGTGTGGCCGGGCGTCGTGAGCGCGCGCAGGGCCAGTCCGGCCTCGGTGTCGATCTCCGTGCGGTCGCCGTCGCGCACCGGCACGCGTTCGAATGAGACGTGGGCCCCGGCGGGAACGAGGTAGGCGGCGCCAGTGAGCCGGGCGAGCTCCAGGCCGCCGGTGACGTAGTCGTTGTGGACGTGCGTCTCGACGACGTGCGAGATCCGCACCCCTCGCCGGGCCGCCGCCGCGATCATCTGGTCCACGTCACGGGGCGGGTCGACCGCCACCGCCGTCCGCTCGCCGCCCGCCAGGTAACTGCGGTTGCCGAGCCCGGCCACCTCGATCGTCTCGACGAAGAACACGAGGTACTCCCTTCCAATGAAGAATTACCCCAGGGGGTATGCTTACGACCGTAACACGAGTACCCCGGGGGGTATTTCCAGGGACAGGGAAAGCCCCGGGAAACGCTTCACGAGTACCTCGCACACGGCCGGACACCCGGTCCACGCCGTGCGAGCCGACAGACAGGAAGACCGCCATGCGCTACGACCGCACCGTGCGACTCGACACCGACTTCGCCACCACGGTCGGCCGCGTCCGCGAGGCCCTCGCCGGGCAGGGCTTCGGCATTCTGACCGAGATCGACGTCACCGCCACCCTCAAGGCGAAGCTCGACCACGACATGGAGGACTACGTGATCCTCGGCGCCTGCAACCCGCCCCTGGCCCACCGCGCCCTGGAGACCGACCGCTCCATCGGCCTGCTGCTGCCCTGCAACGTCGTCGTCCGCCGCGACGGCGACCGCACCGCCGTACAGGCCCTCGACCCGAACACGATGGTCGCCCTCACCGAACTCGACGCCCTGCGCCCGGTCGCCGAAGAGGCCACCCGCCGCCTCGACGCCGCGCTCGCCTCCCTCACCGCAGCCGACGCGGACAGCTGACGGAACGCCGAGCGCGCGCATGTATCCGCTCCCGACCGCGTGCCGACTCGGGGCGCACAGACGGCCGAGCCGTCCTCGCCCGGATGACCCGCGAGCTGTTGGGCGAACGGCCGGAGACGCGCCCCTGCGCGGTGCCGTGGATCTTGTGGACACATGCGGCACGACCGCTCACCGGGCGAGCGTGCGGGCGGGTTCCGGTCCGGACAGTCCTGAGACGTCGGCGACGAGGTCGACCGAGCGGGGCGTCGCCCGGCGATCGTGAGTTCGTCGGGGAAGGTGTCGTCGGGCGGGAAGATCGGCCCGTTCATCGTCCACGGCGTCACCAGCACGAGCATGGGGGTGCCGACGGCGAGTCGGGCGCCGAGCACCTCGACCGCCAGCCGCGAATCGGCCGCGGGGTCGCCGATGGAGACGCTTCGGTACATCTCCGTGAATGCGGTGAGGGTGTCCTTCGCCGGCCGGTCCAGGTCAGGCCTGGTTCGACGGTGCCCGGCGGCGCACGGCCGCGACAGGGGCCGACCGGCCCCCGCATCGAGAACTTCGCCTCTGCACCCGCGGTCCCGGCGGCCCGAGCGTTCCCTTACGGCCTGCCCGTGTCGTCCGGAAACGGCACGTGTACGAGGGAGGGACACAGGTCACCCGCCAGAACCACCGATACCGAACCCGCCGCTGACGGACCTCACGGCCAAGGCCCGCACTGGCCGACCAGACTTCAGGCGGCCTGAATCGAGCGCCGGGCCTTCCTGAAGTACTGCACGGTCCTGACCGGCCTCCTCGCCCTGCCGCCCGCGTTCGCGCCCAGGGTCGCCGAGGCCCTGACCGCGGACGACCGGCCGACTCTGGGGTGGCCGGCGTTCCTGGACTGCGCCGGGGACACCGAGTCCTTCCTCCGCTCCAGGGATCCGTCGGTCGCCGAGATCATCTTCGACGCCCTGTCGGTCGACTGCCACGACAGGCTCATTGCCGCAGCCGGCAGCCAGGCCGAGGAGGCCCGGGAGGCCGCCGTCGAACAGGGCGTTCACATCCTGGTCGTCGAGGGGTCGGTACCGCTCGGCGCAGGCGGCGACCACCGCCCCACGGGCGGACGACCGAGCGGATCCTCAACACGTCGCCACAGAACGCCGCGGCCATCATCAACCTGGGCGAATGCTCGGCCTACAGGGGCTTGCCCGCACACGTCGTGCACTTCTACCACCTGCACGCCCTGGACTGGGCGGACGTCCTATCGGCCCTCGATGCCGACCCGGCCGAGGCCGCGCGGATCACACGGTCGCTCTCCGACCGCCCCCGCTCCTCAAAAGCGGTGTTCACCGAAGTACGCGACCGACTCACGGCGCTCGTCGCGAGCGGACGCCTCGCCCCCCTTCGCGGGGGGCTACTGGAGTCACCCCGCCTACCGACTCACCCTCGAGGTCAACCTGCTCGCGGTCAACCACTGCCTCGACGCCCTCGACTTCCAGCGCGACTACGTCCGCGTCCGCGCTCTGCCGGGCGGCAAGAACCCGCGCCCACAGACCTGTCCGGATGGCGGCATGGCCGTGCCCATCGACCTGGGCAGCGAGACCGCGATCAAGGACGCCACCCTCCAGGAACTGCGCCAACTGCTGCTCAAGGGCCGCGACTTCGTCCGCCAGGCATATCTCCCCGGCCTGATGGCCATCACCGCCGCCTACCTTGAGTGGCTCCAGACCGGCCGGGGCCTCGGCAACTGAGCTGCACTTTGTTTCGTGGAGCCCCACGGACTGTCCCGAGTTGAGTGGAGTCGAGTTGCTTGGTTTCAGGCTACTGGTGGTGGGGTGCGGAGTTCATACTCCACCGGGCTGAGCAGACCCTCACTCAACTCTCAACGCCCCCTCACTCCACCCTGACCACGGTCGGCTCCCGACCAAGATCCGGACCGTACGCGGGCCAGAGTCCGACCACACACCCGCAATCCAGCGATTGCGCAGGCCGCGGGCTCTTGTGGCCTGTACCACCAGCAGACCAAGAACCTGCTGGTGTCGTACTCGCCGAAGAAGCTGGGCTTCTTCTAGACACAGAAAAAGGGCGTCTGACCAGGGCAGATGCCCGTCAGACGCCCTTCACGGCACATGGCTGAGCGGCGAGCCGAAACGCCCCTCAGCGCGCCGGGGTTGGCGAGGGCCTGCTCGAAGGCGTCGCGGCCTTGCACGATCAGCCGGCCGCGAAGGAGTCGAAGCCGTCGTCGGAGTATCCGCCGTTGATCATGTATGGGGTTGCCCAGAGCCGGTTCTGGCAGGAATCGGCCAGGAGACGTGACAGGGCTGGGTGTGGTGGTCCCCTCCCATCGGCGGGGACCACCGCACCCTGCCCATCCTCGCCGGCCGTGGTTCACCCCGCGCCGACGGGAAGCACCACGCGCTGGTTCGGCTCAGCGGGTCGCCTGGGCGGCGTCCGCGTGGGCGGTGCGCAGGGCGGTGCGGAAGGTGTCGGCCGGCTGGGCACCTGAGAGACCGTAGGCGCGGTTGAGGACGAAGAACGGCACGCCCGTCGCGCCGTATCCTCGCGCCTCGCGGAAGTCGGCCTGTACGGCGTCCGCATACTCGTCACCGTCAAGCATCCGCCGGGCCTCGTCCTCGGGGACACCGACTTCGGCGCCGAGCCGTACCAGCGTGTCGGGGTCGTCGACGGTCTCGCCCTCGCACAGGTGGGCGCGTAGCAACCGCTCGTGCATCCGGTCGCCCAGTCCGTGTGCCGCGGCCAGGTGGCTCAGGCGGTGGGCGTCGATCGTGTTGACCGACACGGCCCGCTCCAGGTCGTACGTCAGCCCTTCGGCGGCGGCGAGTTCGGTGACCTGCCGGGTCATCGACCACTCACGGGTGACGCCTCGTCACGCCGGCGCCGTCGGCGCGCTCGGGATTGCCGACGCGTCTTGGCAGGCGTCCTCGGTCATGCCGTACTTGGTCGGCGACCAAGTACGGCAGGGCGGCTCGCGAGCACTGCTTGGCCGCTGACGGCTTCACCGAAGTGGCCCGACCGGTGGGATGCGCGCATACGTCAGGGATGGACACGGTCCACATCGCGCACGGCGCCCTTGTCGGCGGACTGGGCGAAAGCCGCGTAGGCGCGCAGCGCGGCCGAGACGGTGCGGTCGCGGTGACGCGGCAGGTAGCCGGTGGCCTGATCCAGGTCGGCGCGACGGGCGGCGAGCTCCGGCTCGGGGACCTCCAGGTGGAGGGTGCGGGCGGGAATGTCGATGGTGATGGTGTCGCCGTCCTCGACGAGGGCGAGGGGACCTCCGGCCGCCGCTTCCGGCGAGACGTGCCCGACCGACAGACCCGAACTTCCGCCGGAGAAGCTCCTCCATCAAGTACGACCCGTTGGAGACGCAGACCAGGGCGTCCGCGCAGTGCGCGGTCACCATGTACTCGATGGAGTCGGCGATCAGATCCCTCGACGGCAGCGAATACAGCATTCCCGCGTGCCCCATGGCGATGCCGTCGTCGATGGCTATGGATGGAGGGCAGCCGGGCGGTCATGGTCGACGGCACCGTCCGCACCGGCCTGGACCTGATCACCGCCATGTCCGAGGCCGTCAACCTGATCGGGTCGGTACGGCCTTGCACACTCTCCGGTTCCGTCGCCCCGCTGCGGTCGATGTGGCTGCGCCGCGAGGCGTGTTGTGCCAGGGTGACAGCAACAAGCGTTCAACCGGGGGATCACGATGGACGTTTCGATCACCACGTCCTCAACGGACGCCGAAAGCGAGCTGCGTTCACTGTTTCTGTGGCTGCGTGAGGACTCCTATCTCCGCCGCAACGCGCGGGTCGACATGGGTGCGGTGAATCCCGCCGAGGGGCGGATGGGTGCCCTCTTCGACTCCGTCGAGCTCGCGCTCAACGGCGGTTTCCAGTTCGCGAACCTCGCCCTGGCGTGGGCCTCGTGGCGGGCCACGCGGCCGAGGCCGCCGGAGCTGACCTTCGAGCGGGACGGCGTTAAGGTCACTCTGTCGGGACAGGACGCCGAGACCGCCGCACGCCTGCTCGCCGTACTCGATCGGCCCTAGTCCATGCTCGGTCCGGCTTCGCCCGAGAGGTCCGTCGCCGTGCTCATCGGCGTGAGCCGGTACGAGCACCTGGAGGATCTCCCCGGGGTCAGGGGAAACGTCCGGGATCTCGCCGCGCAGCTGCGGGACCCCGCCGTATGGGGACTGCCCGAAGATCGCTGTCACGAGGTCCTGGACCCGGCCAACTCCTCGGACGCTCTGGGACCGCTGCGAGCCACCACGGACACCGACATCGACACCCTCGTGGTGTATTACTCCGGTCACGGACTGATCGACCCGCGAAGAGGTGACCTCTGGCTCGGGTTGCCGGGCTCCATCATCGGCAAGCCCGACACCTCGCTGCTGTACGAGTGGCTGCGCCAGGAGCTGCTGGACAGCCCGGTGGAGCGCACGATCGTGATCCTCGACTGCTGCTACAGCGGCCGCGCCCTGGGCTTCATGGGCAACGCCCAGACGGCGGTGGCCAACGGCGCCATGGTGGAAGGCACTTACCTCATCGCGTCCGCCGCCGAGTCGGTTCAGGCCCTGGCGCCGCCGGGTGCGAGGCACACGGCCTTCACCGGCGAACTGGTCAAACTCCTCGCACATGGGGTGCCCGACGGCCCCGAACTCCTGCGCCTCGACGCCGTCTTCGACCACCTGTCCACGGCGCTGCGCGCACAGTCCTGGCCGGAGCCGCAGCGCCGCGAGCGCAACACGGCGGGCCAGTTGCCCATCTTCCGCAACCGCGCCTACGCCCCGATCGGCACCGGCCGCCGACTGGCGGACAGGTACGTCCTCGGTCCGCCCTTGCGCGGCGACGCCCTGACCCAGACCTACCGAGCCCATGACACAGAGCTCGACAGACCCGTGATCATCAAGCTGATGCATCCCTCGGCGGCCGCGGACACCGAGGTGGCGGGCGGCTTTCGCCGGCGTGCGCGGGCCCGTGCGCTGCTCAGACATCCACTGGTGGCCGTCCTGCTGGACATCGGAAGCTTGCCGCAGAACGGCATCTCGTGCCCCTACCTGGTCACCGAGGACGTCACGGCGTCTTCCCTGGGCACGCTCATGCGTCGGGAACTGCCGCACCCGGAGTGGGCGGTCCACGCGATCTCCGAACTCCTGGGGATGCTGGACAGCGCCCATGCCCTCGGCGTCTTCGGATGGCACCTGGACCCGGAGAGCGTGGTGCTCACCCCGGACCACCACGTCAAGGTCATCGACCTCGACGACGCACCCGACGGCCGGAGCGACCTGTACGAGGCGGGCGGCCTGCTGTACGGACTGCTCACGGGTGTGTCTCCCGCGCCGGAGGCCACCACTTGGAAGGTCGCCCCGCCCTCCGCACATCAGCCTGCCGTGTCCGAGGAGGTGGACGCCGTGGTGCTCAAGGCACTGGCGGCCGACCCCGCGGAGCGCTACGACAGCGCCGGTGCGATGCGGCAGGCCGTGGAGGGACTACGGGGGCGGACCGTACGGGGCGTCCCGACGCCGGTGAGCCCCTCGCAGCCTGCTCCCGCAAGTCCTCCGCAACCGGCTCTCGCCATGCGGTACGCGATCGGGTCGCACAAGGGGATGCTCCTTCAGACCAACGAGGACTCCGCCTATGCCGGTCCCCGCCTGCTGGCCCTCGCCGACGGGGGGAAGGACCGGCCGGCGGGCGATGTCGCTTCCGCCGAGGTCATCTCGGCCATCGTCTCGCTGGACGACGACGAGCCCCGCCCCGACCTCCTCACCGCGCTCGCCGACGCCGTGCTGAGCGCCGACGACCAGTTGCGCGCCCTCGTCGGGGAGGACCCGCGGCTGGAGGGCATGAGTTCGGCCCTCACCGCCGTGCTGTGGACCGGTGACCGACTCGGTCTCGCGCACATCGGCAACACGCGCGCCTATCTCCTGCGCGACGGCGTCCTCGCCCAGATCACCCACGACCACACCTGGGTGCAGCGCCTGGCGGACGATGGCCGCATCACCGACGAGGAAGCCCGCAACCACCCCCGTCGCCTCGTACTGACGCGTGCACTCGGCCAAGGCGAACGCATCCGGCCGAATCTGTCCCTCCACGAGGTCCGGGCCGGCGACCGCTACCTCATCTGTTCCGACGGCCTCTCCGGCGTCGTCAGCCACCAGACACTCGAAGAGACCCTCGCCGCCTACCAGAGCCCCGAAGCCACCGTCCGGGAACTGATCCAACTCGCCCTTCGCGGCGGCGGCCCCGACAACATCACCGCCATCGTCGCCGACCTGCTCGCGCTCGACAGCCTCGTCGAGCCCGCCTCCGAAGTACCCCTTGTCGTCGGTGCCGTGGCCGAGCGACAGCTCGGCCCGTCCGACGTCCCTGTGCCCCAGGCTCCCCACCAGGACGACGTCGTCCTGTCTCTCAGATTTGCGGCCGGTTCCCACAAGGGCATGGTCCGGGAGATCAACGAGGACTCCGGATACGCCGGCCCCCGTCTGCTCGCCCTCGCCGACGGCCTCGGCGGAGCCCAGGCGGGCGAGGTCGCCTCCGCCGAGGCGATCTCCGCTCTCGTCGCCCTCGACGACGACGTGCCCCGCCCGGACATCCTCACCGCACTCCAAGCGGCCGTACAGCGCGCCAATGAGCAACTGCGGGCCACGGTCGAGGAAGACCCTCGGCTGGAAGGCATGGGGTCCACACTGACCGCCATGCTGTGGACGGGCAAGCGCCTCGGTCTGGTGCACATCGGCGACTCCCGCGCCTATCTCCTGCGCGACGGCGTCCTCACCCGGATCACCCAGGACCACACCTGGGTGCAGCGCCTGGTGGAGGAGGGTCGCATCACCGAGGAGGAGTCACACACCCACCCCCAACGGTCCCTTCTGATGAAGGCGTTGACCGGAGGCCCGGATGTCGAACCCGACCTGTCCATCCGCGAGGCCCGCCCCGGTGACCGCTACCTGATCTGCTCCGACGGCCTCTCCGGCGTCGTCAGCCACCAGACACTCGAAGAGACCCTCGCCGTCTACCAGAGCCCCGAAGCCACCGTCCAGGAACTGATCCAACTCGCCCTGCGCGGCGGCGGCCCCGACAACATCACGGCCATCGTCGCCGACCTCCTGAACATCGATGGCGCGGACACCCTCGCCAGACGGCTCTCCGACACTCCGGTCGTGGTCGGCGCGATCGCCGAACAGCACCGCCAACCGCACGCCAACACCCCGGCAGAGCCCCCCTCCAGCCGCGCCGCGAAGGGATTCTGGTCCCGGAGGTCAGCCCGAGGCTGACTCCGCCTCCCCCTCGGCACAGCACCCCGGAGCCTCGCCCACGGCGGCAGAAGCCTCGCTCCCACGGCAGAAGCAAGACGCCTGGCGGCTCAACGGCCGCCGCCCCACGTACGACACGGTCTCAGCAGGACTCCGTCAGGTCCGTCTCGGACTCGGAAACCCGCTGGGTAGGGGCCTGTCGGCAGGTGGTGCAGATGCCTGTCCCAGCACCTCAGGGTGTTCTGGAGGGTGTCGAGGTGGATGACTTCGGCTGGACGCGCCTCCACGCTCAACCCGGCGCCCAGCCTCCGCATGCTCAGCGCCGATGGGCCTCCTGGTCCACCAGCTCGAGGGCGCCGGCCAGTACGCGTTTCCGGCGCTGAGCCGTCCGCAACATACGCCGCCGTGCCGGGCACCAACGCGTCGACTTCCTGCGAAGCGTCGTTCGAGCAGTGCGTCCGATCCGGCCGCATTGGCCCGACGCCGGCCCCCGGTTGAGGACCGCTACGGGGATTCGGAAAACGCGGCCCGGTTCTTGCCTGCGGTTTTGGCTCGGTACAGGGCGATGTCAGCGTCCCGCAGCGCTTCTGCCGGCGTGGTCGGCCTGGTGACGCTCCGTGCTCCGATGCTTGTTGTCACGTGGACCGAATGGCCCTGGGCGAGGATGAAGGAGTCTTTGAAGGCGCCGAGGATCCGCATGGTGTAGTCGTACAGTGCGCTCTCGTCCACGCCTTCCACCAGGAGTGCGAATTCGTCCCCGCCGAGCCTGGCCACGATGTCCTGCTCGCGGACCCTGCCCGTCAGCCGCCGTGCGACGTCGACGAGCAGTTCGTCGCCGGACGGGTGCCCCAGCGTGTCGTTGACCTCCTTGAAGCCGTCGAGATCGAGCATCAGCAGTCCGGCGGGAAAAGCGGCGGAACACCGGCCGAGAACGGACTCCAGGCGCTTGTCCAGCAGCGCTCGATTGGCCAGACCCGTCAACGGGTCGTGGGTCGCCTGATGGCTCAGCTGCTTTTGGAGCTCTTCCTGCTCCCGCAGTGATGCCGCCAGGTAGTGGGCCTGCGTCCGCGCTTCGGTGGCCCTGCTCTGGGCGTACTGAGCCAGGAACGCTATGCGCAGCACCAGCAGCAGAGAAAGGGTCGCCAGCATGCCGACGATCACCGTGACGTTCACGGGCTGGTCACGGATACCCCCGACATTGGCCAGCATGATCAACGGACCCACCAGGATGAGCGCGATCAGGATCGACAGTCGCTTCCGGGGCATCCTCTCCTTGGCGTCCGACAGTTGTGCCGGACGGCCGACGGACGGGTGCAGCGCCGCAGCCCCCAGCAGGAGGGACGAGACCATCCACCCCACTTCGGACACGTCCTCCGCCATCGCGGTCCCGGTCGTCGCCATCGTTCCGTAGTAGAGGCCGTCGGCGGCGAGGAGGACCAGCAGCCATCCGATGCACAGCAGAAAGGACGGTGTGCGTTTGCCGGTGGCGAGCATCAGCCGCGCGGCCACGGACAACAGCACCAGGTCGGCGACGGGGTAGGCGATGGACACCGCGAGCGGCCACGCGGACAGCTCGCTGCGTAGGTAGGGGGCGATTATGAACGCCCACGACAGGATGCCGAACCCGAGCGTGACGATTCCCGCGTCCAGCAGGCCCGCCCAGTGCAGGCGGCCTGACTGCTGCCGGGCCAACGTCACCAGGCCCGCGGCGAACAGCAGGTAGCTGCCCAGGTAGAGCATGTCGGCCACACCCGGGAACGGAACTTCTGCGTCGCGGACCTGGTACAGGCCCCAGATCGCGTCCGCCACCGCGTACGGTGCCATTGCCGCCGCGAAGAGGTACCACGGAAGGAACGAGGGCGGCCTGTTCCTGGTGACTCCCCATGCGATCGCGAAGACGACCGAGGCCGCCACCAGCACGGGCAGCATGTAACGCGCTGCGGAGGAGGTGACCAGATAGATGACGGTCACCGCGGTCCCTGCTGCCACATATGCCCAGGTCGTCGCATCACGGCGGGTGGGCGACAGGACTTGAACCTTGCCCACAGGTTCTCCTTTTCTCCTCCGGCCCGTACGCGCCCGGGCGGCGGTATGCGGGCGGCTCCTCAGCCAGGTTCAAGGTTCGTGGCCGGGAGGGTGGGAGCGGAGCGTCTCGAGGGCGCGACAGGTGCGGTCGAGTTCGACCTGGAGGCGGGGCGCGGTCTCGGCCAGTGAGGCCGGATCTCCGGCCCGCGCGTGGTCCTCCAGCTCCTGGCAACGGGCGGCGAGGCTCTCGCCGCCCATGTTGCCGGCAGCGCCTCTGAGGCTGTGTGCCTGCTCTGCGATCTCCTGCGTGTCGTGGCGGTCGAGCGCGTGGAAGAGTGCGCTGGTCATCTCGGGGGCCCGGACGAGGAAGTGGTCCACCAGCCTGTCCACGAGTTCGTGCTCGGCCGGAGTGCCTGCGCCGCGTAGTTCGTTCAGCCGCTGCTCGATGGAGGCGCGCAGGTCCTCGTCGTCCGACTGTGGGTCGGTGGGTTGGACCCACCGCGCGAGGGCTTGTTCCAGCTCGTCGGCGCTGACGGGTTTGGAGACGTAGTCGTCCATGCCCGCGGCCAGGCACCGTTCCCGGTCCTCGGCGAGGGCACCGGCGGTCATGGCGATCACCGGCAGGTGACGGCCGTCGTCCCGTTCCCGGCGGCGCAGTTCCCGGGTGGCGCTGTAGCCGTCCATCCTGGGCATCTGGCAGTCCATGAGCACGGCCTGATAACTGTGTTCCTCGGTCATGTGCAGGGCTTGGACGCCGTCGGCGGCGGTGTCCAAGCTGTAGCCGAGCCGGGTGAGCATGCCCTGGGCGACCATCTGGTTGATCTCGTTGTCCTCGACCAGCAGGAGATGGCCCCGGTGGGCGGTCCTGGGCGCGGTGGGGGCCTGCGCTGCCGGAGCCGCCGTGGCCACCGGCGTTGTCCGGATGGCGAGTTCGACCAGGGCGTCCAGGAGCTGGGACTGGTGGACGGGCTTGGACAGGCTGTGGGCGATCCCGGCCGCCTGCAGCTCGACGGCGGGCGGCGGGGGGCCGGAGGTGAGCAGCAGCAGCTGTACGCGGGCGAAGTTCTGGTCGGTGGTGATCCGGCGGGCGAGTTCCAGGCCGTCCATGTCAGGCATGTACATGTCGACAAGGGCGAGGGAGATGGGACGGCCCGCGGCCTCTGCCTCGTGCAGGGCCACCAGGGCCTGGGGGCCGCCGGCGACCATGGTGGGCCGGATGTGCCATCTGCGCAGCTGTGTGTCGAGGATCAGCCGGTTGGTGTCGTTGTCGTCGACGACCAGGACCCGCAGCCCGCGGAGGATGTCGGGGTGCGGAGGGGCCGGGGGCTGTTCGGGGGTGTCGGGTGTGCGAACCGGTACGGAGAAGGAGAAGGTGCTGCCCTGGCCGATCCGGCTGGTGACGCCGATGGAGCCTCCCATGGCCTCGGTGAGCCTGCGGCAGATGGCCAGGCCCAGACCGGTGCCTCCGTAGCGGCGGGTGGTGGAGGCATCTGCCTGGGAGAAGGCGTCGAACATCCGCCCCTGATCGGCCGCGGCGATGCCGATGCCGGTGTCGGCCACCTCGAACTGCAGCCACGGCGCCTGCTCTGCGGGGGGCCGGGACGGGGCCGGGCGGGCACGGAGCAGCACCTCGCCGGATTTGGTGAACTTCACCGCGTTGGACGCCAGATTGAGCAGGATCTGCCGCAATCGACCGGAGTCCCCGAGCACCATCGCGGGCAGGTCGGGGTGACAGTCGCTGAGCAGTTCCAGGCCCTCCGCCTGCGCGGTCTGCGCCACCAGCGAGACGACCTCCTCCACCAGCACCTGCGGGCTGAAGGCGACCTCGTCCAGTTCGAGCTTGCCCGCCTCCAGCTTGGAGAAGTCCAGGATGTCGTTGATCAGCGACAGCAGTGCCGTGCCGGCGGCCTGAATGCCCTCGGTGTAACGTCGCTGCTCGGCATCCAGTTCGGTGCCCAGCAGCAGGTCGCTCAGCCCGATGACGCCGTTCATGGGAGTGCGGATCTCGTGGCTCATGGAGGCGACGAACTGCGACTTCGCCTGAGACGCGGCGATCGCCTGGTCGCGGGCCTCCGCCAGAGCGGCTTCGGCCTGCTTGCGCTCGCTGATGTCCCGGACAAAGGCGTTGAAGCAGCGCGCCTTCGCCGACTTCAGCCGCCACACCGCCAGTTCGACCGGGATCTCGTGGCCGTCGTGATGACGGGCGGTGAGTTCGACCTGACCGCCCAGCACATGAGCCTCTCCGCCGGCCAGCACCCGTTTGAGACCGGCCTTGTGCGCGGCGTGGTACCGCTCAGGAATGATCGTCTCCGTCAGCGGACGGCCCATCGCCTCGCGCTGGCTGAACCCGAACAGCCTCTCGGCGCTCAGGTTCCAGTCGATGACCAGGCCGTCCTCGTCGATGGAGACGAAGGCATCCCGGGCGGTCTCGATGACCGAACGTGCCTGATCCTGCAACAGCCGCAGCGCTTCCTCCCTGCGCCGCTGCCCCTCCGCCTCACGGACGAACCCGCGCACTTCGAACGGCTCGCCCGAGGGGTCCCGCACCAGCCAGGACGTCGTCTCCGTCCACATCCAGTGCCTGTCGGTATGCCGCAGACGCAGACACACCGCCACCCGGCCGTCGCGGAGCAGATCCCGCTCCGCCCACTCGAATTCCTCCACATCGCCCGGATGCACCCAGGACTCCACCGACGTCCCCACGATCTCCTCGACCGGACTGCCGAGAAATGCCTGCCCCGCGGCGGACACCTCCCGGTAGACGCCCTCCATCGTCCGGCGGAAGACCATGTCCGGAGAGTTCTTGAGCAGTAGTCGAAACCGCTCCTCGTCGTCGGCCGCATACTGCCCTGGCCTGGCTGTCGATTCCGGTTCCATCGTCCGCCTCCACATTTCGGGCACGACCTCAAGGCGCGGCCGGGACCACCGAACGGACCAGTCGCGACGGGTTCGGTGCGGCGTGCGATGACGGAGATCAAGCGATCCGCTCGTCGGACATGTCCAGCAAAGAATGAACCACTAAAGATCGCAAATCGAGGAAGCGGACACCGCCCCGGGGTTGCGGTCGGCCTGCGGCATTCGGGTGGCCCGGTTGCCGGGCCCCCTCCACACCCATGGCTTCCCTTGCCGGCCTTCTGACTGCCCTTCAGTTTCCATATGCAACGCCCAGCCGTCACACGGGCCGTCACCGCGTGCCTGCGCGCGTCCTCCTCCCCGCTCTCCTCACGCAAGGCACGCAAGACACGCAAGGCACGCAAGGCACGCAAGGCACGCACTCGATGACCGGATTCGCCCCCACAGCCATCCGCAGATCCCCCTGCACGACTGGACCCTGAAGTCCGGTCAGGGCGGAACCTACGCCGCCCGCACCTCCGAACCCGCAACCACCCGCAACCCGCAACCCGCGGCAGCGCCGTTCAGGCGGAGCCCGCCGCACCGTCCGTGCCGGTGAGCGGCAGCCAGGCGGTGATCGTGGTACCCCGGCCCTCCTCGGAGCGCACCTCCGTCCGGCCGCCGTGGTTCGCCACGATCGTGTGCACGATGGTCAGCCCCAGACCGGTGCCCGGGATGGCCTGCTCGGTGGCGTTCGAGGCGCGGAAGAACCGCTGGAAGAGCTTCTCCTGCTCGGCCGCGGGGATGCCGATGCCGGTGTCGCTCACGCTCAGGACCGCCTCCCCGTCCTGCGCGTCGGCTCGTACGCTGACTTTCCCGCCACCGCGGGTGAACTTCACCGCGTTGGACAGCAGGTTCATCAGGACCCGGTCGATTTGTTCGCCGTCCGCCTCCAGCACCAGCGGCTGCTCGGGGCACCGCGTCTCCAGTGTGACCGAGGCGGCCTCGGCGGCCGGTTTGATCGCGTCGGCCGCCGAGGCCACCAGCCGTCCCAGGTCGATCGGTGTCTTCCGGGAGGTGAACGCTCCCGAATCGATCCTGGAGAGCGTGAGCAGGTCCTCGATCAACGCCCGCAGCCGGTTGGCGTTGCGGTCGACGACGTCCAGCATGTGCAACTGGGACGGGGAGAGCGGACCGGCGTCCTCGTCCTTCAGAAGCTCGATGTATCCCACGATGCTGGTCAGCGGGGTGCGCAGCTCATGGGAGACGGTGGACAGGAAGTCGCTCTTGGCCTTGTCCAGGGCGCGCAGCTTGTCCACCAGGCCCGACTCCTTCTCGTAGAGAAGGGCGGTGTGCAGCGCCCGGCCGATGCCGCCGGCCATGGACTCGGCGATTTCGATGTCCACCGGACGCCAGGGGCGGTCGGCGCTGGTACGGGCCACGGACACGGCACCGATCGGTTCCTCCCCCACGCCTATGGGGGTGATCACGGCCGAGTTCAGGCCCAGCGCCGCCGCGGCGGCGCGGTTGTCGGCCGGCATACCCGTCGTCCCGAAGGAGCCGGGGGCACCTGGGATCGGTCTGGTGTCGGACACGTACTGGGGCAGGTCGTTGACCAGCCAGGCCGTTCCCCGCCGGTAGTGGTCGCGGACCACGTCCGCCGGGAGGGTCGGTATGCGTCTTCGCTCCTCGTCGGGCAGCAGGCCCCGCTCCGCGGACCACACCCGGGCCAACGGAAACCCGGAGCCGCCGTTCTCGGCGAGCAGGATGAAGACGTAGTCGGCGGCCAGGACCTCGCCGATGCCGTCGCACGCCGCGTCGAGGACATAGTCGACCTCAAGACGGTCCCTGATCCGGATGCCGGTCTCCCTCGCGGCCGTCGACAGTCGCTGCCGTTCCTGCTCGACCGCCCGCAACCGGTCGCCCTCGTCCGCGAGCAGGTTGACCGACCGGGCCACCGCCCCGATCTCCTCCGGCCCCGTCACCTCGGCCCGGGCCGCATGGTCTCCCGCGGTGAGCCGGCCGAGCGTCCACTCGGTTCTCCGCAGCGGCCCGGTCAGGGCGCGCGTGGCGTGCACCGACGTGTACACGGCCACGGCGAGGGACGCGACCAGCGCGGCGCCGATCCCGGCGATGCCCGCCCGGATCACGGTGTCGGCATGCCTCTCCAGACGCTGCTCTTCTTCGTTCAGCTGGTCGCTCAGGCGGGCGTTGGTCACCTCGAACGAGTCGAACCGGCGGGTGGCCTCACGGGTGAGCGCGACGGCCTGCGCGCTTCCCGGAGTGGCGTGCGCCTGGTCGTCCGCCACGCGCAGATACGCCTCGAACTGTCGTTGCTGCGTCGCGAGATCGTCTTCGTCCGCGACCTCGTGCCCACGGACGTCTTGGCTGATCGACAGCATGCCGGCCCGGGCCGCGCGGAAGGCGGCAAGCTCGCTCCGGTCACCCGTGATCAAATAGCCCCGCATCGAACGCTGCGCGCTGACGCCCGCGTTGAGCAGGCGCAGATTGTCGTCCTCGGCGGGGTGTACGCGGTCGCTGATCCAGTCGCGCTGGCTCTCCAGCACCAGGGCGCCGATCAGCGTGCCGGCTCCGCACAGGGCGATCAGAAGGGTCAGCAGTCCGAATGCGAGGCCGAGCCGGTGCGCCACCCGGCCGCCGCCCCGAACGGAAATCCGGCTCATGCACGATCACCTCCGCTCTCCTTCACCTGGTCGGGAGAGTCGAATCCGGCACGGGTCATGGCACCCCACACCTGGGGCGCCCTGCGCAGCGCGTCCCACATGCCGCGCAGCCGCCACCACGCCGTCAGCTGGCGGTATCCGATGTTCTCGACGACCACCCCGACGAGGGCACCCCAGACGTCCCGCCACCGCCTGAACCGGTGGAAGGCGTACTCCTCCACACCGACCGAGACCATGCCGACGACGACGGCGTAGGCGTAGGCGGCGAGCAGGAAGCGCCACAGGAAGTCCAGGTTCACCGCGCCGATCAGCACGCCCAAAGGCACGAGAACGAGTCCCGCGAGCTCCACCAGCGGGGCCAGCAGTTCGAAGACAACGTAGAAGGGCAGTGCCACCAGTCCGATGCGGCCGTAGCGGGGGTTGCCGATCATGCGGCGGTGCTTGAGCAGGATCTCCGTCAGGCCGCGGTGCCACCGCCGCCGCTGGTGGGCCAGGACTGTCAGCTTCGAGGGTGCCTCGCTCCAGGAGATGGGCTCGGAGACGAAGACGATGCGGTAGTCGCGGCCCTGCTCGCGCATGTGCTTGTGGAGGCGGATGACCAGCTCGGCGTCCTCGCCGATGCAGTCCGGGTCCATCCCGCCGACCGCCACGACCGCGTCCTTGCGGAAGAGACCGAAGGCCCCGGCGATGATCAGCAGGCTGCCGAGCTTGGACCATCCGGTGCGGCCGAGCAGGAAGGCGCGCAGATACTCGACGACCTGAACGCGTCCGAGCAGGTCCGGTGGCACCCGCGCCTCGACCACCCGCCCCGCCACGACGGTGCAGCCGTTGGCGAGGCCGACCACGCCGCCGGAGGCGACCACCCGCAGCGGATCGTCGCAGAACGGTTTGGCCACCGCGAGCAGCGCTTGGGAGTCGAGGATCGAGTCGGCGTCCACCATGCACAGCAGCGGATAGCGCGCCACATTGATCCCGACGTTGAGCGCGTCGGCCTTGCCGCCGTTGTCCTTGCGGGCCACCACCAGGCGCACCGGGCCGCCCCTGGGCAGATGGACGGAGGTGACCCTGCCGCGTACCGGTACGTCGTCGGGCACCACGTACTCCACCTCGGCGAGGTCGAAGGCGTCCTGCAGGGCCTCCAGCGTGCCGTCGGTGGAGCCGTCGTCGACGACGACGACCTCGAACTCCGGGTAACGCAGCAGCAGCATGGCCCGTACCGCTTCGACGATGCCGGCCGCTTCGTTGTGCGCGGGCATGATCACCGAAACGGGTGGGGTGAGGGAGCTGGTGGCGGCCTCGTCATGGCCCGCGAAGGGAGCCCGGCGCAGCGTTCTGACGAACTCCCCGAGAGCGATGAGGATCAGCACCAGATAGCTGGTGTTGATGGTCACGAAGTACACGATCACCAAGGTGTCGCACACGGTGATCAGCGCGTGCGCCGCGCCCAGCAGTGACGCCCACGGTTCGCCGGCCGCCATGATCACAGCGCCACCTCCGCGCGGACGTCGTGGCGTGCGGCACCGACCGCCGATTCGGCGAGCACGGCTCTGGCCTGGGCGGCGGCCCGTGCGCCGGAGCGGTCGTCGGCCGCCGCGCCCAGCGCGGCCCGCCCTTCCGGGCCGAGCTGCAGCAGCGCGCGAGCCGCGGTGGCTGCCACATGTGGGTCGGGATCGCCGAGAAGCTCCGCCAGCGGGCCCGTCGCGGCGACGGCTCCCAGACTGCCGAGGGCCCCGGCGCCCACCGTGCGCAGGGCGACCGACCGACCGGGCCGGACAGCCGCCAGCAGCGGCTCCAGGCCGTCGGGCATGCCCAGCCTGCCCAACGCGCGCGCCGCTTTGATGCGTACCTCGATCTGGGGGTCCTCGCGCAGTGCGCGGGCGATCTCGGACGTATGGGAGACCACGCCGGTCGCGCCGAGGACCTCGATGGTCACGGCTCTGGCGAGAGGCTCCGGGTGTTCCAGTCCCGCGGCCACACTCCGCTGTGCCTGCGGTCCCAGGGAGATCAGCGCCCTGGTGACCGCGCTGGGCGGCACGGCCCGCGGTCCGTGGAGGGCCTCCAGCAGGTACGGCACGGCCTCCGGTCCCCCGCACCGGCCCAGCGCCCGTGCGGCGGCCAGGCGTACCTCGGGGTCGCGATCGGCCAGCAGACGGCACAGCGACGGGGCGGCGGGACGGTGGCAGAGCTGGCCGAGCACCTGCGCGGCGCGCCCCCGCCGCGCCGCGCTGCGGCTCGACAGGTCGGCGACGGCGTCCACGGCGGCCCCGCGCAGCTCGTACAGGCGGACCAGCGCCGTACGGGCTCCGCCGGCGACCTTGCCCAGCAGCGCCGTCAGGGTCGGCTCCAGGGCGACCCAGGTCCGCCTGTCGATCTCCGCCAGCCGGTGCAGCAGCTCGGTCTGCTCGTCCTCCTCCGCACACAGGAGCTGCAGCAGGGAACCTCGCACCGGTGCCGCGATCCGCTCGCGTCTGCGCTGTCGGTACCTGCGGACGAGGCGGTTGCCGACTATCAGCAGGCCCAGCGCCAGGACGACGGCCAGCAGGCCCAGCAGCGCGCCGCTGACGAGGCCGGTGGGCATCACCGTTCCACCCGGCTGAGCACCGCGGTGACCCTGCTGGACAGCTCCCGCGGGCTGAACGGCTTGATGATGTAGTCGTCGGCTCCCGCCGCGAAGCCGACCTCGACGTCCGCCTCCTGGGACCGGGCGGTGATCATGATGACGGGGAGCGTCGCCGTCTGGGCCGCCGCGCGCAGCTCCCGGCATACATCCAGACCCGACATGCCCGGCATCCGTACGTCGAGCAGTGCCAGGTCCACCGTGTTCTCACGCGCCGCCCGGAGCGCCGCCATGCCGTCCTCCACGGCCGTGACCTGGTGACCGCTCTGGGTCAGCTTGAACGCCACCAGATCCCGGATGTCCGCGTCGTCGTCGGCTATCAGGACATGAGCCATTACTCCTCCTGGGACTCCTGGGACTCCTGGGACTCCTGGACCACGGAGCTTCGGTAGGAGTCCACGAGCCGCGTCACGGCCGCCTGCCGGAACGGCTTGACCAGCACCTCGTCGGCGAGGCCGATCAGATCTTCCGGGTCGAGCACCGAGGAGACGACCAGACGGCATCTCCTCGTCCGCTCGTCCGCCCGCAACCTGCGGACGACCTCCCGTCCGTCGATGCCGGGCAGCATCACGTCGACGACCGCGATGTCCGGAGGGTCGGCGAAGGCGAGGCCGAGCCCCGCTTCCCCTGAATGCGCGACGGCCACGGGGCATCCCCGCTCGCGGAAGTGGCGCTCCAGCAGGGCGCTCACGTCCTGGTCGTCCTCGATCACGAGTACGCGCGGTGGGAACATCACCGTCCTGTCCACGAAGTCAGACCGTCAGTCACAAATTAGAACCAATAACTCACTTTCACCACATATGACCCACCAACCCCACCGCCCTGAAGCCGCTCGAGGCCCGGGGCGCCGGGCGGCGCGACGAATACGGTCAGCGCGATCCCGTCGGCTGGGCGAGACGGCCGGCGGGCAAGGTGGCGGTGGGCATCGGGAGGCTGTCACACGCGGTGCGGCGCAGATGCCGCACGTACTGCTCTCGCGGTACGAGAATGCCGCCGAGGTCGCGGACGTGCGGGCTGTCCCGCTGGGCGTCGAGCAGCTCGCCCCCGGCCTGAGCGAAACGCGCCGCGAGGTCGCTCACCGCGACCTTCGAGGCGCCGGGACGCCGGCAGAACATCGAGTCCATGCTGAAGACCGAACCGACCCTGAGGCCGAAGACGCCCCCGACCAGATTGCCGTCCTCCCACACCTCGACGCTGTGGGCATGACCCAGATCGTGCAGGCGGACCAAGCTCGCGATCAGCTCTTCGGTGAGCCACAGCGGGACACGGTCGCCGCGGCATTCGCGCACGACCCGCTCGAACCCCTGGTCCAGGCTGGTGGACCACGGCAGCCGGTTGCGCAGCCGCCGGGCGAGGCTCCGGCTGAGGTGCGTGGCCGAGACGGGCAGCACCGGCCTGGGGTCGGGTGACCACCAGGAGACGGCGAAGGGATCGGCCGGTTCCTCCCCCACGAGCGGGATGCGGCCCTCCTCGACCTCGTCGGCGAAGACCACCTCGTTGAGGGCGCGGGTGTACTCGTCGGAGGCCGGGAACGGATAGACCCCGGCTCGGTACGCCGCCAGGAGGCCGGCGGGACTGAGGTCGGCGGAGAAGGCCACCGGACCGTCGGGCGCCGCTTCCAGCACGTCCAGCGACTCCCAGCCGGGGCAACGGCTCACCACCGTGCCGCTCCCTGCCCTCGGCTCTTCACCGGCCGGACGTAGTCTGCCTGTTGGAGGAAGTCGATGTAGCGGTCCATCATCTCCTCGTCCACGGGCGGAATGTCGATCCCGGCGTCCACCAGTGCCCGTTCCGCGTTGCCGCGGGTGAACTCCGGGAAAACGCCCTGGAAGTACATCTCGCTCACGGTGATGTCGGCGCGGTGGCACAGGTCGACGAAGAGCGGGACGAACGGGGTCAGCGGGTCGGTGGGGTGCCCGGCCGCGTACTTCACCAGAGCGGCGATCCACTCGGCGTATGGGATCTCCTGGACCGGGTAACCCCGCTGGCGCATGCGCTCGGCCAGCGAATCCAGCAGCGTGGGACGGGGGTTGGTGAGGTGGTAGATCTCGCCGCGCGCGGGATGGCGGGTTGAGATGTGTCCGATGGCACGGGCGAGGCAGTCGGCCGGCAGGAAGTCCAGCGGCAGCCGGACGTCGGGGCACAGACCGGTCCGCGCGATGAAGTTGATGAGGGCGGCCATCTCGCTGTTGGTGTTCATCACGCCGGTTCCGCTGCTGCCCGTGATGTCCATCAGGCGGTAGACGGCGACCGGCAAGCCCGCGTCGGATGCCTTCTTCAGCAGCGCCTCGGCGACCCATTTGGTCTCCACGTATCCCACCGACAGATATTCCGGGAAGCCCAGCGGCATGCTCTCGGTCACCTCGCGCACCCCGGCCGGCCCGAATCCGGCGAGCACCGCCATGCTGGAGGTGAAGTGGACGGGGACGGCCCGGTCGGCGGCGAGGCGGATGATCTCGTATGTTCCGTCGACGTTGGCCGCGCGCAACTCGTGGTACGGGTAGATGAAGTTGACCTGGCCGCCGAAGTGGTAGACGGCGTCGATGGTCGATCCGAGCTCCTCGAACCGGCCGGGAGACAGCCCCAGTCCCGGCTTGCCCAGGTCGCCGACGACCGGCTGGATGCGCTCGCTGGACAGATCGCTGAGGACGTACCGCTGGTGGCTCGCGCGGATCATCTCCATGCCGTGCTGCTCGTCTGAGGCCCTGACCAGGCAAAAGATCCGGCCCGTCGTGCTGCGCAGCAGCTCGTCGATCATGTGCGCGCCGCAGAATCCCGTCGCCCCGGTGAGAAGGACGTCGCCGAGGTGCCGGTAATCCGGAGCCGGCGCGGCACGGCCCACCGCCGGAACGCGCCGATCGGTCTCCGAGGCGAAGTCGACGCTCCCGCCGTCCGGGTGGGTCAGTGTGCCGGCACGTGCCTGGCGGACGGACTCGGCGAACGCGGCGAGCATCGGCTGCCGCAGCAGTGAACGGGTCAGGTCGCGGATCTGTGTGACGCCGATGCCGAATATGACGCGGGTCCGGGCGAGCATCTCCATGGCCAGCAGCGAGTTGCCGCCCAGCTCGAAGAAGTCGTCCTTCGGACGGACGTAGTCCACACCCAGGATCTGACACCACAGCTGGGCCAGCCCCTGCGGCACCGGACGGTCGTCGGCGTCAGCCGTCGTCGTCGCGGTCCCGGATTCCGGCACGGCCCTGCGGTCGAGCTTTCCGCTGGGCGCGACGGGCAGCCGTTCCACCGCGTGGAAGGCTGCCGGAATCATGTAGCCCGGCAGGACCTCGGCGAGTGCCGACCGCAGCCGTGCGCGGAGCACCGCCTCGTCGCCGGCCGCCGGCGGCGAGGCCGGCGTGTAGTACGCGATCAGGTCCCGGTCGCCGTTGTCGCGCGCCCGAGCCACCACCATCGCCTGGCCGATCTCCGGGCGGGAGACGAGCGCGGCCTCGATCTCGGCGGGGTCCACCCGGAACCCGCGGATCTTCATCTGGTCGTCGACCCGGCCCAGGACTTCCAGGTTCCCGTCCGAGCGCCGGCGGCCCAGATCCCCGGTGCGATACATCCGGTCCCCCGGCGCGGAGCCGTGCGGATCGGGCAGGAACTGCCGTGCGGTCAGGGCGGGTTGCCGCCAGACACCACGCGCCAGACCCTGACCACCGATGTAGATCTCGCCGCGCTCGCCCGGCTCCACCGGGCGCAGTTCGGCGTCGAGCACATGGACGTGACTCCCCTCCAGGGGCCTGCCGACCGGGGCGACGGCGGTGTCCGGCGCGGCAAGCACTTCCTGGTTCAGGTCGCAGAGCGTGGAGGTGATGGTGGTCTCGGTCAGCCCGTAGGCGTTGACGAGCCGTGCGCCGGGAATCCGGCGCAGAACGGCGCGGCAGTCCTTCGCGGTGACGATCTCGCCGCCGACGATGACGAGCCTCAGCGACGCGAGGATCTCGCCGCGCTCCGCGACGGAGACGACCCGGTGCCAGTACGCGGGGGGCAGGTCGGCGACGGTGATCCCGTACTCGGGCAGGCGGCGCAGCAGGTCGGTGGGCGCCCACGTCGGTGTTCCCGCCAGGATGAGCGTCGCGCCGCTGATCAGCGGCGCGAAGATCTGCTCCAGTGAGGTGTCGAAGCCGAGCGCCGCGGCGTGCAGCACCCGGTCGCAGGGCGTGAGTTCGTATGCCCGGGCCACCGCGGTGAGGGACTGGGCCAGCGACCGGTGGCTGATCATCACGCCCTTGGGGGGTCCGGTGGATCCGGAGGTGTAGATCACGTAGGCGAGGTCGTCCGGCCGGGGGCCGCGTGCCGGCCGCGATGCCTCGAGCGGCGCCTGCTTGGCCGGTTCTCCGGCGGCCCCGGCGTAGACGATCCGCGCCTCGCACCCGGCGAACATCGGGGCGTGCTCGCGGCTCGAGACGATGAGGCGTGAACCGGTCTCCCCGATCAGTGCGACCATCCGTTGCCGCGGAGTCGCCGGGTCGAGGGGCAGGAACGCCCCTCCGGAGCCCAGCACCGCCAGCAGCGCGACGATGAGCTCGGGCACGCGGTCGAGGCACACGGTGACGATTGACTCCGCGCCGACGCCCGACTCCCGCAGCTGGTCGGCAAGCCGGTCGGCGCGGCCGCTCAGCTCGGCGTAGCTGAGCCGGTCGTCGTCCGAGAGCACCGCGAGAGCGGACGGCTCACGCCTCGCCCGCTCCCGGACCAGCTCGGGCACGGTGCTCGGCCAGGATTCCGAAGACCGCCGCTCGGCGCGGGCGCTCGCGGGCCGCATGTCGGTCCACAGGCGGTCGACCAGACTCGCGCACCACTCGGCGGACTCCGGTCCGCCGACCCGACGCCACCCGGCCGGAATCCGGCGGTCGGCGGGCCAGATCGCGTACTGCTCCTCGTCGTTGCACAGCACGACGCACGGTGCAGCCGACTCTGCCGACATGTGCTCACGTTCCGTCACTCGGGCCTCCTGCCTCGCGCGGCGTCCTGCGGAGCACGATCTGCACCCCTAGCGGGAAAGGTCCGCCGCCATCACCGCTCCCCTTCCGCGGGCCTCACAGGCAATCCGGCCAGGCGGCCGAGCGGCGGCGCGAGGACGAGTTGCTCCGCCTCCTCGGCGCTGACCGGTTCGGCGAAGAGGTACCCCTGAGCGAGTCGGCAGCCCATGGAGATCAGCAATTCCTGCTGCCTCACGTTCTCCACCCCTTCGGCGATCACCGTGAGGCCGAGCGTGTCCGCGAGATGCGCGATGCCCTCGACAAGAGCGTACTGTTCCGGCGAGCGCCCCAGCTCGTCGACAAACGACTTGTCGATCTTGAGTATCGAGATGGGGAACTCACGCAGATAGCTCAGCGACGAGTATCCCGTTCCGAAATCGTCAATCGCGATACGGATACCCAGGTCTGTGAGCGAATTCATCTCAGCGAGGATACGTTCGTCGTTGTACATCAGCACACTCTCGGTCAGTTCCAGTACGAGAGACGACGGTTCGATGCCGGAGAGATCCAGGGCACGCCGGACCACGTTGTAGAACTCCTCGTCCCGGAACTGACGCGGCGACACGTTCACGCTGATATAAGGCGCGTTGCGGTCGGCCGTCCCGCCGCGCAGCACGGAGTCCTTCCACCGGACCGCCTCGGCCGCGGCCTGGTCAAGCACCCAGGCGCCGAGCGGGACGATCTGCCCGCTCTCCTCGGCCAGCGTGATGAACTGCTCCGGAAGCACCATGCCGCGCGTGGAGTGGGGCCAGCGAACGAGCGCCTCGAAGCCGGCGATCTGACCACTGGCCAGCTCCACAATGGGCTGGTAAAGCACCAGGAACGAAGTCTCGATCGACGAACTGTCCAGGGCCTCCTGCAAATTGGCACGCTCGGCCATGCCGCTCTGCAGTTCCGAGTGGTAGCGGCGCCACTGGCGCTTGCCCGCCGTCTTCGCCGAGTACAGCGCGAGATCGGCGTGTGTCAGCAGTTCGACCGAGTCGATGCTGTCTTCCGTCGTCGCGACGCCGATGCTGGCGTACGTGCTCATCGGCCCCACACTGAGCCGGAACGGTTCCGCGAACACCGTCATCACGTGTTCGGTGAACCGCTCCACGCCCTCTATCGTGGCTGAGCCCTCGACCAGCAGTGCGAACTCGTCACCGCCGATGCGCGCGGCGGTGTCGGAGGCACGGACGGTGGTCTGCAGTCGCAGTGACAGCGCGACCAGGAGTTCGTCGCCCACACCGTGGCCGTGCATGTCGTTGACGACCTTGAAGTCGTCCACGTCGACGAAGAGCACGCCGACCACCGTGCCGTCGCGCTGAGCCTGCGCCAGGGCGTGGGTGACCCGGTCCTGGAAGAGCACGCGGTTGGCCAGGTTGGTGAGCGAGTCATGGAACGCCTGGTGGGTGAGTTCGCGTTCGAGTTTGCGCTGTTCGGTCACGTCCCGCAAGGTGAGCACCACTCCACCGACGGTCGCCTCCTCCCGCAGGTCGCTCCACCTCAGCTCGACCTCGATGGACGACCGGTCGGCGCGGATCATGCGCCAGTGCTCGCGCCTGGTCTGGGGCTCGCGGCTCCGTATCCGGCCGAGCTTCTCGACCACCGCGCGGCTGTCCTGCGGTGGCACCAGATCGACGAGGAGGGTGCCCTCCAGATCCGGAATGCCGAGCACCTGGTCGGCGGAGGGACTGGCGTAACGGACCCGGTCGTCGTCGTCGAGGATCAGGATGACGTCGGAGGCGTTCTGCACCAGCGTGCGGAAATACATCTCGCTGTTGCGCCGGTTGACCTCCTGCGCGAGGGTGACCCGCGCCGCGGCAAGTGCTGCCTGTGCGGCGAGAGTCGCCAGCGTGTCGCGGAGCACGAGCAGGTCGTGCTCCTCCCCGGCCACGATCAGCACCCCGATCAGCGGATCGCCCGAGGGGTGATCCTGCGCGGCGAGCGGGCAGACCAGCGCGTGGCCGGTGCGGGTCGGCTCGTCGTCCGAGCCCGTGAGGTGAGCGGCAAGATCGGGCCCCACGCCGTCGAGAGTCACCAGGCGGTTCTCGCCGGACGCGATCAGTTCCCGTACGGCTGCGGTCGCCCGCGCGGCCAGGGGCCCGCGCAGGGCGCCGTGCGCCCCGTTCACCCAGAGGGTGTTGTCCGGCAGGGTGAGCAGCGCGGAACGCGGCGGGCCGTGCGACAGCAGCTCCGTCACCGCGGAGTGGACGGCGGCGGCCACATCCCGCAGATCACCCGCTCCGCCCAGCGACGACACCGCGTTGCGCAGCACCTTCTCCCGGCCGACCGCCTGCCGGTGGGTCGCCACCACGCCCGCCAGGCGGTAGAGCACGAGGAGGAAGAGCACCGCGGAGAAGACCCCGATGACGCCGACGTTGGACCTCACGCCGCGCACCGCCTCCGTCAGGAGGATGGCCGGCGCGATCAGCGACGCCAGGGTGAGCAGGCTCAGCCGGCCCGTGCCGGTCTCGGCTCGCCATGGCACCGGCTGCGTCAGCAAGCGCATGGACGGATGGAGCGCGGCGGCCGCCCAGGCGCCGTACAGGACGGCCCAGCCGAGTTCGACCGCGCTACCCGTGCGCCACGTCCCGTTCAGCTGGATCAGGCCGTAGAGCACGTCGGCGGTGAGCAGGCCGAGGGTGCCCGCGGTGAGCAGCATGAGCGAGCGGCTCTTGCCGCCGCGGCCGACGAGCAGCCGCAGCAGCATCGCCAATACGAGGATGTCGCCGAGCGGATAGGCGATGGCGAACGCCTTCTGCACCCAGGTGAGACCCTCGACGCGGGCGTACGGATCGATGAGGAAGAGCCACGACAGCAGCGCCAGGCCGACTGTCAGCGTCAGCGCGTCGACGAGGCTCGCCCGGTCGCGCCAACTCGTGCGCCAGTGCACGAAGCCCAGCAGCCCGGCCGCATAGAGCGGATATGCCGCGAGATAGAAGCCGTCGGCGATCGACGGGAATGGGATCTCCTCGTGGAGCAACTGGATGAGGATGATCTGGGTGGCCTGGCCTGCGCAGAAGGCAAAGTTTCCCGCGGCGAGCAACAGCCACGGGAGTCGATGCGCCGGGCGGTTGAGAAAGACACCCAGGACGATACCGATGACGCCGGTCGCTCCAATGGCGACGAAGAGCAGCCGCTGCTCCGGAAATATGTAGTAGAACGCGGTCAGCACGACAATGCATGAGCTGACGGCGGCCATCACAGCTTGGCTTCGCAGTCGCGCGTTCATCCCAACTAACCTCCAGAGAGGGCCACTTGTCAGGCTAGCCGAGCTGGGAGAACAGCACCGGGTGGCGGCGGAGAAGCCCGTGGGATCGGGCCGACAAAGGAGAACTCTCCGGGCCCCGGGCCGGGACTCGGCCTTGGTCGCCTGTGAACACGATTTCCGGTATACACGGCCTCCGGTATACACGGTCGCCGTTATGCGGGCTACTTCTACACCGAGACATCGACGTGTCCTCCGTCCAGCTTACCGGGATTGCCATTTCCCGCACGCGCACGGAGAAATACCGCGTCGCCTCGCGAGATACCGCGGCATGCGTGAAAATGAAGGTCGCGGAAACCGGACCGGATCCCCCGCCCCGACGATGGGCTCCTGACGGAGCGTGGAGTCCCATGCTCTCCGATTACCGCGGGACCTGCGAACTCGACGTGTCCGGCGTTACCGGCCGCCAGTCGCTCGGTTGTCGCCGAGGTTGTCCATCGTGGCCTCGAACCGGCACCGCTGACGGCCGCTCAGGGCCTGGGGTGTGCCGAGTACGCGTGGGCAGGGTGGGGAAGGGTCCGGTTGCGCAGCGCCGCGTCGACGAGCCGGGCTGCGCGCCGGCCTCGGCCCGGCAGGATCGGGTCTGGAGGCGGTGACGGTGCCGGTGCCGGCCGGGTGTACCGGGAGCCCCCCGAAGTCCCATCATCGGCGTCGCCGGCCTTCTGCTCTGCCGCCCCGGCCTCCCTGCCACCGTCGCCGCCGCCCTCACCCACGCCCTGGTTCGCCGGGCCACCCGCCTGGTCCACGCCCCGGCCCTCGGCACCCAGTTCCTCGACGCCCGCGGCCTGATCTCCACGGGCGCCGTCCCTCTGCATCCGGGGCGGTCGCCGCCCATCGCGAACTGCACGGCCGGCGACGCCGCTCCGCCGCAGCCCCTCGCCTCGTTCCCGGGGTGGTTCAGGTACAGCCGTGAAGGACAGCGCCTAGCGTCTTTCCCCCAACGAGCGGGTGGTGTACATCCTGCGGGAGGCGTTCGACTACCCGCGCCCGGCGGGGCATGACGATCGGCAGCAGAAGGGGACGTCCAAGCGCCTGTCCCCTAGTCCGGTGGAGCCCGGTTCCACCGTGAACGAGCGCAATCTCACCGCTGTCTCCAGCGACCAGGTCGCCGTTCCCGCCCTCGGATCGAGGCCGCCGGTGTACGCGAGGGCGCGGTCTTCCACTCGCCAGCCGAGGAACTGTTGCCCCACACGACCGATCCCCCGTCCGCCGTCGTCGCCTCCCCCACCAGGCGGCTGTACGCGGAGTTCGGTGTGGAACGGTCGCCCCGCGCCCTGTTCAGCCCGCGAGCTTGGAGACCGATCGTCCGGGCGGTCCTCAGCGGCGCACGGGAGGTTGGCCGCGGGCGGGAGCGCCTGCCCGCGACCAGCCCCCAACGCGGTCGGCTCGGCTTTCCCGCCGACTTCCTCATCGCACACGACAGCCGCGTCCTCGCCGCCGAGTACGACGAGCACGGCTACGCGGTCTCGGCCGCGGCCGAGACCGCCCAGGCGAACCCGTCCGGGTCGGTGAAGGTCCCGGCATCGCTGTCGATCGTGAGCCGGTGCGATCCGGTGCCGTCGGGAGAGACGCCGACGAGCTTGGCCAGGCCCCGGCGCTTGTACAGCGCCAGCTTGACCGGACCCGACCCGGTGGCGAACTCGACGTACTTGCTGCCGAAGCCCTTCGCCACGGCGAGGCCGTGATCGACGTAGAACTGCTTGCTGACCTTCACGTCCTCGACGCCGAGCAGGAGCACGATCTCGTCGATCTGCCGGCCTGCCGGGCCGGTGTCCTTCTTCGACGACGATGCGACCTGCCAGATCGTCCCGTCCGGGGCCTGCACTACCCCTCCGTAGCCCCAGAGCGACTTGGTGGCGGGCTTCAGCGTCGCGGCGCCGGCGTCCACGGCGGCGTCGACGAGGGCGTTGACGTCGGCCGGCTGGGACACCACGAGCGAGAGCGTGAACCCGCGGAATCCGGTTGCCGGTGCCTCCGAGGCCCGCAGGCGTACCTGACCGCCCAGGCCGAAAGCGGCGGTGTAGAAATGGCCGGCGGCGGCGGGGTCGGCCACCTCGAGCGTGACGGAATCGATGGAAGTCATGACGTCGACGCTAGGTCGGCTCGGGAACCTGCGCTTCTCGAATCCTGACCAGAACGACGACGAGATCACGGTCTGGAGCACCCCGGGGCGGGCGCGTGCGGCGGCCGAGCCGGGCGAACTCCCTGACTCAGGTCTCATCGACCTTGGTCGCGGCCGGCGGTGCGGATGGTCGCCACTCGGCCCTCGGCCGGTGCCCAAAAACGGCTCGACAGCGCGATTACCTGACCGTTCTCGGAGTTGCTGCCGCCGTCTGCTCCCCCAAGCGGCTCGTCCGCCTCACCGTCGTAGGACACGCTCCAAAGGCGTTCACCCGCGGCGAGTTGGATCGCCGCGGGTGAGTTCTCAGGGCAACGGGGAGCATGCAGCCATCGCGATTGCGAGCGGCCGCACCTGTCTACAAGATGGCCAGGCGTCGGAACCGGCTGTTGTGGAACACCAGGGGTTCCCGCTCGGGTTCGGCCTTCAGACCTTGGATTTCGAGGAGCACGATCGTGTGGTCGCCTCCGGGAAGTTCGGCGTGCAGTGAGCAGTTCAGCCAGAGACTCGCGCCGTGGATGTAGACGCCGCCCTCCTCGTCGGCATCCCAGTCGACGTTCGCGAACCGGTCGTCGGCCTTGCCGGCCAGCGACCGGCAGATCGCGTCCTGCCCCTCGGCGAGCACGCTCACACCCACTCGGCTTCGCTGACGCAGTCTGGGCCAGGTCGCCGAGGTGTCCTGCACGCAGACCGATATCAGCGCGGGTGACAGGGATACCGGGGTGAACGTGCTCGCCGCCATGCCCACCGGGCTGCCGGAGTCGAGTGCACACACGGCTGTCACCCCGGACGGAAAGCAGCCGAAAGCCTGACGCAGCAGAACGGGATTGGTTCGCGGATCGGGGGTGAATGGCGTATTCATTGCTTTCTCCCGAGATGGTGAAAGGGTTTCTGGCGCGGGCTCAGATGGTTGAGAGCGGCACTTCGAGAGCACCGACAGCGGCAAGTGTCAGTTCCGCCCCGAGAGGACCGCGCCCAGCTGCCGTATCGCGCCGTTGTTGCCGACCACGTGCTGGGAAACACAGCGGACATCGCGCCAACGGCGCTGAAGTGAGCTGGTGCTGTAGAGGCCCGCGCTGCCCGAGAGGGTCATGATTTCGTTGAGGATCCGGATGCCGTCGTGATGGATGTGCTGGGTGCTGCCGGTGTAGGTGAACCACTCGGCCGGGGTGGGCGCCTCTCCCGCGAGGGCGCGGTCCATGACGAGGCGTCCGGTGTGTTCCGACAGGGCCGCCAGGGCGGCTGTACGCACGTGCAGTTCCGCGAACCTCTCCTGGAACACCGGGTCTTCACCGAGCAGCGCCTTGGGGTTGAACGCGGGCCGCTTGGTGGCGGCGAGTGCGGAGAGATCGGCGAGAGCACCCTCCAGTGCGCCGAGGACGACGGCGTCGTGTGAGGCCCCCGTCGGGGAGTACGGCAGGTCGTAGAGGGGAGCGGGGATGTTGTTGTCGCCGAACATCGGTCCCGTGTGATGTTCCGGCACGAAGATGTCGTCCATCGTGAAGTCGGTGCTCTGCGTGGCACGCAGGCCGACCGCGTCCCACGTGTCGAGGAACGTGACCTGCTCGGGCCGCAGCAGCGCGACCCGCATGTCCGGGCGGCCGTCCGGCAGCGGAGGCGCCCCTTCGACCAGAAATCCTCCGAGCATCCAGTCCGGGGTGAACGGACCGCTCGCGAGCGGCCAGCGACCACTGAGCCGATAGCCGCCCTTCACCGGGGTCGCCAGCCCCTTCGGAGCCACGGCTCCACGGAGCATCAGGTCGGCTCCGTCCGCGAACACCTCGTTCTCCAGCGTCTCCCGGGGCAGTGACCGTACGAAGAACCAGGCCATCGAAGCGGCCTGAACAGTCCAGCCCGTCGAGCCGTCGGCCCGTGCGATCTCCCGCACCACCCGGGCACCCTCCAGCAGCCCGAGCTGCTCTCCGCCCCACACCCTGGGCAGGGCCATCCGGAATACGCCTGCCTCGCGCAGGGCGGCGATGAGATCCGCCGGGACAGCTCGTGCATTCTCGCCTTCGGCAGAACGTGCCGCGATCTCGGGAAGGAGTGCGCGGACCCGGCCGAGCACACTGTCGCCGGTTCGACGGTCCTGGGATTGAGCGGGGTCAAGAAGCGTGGCCATGAAGGGGCTCCTAGCTGAATGTGCGGGGGTGGTCGTCAACCGAGTCTTTTTCAGAAGGTGACTGCGGCTTAGGATGACATCCGCGTTACGGCCAGGAAAACCAGAACTTTCCTATAAGGCTTATCAGGGTTCCCATGACAGCAGGAGCGAAGTGGCGGCCAATTTTTCCCTACGCCAATTGGAATACTTCGTCGCGGTGGCGGACACGGGCTCCATGAGTGCGGCGGCGGTGCGGTGCCATGCCTCCCAGGCGAGCATCTCCACGGCGATCGCCGATCTGGAGCGCCACCTCGGGGTCCAACTGCTGGTAAGACGCCGGGCGAAGGGAGTCTTCCTCACGGAGGCCGGCAGCCGGATCCTGGAGCGCGCCCAAGCGATGCTGGCGCAAGCCGACGAACTCAGGGCGAGCGCCCAGGCGGAGGAGGGCCGGCTGGCCGGCCGCCTGACGATCGGCTGCTACGCCGCTCTGACCCCGTTTCTCGTCCCGCCCCTGGTGGACGGGTTCAGGCAGGTCCACCCGGCGGTCAACCTCGAACTGATCGAGGGTCAGCAGGACGAGATGCGACAGGCCCTGCTCCAAGGCGCATGCGACCTGGCCCTGTTGTACGCGTTCGACACCCAGCCCGGTCTGTCCTGCACGACGCTGCGCTCCAGCCGTCCGTATGTCATCGTGGCCGCCGGTCATCCGATGGCAGAGCGCAAGGCCGTCTCACTCGCCGAACTCGCGGACGAACCACTGATCATCTACTCCGAGCCGCCGGCCCAGCAGAACGCGGACCACTGGTTCTCCCTCGCGGGTGCACAACCGAACATCCGCTACCGGACCTCGAGCATCGAGGCGGTCCGCAGCATGGTCGCCCGCGGTCTCGGCTTCGCCACGCTGATCCAGTCCTGGCCGACCGACACCAGTGTCGAGGGGCTCCCCCTGGCATCCGTGCCCCTCAGTGACCCACTGGACGAGGTCGAGCTCGTGATCGCCCACGCGGCACACGTCACCCCCACTCACCGGGCGCGTGCCTTCCTCCAGTACGCCAAGGACACGCTCGCCGGTCCGGACACTGCGCGGACAACCGGCTGACGGCCGTTGTGCGTTCGACCCCGGATGACTCGTACGCACCGTGCACCGGCCCCGCACCCCGCACCCCGCACCAGCCCGACACCGCGTCCCTGGCAGCGGCGGTGATGCCCCTCGGTCGCCGCCCGCTGCCGGTGAGCGGACCGCGAGAGGCAGAGCATCGGCCGTCGCCTGCGGTAACGAGGTGAGCAGCCACGGGGCTCCGTATGACGGCAACCCTGTTCCCCCGACGGCGGAACCACGGAGCCCGGGACGGTGAGCCGACGGCCTCGTCAGCCGTCGCGTTCCGCGCCGACGAGGACGAAGGCCATCGTGACCGGTTGGTCGCTGCGATTGCGCCAGCCGTGGCGGGTGCCGTTCTGGATCACGATGTCCCCTGCCGAGAGGTGGGTGCACCGGCCGTCGTCGAGTTCGAGGACGATCTCGCCCTGCAGCACGATGCCGTAGTCCACGGTCGGCGTGGTGTGCATGCCGTCGGGCTCCATGAGGTCCGCGATGCCGGGAGAGTCGGCCCGCTGCTCCTGGTCGAAGGCGACGGGGTCGAACGCCGGGTCGGCCATCGCGGTGTCCGGCGGGAAGGTCAGCACGATGAAGCGCGTGCCGCCGGGCATCGGCAGCAGGCTGGTGACCTTCGGCGTGGGGTCCTCCCCGGTCCGGCCGACCGGTTCGCCCGGTTCGGTGGCCCACGGCAGGCGGGACACCCAGCCCGGCAGGCTGGTGAACTCCCGGCTGCGCGGGACGGGACCGTCGCTGACGACGACCGACCTGCCGTTCTCGTCATGGCCGGTGACGACTCTGCGCATGTGTCTCTCCTCAATCGCGTCAGTCGGGTCCGTGGGATCCGCCAGGGCCGCCGGACCCGTCGAATCCGTGGGGTCAGTCGGATCGGCCGTTGCCGGCCCCGGTCGAGGGCCCGAGCTCGGTCGCCCAGGCGTCCAGGACGTCCGCCACGGTGGGGGCGGGTGCCCTGAGCAGGGCCGATGCCGCTGTGCGTACGAACAGCCGGTGCCGGTCGTCCGTGAGGTACTCCACCGGGGACTTGCCGTCCACCCGCGCGAGCAGCAGCGCCGGCAGCAGTGAAGCGGCCCGCGCCTCAAGCGCGGACCGGGGCTCCCAGTCGACGCACCGCACGTACTCCTCGGCCAGCACTCGGGCGGACCGCAGGAGATCCGCGCGGCCTCCGGGCACCACCAGGCTCTTGAGGAGCAGGTGGTTGACGCAGAAGGCGAGGTCGAAGGCCGGGTCGCCGTACCAGGCGCACTCGGCGTCCAGCAGCACGGGCCCGGACGGTCCGACGAGGATGTTCTTGGGACTGACGTCGCCGTGCACCAGGGCCAGGTGCGTCGTGGCCGTGCGGTCGGCGAGGCCCTGGAGGATGTCGCTCAGACCGGGGTGCGCGGCAGCGGTGGCCAACAGGTACGGCTCGATGCGCAGCGCGTGGAAGTTGTCGTCCGTCGCGAACTCCGCGGCGAGGGCGGCGTCGCCGGCGCTCGCCGCGTGCAGGGTGCCGAGCAGCTCTCCGACGGCCGCCGCGGTCGTCACCCGCACCTCGCCGTGCAGCAACTGCGCCTTCCACATGGGGTAGTGCTCCGGGGGCAGGAACGCCATCGCGAAGAGCCCGGCTTCGGGGTCGTGTGCGAGCAGTTCGGGCACACTGTCCGGGCGGTGCCGGGACGCGAACCGCATCCACGCCCATTCGTAGGCGTTGCGCGACACCGGTGCCTGCCAGTCGGCGGCGACCTTCAGTTTGGCCAGGGCGCGTTTGACGCAGAGGGAGCGTCCCGGCAGGTCCACTCGCCACAGGTCGGACGAGACACCGCCGGTCAGCGGCGTCCAGCGTGCGGCTTCGCCGGGTCCGGCGAGCTCGTGGGCGGTCAGGAAGTCGGCCAGCGCGGTGTCGGGCACGGGGCCCGGGCTCACCTGTGCGGAGGTCGGGCTCATCACCGGTCACCCGACCCGGTGCTCGGACTGAGAGGGCTGTTGCACGCGTGGGCCGGCGCCTCGCCCGCCAGGATCCGTACGACCTCCTCGGCGGCCCGGCGGCGCAGTTCCGTGACCGAGGCGTCGGAGGAGAAGGCGATGTGCGGGGTGAGGAGAGCTCCCGGCTGGTCCAGCAGCCCGGCGGGGACGTGCGGTTCGGTCTCCAGTACGTCGAAGGCGGCTCCGTCCAGGTGCCCGCTGTCCAGCGCCTTGACGACCGCGTCGGTGTCCACCAGGCCGCCCCGGCTGACGTTGACCAGCAGACCGCCCGGTGCCATCTGCTCCAGCTGCTCGGCGCCGATGATGTGGTGCGTGTCAGGTGTGAGCGGCACGTGGAGGATCACCACGTCGCTGCGGCGCAGCAGTTCCTCCAGGCCCACCATCTCCACTCCGGGGGCGTCCTTCGGCGGGTACGGGTCGTGGGCCAGGATCCGGCAGCCGAACGCGCCGAGCTTGCGCACGGTGGCGCGTCCGATGCGCCCGTATCCGACGACGCCGCAGGTCAGCGTCGACAGTCGGCGCAGCCGGGCGCCGGCGGGGTCCCAACGGCCCGCGCGGACCTCCCGGTCGGACACGGCCAGGCCCCGCGTCCAGGCCAGCACCATGCCCACGGCGTGGTCGGAGACTTCCTCGACGCAGTAGTCCGGCACGTTGGTGACCCACACACCGCGCTCGGTGGCGGCGTCCACGGCGATGTTGTCGAGCCCGACTCCGAGCCTGGCCACGATCCGCAGATCCGGCGACGTGCCGATCGCGGTGGCGGAGACGGGGGCCCAGCAGGTCAGGATCCCGGCGGGCCGGTGTTCGGCCACCAGTTCCTCGATCGCCTCGGCGGAGGCGGGATCGGCGGGGCCGGTCACCAGGGTGTGGCCCGCCTCCTCGATGACCGATCGCTCGACGGAGTCGTCGGGCCAGGCGTAGTCGGTGAGCAGCACGGTGCCTGGGCGGCTCGGTGGTTTCATGGCAGGTCGTCCTCGCAGAATCGTGCGGCCGCAGCGGACGGCCGGGTGTCACGCCCGGTCGCATCCGATGAGCGGGTCTGATCCCACCCGGAGGGGCGGCCGTCGGCATGTCCGGTTGGGCCGTCGGCCGCCACGGGTGGGGGGGGGAGGGGGTCGCTGGGCTCGGGTCGGTGTCGCCGGCGCTCGCCGACTTGTGGTCGGTGCGGGCGCCGCAGTATGCCCCTGGGACGGGTCACGAGATGTCGGGGCACGTCGAATCACTTTGTCACAGCCACGTGATGCTAACGATAGCATTCCGGGTCTTCGACACGTCAAGAGTGCGACGCGCACCCGATCGCCGACACCCCCGCCGCAGGCCCCGCTCAGCGCCGAGGAACCCCGGTCAACACGAGAAATCAAGGAACGCCGAAGAAATCCGGTGTTCACATCTTGACGCGCCGGAGACTTCCCCCTCATGGTTTCTGCCAGCGCCGACCGTGTGACCGATAGGTGTCCGCACGGGGTCCGGCTGTCGAAGACGCCATAGCCACGGACGTCCCCGACGGGCGATATACGGCTGAATTCCGCATGCGGTGTCCGACCGCGCGGCAGCCCGTCGTCCCCATTCCGCCAGTCGACGACAACATCGCCGTCGCCGACTCGAGTCCGTGTTCAGCTCACCGCTTCTCGTCATCGCCCGTACAGCCCCGTACCGGCGATGGATCCGCCGCGGCCTGCCGTGGCCCATTCCTCCTCAGGAGCCGCTATGACTCACGCAGCGCAAGTCGACACCAGTGCGGTGCCCGCGAGCGACACGCAGGAAAAGAGCCGGGCCCCCATTTCCCGCCCCATGATCGGGGTGGGCTTCCTGCTGGTGGTCCTCTCCTACATGGTCAACGCGATGGACCGCCAGGTCTTTCCTCCCCTGCTGCCCAACATCCGCACGGAGTACGGGTTCTCCCTGGAACAGGGCGGGCTGCTGGCGACGAACTTCACCCTCGGCATGGCCCTGGCCGGCCTGCCCGCGGGTTATCTCCTGGACCGCTTCCGCCGCAAGACCGTGCTGCTGGTCAGCATCGTGATCTACTCCCTGGGCACCATGGCCACGCCGCTGGCCACCGGTTTCGCCGACATGACCCTGTACCGGGTCGTCTCCGGCTTCGGGGAGGGCATGCAGTCCGCCGCCATCTTCGCCGCGATCGGCGCCTTCTTCGCCCACCGGCGGGGCCTCGCCTTCGGCATCATCGGCATGGGCTACTCCGTCGGCGTGTTCATCGCCCCGCTCATCGGCGTCAAGCTCATGAGCGTGCACGGCACCTGGCACTCGCCCTTCTACCTCTTCGGCACGGCCGGGCTGCTGATCGCCGCCGCCGCCCTGTTCCTCGTGAAGACCGGTCTGACCGAGCACTCCGCCGAGAAGGTCGTCTCGACCGGGACCTTCGAGTGCATGCCGACCTCCGCCTACAACCGCAACACCATCGCACTGGCCGTCCACTCGGTCATCAGCGGTGTGGCGATCTACGGGTTCCTCGGGCTCTACCCGACGTTCCTCATCACGTCCCTGCACTACACATCCGGGCAGGCCGCACTGGCCATGAGCTTCCTCGGTTTCGGCGGCATGACGGCCATCTTCGGCGGCTGGCTCGGCGACCGCTTCAACCAGCGCAACCTGCTGATCTTGAGCCTGCTGGCCGTCTCCGCCATCAGCGTGTGCATCTACGAGACGCATGCCGGAGTCGGCACGCAGTGCGTGTTCGCCTTCCTCATGGGCGCCTTCGGCCTGGGCTTCATCTATCCCAACACCAACAGCGCGATACAGCGGGCCGTCCGTCCCGCGCAGATCGGACGCGCCTCCGGACTCTTCGTCACCAGCTACTACGGACCGGCGGCGTTCTCGGGCCTGCTCTTCGCCGCCCTCGTGGACTCCTTCGGCTGGGACAGGGCCGGGCTGCTGCAGGTCACGGTACTGCCACTGGCGGGCGCCCTGGCCCTGACCTTCGTCCGTCCCTCGAAGTTCAACAACGCGGTCCACTAGCGAGTCGGTCCGCCGGACATCTGCCGCCGTGTTGCACCGGGCGCCGCGCCCGGTGCAACACGGCGGCATTTCTCCGACAGGACACGGGAGCCACCGCCGACACGCCACGGGGCCTGCCCACCGCCGAGCGGTGGGCAGGCCCCGTGGCGAGATCGCCGGCAGACGTCCGACGTCATCGGCTCTCGGCCACGACCGGATTGCGCAGGACACCGATGCCCTCGATCTCCACCTCGATCTCGTCTCCGGGCCGGATCGGCCCGACGCCGGACGGCGTGCCGGTCATGATCGCGTCTCCGGGCAGCAACGTCAGATAACGGCTGAGGTAGCTGACGATGTCGGGAACGGCGAGCAGCAGGTCGGCCGTGCTCGCCGACTGCGCGACGGCGCCGTTCACACGGGTCGTCAGCGACAGTGCCGAGGGGTCGAGTTCGGTCGCGATGACCGGCCCCAGGGGAGCGAACGTGTCCTGCCCCTTGCCGATCAGCAGCGCTCCGAATGCGCTTTCCCTGCGCTGGACGATGCGGTCGCTGACGTCATTGCCGCACGTATAGCCAAGGATGTACTCATGGGCTTCGGAGGGCTTCACATGGCGGGCTTCCTTTCCGATGACGACGACCAACTCGCCTTCGAAATGGATCAGTTCACCATCCGCCGGATAGACGATGGCCTCATCCGGTCCAATCGCGGCGGTGCTCGGCTTCATGAAGCACACGGGAACTTCCGGAACCTCGCGGTCGGTCTCGTCGACGTGCGAGGCGTAGTTGTAGGCGAACCCGAAGATCCGGGGTCGCTCCAGCGGCGGGAGAATGACCACGTCGCCGACTTCGTCGACATGTCCCGAGGGGGACAGTCCGGTGAAGGGATCACCCTCGAATCTGGCGATTCTTTCGTCACCGGATTTCAGCTCCCCGTAGTGACTCACGCCGCTGACGGCATACCTGACGATCCGCACGGAAAACCTCCGCAACTAGGCAGCCGCGGGCGGCTGCACGGCCCATACAGCAGTGCTAACGTTAGCACAAGGATGATGATCAACCCGGCGCCCTCACCTCCGCGACCACGGAGCGCGACGAGAATGCTATCGTTGGCATACGGAAAGTGACGGCAACGGGATCAGTCAGCTCGAGGGGGCCCTTACGTGATCACGACCAAGGACATCGCCGAACGCCTCGGAATCTCCGTCTCGACGGTCGGCCGGGCGCTTTCCGACGATCCCCGCATCAGCGAGGAGACCAAGTTCCGGGTCCGCCAGGCCGCTTCCGAGATGGGATACGTCGGCAACCGGGCGGCCCGGATGATGCGCGGAGCGTCCAGCAACGTGGTGGCGCTGGTCATCCCGGACATCCGCAACAGCTTCTACTCGACGATCGCGCACGAGCTGTCCAAGAACATGGAGGCCGAGGGCTTCCAGCTGATGCTCTCGGAGACCGACGACGACCGGATGGTGGAGCTGCGCCACCTGCGCGAGCTGTCCGCCAACCGCGTGGCCGGCGTCATCATCGTGCCCACCGCACGCCCGCACGGCGACTCCGTCAAGCTCCTGCGCGGCCTGCCGCACCTTCAGTTGCTGCGCCGCCACCCGTTGCTCGGTTCCCAGTGGTTCGGTGTGGACGACCACGAGGCACTGCGCCAGGCCGCGGCCCACCTGGTGGCCCAGGGGCACACCCGCATCGCGTACCTGGGCGGCCCCGAGGAACTGCCCACGGGCGCGGAACGTCTGCGCGGCTTTCGCAGCGCCCTGAGCGAAGGCGGCCTGCCCGACGACGCCGGGCGTACGGAGCTGGGGCCGCCGTCCTCCGTGGACCACGGCCGCCAGGCGGTGCGCCGGCTGCTGAAGGGGCCGGACACTCCCACCGCCCTCGTGCTGGGATCGGTTCAGCTCACCATCGGGGTCCTGGAGGAGTTGTCCGAGCAGGGAGTGAAGGTGCCCGGGGAGCTGTCCGTGGTCGGGTTCGGGGACGAGCCGGGGTTTTCCTGGTGGGGTCCCGGACTGACCACGATCGGGCTGCCGATCCAGGAGATGGCCACCGGCTGCGCCCTGTGGCTGATGCGCCGGCTCAAGACCAAGCCGGGCAACGACGGCCCGTACACGTCGGTCTCCCCCGGGTCGCTGGTCCTGCGGGGCAGCACGGCGCCTCCCGCCGGAGAGGCTCCGTCCAGGTCCGTGTGAGCCAGGGGCGGCCCGGTGGCGGCGCTCGCGGGCGGCCGGGCGACGCCGGGCGCGCCACGAACACCGAAGGCGCCCGGAGCGATGTGCTCCGGGCGCCCTCGCGTGTGCGGCGCAGGTCAGTACGCTCCGCTGCGCAGGTCAGTACGCTCCGCTGCGCAGCCGCCGCATGACGCGGGCGGTACGCGCGAGTTCGTCGAGCACCTGCTCGGCAGCCGCCTCGTGGATCTTGCCGGGCCTGAAATCGCCCCCCTCGACGAGTTCGTTGACGAACGGGATGCTCACGGTCGGACCGATCGGCAGCATCCTGAGGTTCGCCACGACCTGCTTGCCCATCTGCACCGCCCTGGTGCCCGCCGAGACGCCCCCGTAGCTGACGAACGCGGCCGGCTTGTGCTGCCACTCCACGACGAGGTAGTCCCACGCGTTCTTCAACGGGGCGGGGAAGCCGCCGTTGTACTCCGGGGTGACGAAGACGAACGCGTCCGACCCGTCGACGATCCGGCTCCATTCGCGGGTGTGGCCCTTCGTGTACTGCCGCAGGGCGGGCGGATGCGGCTCGTCGAAGAAGGGGAGAGCGAGTTCGTACAGGTCGACGGTGTGCGACTCGAACTGGTCGTACTCCGTGGCCCGCAGAGCGAACCAGTCCGCCACGGATCTGCCCACACGTCCGGGGCGAGTGCTGGCCACAACGGTGGTCAGGGTCATGGGCGCCGCTGAGGGCTGGAGTGTCATGTCGGGCTCCCTTTCCTGTCGGCCGGGGTCCTGCCCGGCGGACCCGCGTCGCCTGTGCTGTCCGTCCGTCCAGGAGTGCGCGGGTCCGCCGGAGGTCCAGTCGGAGCACCAGCCGGAGCATCACGACTGTGCGAACGATAGCATTGACGTTTCGGCGAGACCAAGGGAGCGCGGGGCGGCAACACCGCGGGATCGGTTGGCACCCACCCCTTGACAGAGAAGCCACCGCTTTGCACGATTGCGCTATCGTTAGCACGACAAGAGCCGCAGTGAACGAGCAACCCTCGCCATCACCTTCCGCCTCGCGCCCAGCGCCGCCGCACCTGCTCAGGTGCCGCCCCGCGAGGGCCGACCACGCCCGTTCGTCGGCGAGGACTTTCTCCGTCCGCCTTCCGTCGCCTCCGGCTGCGGGGGCGCCCCCGATGACAGGCACGGGCATCTCTCGTCGACCCGATCGTCCGAACTCCGAAAGGTTGCACCGCAATGACAGACGCGCGGATCGCCAAGCTCTACGGCCGCAGGGTGTGGGACTCCCGCGGTCGCCCGACCGTCGAGGTCGAGGTACACCTCGCGGACGGCGCGACCGGGCGGGCCATCGCCCCGGCGGGGGCCTCGACGGGCCAGGGCGAGGCGCTCGACCTGCGCGACGGCGGCAGCCGCTTCGGCGGGCTCGACGTCCGGCGCGCGGTGGGCTCGGTGAACCGCGAGATCGCCCCCGCCCTCGCCGGCCGTGACGCGGGTGACCAGGAGGCCGTCGACCGGCTCCTGGTGAACCTCGACGGCACCCCCGACCGCAGCCGTCTGGGCGGCAACGCGATCGTGGCCACCTCCATGGCGGTCCTGCACGCCACCGCCGCGTCGGCGGGCGTACCCCTGTGGCAGCACCTGGCGGGCGGGCGGCCGGTCCGCATCCCGCTGCCGGAGATCCAGATCTTCGGTGGCGGAGCCCACGCGGACCGCCGCGTCGACGTCCAGGACTTCATGGTGGTCTGCCCGGCGGCACGGAGCTTCTCCGAGGCCCTGGACTGGACGGCGGAGATCTACCGGGCGGCCGGAGCCCTGATGCGGAAGGCCGGCAAGGCGCAGGGCGTGGCCGACGAGGGCGGGTTCTGGCCCGCGTTCGACTCCAACGAGGAGGCGCTGGAGATGCTGACCCTGGCCATCGAGAGCGCGGGCTTCGCACCCTCCTCCCAGGTGGGCATCTCCCTGGACGTCGCGGCCTCGCAGTTCGGCAGCGGCGGGCGGTACACGCTGGCCCTGGACGACCGCACGCTGGACACCGAAGCGCTGATCGACATGCTGGGCGGCTGGATCGAGCAGTATCCGATTCTCTCCGTCGAGGACCCGGTGGGCGAGGACGACCACGAGGGCATGCTGGAGTTCACCCGGCGCTACGGCCGGCGCTGCCAGGTGATCGGCGACGACTACCTGGTCACGAACGCCAAGCGAGTCGAGGCGGCGGCCACCAGCGGGGCGGCGAACGCCGTACTCGTCAAGCCGAACCAGGCCGGTACCGTCACGGAGTCCTTCCAGGCCCTGCGCGCCGGAAAGGATGCCGGTTTCGGCACGATCGTCTCGGCCCGGTCCGGGGAGACCGAGGACGTCACCATCGCCCATCTGAGCGTCGGCTGGGACGCCGGTCAGCTGAAGGTGGGCTCATTCACCCGCTCCGAGCGAATGGCCAAGTGGAACGAGGTCCTGCGGATCGAGGAGGCCCTCGGCGCATCCGCGGAATTCAGCGGATGGTCCGCCTTCACATTCGCGGATTCCGCGGCCTCCACGACCAAGCCGTAAAACGGCCCCGAAGTATTACAGTCATCGAAATCCAGAGCCGATCGGAGCACGGAGACCACCATGCTGCCTCCCGTCAATCTGCGCCCGAGTTTCAACATCACCCGCTCCAGTCATGTGCGTCTCACCGTGGCCGACCTGGCGGAGAGCCGGAACTTCTACGTGAACGCCCTGGGCCTCGTCGTCAGCGACGAGGACGAGCGCACCTGCTACCTCCGCGGCCTCGCCGAGGCCTGCCACCACAGTCTCGTCCTGGAGCTGGACGAAGAGGGCGGCGGCACGTGCAGGAGGGTCGGCTACCGGGTGTTCTTCGACGAGGACCTCGACCTCGCATACGAGTGGTTCCGTGAGCGGGGACTGCCCGCCGAGTGGGTCGACGTCCCGTACCAGGGCCGCACCCTGCACGTCAGCGACCCCATCGGCACGCCGCTCGAACTGTGCGCGACCATGGAGACGCGGCCGCGGCTGCACATCGACTTCGCGTCCTACAAGGGTGCCCACGCGCAGCGGCTGGACCACTACCAGATCTTCGCGCCCGACACCTACGAGCTGTGCGCGTTCTACAGCGAGCTCGGCTTCCGCAACTCGGAGTACCTGGAGCACGGCGACAAGCTGCTCGGTGCCTTCATGTACCGCAAGGGCACCTGCCTGGACCTGGCGATCGTCGAGAACACCGGGCCGGCCCTGCACCACTTCGCGTACACCGTCTCCGAAAGCCGCGACATCTTCTCCGCCTGCGACTGGGCGGGGATCCTGGGCTACGGCGACGGCGTGGAGCGGGGCCCGGGGCGTCACGGTCCGGGCGGGATGCTCTTCGCCTACCTCCGTGACCCCGACGGCCACCGGGTGGAGGTCTTCAACAGCCACTACCAGACGATCGACACCGAGATCGAGCCGGTGCGCTGGGACGCGGCGGCACTGAGCACCAACGCCCGCTGGGGCCTGCCGGCCCTGGAGAAGTGGTACTTCGAGGCGTCGCCCTTCGTCGGCGTGAAGCAGATCCCGCCGGCCGAGCTGCCGAAGCCGATGTCGATGGAGCGGTACCTGCTCGGACAGTCCGCCCACTGAACTCTCGGTCCGCCCACCGGACTTTCGTACGATCACGTCCCCGAGGAGACACCATGGCACGAGTCCCCTATCTGCGCCGCGAGGACGCGGACGAAGCGCAGAAACCCCTGTACGACCGGCTGGAGGCCGAACGCAAGGTACCGACGGCGAACATCTTCCTCGCCCTCACCCATGCGCCGACCCAGCTGGACGCCTTCCTGACCTACGCCAACTCGCTGCGCGCCGCCGACCTCAGCCCCAAGCTGCGTGAACTGGCGATCCTGACCGTGGGCCACGCGACCCGGTCCGCGTACGAGGTCGCGCACCACCAGTCGCACGGACTGGGGGCCGGGCTCACCGCGGAACAGCTCGCGGCGGTGGCCGACTTCGAGTCGTCCGACCTGTTCGACGGGGTGGAGAAGGCGGTGATGCGCCTCGCCAAGGAGTCCACGCTCCAGGTCGAGGTCTCGAAGGAGACGTGGAGTGCCGCCGCCGAGCACCTGACGGACAAGCAGATGGTCGAACTGTCGTTGTCCATCGCCTGGTACAACTCCGGCGTCCGCATCATGGGGCTGCTGGACATCGACCTCGAGGAAAATTACCCCGCCCCTTTCCCGAATTCGTAGAACCCGGCGCCGTAAAGCCCTCAATACCTGAGATGTGACTACCGAGCCGCCGGTCCGCCGCCTCGGTCGCCGAACAAGAATTCTCCGCCCCCGAATCGCAGGGACGGAGTAGTTTCAAGGAGTATTTCAATGGCGAAAATGCTCGCTGCACGACTGCACGCGCTCGGTGAGCCGATGTCGGTGGACACCATCGACGTGCCCACACCGCGGCCGACCGACGTGCTGGTGCGGGTCAAGGCGTGCGGGATCGTGCCGAACATGGCCAACGTGATCAACAACTGGCCCACCTGGTTCCCGCACCAGCCGTTGCCCAAGTTCCCCGCCATCTTCGGCCTGGACGCCTCCGGCGTGGTCGAAGCCGTCGGCGAGGCGGTGCTGAACACCAAGCCCGGTGACCGGGTCTACGTCAACCCCCTGCGCGGGTGCGGAAGTTGCCAGGTGTGCCGGGGCGGTGAACTGAGCCGGTGCCGCTACTTCACGCTGAACGGCTACTTCAGCACCTCCCGTGACGGCCAGCGGATCTTCGACCTCTACCCGTACGGCGGCTTCGCGGAGTACATGACCGCCCCGCAGTCCTCGATCGTCAACATCCCGGACAACATGACGTTCGAGCAGGCCGGCAAGCTCGGCTACATCGGCACCTCCTACGGCGCCCTCAAGAACGCCGCCGCAGGGCCCGGCCAGGTCGCGCTGATCGACGGGGTCACCGGAACCCTCGGGGTCGCGGCGACCGTGCTCGCGCTGGCCTCCGGCGCCTCCCGGATCCTCGGTACCGGCCGCAACGAGGAGCTCCTCAAGCGCGTCAAGGAACTGGCCCCGGACCGCGTCGAGGTCTTCCGGCTGGGTGACGGTTCCACCGGCGAGTGGGCGAAGTCCCGCACCGGCGGCGAGGGCGCGGACTACGTGATCAGCGCGCTGGGCGCCAAGGCGCCGGTGGAGACGATGCTCGACTCCATGCAGGGCGTCCGCAGGGGCGGCCGGGTCGTCAACGTCGGCGGCGTGGCCGACCGGCTGCCCGTGGACGTGAAGTGGCTCATGGACGAGCAGGTCCAGCTGATCGGCTCCAACTGGTTCAGCACCGCGCAGGGGCAGGAACTCGCCGACATGGTGGGCACGGGCGCCCTGGACCTGTCCTACCTGCAGGCCAAGCCGTTCCCGCTGTCCAGGGTCAACGAGGCGATCTCGGGTCTCCAGGACCGAGACGGCGGGTTCAGCAACTACGTCGTCATCCCCTGAACCGCGGGCACCCAGGGACGTCCGGACATCCCTTGACCGGCCATGCCCCTGACGCCCCGTACTCACCCCGCGGCGGTCCTGTTCTGCCCTGACGCCGCCGCGGGGTGCTTCACACAAGCCGTGCACACGGCCGGTGCTCTCGTCGGCACCGGCCCGGCAGGATGGAGGAGCGGGTGGAACTGCGCTGGCTGGAATCGTTCGTCATCGTCGCGGAGGAACTGCACTTCGCGCGGGCCGCGGACCGTCTGCATCTTGCCCCGTCGGCGCTCAGCGCCCAGATCAGGGCCCTGGAGTCGCACCTGGGCGTGCGGCTGATCGACCGCGGACGGCGCAGCCGCCCGGCGCTGACCAGCGCCGGGCGGCTTTTTCTCGAGGAGGCGCGGCTGACCCTCACCCAGGTCTCCCGGGCCGAGTCGGTGGGCCGGCGTGCCGGTCGCGGGGAGTTGGGGCACGCCCAGATCGCGTACGTCGCCTCGGCCACGTTCTCCGGGGTGCTGACCGACGTCCTCACCCGCTGCGCGGCCCCCGGCACCGAGCTGACCGTGCAGGTGCGCGAGCTGGAGACACCGGCCCAACTGGAGGCGCTGGCCTGCGGGGACATCGACGTCGGCTTCCTGCGCTGGAGGCCGGAGTACCCGCCCGAAGTCACGGCCACCTGCCTGCTCACCGAGGACGTCGTCCTGGCGCTGCCGGCCGGCGCGCCGCTGGCGGCGTACGAGGCGATACCGGCGGCGCAGCTGCGCGACGAGTGGTTCGTGGCCCCGCACTTCGACGAGGAGTACGGCTGCCGCGACCAGATCCTCGAGGTGGCGGAGCAAGGCGGGTTCAGTCCGCGGTGCGCTCCTCCGGTGCGGGACTTCATCGCGGCTCTGACACTGGTGGGCGGTGGTCTCGCGGTGGCTCTGGTCCCTGATTCCCTGCGCCGCGTGCACATCCCCGGGGTGGCCTACCGTCCTCTGGCGGACGTATCGCTGACCACCCGGCTGGTGGGTGCCTACCGCAGGGGCGAGACCTCGCCCGCGGTTCGCGGCCTGATCCGCCGCCTGCGGGAGGCCGCCGCCGCCACGGTCACCGCCGGCTGAAGCCTCGGTGTTCCGGCGGACGGCACCGACGCGGGCTGCACCGACGCGGGCTGCAGTCCGCTCAGGGGGGCCTCGGCCCCCTCCCCGGCAGCGCCGTCGGGTCCGTCCGGGGGTGCCGTCCTCGACGCCTGCGACCGCCACCTCGTACCCGCCTCTCCTGCCGTCCGGCTCACCCCGGTCACGGTCGGCGTGGCTCTGCGCGACACGCTCGGCCAACGACGAACCGACGCATGTTTGTGCGCGGAAAACGCACTGTCGGAGCAGGTCAGAGGGGGTGCTCGCGGCCTACGCTCAACACGGCACCACAGACCGTGGCGGCGTCGGTCGACCGCCGCCGGGCGGAGGAACAGGCGGAGGAACACATGACATCGATCAAGCACGTGGGGGTCGTCGGCGCCGGGCAGATGGGCCGGGGCATCACCGAGGTCTGCGCCCGGGCAGGGCTGCACGTCACCTTGTGCGACGTGACCGAGGACAGGGCTCGTGCCGGACTCGCAGGCGTGGCGGACTCCCTGCTCAAGGCGGAGAAGCGCGGCACCATCGCCCCCGAGGACCGCGCACATGCCCTGGCCGGGATCTCGGTCACCGGCGATCTCGTCCGCCTGGCCCGAGCCGACCTGGTCATCGAGGCCGCCGTCGAGGACGAGCAGGCCAAGACGGCGCTGTTCCGGCAGCTGGACGAGATCGTCACCGACCCGGCGGCCATCCTGGCCAGCAACACCTCCTCGATCCCCATCGCCCGGCTCGCGGCGGCGACCGGACGACCGGAGGCGGTGGTCGGCCTGCACTTCTTCAACCCGGTTCCCGTCATGCCGCTGGTCGAGGTCATCCCCTCGTTGCAGACCTCGAAGACCACGGAACTGCGTGTGCGCGCCTTCGCGGGCGAGATCCTGGGCAAGAAGGCGATCGTCACGGAGGACCGCGCGGGCTTCGTGGTCAACTCCCTGCTGGTTCCCTACCTGTTGGCAGCGGTGCGGATGGTCGGCTCCGGCACCGCGACGGCGGAGGACATCGACACGGGGATGACCGCCGGATGCGCTCACCCCATGGGCCCGCTGCGCCTCGCCGACCTCATCGGACTGGACACCGTCGCGGCGATAGGCGAGGCACTGTACGAGGAGTACCGGGAACCGCTGTACGCCCCTCCCCCGCTGCTGCGGCGCATGGTCGAGTCGGGGCTGCTGGGCCGTAAGTCAGGGCAGGGATTCTTCAACTACCAGGCGGCCTGAGGGCCTGCGGCTACGCGGTGTCCCGCGCGCACCGCGCGAGACGCTGTTCCCGGATCCAGCACGAGACGGTGCAGCCCTGATCGGCCGGCAACTTGTACGGGTAGCGGCGGAGATACGCAGGGCGGCCGCGCTCCCTTCGGGGCTCAGCCCCGGGGGGCGACGGGCCGCTGCTCCATGTGAACGAGAGTGCGCCGGGTGACAGGTCCGGGCCTTCGTCCCCGGCTGCCCGGTCCAACCCGGCCGCTCCGCACGAGGGTTGCCGATCAGGTCGACCACGTTGTCGGCGAGCCGAGGCGTGACACGGGACTCCAGGTACTCCACCTGCCGCGCCAACCCGTACCGGAAATGCCGTACCGCCTGGCCGAGCCCGGCGGGCGCGTCGGAGCCGATGTGCCGTGGGCCGATGTGCCGATGTGCCGCGCGGATGCGCGGGAGTCGGCGCCCTCGCGCGGCAGGACCGCCAGGGGCACGAGGTTCCGGCTGAGGGTGCCCCGTCAGCGGTCCAGTGTCTCGGCATCCGTGCCATCACTCGGCGTCGTGATCTGATCCGCGGCATGCGACCGGCGTCGTCTGATCCATGGCATGCGGCTCTCCGTCTGGCGCACCCGTCCCCCGAGGAGACTGGCTCGGACGGCCCTCGTCCCGGCGAGGGGGTGCGATCACCCCGGGCGAGCCGCGACCGGCCTCTGAGACCGATCGCCTGGTGCGACCTGGCCTCTCTCTCGAACAGCGTTGAGCGGGGGCGCCCCCGACGCCCCCGCTCACCGGCGCCGATCAGGCGCCGCCGATCTCCTGCGACCTGATCAGCCGGACAGTCCCCGGTCGGCTTCTTCGGCGAGCGCCTTGATGCCGTACAGGGTGGCTTCCATGTTCGTGCGGAGCTCGGCGAGCCGGAAGGCCACGATCTGCTCCTCCCGCTCCGGCGTCCGGTCGATCACCAGGTTGAGCCCGGAGCGGCCCGGCCCGATCCGGGCCAACTGCCGCAGCCTGGTGCCGGGCCCCTCCGGGGCGAGCTCGTAGCGCCAGGTGGCCAGGGGCTTCGCGGGGTCAGGGGCCGGATCGCCGTACCGGCCCTCCGGATCGGTGACCGCCCAGCCGAACACCCGCCGCTCCTCCAACCGGACGACGTACGAGACGGTCCACCACTCGCCGGCCATCCGATGGCGGTTGTACCCCGCGAAACGCGCTCCCACCGCGGGCTCCTCCGCGCCGTCGAGCCATTCCACGCGCTGCAGTTCAGGGCTCAGGCGGGCCGACAGACCGATGTCCGTCACCAGGGCCCACACCCGGGAGGGATCCGCCGCGATGTGAACGTCACAGCAGACCCTCGGCCCCTCGGCGTACCGCATGGTGTTCCTCCCCCATGGTCCGGGCCGTCCGGTCCGGACCGGACGGCCCGGACCTCGAGAACGGCGTCCACCTCAGGCGTCCGTCTCAGCCGACCGTGCGGCGGGCGGCCATTTCCTGCGTGAGCTGGGGAGCCACCGAGAACAGGTCGCCCACCACGCCGTAGTCGGCGAGGCCGAGGATCGGTGCCTCCGGGTCCTTGTTGACCGCGAGGATCGTCTTGGAGGTCTGCATCCCGGCGAGGTGCTGGATGGCCCCGGAGATGCCCAGGGCGATGTACAGCTGCGGGGAGACGGTCTTGCCGGTCTGGCCGACCTGGTACTGGTGCGGGTAGTAACCGGCGTCGACCGCGGCGCGCGAGGCGCCCACGGCACCCCCCAGAGCGTCGGCCAGCGCCTCCACGACCTTGAAACCGTCCGCTCCTGCGACACCGCGGCCTCCGGAGACCACGACGGCCGCCTCGGTGAGTCCGGGCCGGTCGCCCGCGGGAGCGGCGCGCCGGGCGGTGATGCGTGCGGACGCCGCAGGGTCGACCGGCGGCAGGGCCAGCTCCTGCTCCCTGGCCTCCACGGGATGCTCCTCCGGCTCGAAGGCGCCCGGCCGCACGGCGATCACCGGTATGCCGTGGATGACCTGTGAGCGCACGGTGTAGGACCCGCCGAAGACGATCTGGGTGACCACCCCGGACGAGTCCAGGTCGACCGCGTCGATCAGCAGCCCCGCGTCGAGCCGCGCGGCGAGACGCCCGGCCACCTCCCTGCCGTCCGTCGTGGCGGAGACCAGAACGGCGGCGGGAGAGGTTTCCCGGACCGCGAGCTCCAGGGCGTCGACGGCGGGCGTGACGAGGAACTCGGCCGCGTCGGTGGCTTCCGCGGCGTGGACGCTCGTGGCGCCGTGGCGGGCGAGGGATTCCCTGAGGCGCTTGGCTGTGCCGGGGGTTCCCACGACGACGGCGGCCGGGTCCCCCAACCGCCGTGCGGCGGCCAGGAGTTCATATGTTGATTTGTTGACACGTTCCCCGTCGTGGTCGACGAGTACGAGGACTTCGGGCATGGGGGCCTGTCTCCTGGTCGGGCGGTTCAGACGAGCTTCTGGGCGATCAGGTACGCGGCGAGCTGCCGGCCGGCCGAACCGTCGTCCGTGATGCGGGTTCCTGCGGTTCGCGGGGGACGCGGGACGGCCTCCACCACACGCGTGCGGGTCACGAGGAATCCGGCCGCGTCGGGGAACAGGTCGTCGAGGTCGACCGTGTCCACCGGCTTCTTCTTGGCGGCCATGATCCCCTTGAAGGAGGGGTAACGCGGCTCGTTGATCTTCTCGGTGACGCTGACCAGCGCGGGCAGCGGGGCGTCCAGCGTCGCCTCGCCGTCCTCGGTCTCCCGCTCGGCGCGCACCCGCTCCGCGTCCACGTCCAGCTTCCGTACATGGGTCACCTGCGGCAGGCCGAGCAGGTCCGCGACGACGGCGGGGACCGCGCTCGCCTGACCGTCGGTGGTCGCGTCGCCGGCGAGCACCAGGTCGACGTCCTCCACGGTCCGTACGGCGGCCGCCAGGACCTTCGCGGTGGTCGGCACGTCGGCGCCGTGCAGTCTGTCGTCGCAGATGTGGATCCCCCGGTCGGCGCCCATGGCCAGGACCTTGCGGATGGCGTCGAGCGCGGAGTCGGGTCCCATGGAGACGACGGTGACGTGGGCGTCCGCCGTCTCCTTCAGCGTCAGGGCCTCTTCGGCGGCGCGCTCGTTGATCTCGTCCAGGACGAGTTCGGCGTCCTCGCGGTCGAGGGTGTGGTCGGCCTGGGACAGGGTGCGCTCGGCACCGGAGTCCGGGACCTGCTTGACGAGTACGACGATGTTCACGGGTGTCTTCCTTCAGCCTTCGTGATCAGCGGAACGCCGCCTGGCCGGTGATCGCCTGGCCGACGACCAGCGTGTGCATCTCACTCGTGCCTTCGTAGGTGAGGACGGACTCCAGGTTGTTGGCGTGGCGCAGCGGCGAGTACTCCAGGGAGATGCCGTTGGCCCCCAGGATGGTGCGGCATTCCCGTGCGATGGCGATCGCTTCCCGCACGTTGTTGAGCTTGCCGACGCTGATCTGCTCGGGCCTGATGCGGTGCTGGTCCTTGAGCCGCCCCAGGTGCACGGCGAGAAGCGCGGCGTTGCCCACGGACACGCTCATGTCGGCGAGCTTCTTCTGGGTGAGCTGGAAGCCGCTGATCGGCTTGTCGAACTGGATGCGGGAGTCGGCGTACTCGATGGCCGCCTGGATCGAGTCGCGGGCCGCACCGACCGCGCCGAACAGGATGCCGAAGCGGGCCTCGTTCAGGCAGGACAGCGGTCCGCGCAGGCCCTCCGCGAGGGGCAGCCGCGCCGAGTCGGGCAGCCGTACGTCGTCGAAGTACAGCTCCGAGGTGATGGAGGCGCGCAGCGACATCTTCTGCTTGATGTCCTGCGTGGTGAAACCGGGCGTGCCGCGGGGCACGAGGAAGCCGCGGATGCCGTCCTCGGTCTGTGCCCAGACGGTGGCCACGTCGGCGATGCCGCCGTTGGTGATCCACATCTTGGAGCCGTTGAGGATCCAGTCGTCGCCGTCGCGGACGGCCCGGGTGCGCATCCCGGAGGGGTTGCTGCCGAAGTCGGGTTCGGTCAGGCCGAAGCAGCCGATGGCCTCACCGGCGGCGAGCCGGGGCAGCCACTCCTGCTTCTGCTCCTCCGAGCCCCACTTCCAGATGGAGAACATCGACAGTGAGCCCTGCACGGAGACGAAGCTGCGGAAGCCGGAGTCCGCCGCCTCCAGCTCCAGGCACGCCAGTCCGTAGCTGACCGCGTTGGTGCCGGCGCAGCCGTAGCCTTCGAGGTGCATGCCCAGTACGCCCAACTTGCCCAGCTCGGGCGCCAGTTCGCGGGCGAAGTGGGCGTTCTCGAACCACTCGCCGATGTGCGGGCGCACCCGGTCGGCGAGGAACTTGGCGACGGTGGTCTGGATCTCGCGCTCCTCCTCGCTGAGTGTCGAGGAGAGGTCGAGCAGGTCGAGAGGGTCCTTCATCGGCTTACGGCTCATCGTGGGCTCCTGATGGTTGTGGTGGTCGGTTCGGTCGTGGCGCGCCTGCGCCGGGAACGGTCGCTCGACCGCTCGTCCCAGCGCTCAGGCATCGTCGGAAAGGCGGTGGAGGATCTCCGCGGTGTGCTGGCCCAGGCGCGGCGGCGGCAGGCGGTACTGCGCCGGCGTGCCGCTCAGCGCGATGGGGCTCGCGACCTGGCGGGAGGGCGTGCCCTGCGCCTCGTCTGCTCCGTCGGCTCCGTCGGCTCCGTCGGCGGATGCAGCGGGTGCGGCGGGGATGTCGACGATGCCGGGGAGGCCGAGTTTCTGGGCGAAGGCGAATGCCTCGTCAAGGGTGTTGACCGGTCCGGCGGGCACCCCCGCCGCCAGCAGGACGGCCGACCAGTGGTCCGCGCCGGCGCCGCTCAGCCGCTCGGTCAGGATGTCCCGCAGTTCGGTGCGGTGTGCGACCCGGTCGGCGTTGGTGCGGAAGCGGTCGTCGGCAGCGAGACCGGGGTCCTGGACGGCCTCGGCGAGCGCCGCGAACTGCCGGTCGTTGCCCACCGCGATCGCGATCGGGCGATCGGCTGCCGGGAAGGTCTCGTACGGGGCGATGCTCGGGTGCGCGTTGCCCATGCGGCCCGGAACCACACCGGCGACGGCGAACGCCGACGCCTGGTTGACCATGGCCGACAACAGCGAGCCGAGCAGGTTCACCTCCACACACTGCCCCTCCCCGGTGGCGTCCCGGTGCCGGAGGGCGGCAAGGATGCCGAGCGAGGCGTGCAGGCCGGTGATTACGTCGACCAGGGCCACGCCCGCCTTCACCGGCTCTCCGGCCGCGTCGCCGGTCACGCTCATCAGCCCGCCGACTGCCTGCACGAGCAGGTCGTATCCGGGGATCTCCGCGCCCTCGCCGCTGCCGAAACCGCTGATCGAGCAGTAGATCAACCCCGGGTGCCGGGCACGGAGTTCGCCAGCGCCGAGCCCCAGCCTTTCCATCGTGCCGGGACGGAAGTTCTCCACCAGTACGTCGGACTCGGCGACCAGGGCCCGGGCCTGTTCGACGCCGGCGTCGGTCGTGAGGTCCAGGACGACGGACCTCTTGTTCCGGTTGACGCCGAGGTAGTAGGTCGACGTGCCGGCGTGGTCCGCAGGGGGGTGCCAGGCCCGGGTGTCGTCCCCGATGCCCGGCCGTTCCACCTTCACCACGTCGGCGCCGAGGTCGGCGAGGAGCATCGTGGCGTAGGGCCCCGCGAGAACGCGGGAGAAGTCGGCGATGCGCAGACCGTCCAGCGCGCCGCGCCCCGCTGAGTCGAGAACGCCGGCCCATCCGTCCGGTGCGTTGTGCTGGGTGCCCACGCACCCTCCTCCCTGATCGTCCTGTGTGTGCGAGGTGGCTGTGCCTCGGCCGTTTCCCGTTACCACCAGCGCTCCAGAGTCGGTGCCGGGTGGGTGAGTTCGACGACGGGCAGGCCTTGGCCGAGGGGGGCGACGGACCGTACGACGCTGACCCGCGCCCCCACCGCGACCGCGACCGGTGCCGACCCGGTGACCTGGCAGAGCAGGTTGAAGCCCTCGTCCATCGCGACGAACCACGTGTTGTGCGGGACATGGCCGTAGCGGCGCACGACGACCCCCGAGCCCTCGCTGTGCTCCCGTTTGAAGGCCATGGACCCGCAGGCACGGCAGGTCGAACGGCGGTAGGCCGGGGTGCCGCACCACAGGCAGCGCTGGAATTGGAGTTCGCGGCAGACCGCCGGTGCGTCCGGCGGGGCGGCCGCGGCCGTGGTTGCGGCAGCGGCAGCGGTCTCGTGGTCGTCTGCGAACTCGGTGAGTCCACGGGTGTCTGTCTGGAGCATCACGGCCTCCTGCACGCAGTCCGGTGACCGGAAAGGGCTGGTCGGGATCCGATGTGGCTCCCTCACCCTGGCCCTGTCGCGGATCGCCGGTCAACGACGTACTGACGCATCTTTGTGCGCGGAATGCGCTCCATTCGCTGAGGTCAGAGCGGGTCTCCCCGCGCTACTCTCCCTTTGGAGCGCTGTTGCGTGCGGGGCCTGTCGGCGAGGGGCAGCCGTGGCCGTCGAGTCGACGATGTCGAGCGGGACGCCCTCGTGGGGAGCCCGAGGCGTCGGACCTTCCGCGGCTGTCTTCGTGGCGGAGGAGCCGATACCAGAGCGCAGCACGCGAACGAGCCGGGGCCGCAGACCACCGGACGGATGGCGGCAAGCCGTGCGAGGCCGACAGTGCATGGACGGCGCGGGGCCCACTCGCCCGACGCCACTCCCGGCCGCGGCCGCGCATGTGTCAACGTCCTGGCCGTTGCTGCCGGATGCGCTGGGCGACGTCGCTGTTCTCGGTCTCTCTCCCCCCACGGAACGGACGAGGCCCGGCCCCTGCGCGAGGGCCCGTCGCCGAAGATCCCGCAGGGACCAGCTCCGCGTCCGGGCGGCGGTCCAGGGCGGTGGTCTCGGCGCGTTCGGTGCGATCCCACTGCACGAGGACGGCGAGCAGGAAGGGCAGCGCCACCAGTTCGGCGAAGCCGATCACGGCACCGCCGCCGAGCTGCTGGTCATGATGCCTGTCCGGTGCCCAGGAGGGAGCGTGGTTCAGGTACCAGGCTCCGGCGATCAGCGTGCCGTGGGTCATCACCACGCCGGCCGGCACGGCGTGGTGATGACCCCGTCGAGAAGCACCAGCGCTGCCCGGACAGGATGAGTGCACCACCTCGGCAGCGCCTCCTCGTGGGTGAACACCGGCACCACGAACAGGTCTCCGACGAGCAGTAAGTGCAGGTACACCAGCTCGCGCGGCCGGCCAGAGACCTTGTGGGATCAACACCACATGGCCGTGACCGTCATCGCTCGATCGCCTTCCGCGCCAACAGGGTCAGCAGGGCGTCGTCGGCGTAGGCGCCGTTCCACACTGCGGTGAACCGCTCGATCCTGCCCCACGGGTCGAGTTCGATACCGGTGATGCCTCGGGGAACCGGGCCGTTGACCGCGGTCCATTCGTACCCGCCTCCGACATCGTTGCCGAGCACGTGCCGTACGCCGGTGCCCGCACCGACGTACGGCAACACCGAGCCGGCCTTCGTCAGGTACGCGTGGATGCTCGCCTTGCTGGTGATCTGAATGTGCGCCGGCACGTCTTCGAAGACGGCGTCGGACGAGAACAGATCCATCGCGGCCGCGATGTCACTCCTGCGCAGGGCGTGAGGACGAACCGATGGAAGCCGCGCGCGGTCCACAGGCGGTTGCGCATGCGGAGGATCGTGGCGGCGAACGCCGTACCGAACATCAGCACGGCCGCGAGGAACATGACGCGGAAGCCCCAGAAGGTCGCGGCCATGTCCGGCCGGTCGGCTGCCGGGGTGAGCTTCAGGCCGGGCATGGCCGTCTTGCAGCTGAGGTCCTTGGCGATGTAACTGCCGAGGCGGGGAATGTCGAGCTCGGCGATGTTCCGCGCGGCTTGCTGATCCGGGATGGAGAACAGGACGAAGCCTGTGTCGCCGTTGCCCAGTTGCCTTCGATCGCCTCCAACTTGGCAAGCTGGTAGGGCAGTTCATGCCCGGCCACACTGTCACCGAGGCAGAGCTGAACAGGCATCAGCAGCGCGGCGATCCCGAGCGCGATCGACATCGAGCGGCGGGCGAAGCCCTTCGCGCGCCCCTTGACCAGGTACCAGGCCGAGATCCCGGCGACGAAGAAACTCGCCGAGATCAGCACGGCGGCCAGCATGTGCGGCCAGCGCCAGAGGAACGACGGGTTGAAGATGACGCGCACCCAGCCCGTGGGCTCGAACCCACCGTGGACGACCTTGAATCCGGCGGGCGTCTGCATCCACGAGTTCGCCGCGATGATCCACGTGGACGACAGAACGGTGCCCACCGACACCATCACGGTGGACACGAACATCGTGCCCTTGCGAACGCGGCCCTCGCCGTAGAGCAGAACGCCGATGAACCCGGCCTCGACGAAGAAGGCGGTCACGACCTCCATGCCGATGATCGGCCCGATGATCGGCCCCGTCTTCGCGCCGTACACGCCCCAGTTGAGACCCATCTGGAACGTGATGACGGCGCCGGCGACCACGCCGATCGCGAAGCCGACGGCGAAGATGCGCCGCCAGAAACGGAACATCTGCAGGTGGCCGGCCCTGCCGGTACGCCAGTACCGGCCGTAGACGACCGACAGGAAGATCGAGAGTCCGACGGTGATCGCCGGAACGGTCATGTGAAACAGGACGGTGACGGCGAACTGCCATCGCGACAAGTCAAGGAGACTCATCACTGCTCCCTTTCGTAAGGGGCTGGATCACGCGTCCACGACCGGAGTGGATGCGGCGGCCTTGGTGAAGCGCGGCAGGGCGGCGGCACCGACCGCGAGCAGGGCGACGATGCCCATCTGCACGTACTCGACTCCGGCGAAGGCGTGGGCGACGTTGTCCGGTGCCAGGGCAAGGTAGAGGGTGCCGAGGGTGGCCACGCCGAGGGCGAGGCCGCTCTGCTGGAGGGTGATCAGTACGCCGCTGCCGATGCCGGCCAGGTGCGTGGGGACGTCGGCGAGCACGCTGCGGAACAGACCGGCGAACAGCATCGACTGCCCGGCACCGACCAGGGCCAGCGGTACGGCCATCGCCCACAGGCTGACGTGCGGCCAGCTCCCGAGCAGGAGCGCCACCAGTGCGATCAGTCCGGCGAGTTGGACGACGGCGCCCGCGGACAGTGCCGCCCGGCCGAACCGGGTGAGCAGCCGGGGCGCGACGAGTGAACCAGCGAAGAACAGCAGGGCCATCGGCAGGATCGCCAGACCACTGTGCAGGGCGTCGGCGTGCAGGCCGTTCTGCACGGTGAGGGCGAAGACGAACATGAACGCGCCGAAGCCGATACTGAAGGCGAACACCATCACCAGGCCGCGGGACATGGACGGCAGGCGCAGCAGGGTCGGTGGCAGCAGCGGGACCTCGCCGCGCTGCTCGGTGCGCTTCTCCACGACGTACGTGACGGCACCGAGAACGACCGCGAGAGCGAGCAGCAGCCAGGTCCACCACGGCCAGCCCAGGGAGCGCCCCTCGGTGAGCGGGACCAGCAGGGCGGTCAGGGTGGCGGCGAACAAGACGGTGCCGGGCAGGTCGATGCCCACCGGGTGGTGTGAGCGGGTGTCCGGCACGAGCCGTGCCGCGACGAGGAGCACGACCACGCCGATGGGCACGTTGACCAGGAAGATCGGCCGCCAGGCAGTGCCGGCGATGTCAGCGCTGACCAGCAGTCCGCCCACCAGTTGCCCGACCACCGCGGCGATGCCGGAGGTGGCCCCGTACAGGGCCACGGCACGGGCCTTGCGCTGTCCTTCGAGGACGTGGTGGAAGGTCGCCAGCACCTGGGGAATGAGCAGGGCGGCGGTGGCGCCCTGGACGATGCGGGCCGCGATCAGCGCACCCATGCTCGGGGCGACACCGCAGGCCAGCGAGGCCAGCACGAAGCCGACAAGCGCCCCGAGGAAGATGCGGCGGCGGCCGTAGCGGTCGCCCAGTCGGCCGCCGAGGACGAGCAGGGTCGCATACGCGACGCCGTACCCGGCGATCACCAGCTCCAGGGACGACGCGGAGGCGTGCAGGGAGGCGTCGATGCTGGGCAGGGCCACATTGGTGATGAAAAAGTCCATGATCGGCAGGAATGCGCCGGCCAGCAGGATGAACACCCCGGCCGGGTGCAGCCCGCCCGCGCGGGCCGTGGCATGGGGTGAGAGTGCTGTCGCCCCGGCATGCCGGGAGGAAGTGGTTGTCGTCATGGCAGCTCCCGAAGATTGAAGTTATGATTTCATAACTATGAACCCATAAGGAGTATGCGCCTATAACTACTTCCCGGCAAGCCCGTACCCTGGAGCCGTGACGAAGGTTCAAGCACACCCGACGACGGACCCAACGGCCGGACCGGACGACGAGCGGCGGTGGGCCGAACTGGCCGACCTCGTGCTGATCATCAGCCGGGAGATCCAGTTCCGCGGCTACACCGACGAGCGGGCCGTCCCGCTGTCACCGTCCGAGGGCATGGTGATGCGCCATCTGCAGCGCGAGCCCGCCGCCCCGCCCAGCCGCATCGCCGACGCGACCGGACTGCAGCGCACCAACCTCTCCACCGTCCTGGGCGGCCTGGAGCGCAAAGGTCTCGTCGAGCGGCGCGCCGACCCGGGCGACGGCCGGGGCGTCACCGTCCACACCACCGAACACGGACGCACCAACTACGCCCTGGTCCGCCGCGAATGGGCCGCGGCGGTCTCCACGGCCGCCGGCCACGACACCGAACACCTCGACGCCGCCCTCACCCTCCTCACCGCCGTGGAAACCGGACTGATCCAGTCCCGACCACAGAACCGCGCCAAGCCGCCGGCGACACAACGCTGATCCCCACACACCGACGGCCACGGCTCACCTCGGCGACCACCTCAGCCCCGCAACCGGGGCGGAGTGAGGCGTGGATAGACAGTGCGGGCTACCGTAGAAGGATACTTTTGTCATGATTTGCACGGAACGTGGGCAAGTCTTGACCTGTGGGTGAGCAGGAGGTGGCGTGGCCGCGGAGGAGGTGTTCTGGGACGCGCAGACGCTTGCACTGGCTCTTCAGCAGGCGACATCGTGCCTGGACGGCCTGGGTGCCACGCTGCACCGGTGCGGTTCCGTCGACGGCCGGTTGCGTCTGGCGGCGACCGGTGGCCTCGGCTCGGCGAGCAGGGAAGCGTGGGCAGAGCTGAGCAGCGAGCAGGACGTGGCGCCCGCATGGGCCGTGCGGCGTGGTGCCTTCGTCTGGATGGCCGGCGACAGCCTGGGGGTGGGTGCGACCGGCACGGCGGCGGTGCCCCTTCAGGGCGCCGATGGCCCCATGGGTGCGCTGTCCGTGCTCACCAGCGGAACTGCTGAGCCGGAGGACGTGCGACAGTCCTTTTTGCGCGCGGTGGCCGCCTGGACCGTTGCGCGTCTGCAGAGCACGTCGGACATACCACCGGGCCACGGTCGGGCGACCGGGGCCGAGCAGACTGTCCGGATGAGCGAACTGACCGCGGCGCTCGCAGAGGCCCTCACTTCCAGGGACGTCGTGGAAGCCGTGGCGATGCACATCCTGCCTCCTCTCGGCGCCGACGGGCTGGGGATCGACGTACTGGAAGCCAACCGTCTGCGCCTCGTCGGCATCGTCGGACACCCACCGGGATTCACCCGCCGGCTCGACGATCGCCCCCTGTCGTCCCACCCCGTCGTTGCCGACGTACTCCGCACCCGTACCCCCGCCTTCATCGGATCGACGCGCGAGTTCCAACGGCGCTATCCGCACATGGGGGACGTGGCGATCGCGTCCACGAAGAACGCCTGGGCGTTCCTGCCTCTGATCGCCTCCGGACGCGCCATGGGGTGCTGTGTCCTCTCCTTCGGCCGGCCGCGCTCCTTCAGCGACGAGGAGCGCACCTTGCTGACGGCGCTCAGCGGCATGGTCGGCCAGGCGCTGGACCGGGCCCGTCTGTACGACCTGGAGCACACCCGCGCGCAGGGTCTGCAACGTGATCTGCTCCCCCGGGAGCTGCCGTGCCTGCCCGCCGTGCGGGCGTCGGCGCGCTACCTGCCCGCAGGCCGCGGCGAACAGGTGGGCGGTGACTGGTACGACGTGATCCAGCTGTCCGCCGACCGGGTCGCCATGGTGATAGGCGACGTGATGGGGCACGGAATCACCGAAGCAGCCACCATGGGCCGGCTGCGCACGGCGGTGCGGACCCTCGCCGACCTCGAACTGCCTCCGGACGAGTTGCTCAGCCGCCTCAACGACATCGTTCACGAGCTCGGTGAGGACTACTACGCCACCTGTCTGTACTCCGTGTTCGACCCCGTCAGCCGGATCCTCTCGCTGTCCCTCGCCGGCCATCCCCCGCCCCTGATCGTGCATCACGACGGCACGGTTCACCGCCCGGACCTGGCCACCGATCCGCCGCTGGGCGCGGCCGACCCGCCCTTCGCCCTCCACGAGCTGCGGCTGCCGCAAGAGAGCCTCTTGGTCTTCTGCACCGACGGCCTGCTCGAAGCCGCCACCGGGGACCTCGACCAGGGGCTGGACCAGCTCCAGCAGACTCTGGCTCGCTCCGTGGCCCGGACGTCCTACTTCTCGACCGGAGACCGGGACGCCGCCACCGGACGACTTGACGACCTGTGCGACCTGGTCCTCTCGGCGGTGCTGCCCGACCGTGAACAAACGGACGACGACGCGGTCCTCCTCATCGCCCGCACCATGCCCACCGCCGCCGGTGACGTCGCCACGTACCCGCTGCCTGACGATCCCCGCGCAGCCGCACAGGCCCGAGAACACGTCCGCGGACAACTGGCCGTCTGGGGACTGGACGACCTCGTCGTCACCACCGAACTCCTGGTCAGCGAGCTCGTCGGCAACGTGGTCCGGCACGCCAGGGGCCCCGTCCGCCTGCGCCTGCTGCGCAGCCGGTCGCTGATCTGCGAGGTCTACGACGGCAGCCTCGCCACCCCCCGCATCCGGCGCGCCGCATACACCGACGAGGGCGGCCGGGGGCTGCAGTTGGTGGCCGCCCTCTCTCATCGCTGGGGCGCTCGCCACCTCAGTGACGGCAAATGCATCTGGGCCGAGCAACACCTGCCCCGGGCCGAAGAACCTGCACCTGTCGTCCTCACCGAAGAAGCTCGGCGCCCGGCAACAGCCCGCACTTGAGTGGAGCCATCGCGTGGAGCGATCGCGGGGAGCCATCGCGTGGAGCAATCGCCATGGGCCCCCGGATCATCTGATCCCGGGGGCCCATGAGCGGCACGCGTTGTGGTCACAGAGCGGTGGTGTGCACGCTCGCTCCCGACGCAAGGCCCTCGGTCGAGGCGACAGCCATGAGGTCGGCGCAGACGTCTGCGACCGGCGTCTCGAGGAAGAGACCGCCGGAGCCGCCGCCCGCGAGGCCGCCGGAGACGTTGTCCAGGTGGGCGTCGGAGATCTCGGCTGTTTCAACCCGGGGGGAAGGGTTCATTACGCGCGGTTCCTTTCGCATAGGCACTTCGGAATGGCAGAGTTCGCCCGATTCTCGAAACTGGGAGCCTTTCCCAGCGAGTTGTGCCACGCGCAGGATCAAAGCACGCCGACAAGGGGGCGGCCAGCCGCCCGAAGGCCAACCGGGACGCACCGCGAATGCCGACTTCACCGGTGTGACAGCGCGGTGACCGAGCACGGCGACTTCTTCACACGGCCTTGCGCTTCGCTGCACGCACAACGGTTGTCACCGATTCCCCAGACGGACACCCGCACCGAAGCCGCCGTGGTCCGGCGCGGTCACGACCGGTTGTTCGGGTTCCGTACGGCGTGTCGGCGAACGGTGTGCAGGTTTCTCGGATCTTCGGCACCCGGCATTCAGTTCAGCGGGGAAATGGGGCGGCGGCGGAAGTGAGAGCGTCCGGCTCGGCTGAGCCGATTCGCCTGCTTTCGCCGGAACCGATGCGCCTGCCTGTGGCAGCCGTTCTCAGACGAAGGAGAGGCCACCCGTGCGTGTGCGCTTCAGTTCGAAGAAGTCGGGGTGGGCGGCCAGGACCCTGAAGCTGTCGAAGAGTTCGGCCGCCCGCCCGCCGCGAGGAATCGCCCGGAGCACGGGCCCGAACCACACTGTTCCGTCGACATGAAGGGTGGGCGTGCCCACATAGCCGCCCGACCCGGTTTCGGCGCCGGTGTCGTGGCTGCGGCGTACGGCGTCGTCGTACGACAGGTCGTGTGCGGCGGCGGCGAGGTCGTGCGGGAGGCCGAGCTCGGCCAGGGACTCGGTGATCACCGCGTCGAAGTCGGTGGCCCGGCGCTCGTGGATGCGAGTGCCGAACGCGGTGTACAGGTCGCGCAGGACCTTCTCGCCGTGCCGTTCGGCGGCGGCCACGGCGACGCGCACCGGGCCGATCGAGCGGTCGACCAGATCCCGGTACCAGTCCGGGAGTTCGTTGCCGATGTTGTGGAGGTACAGGCTCATCACATGAAAGCGGAGGTCGAGCAGACGCTGCTGTTCGACCTCCAGCAGCCAGCGGGAGGTGATCCAGGCGAAGGGGCAGGCGGGGTCGAACCAGTAGTCGACCCGGGTGGGCGTTGCGTTCGTCATGTCGGCGACGCTAGTTGGGGAGTGGTACAGAGTCGCGGCCCAATTCGATGCATTCTTACTGTCCCAATGTCGTAGCTCGTGGTCTCCTTCCCCCTCCGGTGGACGAATTGGGTCTTGCGGCGGCCTGGAAGGCGTCGGCCCACCGCCGTCCCGCCGCGGTCAGCCGGACTCCTGCCAGCTGTGCGGCGCGCGGAACCCCGGGGTGCGTTCCAGGCGGCGCCAGCCGGCCGTGCTGCAGCGGTGCGCCGCGGCGGACTCGGGCAGGGCGGCGGTCCGGGCCAGAAGGACCGCGGTGATCGCCGCGATCTCCTCGGGGCTCGCGTGCCCCCTCTCGACCCGGAGGGCGCCGGCAACCGCGCCGGCCGTCGCCGTCACTGCGGCGGATTGCCGTGCTTGCGCGACGGCAGGTCGGCGTGCTTCGTACGCAGCATCGCAAGCGAGCGGATCAGGACCTCACGGGTTTCCGCCGGGTCGATGACGTCGTCGACCAGACCCCGCTCGGCCGCGTAGTACGGGTCCATCAGCTCGGACTTGTACTGCTTGACCATCTCGGCGCGCTTGGCCTCGGGGTCCTCGGCCGCGGCGATCTCGCGCCGGAAGATGACGTTGGCCGCACCTTCCGCACCCATCACCGCGATCTCGTTGGTCGGCCAGGCGTAGGTCAGATCGGCGCCGATGGACTGGGAGTCCAGCACGATGTACGCGCCGCCGTAGGCCTTGCGCAGGACGATCGAGACCCGTGGGACGGTGGCGTTGCAGTACGCGTAGAGCAACTTCGCACCGTGGCGGATGATGCCGCCGTGCTCCTGGTCCGCCCCGGGCAGGAAGCCCGGCACGTCGAGCAGGGTCACGATCGGGATGTTGAAGGCGTCGCACATCGTCACGAAGCGACCGGCCTTCTCCGAGGCGGAGATGTCCAGTACCCCGGCCAGCGTCTGTGGCTGGTTGGCGACGATGCCCACCACCTGGCCGTCCAGCCGGGCGAGGCCGCAGACGATGTTCCGCGCCCAGCGCTCGTGGACCTCCAGCCAGTCGCCGTCGTCGACGAGTTCCTCGATCACCTTGTGCATGTCGTACGGCTGGTTGCCGTCCTCCGGCACCAGGTCGTACAGCACGGGTGTGCGCCGGTCCACCGGGTCGTCCGGAGGGTGGACGGGCGGGTTCTGCCGATTGTTGGAGGGCAGCAGGGAGAGCAGATAGCGCACCTCTGCCAGGCAGCTCTCCTCGTCCTCGTACACGAAGTGCGCCACCCCGGACGTCGTGGCGTGCACATCCGCGCCGCCCAGGGCGTTCTGGGTGAGCTGCGCGCCGGTGACGGCGCTGACCACGTCGGGACCGGTGATGAACATCTGCGCGGTCTCCCGCACCATGAACACGAAGTCCGTCAGCGCCGGCGAGTACGCCGCACCGCCCGCACACGGGCCGAGCATCACCGAGATCTGCGGGATCACTCCCGAGGCGCGGGTGTTGCGCCGGAAGATCCCGCCGTAGCCGGCCAGAGCGGAGACGCCCTCCTGGATCCGTGCCCCGGCCCCGTCGTTGAGGCTCACCAGCGGAGCGCCTGCGGAGAGCGCCATGTCCATGATCTTGTGGATCTTCGCGGCATGCGCCTCGCCGAGCGAGCCGCCGAAGATCCTGAAGTCGTGTGCGTAGACGAAGACCGTGCGGCCGTCGACCGTGCCCCAGCCGGTGATCACACCGTCCGTGTACGGCCTCTTCTGCTCCAGCCCGAAGCCCTGGGCCCGATGCCGGCGCAGCTGCTCCACCTCCTGGAAGGAGCCGGGGTCCAGCAGGAGCCCGATGCGCTCCCGGGCCGTCAGCTTGCCCTTGGCATGCTGCGACGCGGTGGCCCGCTCACCGGGGCCGGCCGCGGCCGCCGCCCGGATCTCGGCGAGTTCCGCCGTGCGCCCGCCGGTCAGCTCGTGGGTGACCTCGTAGGTCACAGACATGGTCCCTCCTCGGGTTCCTCAGGCGGTGTGGACGTGCGGGCTCCGCTCGGCGGCGAACGGGCACGTGCCCGCCCCCGAGCACAGGGCGGCGAATCCGCGGTCCACGTAGACCGCCGGCACCCCCTTCTCCTCGGCGTGCACGGACTGCACCTCGCCGAGCAGGATGATGTGGTCGCCCGCGGGGTAGCGGTCGCGGACCGTGCACTCGACGACCGCGAGCGCTCCGTCGAGCACGGTCGATCCCCGGGCGGTGCGGATGAACTCTCCGCCCGCGAACTTGTCCGCGGACTTGCGCGCGAAGCGCATGGCCAGCTCGGTGTGGTCGTCGCGCAGCACGCTCACCGCGAACTCGCTGCAACTGTCGAACACCGGGAAGGAGTTGGCCGTACGGGCGAGGCAGACCAGCGCGAGCGGCGGCTCCATCGAGACGGACACGAACGAGCTGGCGGTGAAACCGTGCGGAACTCCCCTCCGGTCATGGGCGGTGACGAGCGCCACCCCGGCCGGCACCCGCGCCATGGCGTCACGGAGCATTCCCTGGTCGATGGCCATCCTTGACTCCTTGACTCCTTGACTCCTCAGGCGAGGCACGTGGGCAGCCGCCCGCCGTTGTAGACGACCAGCTCCGCGAAGATCTCCATGGCGTCGCGTCCGGGTCCGCCCAGCAGCTCCTCGTGAGCCCGGTGCAGGTTCGCCACGAGGCGCTCCGCGTCCAGCAGGTCGGCGAAGGCTCCGAGGTCCGCCTCGCGCGCGGCCTGCAGTGGCGTCAGCCCACTGTCGGCCGCCTCGGCGGCGAGGTGCTGGACCCACTGCAGGTAGGCCCGGTTGGCGTCGAGCACCTCGGGTCCCGCCACCGGGCCGTGCCCGCCGACGACCACCTCGGGCTCCAGCTCCGCCAGCCGGTCGAGCGCGGCCAGCGTGCCGGCCACCGAACCGAACAGCACGAACGGGGTGACGCCCGACATGACGATGTCCCCCGCGAACAGCACCCGCTCCTCGGGCAGCCAGACCACCACGTCGTGTCCGGTGTGCGCGGGGCCGACGCAGAGCAGTTCGGCCCGTCGTTCACCGACGTGCACGGTGAGGCGGTCGCGGAAGGTCACGTTCGGCGGCGTCACCTCGATCTCGCCCCAGTCGGTCCGTGGCCAGAGCCCGGTGAGGGCCAGGCCCGTCGACACCATGGCGGTCCGCATGTCCTCGTGCGCGATGATCGGCGTCCCCGGCGGGAAGACCTGGTTGCCGAACGCGTGGTCGCCGTGGAAGTGGGTGTTGACCAGGGTGCGGCCCGGTCCCGCGGCGAGCTTGTCCACCGTCTCGGCCAGCTGCCGGGCCCTCGGGATCGTCGACAGCGTGTCGACCACGAGCGCGCCGTCGCCGCCCACGACGATGCCCGCGTTGCTGACACACCAGCCGCCGGGGGGCTGTTCGTAGGCGTAGACCCCCTCGGCGACCTCGTGGACGGCGGCCGTCACGGCGCCGGCCTGGCGGCAGCGGCCGCAGCGTGGCTGAGCGTGGCCCGGCTGTTGGCGCCGAGCGCCTCGCGCAGGTAGACGCGGGCGTCGGCGACGGTCTTGCCCTTGCCCAGGACCTCCTCGATCCGGGTCGGGTCGATCACCACGGTGTGCCGGGCGGTGACCGTGGCCCTGTCGAAGAGCCAGGCACCGCTGTGGCCGATGAGCAGGGCGGGCGGAACGAGCTGCTTGTACACGATGCTCTCGCCGGGGAAGCAGAGCCGGATCGAACGGGTCGTGTGCGTACTTCCGTCGGCGGTCACGGTCTCCATCGTCATGTCCTGAACGCCGGGGGAACCGGCGCCCGCCGCCTCCTCGGTCAGGGTCACCTTCCCCACGTGCGGCAGCCGGTCCGGCCACAGGTCGCTGCGGTCGATGAAGGCGTAGGCGTCGTCCCCCGACGGCACCTCCAGGGTGTCCTCGAACGTGAACAGGAGCTCCTCGACCGGGTACGGCTGCTCCGCGAGCCGGGCCAGCGCGGCCAGCTCCCGCTCGCTGTTCGCGTCCAGCGCCTCGCGCAGTCCCGGCAGGGCCGCCTCGTCGACCGCGGCGAAGTCGTGGGTGAGCACCACCTCGGTGATCTGGCCGTCGCCCCGGAACTCCCAGCTCCCGCCCATCGAGGCGATGGGCGGCTGGGTGCGCTCCTGCCGGAACGTGACCCGCAGGGCGTCGGGGTCCAGTGTCCGCCGCGACGTCCAGGCCTTCACCTGGCCGGCCACGCGCGCCCAGATCTGGAAGCGTTCGGTGCCCGGGCCGCGCTCCAGCATCCGCACATGCACGGTGGGCTCGAAGACGGCCGGCCAGTGCTCGGCCCGCGCGACCAGCTCGTAGAGCCGCCGCGCCGGGGCCGAGACCTTCAAGGTGTGCACCACCCGGTGCTCTTCCGGCCCGCTCATGCCTCGGCCAGCGCGCCGTTGACCAGGTCGAGCAGCTCTCGCGGCGTGGCGACGCGGACCGCGATGTCGTCGGGGACGGACACCTGGTAGCGGTTCTCCAGCCGTGCCGCGGTCTCCATGAGCGCGAGCGAGTCGTAACCGATGGTCTCGAAGCGGGTGTCGAGTATGTCGCCGGACAGGTCCGTCGCGTCCGACTCACCGGCGCATTCGATGAGGATGCGGCGCAGGTCGTCGATGGTCAGCAGTGTTGCCATGTCGGTCTCCAGTTCTCTGTTTCTCTACGGGGTCGGTTCGGGACGGCGCAGGACGACCGCCGAGTTGAACCCCCAGCGGCCTCGGGCCAGGACCAGGGCGGTCCGCAGGGGCGCGGTGCGCGGCTCGCCGAGCACCAGGTCGATGCCGTACTCCTGCGGTACGGACCGGACGCCCGCGGTCGGCGGGATCACGCCTTCGCGGAAGGACATCAGGGCGGTGACCGCGTCGAGCGGGCCGCCGCCGGAGTAGAGCCGGCCGGTCGTCGTCTTCGGCGCGGTGACAGGTACGCCGTGGCTGCCGAACACCTGCCGGAGGGCAAGGGCCTCCGCGGCGTCCAGCTCGGGTACGCCCGCGGCGTCGGCGAACACCACGTCGACGTCCTCGGGGCCGATCCCGGCGTCGGTCAGCGCGAGCCGGATCGCGCGCTCCAGGCCCGGGGGACGTCCGGAGCCGGGGGCGGGGTCGAAGGTCGAGGCGTAGCCCGCGAGTTCGCCGTACGCGTCGTGCCGGCCCCGGGCCTCGGCCGCGGCGCTGTCCTCCAGGACGAGGATGGCGCCGCCCTCGCCGGGAACATAACCGGCCGCCTGCTCGTCGAAGGGCAGATAGGCCCGCTCCGGGTCGGTGGCGGTGCTGATCCGCCCGCTCGCGATCTGCGAGACCCAGCCCCACGGGTCGAGCGCCGAGTCGACGCCGCCGGAGACCACCAGCGGGGTGCCCCGCCGGATCGTCCGGCGGGCGTGGCCGAGGGCGTCCAGGCCTCCGGCCTGCTCGGCGACCAGGGCGCTGCTCGGGCCGCGCATGCCGTGCCTGATGGAGATCTGGCCGGTGTTCACCGCGTAGAACCAGGCGAAGGACTCGTACACGCTGACCGACTTGGGACCCTCGGTCCACAGCTTGCGGAACTCCCGGTGCGTGAAGGCGAAACCGCCGCACGCGTTGGCCGTCACCACACCCATGTCGTAGTCGGTCAGCGACTCCGGATCGGCCTTCGCGTCCTCGAGCGCCCAGGCCGCGGCGGTCAGCGCGAGCCGGGTGGACGGGTCCGTCTGCGGCAGCAGCCGGCTGGGGACGTGGTCGGGGGCGTGGAAGTCGTCGATCTGGCCGGCGAGCGTCGCCGCGTACCGGCTCACGTCGAAGCCGGTGACCGGGCCGAGGCCGGAGCGGCCGGTCAGCACGGCCGCCCAGTAAGGCTCCAGGCCAAGGCCGTTGGGGGCCACGACACCGACACCTGTGATCAGCACGCTCATGCGACGGCCCCCGCCGCCTCGGCGCCGCGCAGGACCATCGCGCTCTGGAAGCCGCCGAAGCCGCTGCCCACCGTGAGCACGGTCCCCAGTTTCCGTTCCCGCGCCTCGAGCGGGACATAGTCGAGATCGCATTCGGGGTCGTTGGTATGCAGGTTCGCGGTCGGGGGCACCACGCCGTGTTCGAGCGCGAGCACGCTGGCCGCGATCTCCAGCGAGCCGATCGCGCCGAGCGAGTGGCCGACCATCGACTTGATCGAGCTGACCGGGGTGCGGCGGGCGTGATCGCCGAGCGCGCGCTTGTACGCCGCGGTCTCGTGGCGGTCGTTCTGCCGGGTGCCGGAGCCGTGGGCGTTGATGTAGTCGATGTCCGTCGCGTCCGTGCGGGACTCGCCGAGGGCGACCTGGATGGCCTCCGCCATCTCCCGGCCGTCGGTCTTCAGCCCCGTCATGTGGTACGCGTTGCAGCGCGTCGCGTACCCCGAGATCTCGGCGTGGATGCGGGCGCCTCGGGCCAGCGCACTGTCGTACTCCTCCAGGACGAACATCGCGGCTCCCTCGGCCAGGACGAAGCCGTCACGCGTACCGTCGAACGGACGCGAGGCGTGCTCCGGGTCGTCGTTGCGCGCCGTCGTGGCGCGGATCGCGTCGAAGCAGGCGACGACGATCGGGGTGATCGGGGTGTCGGCGGCCCCCGCGAGCATCACGTCGGCGCTGCCCTCCTCGATCAGCCGCACCGCGTGGCCCACGGAGTCGAGGCCCGAGGTGCAGCCGTTGGAGACCATCGCGACCGGGCCCTCGGCACCGACCGCCCAGGCCACTTCGGCTGGCATGACGCTGGGCACCAGGTAGTCGAACATGTGCCGGGACAGCCAGGCGGCGTCGACCTCCCACTCGCGGCCGGAGTCCGACAGCAGCAGATACTCACGTTCCAGGCTGGTCGCGGCGGCCACCGCACTGCCGAGGCTGACCCCGACACGGGCGGGGTCCAGGGTGTCGAACTCGAGCCCGCTCGCCGTGACGGCTTCCCGGGCGCAGGCCACGGCGAACTGCGAGGCCCGGTCCATCCGGTCGAGCTCCCGTGGGCCGAAGCCCTCGGCGACCGGGTCGAAGTCGGCCTCCGCGGCAACCTGTGAACGGTAGGGCGACGGGTCGAAGAGCGAGATCCGGCGCGTCGCCGTCCGCCCGGAGGTGAGCAGCTCCCAGAACTGGCGCGTGCCGTTCCCGCCCGGGGCGCGAACGCCGACGCCGGTGATGACGACTCTGCGTTTCAATCGGAACAGCTCCTTCGATGAGTTCGCCCGGTGGTCGTCGTCATCGTCGGCTCGTTGGCTCGAAAGCGGCTCGAAGGCCGATATGGAGCCCCTCGACAGCGGATCCACCGTCGCGGCGTCCAGTTGCACCCCAACCCCTTTCGACCGCCGTTCGAGGCCGGGGCCAAAGGATGGGCAGGTCCGGGACCGCGAAGCAGGGAGAGGGACACATGGCCACGCAGGCCTCGAAGGTCGCACTGTTGACGGGCGCAACCAGCGGTATCGGGCTGGAAATCGCCCGAAGGCTCGGTAAGGAGGGGCTGCATGTCTTCATCTGCGCGCGCGGCGAGGAGGCGCTGCGCTCGACACTGAAGGAGTTGCAGGAAGCGGGGGTGGAGGCGGACGGCCGGACTTGCGACGTCCGGTCGCTCCCCGACATCGAGGCGCTCGTGGCGGCGGTGGTCGAGCGCTACGGTCCGGTCGACGTCCTGGTGAACAACGCGGGCCGGCCCGGCGGCGGCGCCACGGCCGAGCTCGCCGACGAGCTCTGGCTCGACGTGATCGACACCAATCTCACCAGTGTGTTCCGGGTGACCAAGCAGGTCCTGACGGCCGGCGGCATGCTCGAACGGGGAGCCGGCCGGATCATCAACATCGCCTCGACGGGTGGGAAGCAGGGCGTCGTGCACGCCGCCCCGTACTCGGCGTCGAAGCACGGCGTGGTCGGTTTCACCAAGGCGCTGGGCCTCGAACTGGCCCGGACGGGCATCACGGTGAACGCCGTCTGCCCCGGCTTCGTCGAGACGCCGATGGCGGCGTCCGTGCGCGAGCACTACTCGGAGATCTGGCAGGTGTCGACCGACGAGGCCTTCGACCGGATCACGGCGCGAGTGCCGATCGGCCGGTACGTACAGCCGTCCGAGGTGGCGGAGATGGTGGCCTATCTGATCGGGGACGGGGCGGCCGCGGTCACCGCGCAGGCGCTGAATGTCTGTGGTGGCCTGGGGAACTACTGACGCCCGGCCGCCCGTGAATGCAGTGAAGCCCCTTGCGGTCCGCAAGGGGCTTCACTGCATTCACGGGCCGGTGCCTACGCGAGCACGGGATCACCGTTGAGAATCTCCATGTGCATGCGCTGGATTTCCGGCGTCGGGTCCACCCCGAGTTCGTCGGACAGAATCTTCCGGAGATTTCGGTACGACTCCAGTGCCTCCGCCCGCCGGCCCACCCGATAGAGCGCGCCCATCAACTTGGCGTGCAGGGTCTCGTTCAGCGGATGTGAAACCACCAGGGATCGAAGTTCCGGAATCAGCGGGCCTATTCTGCCGAGCCGCCAATTCGCTTCTATACGGAGCTGCAGTCCGAAGATCCGGAGCTCTTCCAGATGAGCGATATGGCTTTCGAGCACCCGGCCGCACGGCACCGTGGACAGCGCCGGGCCGTGCCAGAGATCCAGGCCCGCGTTCAGCGCGGCGAGCGCCTCCCTGGGCCGGTTGTCCTCGAGCAGCCGGCTGCCCGTGCGGATCAGCCGCTCGAAGACCGTGACATCGAGCTCTTCGTCGTCGATCAGGGCGAAGTAGCCGGGCGGCCGGGTCAGCAGCAACTCCCGCTGCTTGCCGGTCACCTGCTGCTGCGCCAGCAGCCGGCGGGTGTGGTAGACGTACGTCTGCAGCGTGGTCATGGCACTGCGCGGCGGATCGTCCGCCCACAGCTCCTCGATGAGCACCCCGGCCCCCACCACCTGATGCCGCCTGAGCAGCAGCAGTGCCAGGAGCTGGGTCGCCTTCGACGATTTAAGCGGAATCAGTCTCCCCGTATCAGTGACTACGTGCATCTGGCCTAACAGATTGAATCTCACTTTGCCGCCCCCGTCGAGATTCTCCGTTTTCTTTCCTGAGGGCGAGGATAACAGGCAGGCTTGACATACTCAACGTGGTCAGGGTCACAGGAAGATCGTACGTTTCTCAAATATAAATCAGCACGGCAAGCCGTGCTGATTCATATTCCCGCTTTTTACGTGGAAAGGGGAGCCGGTACCTCCGAATCCGCTGAATCGGAGGAACTCGCTCCGGCCATTTCCTCGGGTGAGTCATCCCGCCGGGAGAGCGGGTGCGGCCACCACATCCACCGGCCGACGTCGAGCGTGAGCGCGGTGACCAGCACCGAGCGCACGATCATGGTGTCGAGCAGGATGCCCACCGCCACCGCGAAGCCCAGTTCGGCGATGAAGACCAGCGGCAGCGTGGCCAGTGCGGCGAAGGTCCCGGCCAGCACCAGGCCGGCCGCGGTGATCACACCGCCGGTCGAGGTGAGACCCTTGATCGCACCCTGCCGGGTGCCGAGTCGGCCGCTTTCCTCCCTGATCCGGGTGACGAGAAAGATGTTGTAGTCGACGCCCAGGGCAACCAGGAACACGAACACCCAGAGCGGGAAGGCGGAGTCGGCCCCCGCGAAGTCGAACACGTGGTTGAAGAAGAAGGCGGCGAGACCGAGCGCCGTGAAGAAGGACAGCACCACGCTGGCGATCAGCAGCAGCGGGGCCACCAGCGCCCGCAGCAGCAGAGCCAGGATGCAGAACACCACGAACAGGATCACCGGGATGATGAGCCCGCGGTCACGGCTGGACGCCTCGCGCATGTCGTGCACGACGGCACTGCTGCCGCCCACCCTCGCCTGTGCGCCGTCCAGCCGGCCGAGGGTCTCGCGGGCCGCCGTGACCGCCGCCATCGCCTCCGGGCTGTCGGCTCCGGGGCCGAGAGTCGCCTCGATGTAGGCCAGGCCGTCCTTGACTTCGGGATCCGCGACCTCGGTGACGCCGGGCACCTTCTCCAGTGCGCCGCGCACCTCGGACGCCGAGGAGTCCTTGGCGATGACGACCATCGGCTCGCCGGAACCGGCCGGGAAGTGCCGGGCGAGGATCTCCTCGCCGACCACCGACTCCGGCCTGCTCTTGAAGCCGTCCTTCTGCTGCAGTCCGTCGGCGTTCAGGGTGAAGGCCAGCGTGGCCACCGCCCCCAGCACCAGGCTGGTGGCGATCCAGACCGTACGCGGGCGACCGGAGACCAGCCGGGCGACCCGCGTCCACACGCCCCGGGTGACGTCGGGCTCCGTACCGTGCTTCGGCCGGGCCGGCCAGAAGATCCAGCGTCCGAAGATCACCAGCAGGGCGGGCAGCAGCGTCATCATCGCCAGCAGGCCGACCAGCACGCCGACGGCGCAGACCGGTCCGAGGCCCTTGGTGGAGTTCAGGCCGGCCAGCAGCAGGAGGAGCATGCTGATGGCGACGGTGGCGGCGCTGGCCACGATGGCGGGGCCCGCACGGTGCAGCGCCTCGGCCATGGCCTCGTGCCGGTCCTCGTGCCGCCGCAGTTCCTCCCGGTAGCGGGCGACGAGCAGCAGCGCGTAGTCGGTGGCCGCGCCGAGCACCAGCACCGTGAGGATCATCGCGGTCTGGGCGTTGACCGTGAGTCCCGCGTTCTTGGCCAGCAGGTAGATGATGGCCTGCGAGATGACCAGGGACATGCCCGCGGAGATCATCGGCAGCAGCCAGAGCAACGGGCTGCGGTAGGTGATGACGAGGATCGTCACGACGATGAGCAGGGTGACCAGGGTGAGCTTGAAGTCGGCGCTGCTGAAGGACTCCGCGGAGTCGGCGGCATAGCCGGTCGGGCCCGTCACATGGATGCCGAGTCCGTCGGGCGCGTTCGGCTGCGCGGTCTCCCGCAGATCCTTGGTGGCCTCGTTGAGCCCCTCCCAGCCCTCCTTGCCGAGATGGACGTTGACCACGGTGCGCAGGGCCTTGCCGTCGTCCGAGCGCACCGGGCCGTACGGCTCGCCCACCACGCCGGCGCCGTCCGCGAACTCCGCGGCGTCCGCCCGGGCCTTCTTCTCGTCGGCGGCCGTGATCCCGGACGGGCGGTCGTAGACGACGATGGCCGGGCTGGTGTCGGCAGGCTGGAACTTCTCGGAGAGCTCGAGCACTTCGGTCGATTCCGCGTTGCCGGGAAGCCAGGCCGCGGCGTCGTTGGACTCGACGTCGCCGAGCTTTCCGGCAAGTGGCTGGAGCACGATCAGCAGACCGATCCAGCCCACCAGCACCAGCCACTTGGCCCGGCGTCCGCCCGGCCAGGACAGCAGTTTGCGTGTCATCAGAAACCCTCTTCCTCACGGGGCTTGGGCGGCAGCCGGAATGCCAGCAGGAAGGACACCGCCAGCAGCCCGATCACCACCCAGAGCATGCGGACCATCGCGCTGCTGAAGTTCTCGGTGTGGGCCGTCCGCCAGGCCCGTGCCGCAGCCTCGGCCGCCTTGGGCTCGACCTGCTGGACACTGCGGCAGCTGTCGGGCGCCTGGTCGGAGTCCTGCTGGCTCGCTGATTCCTTCAGGCACAGGCGCAGGTCGGCGAGCAGCCGGTCCTGCTCGGCCGGGGCCACCCCGGCCGCGGTGAGTTCGGCCCGGGTCCGCCTCTCGCCGTCGGCGACGCTCGCCGATGCGTGGGAGCCGAGCAGCCCGAAGAAGAGCGTCGCGAGCACCGCGACACCGACCGCGAAGCCGAGCTGCTGGACCGCGGTGAGGATCCCGGAGGCGGTGCCGGCCTCCTGCTTGTCGACATCGGCCAGGGCGATGTCGAAGAGCAGACCGATCATGATGCCCATGCCGAGCCCGGCCACGGCGATGCCGGGGACGAGCTCCCAGCTGGTCAGCCCGCCGGCCTGGTCGCCGATCGTCAGCAGCATGATCAGTACGCCCAGTGCCAGCACCGCGAGCCCGCCGTGCAGGGCCTTGCGGCCGAACTTCGCACCCAGCACCGCCCCGGTCAGGATGGCGCCGACGACCAGGAACACCGACCAGGGCGTCATCGTCAGCGCCGCCCGGGTCGGGCTGAAGCCCAGGCCCATCTGCAGATGCAGGCCGAGCAGCAGCGACATGCCGGAGATCCCGGTGAAGAACACCAGCGCCACGGCCAGCCCCGCGGCATAGCGGGACCTGCGCAGCAGGCTGAGCTCGATGAGCGTGGCACCGCCGCGCTTCTCCTGCCGCAGCTCGTAGGCCACGAAGGCGGCGAGCACGGCCACTGCGACCACCATCAGCGCGAACGTCCAGGCAGGCCAGCCGCGTTCGCGCCCCTGGACCAGCGGGAAGATCAGCAGGGTCAGCCCGAGCGTCACGAGCAGCGTGCCCCCGACATCGAACCTCGGCCGCACGGGCGCCCTGCCCTCGGGCAGCAGCACCACCGCACCGATGATCACGGCTGCCCCGATCGGCAGGTTGATCAGGAATACGGACCGCCAGCCCGACCCGAACAGGTCGGCGTCGATGAGAAAGCCGGCGACGATCGGGCCGAGCACGGCGCCCAGCCCGATGGCGGGCCCGAACGCGCCGAACGCCGCCGCGGTCTCCTTGGGCGGGAACATCTGCTTGATGAGGCCGAGCCCCTGCGGAATCATCAGCGCGCCCAGCCCGCCCTGCAGGAAACGCGCGGCGATGAGCATCTCGGAACTGCCCGCCACCGCGCACAGCACGGAGGCCAGGGTGAATCCGACGGCGCCGAAGACGAACATGCGCTTGCGGCCGTAGATGTCGCCCAGCCGGCCGCCGACCACGAGCAGGACGGCGAAGGCGAGCGTGTACCCGACAGTGATCCACTGGATGACGCTGAGGCTGCCGCCCAGATCGTCGCGGACCGACGGCGCGGCCACGTTCATGATCGTGCCGTCGAGCAGGTCCATGATCTCGGCGCCGAGGATGACACCCAGTGCCGCCCAGCGGCGCGCGTAGGGCGGGGTCTCGGTCGCGGTCCGGTCCGACCCAGGACCCTGTTCCGGCATCGGCGCCGCCTGGGGCGCCGCTGCCTGCTCCGGTTCGTCTGCTTCAACGGAAGTCATGGCATCCCATGCAGTGCATCGACAGTAGGTCTTTGAGCGACCACCGTTCTATAGTGGAACGGTGGTCGTGTCAAGGAACAGTGGCCCGACGATGCCATACGATGAGGTCCACCAACTGCGAAGGAAAAAGGGAAGGAGGCCCATGCCCGAGGAGATCCCCGTACCTCCGTGGCGCCGGCCGAAGAAGGCCCCGCCGCGCATGCCCCTGAGCCAGGATCTGATCGTCCACACGGCGCTCGGCATCCTGGACGCCGAGGGGCTCGAGGCCCTGAGCATGCGGCGGCTCGCGCAGGAGCTGAAGACCGGACACGCTTCGCTGTACGCGCACGTGGAGAACCGGGACGAGGTGCTCGACCTCGTCTTCGACCTCGTGCTGACCGAGGTGGAGATCCCGGAACCGGAGCCGGGCCGCTGGGTGGAGCAGGTCAAGGAGATGCTCCGGTCACTGCGACGCGTATTCCTGGCGCACCGGGACCTGGCGCGTATCGCGATCGACCGGGTGCCGCTGGGCCCCAACGGGATCATGGGCATGGAACGCACCCTGAATCTGCTGCGCGCGGGGGGCCTGCAGGACGAACTCGCCGCCTACGCGGGCGACCTGCTGTCGACCTTTGTCACGGCGGAGACCATGGAGGAGTCGTCCCGGCAGCCCGCCACGGAGCAGAGCCGGGAGCAGGCCGGCATGTTCGCCGACCAGCTCCACGGCTATCTGAAGTCGCTGCCGGCCGCCCAGTTCCCGAACCTGGTCCACCTGGCCGGCCCGATCACCTCGCTCGACTCCGACCGCCGGTTCGAGCTCGGCCTCGAGATCATGATCGCCGGCCTGGTGGCCTGTGCCGGCGACGGTGCGGGCGATGACGTCAAGCCGGCAGGACAGACCCCTCCGGCGTCATGAAGACGGCCTTCGGCGGTCCGGTCAGCCCGGGCAGAGCGCTCAGCGCCTCCCGCAGCTTCGCCGAGCGCGGATCGGCGGCGAAGTTCTCCCGGTAGGCCTGTTCGCTCTCCCACTGGGCGTAGTTGACGACCGCCGAGCCGTCCGTGCTCGCGTGATACGTGGCCGACAGAAAGCCGGGCACCTCACGGATCCACTCCTGCACCCCGCCCGTGGCCAGCTCCACCAGCTTGCGCTGGGTGGCGGGGCCGTCCACCGGGAAGGTGACGAGGGCGACAAAACCCACCTGCGGATCGTTCACTTCAGTCATCGTTGCTCCTCCTCAGCAGCTCTCCGGCATACAGCGCCGCTCCCGGACCGAACTGCAGCCCGATATGGCTCGCAGCCGCGTGCACATCGCGCCAGAAGCGCTGCATCGGGCTGTCCTCCGCCTGCGCCCTGGTGCCCGCGCAGGCGAACAGCCGGTCGGTCGCGGCGGTCAGCAGCTCGGCCGCCAGGGCGCAGTCCCGTGCCCCCCGGCCGACGAGTTCGTCGGTCACCCCGCCGGCATCGGCGACCGCGGCGACACGCTCCAGCAGCAGCTGGGCCGCGTCGATCTCGCCGGTGGCCCGGGCCAGGGTGTGCTCGTACAGCACGCGGTCGTGGGACGAGATGGCGTTCTGCCCGGTCGGCCCGGCCAGCTTCGCGGCGATCCACGAGGTCCAGACGGCAGCGGCACCGCGGGCCGCGCCGAGCAGCGGCAGTGCGAAGGCCAGCCCGTTGACCGCCCGCATGGGCACGGTGTGACAGATAGCCTCGGCGCCCGGCCCGAGGCCGGTCGCGATGGCCGCACGGGTGCAGGCCCGGGAGTCCGGCACGAACACCCCGTCGATGACAAGGGTGTTGCTGCCCGTCCCGCGCATACCCATCGGGTACCAGCTGTCGACGATCCCGTACGCCTGTCGCGGCACCGCGAAGAACCACGGCTCGTCCCCCGCCTTGGCGCACACCAGCGCCCAGTCGGAGTGGTCGACGGCGCTGACGAACGGCCAGGTGCCCGAGACATGCCAGCCGCCCGCCGTCCTCTCGGCGCGGCCGAGCGGCATCAGGGCGCCGACGATCAGGGCGTCGGGGCCGTCGGACCACAGCTCGGACCGGCCCTCTTCCGGCAGGTAGGCGGCCATCCGGCCGAGACTCGCGGTGAGCGACGCGTACCAGGCGGTCGAGGCGCAGGCCTCGCCCAGCACCGCGACCGGCTCCACGAGCTCGGCGAAGGTCGCCGCCCTGCCGCCCTGCGCCGCCGGAACGAAGTGCGCGGCGAAACCGGCCTCCAGGACGGCACGGACGACCTCGGGGCTCAGCCGGCGCTGCTGCTCTGCCTCGGCTGCCCGCTTCCCGGCGAGCTCGGCGATCCGGCGGGCCTCGGCCGCCAGGGGTGACTGCTCCTGGGCCATCGCGTCCTCACTCATGCCGGATCCATCGGGGCCCAGCCGGTCTTGGCCAGCCACTGGTCGAGGGTGAGCAGCTGCGGGAAACGGGCGCGCAGCGTGGGAATGTCGGCGTGATAGCCGATCCCGTTCAGCCAGGTGTACGAGATCGCCTGCCATTCGAAGCCCGTGCGGTGCAGCTCCGGTATCGGCACCGAGACGAAACGGGCGGGCAGTCCGGTGTGGCGGCCGAACGCGTCCGCGATCTGCTCGCCGGTCAGCTCGTCCCCGGCCAGCTCGATCTTGGCGCCGCTGAAGGTCCCGGGGTCGTCGAAGGCGTCGGCCGCGAAGTACCCGATGTCGGGGCCGCTGATCATCTGCAGGGTGTTGGTGGGCCCGAGCCCCCGCCGGAAGGTCAGCACGCCGTCCTCCATGACGAGGGGCGACATGTCGTGGTTGAGGTTCTCCATGAAGTACGACGGCCGCAGGAACGTGAAGTTGAGCTCGTTCTCCTGGATCCGCTGCTCGATCGCGAGCTTGGACAGCCGCCAGTTCACGCCCTCCGGCTGCTCCGCCCCGCCGACCGAGCTGTGTACGTAGTGCTGGATGCCGAGGTCGCGAGCGGCATCGGCGCAGATCTTGCCCTGCCGCTCCTCGCCCTCCACGCCCGCCGGTGTCATCGGCGTCTGGATGCTGAACACGCCGTACGCGCCCTTCATCGCGGCGCGCACCGACTCGGCGTCCTCCAGGTCGCCGGTGTGCAGGCTCGCGCCCAGCTCCCGCAGCTCCTTGGCCTTGGGCGCGTCCGGGTCGCGGACGAAGGCCCGGACGGTCCAGCCGCGTTCAATCAGGTACCGGGCCGCGGAGCCGCCTTGTTTGCCGGTGGCGCCGAGGACCAGTACGGGCTTGTTCTCATCGGGCATGGCTCTGCCTTTCGTTGGTGGTCGTCACGAGTCGCGGGAACCGGCGGGGGAGGTGGACACCCGCAGTCGGCTGACGGACAGCCGCACCCCTTGGCCGAAATAGCGCTCCAGGAAAAGCCCCAGGCCGAAGCTGAGTCCGCGCGGCTGTACGGGCTCCTCCCGGCCGCCGTTGTCCCGCCGGAGCCAGCGCGCGTCCAGCGCGCGGAAGCCGATCCGGTCCACGGACAGCACGGTCTCCCCGTCCGCCTTCCAATGGGCGGTGGCGGCCGCGGCGTCGTAGCAGACCTCGAGCCGGTGGAGCTGGTCCGGGGTGCGGTCCGCGACCGGGACGACGTAGGTGAAGGACGCGAACGCGGCGTCCGGCTGCAACGCGAGCCGCTCGTAGACCGCGTAGAGCCGGCTGTGCGTGAGGAAGAAGTCGAAGATGATCCCGGTCTCGAGGTCGACCGAGATCAGGCCGCCCGTGCCGAGGCCGGTGTCCGCGGTCGGCTCGGCCACGTCGTCGTACGGATGGGAGCCCAGGCCGAAGCCGCGCAGTCCCATCTCCGCTGTGACCGAGAGCAGTTCGCCGGGCACCGCGGCGAACCCGCCGCGCGCACCGGCGGTGCCGCCGGTGGTGAAGGCCCCCCACCGCAGATGGTGCGGGGCCCCGCCGTTCGGTCCCGGCTTGGGCTCGGTGAACGCGGGCCTGCCCGTCCGGGGATGGGTGGCGCTCGGCACGACCACCAGGCCGTCGGGCCCGCCGCGGACCACCCCGTCGCCTTCGGCGAGACCGTCGACCGGGCGCAACCTCCACGGTGCGCCCGGTCCTTCGGTCACCAGTCCCCCGGTGAAATCCTCACGGAAGAGTTCTGAGCCCATCCGGCCCTCCCCATTGTGTGCCCGTCCAACGGGCTCCACCCTGGCAAGGGCTCGTCGAGGTCCGCTCGAAGCGGAGTCGAAGGCGTCTCAGTCAGACATTCCGGCCGCTCTGTGCGGCGTCGCCGCCGAGACCCCAGGTGATGATGCGCTTGGGGTGGATGCGGATCATCGCGGTGCCGAAGTACGGGTGCGGCGGCTGCGCGTCGGTCAGCGCCTCGGCCCGGCCGCGCACTTCGATACCGCGTACTTCCCAGGGCTGCATGGAGATCAGATCGTCGACGACGAAAGCGACCTGATCGTGCTTGACGACGTTCCGGAACTTCTTGCTGGCCGTCAGATTGTGTCCGCCGATGTCGATCGTGCCGGTCTCGGTGTTGATCCGGAACGAGACGGGATTGACCTGGGGCTGCCCGTCGGGCGCCACGGTGGCCAGTCGGCCGAGGTTCTGGGAGGCGTAGTAGTCGAGCTCGTCAGGAGTGAAAGGCATGTCAGTTTCCTTGGGCCTTGGTGTAGTTGGGGTGCTCCCGGCCGGGCGTGGGGCCCGCCGGGGGCTTCGGAGTCGTAACGGTCGAGGGCAGCCAGCGGAGCACGGCGAGGGCACCCGCGAAGGCCGCCACGGCGGCTGCCCCGGCGGCCAGGTGCATGGCGTCAAGGAACGCCTGCCGTGCGGGCCCGGCCAGTCCGCTCTCCCCCAGCCGGCTTGCGGCCAGGAGCGTGGCGTCCAGGGACTCACCGGCCTCGTGCCGCATGGAGGGCGGCAGTACGGCGAGTTCGCCCTCGATGCCGCTGCGGTAGGCGGCGCCCATGACCGAGCCGAGCACCGCGACGCCCAGAGCACCGCCGAGCTGGCGCATGGTGTTGTTCATCGCGGAGGCCACGCCCGCCTTCTCGCGAGGGATCGCGTTCATGATGGACACGGCTGCGGTCGGCATGACGCAGGCTACGCCTGCTCCCAGCGCGGCGAACAGGGCGAGGATCAGCCACACGGGAGCGTGCTGGGTGACGAAGGAGACCCCGGTCAGGGACGCTGTCACGGCCAGCATGCCCGCCGCGCACACGTACCGGGGGCCGATGGAGCGGACAAGGACCGTGCTGAGCGGTCCGAAGATCACGTTCGCGACGGCCAGCGCCACGGTACACGTCCCGGCCTGCAGCGGGGTGTAGCCACGCACGCTCTGCAGGTAGAAGGCGCTGAAGAAGAGGAAGCCCATCATCGCGAAGCTGACCAGGCCGACCGCCACGACGGCGGTGGAGAAGGCCTTCAACCGGAAGAACCCGAGTTCGAGCGAGGGTTCCGCGGTACGCCGCTCATGCCACAGGAACACGCCGAGCAGGCCGAGGCCGCCCAGGCCGGGTCCCCAGACCGTGGGCTCGGCGACCCCGCCGGTCCGGCCGGCCTCGATGATCCCGTAGACGAGGAGCACGAGACCGGCGATCGAGAGCAGCAGCCCGCCCGCGTCGACGCGCTTGCCCACGGCGCCCCGGGTCTCTGGCACCACCAGCACCGCCGCGATCAGGCTGACCGCCACGATCGGCACGTTGACCAGAAAGACCGAGCCCCACCAGAAGTGCGCGAGCAGCAGCCCGCCGGTGACGGGTCCGATGCCGAGGGCGAAGCCGACCGAAGCCGCCCAGATCCCGAGGGCCTTGGGGCGCTCCCGTGTCGGGAAGACGGCGGCGATGGTGGCGAGGGTGCTCGGCAGGACCGCCGCACCGCTCAGCCCCATGCAGGCGCGGGCGGCGATGAGCTGCTCCGGCGACCCGGCGTAGGCCCCGGCCAGGGACGAGAGCCCGAACAGGGCGAGTCCCAGGAGGAGTACACGCCTGCGGCCCAGCCGGTCGCCGAGCACACCCCAGGTGAACAGCGTCGCGGCGAAGGTCAGGGTGTAGGCGCTGAGCACCCATTCGACCTGGCTGTGCGAGGCACCGAGGCCCTGCTCCGGGTCGGTCAGGGTGCGCAGCGTCACGTTGAGCACGGTGTTGTCGAGGATGATGCTCACGAGGCTGAGGACCAGCACCGCGAGAATCGCCCAGCGCCGCGGATGCCCCTCGTCGGCCGGGCCGCCCGGCGTCACAGGGCCGGCACCAGGACTAGCTTCCCCCGCACGTGGCCCTGCTCCAGTGTGCGGTGGGCTGCCGCCGCCTCGGCGAAGGGGAAGACGGCATCGATGTGCGGCTGCAGGCTGCCGTCGGCGCAGAGCGCGGCCAGGGCGGCAAGCCGGGAGGCGGACCGCACCACCTGCGGCATGACGATGCCCTCCTGGGCCGCGGCACGGAAGTTGGCGATGGTGCCGATCCGGGCCCGGTCCGCGACGAGTTCGAGCGAGACGGCCAGCGCCTCCGGGCCGCCGTGGCAGTCCAGGGCCGCATCGATGCCGTCCGGGGCCAGGGCGCGCACCCGGTCGGCGAAGCCCGGGCCGTACGCGACGGGGAGCACGCCCAGCGAGCGCAGATAGTCGTGATTGCGCTCACTGGCGCTGCCGATCGCCGTGCCGCCCCGCTCCCGGACGAGCTGGACGGCGAGGCTGCCGACCCCGCCGGCCGCGGCGTGCACCAGCACGGTGTCGCCCTTGCCGACCCGCAGTTCGGTCAGGGCGATGTCCGCGGTCTGCCCCACGGCCGAGAGGGACCCCGCGACCTCCCACGACAGCCCCGGGGGCTTGGCGGTGATCTGGTCCGCGCCGACGGCGAGCACCTCGGCGCCGGACTGCAGCACGGCGAACCCCAGCACCTCGTCGCCGGGCGCGAACCCGGTCACCTCCGGGCCGGTCCGCTCGACGACCCCGGCGAACTCGTTGCCGAGGATCTGCGGGAACTCGACCGGATACCGGCCCCGCATGCCGCCGGAGCGCACCCGGCAGTCGAACCCGTTGACCCCGGCGGCCCGCACCCGGACCGTCACCTGGCCCGGTCCTGGCACCGGATCGGGAATATCGATGAGGCCCAGTACGTCCGGCCCGCCGAAGTCATGGATGGCTACGGCCTTAGGCATGCGTTCTCCACGTTGGTTGACGGTTGCTGCTACTTCTTGACCTGGGTGCTGGCCAGGACGGTCTGGGGCTTCGCCGGGTCGGGGAAGCACTCGAACGGGCCCCACTCGTCCAGGATCGGCTGGTAGCGGTACCAGTAGAAGCCGGGCTGCTCATAACTCGAGCCGCCAGGAACGAAGTTGAGCGTACCGGTGTCCTTCGGTGCCTTGTAGGTGACCTTCAGTGTCGGCAGGTCGAACTCGACGCCGCCCTCGAGAGGGCCGGACGCGCTGACGGTGATGTCCTCGCCCTCGACCTTGACCGAGAGAGTGGAGTCGCCGAGGCCGCTGCCGCCGGTGAGCTTGACGTGCTTGACCTTCGCGCCCGCCGGGATCCGGTAGGCGACCCGCACATCGGTGACGGTCTTGTTGTACTCGGCGAATGCGGTGATCGGGGCCGGGTCGTACGTGGCCTGGAAGCGTTCGCCCGGGCGGACCGAGGCGGGCACGGCGACATCGAATCCGCGCTGGTAGTCGTAGACCGGGTGCGTGTTGCCCTGCACCCAGGTGCGGCACTCGTACGGCACGGCGACGGTCGCGGCGTGCGCGCTGCCGCTCAGGCTCACGATTCCCGCCAGTGCGAGCCCGGCCGCGGTGGTCAGACGTATTCCCTGCTGGCCCAACGACGTCATGGAACGTTCTCCTTCGAACTCCGGAATGCGAAACGGATACGGCTCGGGATGAAAGGTCAGGAAATTCAGGGGACGTCACAAGGGACGTCAGGGGATGAGCACGACCCGGCCCAGCTGGGCCCTGGCCTCGACGATGGCGTGCGCCTCGGCGGCCTGCTCCAGGGGGAGCCGGGCATGTACGGCGGACTTCACCTGTCCGTCGGCCAGGAGGCGGGTGAGCTCGGCGACGCCCGCCTCGTACTCGTCCGGGCGGCCGCCCCGCCAGGCCGACAGCGCGAAGCCGGTGACGTACTTGATGCCGATGAGGTCCATCACCGACACCTGCGGGATCTCCAGCTCGCCGCCGGAGGAGCCGTAGAACACCAGCCGGCCGCCCGGGGCGAGCAGGCCGATGCCCTGTTGCAGGACCTCGGCGCCGACGCCGTCCAGGATCAGGTCGGGTCCGCGTCCGCCGGTGAGTTCCCGGACCTCCTCGGCCCAGTCCGGGGAGCGGTGGTCGACGACGGCGTCGGCGCCGGTCGCGCGGGCGAACTCGCGCTTGGCGACCGCGCCCGCGGTGCCGATGATCTGGCCGGCCCCGGCCGCCCGGGCGAGCTGGACCGCGATGTGGCCCACACCGCCGGCCGCCGCATGCACGAGCACGGTCTCGCCCTTGCGGAGTTGCCCGGTCCTGAGAATGCCGAGGGCGATCAGTCCGGTGCCCGGGAGGACCGCGGCCTCGGCTGCGTCCAGCTCCTCGGGTACGGGTACGACGGTGGCGGCGTCGACGACGACCTGCTCGGCGTAGGCGCCGTAGAGGGTGAAGGCCCCGGCCCGGTCCCCCGGGCGCAGGCCCTCGACGCCCGGTCCCACCTCGGTGATCCTGCCGACCACGTCGCCGCCGAGGACGACGGGGAAGACGGGCCGCCACATGGGCGCGGGGAAGACCTCGCGCCGCATCTGGGTCTGTGCATGGCCCACGCTGACCGCCTCGACGGCGATCCGCACCTGGCCGGGGCCGGGCTCGGGGACCGGGCGCTCGGCGACGTACAGGACGTCGGGGGCGCCGTACCGGTCGAACTGCACGGCACGCATCACTTCTTCTCCTCCTGCGACTGGTCGGCCCGCCCGAGGGCGGCCAGTACGGCGTGGTGGCGGTCGTCACGGTCCCGGACGAGTTCGGCATAGGTCCGGTGCCCATAGGCGGCTTCGGTCTGTTCGACCACGGTCTCGACGGCCTGCGGGGTGAGGGCGGGCTGTCCGAGCCCGCGCCAGCCCTGTTCGAGGCCGCTGCCGAGATGCTCGAGCCACTTGCGCAGCCCGCCCGGGCCGCCGCCCAGGTGGAAGGCGTGGAACGGTCCGATGGTGGACCAGCGCAGCCCGATCGACTCGGTGACGATCCGGTCGAGCTCCTCGACGGTCACCACGCCTTCGAGGACGAGGTGGATGCTCTCGCGCAGCAGCGCGGACTGCAGCCGGTTGGCGGCGAAGCCGGGCAGCGCCCTGCGCAGCACGACCGGGGTCCGCCCGACCGACTCCAGGAAGGCCACCGCCCTTTCGACGGCCTCCGGGTCGGTGCGTTCCCCGCCGATCACCTCCACCAGGGGGACGATGTGCGGCGGGTTGAACGGATGGGCGACGACCAGCCGGCCGGGCCCGGCCATGTCACGGCTCAGATCGTCGGGGAGCAGTTTCGATGTCGAGGACAGTACGAGTGCGCGGGCCGGGGCTGCCTCGCCGATCTCGGCGAACAGCCGCTGCTTGAGGGGCAGGTCGTCGGGGGCGTTCTCGGAGACGAGGTCCGCTCCGGCCACCGCCCGTGCGATGTCCGGCTCGTACTCGATCCGCTCGGCCAGCTCGTCCGCCCGGCCCGGGGAGAACAGCTCCAGCCCCTCTCGCACGATGCGCCGAACGTCAGGCCTGCGGCTGTTGACCCGTACGGTCAGCCCGCTGGCGCTGAACAGATTGATCCATCCCAGGCCGATCGTGCCCGCCCCGATCACTGTCACGGTGCTCATGGCGATGAGGCTGACAGTGCCCGCTCGAACCCGGCTCGAGCGGCCTTCGAGGCCTCGGGACGACCGTGGCCGTATGACCATCACAGCGCTTCCCACCGGCCTGTATGCCGAAGTCCTGTCGTTCTACGGCCACCAGATGCAGAAGCTGGACGGCCGCGACTTCGCCGGCTACGCCGCGACCTTCACCGAGGACGGCGAGTTCAAGCACTCCCCCTCGCTGCCTGCCGCCCACACCCGTGCCGGGATCATGGACGTCCTGGAGGACTTCCACCGGAAGTTCGACGCCCAAAGGATCCAGCGCCGGCACTGGTTCAACCACGTGGCGTTGGACGAGGCGGCCGACGGCTCGATCACGGCGACGAGCTACTGCCTGGTGCTCACCGTCCACGCGGACGTCAAGGAGCCGGAGTTCGGCCCGAGTTGTGTCGTCAACGATGTCCTGGTCCGGGGCGAGGACGGCGGGCTGCTGCTGCGGTCCCGCCGGGTCAGCCACGACCACGTCTTCCCCGCCTGACCCGCGTCTTCGCCATGACCGGCGCCGCCAGACGGTAGTGGCCAGCGGCGTCACCCCGGACCCGGATGTGCATCGGCGTCGGTCCGGCCACCGACACCATGTCCAACAGCCGTGAGGGCTCGTGCTCGGCGACACGGAGCACTTGGTCGATGCGTCTGCCCAGGAAGTAATGAGAAGGGGGCGGGCCGGGATCGCGGGCTTCGGGGTCAGCGCTGGGCGAACTGGACCTGGGTGGACTGCACGACGTTCGGCCGGATCGCGATCCCGTCGACGGTGAGTCGTTCTCCGAAGATGTCGGTGACCCTGATCGCGCCGCCGCAGCCGGTGCCGTCTTCGGAGAGGAAGTAGTTGTAGTCCGTACGCGCCAGTTGACGCCAACCGCTGCCGTCGCGCACCTCCAGCCGTGCCACCGGATTCCGGTGGCCTATCACCTGGATGCCGCACCAGTAACGACTGGACCCGGTCTTGTACCGGACGGCCATCGTGTCGGAGGTGCTGGGGCTCACCAGCTTCCATGTGATCGCGATCCGGCCGAGCGTGGGGTCGGCGAGCTTGGCGAAGGCCTCTGCACTGAGGTCGATCTGCCCGGGCACGCACTCCCCCGGGCATTCGTTGGTGATGCGGACCGTGAGGGAGGTCCCGTTGGCCGCGCGGACCGACACGTACGCTCCGCACGCCTTGGCCGACTCGTAGTCGGCGGAGTTCATCGCCCCGGTCATCACGTCGGCGCTCGGGTCGTACAGACAGGCGCCTGAGCCGTCCGAGTCGTAGAAGGTGGCGACTCCTTCGTAAGTGACGCCGGGCCGTATCCGCCCCGCGGGCGGTGCGCCGCCGGAGGCCGCTTGTGGGACGTCCGTGGCCGACGGCTTCGCCGACGCGCTGCTCGCGCCGGCGGACGGCGTCCGCGGAGTGACCTTGGCCGAGGGCTTCGCCGACGCGGTGGTCGCGCTGCCGGAGGGGCTCGGCGACCGCGTCGTGGGCGAGGTGTTCGCCGAGGCGCCGGCGACGGGTGTGGCCGCGGCATGCCCGGCGTCGGCCTCGTGGTCGGAGAGGAACACCGCGACCAAGGAGGCGACTATGAGCGCCGCGGCCGCCGACAGGAACAGCCACCGCCTGGACACCGGACCTCCTTGAGGCCGCCACCCGTTGGTGGGGTGACGAGCGCAGTGATCGTGCCAGACCCGGAACACGGCGGCAAGCCCGAATCCCGGGGGGCAGTTGGGGCCGAAGGGGTCGGGGCGGCGCTCGATCGGGACGGCTGGCCCCGCGGATTCCGATCGCAGCTTCCGGCATGCCGGGGCCCGGTGGGGAGCGTTCCGGGCTCCGGGCAGGCGTTCACCCGCGACCTGCGGTGCGGACTCTCCGTGCCCGGACCGCTACGGAGACAGCCACGGTTCGGCGCGAGCGGTGTCCAGTGCCTCGCGCAGGCCGTCGGGGCGCCCCGTCGCCGTGACGGGCGGCAAGGGTCTCGGCCACGGTCCGTGCCGCGGAGTGTGACCGGGCCCCCGGGGTACTCGGCAGCCGCCGGACGTCGCCGATCACGAAGGGAGAGGTCTGATGGACGACCGCCCGAACCTGACCGACACGGACCTGCTCGGCATCTACCTCAACGATCACCTCGCCGGAGCCGGCCTCGCCGTGGACCGGGCGCGGATACTGGCCGACGCCGAGTCCGAGCGGGACCCGGCGCTCACCGACGCCGTGCGGCCGATCGCCGACGAGATCGCCGAGGACCGGGCAGAGCTGCTGAAGATCATGCGGGGGCTCGAGGTCCCCGTACGCCGCTACAAGATCGTCGCGGGCCGACTGGCCGAGAGGGTGGGCCGGCTCAAGGCCAACGGCCGGCTCGTCAGGCGTTCTCCGCTCAGCCCCATGCTGGAACTGGAGCTGTTGCGTCTGGGCGTGGAGGGTAAGGCCGCCGCCTGGCGGACGCTGCGCCGGCTGTCCGACGCGGACAACCGTCTGGATCCCGTGCACCTCGACGACTTGCTGGAACGCGCCCACGCCCAGCTGGACACGCTGGAACGGCTGCGCATGCGACAGGTCACGACTGCCTTCCAGCAGACCGACGACCAGCCCGCACACCAGGAGTCACTCGCATGAACGAGCACGCCCCTCCCGGGCGTAAGGGGAGCCCGACGACAGGTCCTGAGCCGCTCTGAGTTTGCACACAGCAAGATCCCACCCGGATTCCGGGCAGGATCTTCCTGTCGCGGGCGACTACTTGTCGGGCGTGTCCCGCCACACCTGCGCCGCGAGCTGTTCCGCTTCCGCCTGCGGCGTACCTGCCCTGACCAGGATGATTCCCCGAGACCCGTCCGGGAACGTCACCTCGCGCATCGCCGTACCCAACGGGCCCGGCGTCGACTCCTCCGGCATGACGACCCCAATCATTGGACGAACCTCCAGCGTAACGGAATCGCCCCGCCGAGCCGCGGGACGTCTCCGGCCGGGGCTGTCGTCAGGGCAGCTCGGTCACCCGGTCGGTGCCGGGCGGGGCGAGAGGGCTGTGGGCGGTGAGGTAGTCGGTGAGGGCGGCGATGTCGTCCCCGCCGCCGATGGTGTCGGTGCCCTCGGCGAAGGTGGTGAATCCGTCGCCGCCCGCCGCGAGGAAGGTGTTCGCGGTCACCCGGTAGGTGGCGTCCGGCTTCAGGCGTTCGCCGTCGAGCGTGATCGACGCCGGGTCGATACGGTCGCCGACCGGGGCGCCGCGCGAGAAGGAGTACGTCAGGCCTTTGGAGACGCCGAGCATGAGGGTGGGTGCCCGAGTGCCGGAGTCGTTGAACTGCTCCTCCAGGATCTTCTCGATCTGAGCCCCTGTCAGGTTCACGGAGACCAGGGACCCGGCGAAGGGCTGTACGGCGAAGGCCTCCGCGTACGTGATCTCCCCGGGCGCCTCACCACCCGTCGACGACGCGTACACCAGGTCCGCCCGCACCCCGCCCGGGTTCATCAGGGCGATCTGCGCCCCACCGCGCTCCGGTGCCGAGGTCGCGGCGAGTTGGGCGTCGGCGACGAGGTTCGCCAGGTCGGACTCGGCGTCGCGGGTCTCGGAGCGGGTGATGTCGGCGGTGACGCTGCCGACGAGCCGGTTGGCCAGCGGCGCCGACAGGGCCTTCCACTTGTCGATGACGGCACTCTGGTCGGCGTCCTTGGCACCGGTGCGGGTGACGAGATGGTTCATCGCGGCGACCTGGTCCCGTACGACGTCCCCGGTACGGCGGTCCACCGTCAGCCGGGTCTCGGTGACCACCCGGCCGAACGACGACGCCGAGGTGACCAGGCGGGGGTTCCCCGCCGGATCGGGCAGGGAGCAGATGTACGGCTGGTGGGTGTGGCCGGTCACCACGGTGTCGATCGCCGGGTCGAGCTTCTTGGCGATGTCCACGATCGGGCCGGAGATGCCGTCGCACTGACCGTACGATCCCGCCTGCACCCCGCCCTCGTGCAGCAGCACGACGATCGCCTCCACGCCCTGACGCCGCAGTTCGCGGGCGGAGGCGTTGGCGGTCTCGACCTCGTCCAGGAAGCGTACGGACTTGATGCCGGACTGGCCGGTGACCTCGGGCGTGCCCTCCAGGGTCATGCCGATGAAGCCGACCTTCACCCCGTCCGCCTCCTTCACCCAGGTGGGCGCCAGGAGGGGTTTGCCGGAGGCGCGGTCGATGACGTTGGCGGCCAGCCAGGGGAAGTCGGCGCCGTCGTACGGCTCGTCCTTGAGGTAGCAGCCGTCCTCGGGGTGGCAGCCTCCGTGTTGCATGCGCAGCAGTTCGTCGGTGCCCTCGTCGAACTCGTGGTTGCCGACGCTGGTGACGTCAAGGTGCAGCTTCTCCATGGATTCGACGGTGGGTTCGTCGTGGAAGAGGCCGGACAGGAAGGGACTGGCGCCGATGATGTCGCCCGCGGCTACGGTCAGCGAGGTGTCGGTGCCCTGCCGGAGCTGCCCCAGCCGGGTCGCGAGATATTCGGCGCCGCCGACCGGCGTCGACTTCGGGTCGAGCTTGGAGCCGAGGTTGGCGTCGCGTCCGGTGGGCGGTTCCAGGTTGCCGTGGAAGTCGTTGAAGGACAGCAGTTGGACGTCGACGGTGGACGGCGGGTTCCGGGTTGTGGGGAAGGCGCGGGTGTACGAGATCCAGAGCCGGACGTCGGCGGCGTCCGTACGGCCGTTGCCGTCGAGGTCTCCGGCCGCGCCGGCGGTCGGGACGGCCGCCAGGTCCTTGGCGCTGACGGCACCGTCGCCGTTGACGTCCGGGGTGCGGGTGGCGAGGAGATCCGGGCGGACGGACAGCAGGTGGAACTTCGTGACGCTGCCGTTGAAGCCGAAGTTGTCGTCGGCGACGAGGACGAGCGAGCGGGAGCCGTCGGGCAGTTGCGGTCCCCAGGTGATGCCCTCGACGTTGTCGGCGTCGGTGCCGGAGGTGGTGAAGTCGTACAGCAGCTTCTTCGGCATCGGTTTCTCGGTGCCGGACAGGGCGTCCTTGCCGTTGACGTCCGTCGCGCCGATGGTGCTGGTCCAGTAGAGGCGGATGGAGAAGCCGACACCGGAGGCGAAGGACCGTTCGACGGTGAGGTAGTCGGTCTCGTTGATGGCGAGGATCTCGGAGACTCCGCGGTCCGCCGAGTACGTGCCGACCGGGGCGGGCAGGGGTGCGGTGGGCGCGTCGGAGATCGGGTCGACCTCGTAGACGTGCTCCGCCTTCGGCTCGCCTGTCCGACGGTCCATCTGCAGCAGCCGGGACGGGCTCTTGACCGTCAGCCCGGCCGCGGGGCCGTCCTGGACGAGGGCGTTCTCGGTGATGGTGGCCACCGTGCGCCCGTCCGGGGAGAGGGTGAGCCCTTCCAGGGCCTGGTTGTTGCGCACCCCGGCGGTGAGTGTGCCGGCGGCCGACCGCACGGGGGCGTAGGCCTTGGGGAGCGGCAGTTCGCGTACGTACCCGCCGGAGGTGGCCGCCTCACGGACGAAGGCGGGCTGCCCGGCGGAAGAGGCGCCCTCGCTGGTCCACAGCAGGCTCTCGCCACCCGGCGTCCAGCGGATCGCCTCGGGGTCCACCGCCTTGGGGGCGAAGGGTTCGCCGGTGGTGTCGGCAAGCACGGTCAGGCCGTCGAGGGCGGGCTTGTCGTCGGCGAAGGCTGAACCGTCGAGCGGCAGTCGGAGGGTGTAGAAGCGCGCTTTGCCGTTCTCCGAGCGGTCGTCGCTGAGGGCGACGTACTCGCCGGACTGCGGGTCGTAGTCGATCCCGGACAACCCGCCGAAGGGCATGCCGAGTTCGCTCGTCCCGGCGGGCACCGTGAGGGTGTCGAGGAGCCGCACGTCCTGCGGCTTCCCGGAGGTGTCCGTCTCGGGTTCCGCCGCGAAGCCGTTCGTGAGGGCCAGGCTGCCGAGGAGGCCGGCCGCGGCGAGGGAGGCGAGGAGCGCGCGTCTGCGGCGCGCTGGGGATCTGTGGCGCATGAGTGTCCTTCCAAGGGGAGGCGCACGGGCGTGCGGGCATGGCTCGCCGGCCCGTTCGCTCGGCGAGGCGCGGGGTGGTGGAAGAGCTCTGTGGTTGAGGGACGAGGGGTGGCGCCGAGGCGTCAGAGCGAGGCGGCGGCCGGCACAGAACGGCCTCGGCGCTTGCGGCGCCACGCGTACAGCGTGAGGGCGACCAGCGTCATGACGTACGGGATCGTCGACACCAGTTGCGGTGGCACATCGAGGGTGCCGAGCTGCACGGCCAGTGCCTCCGCCGCTCCGAAGCCGAGCGCGGCGAGGAAGACACCCCACGGCCGCAGGCCGCCGAGGAACACCGCGGCGAGGGCGATGAAGCCCCGGCCGGCCGTCATGTCCCGTACGAAGAAGGAGACGTAGCCCATGCTGAGGAAGACCCCGGCAAGTCCCGCGAGGGCCCCGCTGAGGGCGAGTCCGGTGTACTGGACACGCCGTACCGCGATCCCGACCGACTCGGCGGCGTCGGGCATCTCGCCGACCGCGCGCAGGTGGAAGCCGAAGCGGGTGCGGTAGAACAGCCAGGCGACGAACGGCGCGGCCAGGAAGGCCAGCCAGGTGATCAGGTTCTGGCCGCTCAGCACATCGCCGAGCACCGGCACGTTCTCGACCCCCGGCAGGGTGACCGTCGGCAGGCTGCCGCTCTTCAGGCCGGAGGTGCCGCCCTTGTCGTCGAGGAGGCTGTAGACCGCGTAGGCGGTGCCGCCGGAGGCGAGGAGGTTGAGGCCGATGCCCGCGATGATCGCGTCGGCGCCCAGCTCCAGCCGCAGCGCGGCGAGCAGCACGCCCAGCAGTGTCGCCATCGCGACGCCGCTGACCGCGCCCAGCGCGACGGAGCCGCTGTAGCCGGCGACCAGCGCTCCGGTGCAGGCGGCGGAGAGCATCTGGCCCTCCAGGGCGATGTTGCTGATGCCGGCGCGTTCGGCGACCAGCCCGCCGAACGCGGCGAGCAGGTACGGCGTGGCGATCCGCAGCACGGCCGCCAGGAAGGCACTGCTGAGGACGACGTCGAGCACGGAACTCATCGGACGCCCACCTGCCTCCGCGCCATTCGCCGCTTGAGCAGGTTCGGCAGGGCCTGGGCGGTGACCAGCAGCACGATGACCGCCTGGATGACCACCACGATCTCGGTGCCGACGTCCGTCTGCTGTTCCATGATGTCGCCCCCGGCGCGCAGGTAGGAGTAGAAGAGTCCGGCGACCACGACGACCAGCGGGTTGTTCCTGGCCAGCAGCGCGACCACGATCCCTTCGAAGGCGAGGCTTCCGGCGAGCCCGGGTTCCAGTCGCCCGTACACGCCCTGGACGAGATGGGCTCCGGCGAGGCCCGCGACGGCGCCACCGATGACGAAGCTCCACTCGATGACACGGGGCACGCGGATGCCGCCGTACGCCGCGAAGTCGGGGTTGGCCCCGGTCATGCGGATGCGGTAGCCGAGCGGGGTGCGGGTGATGAGCAGCCACAGCGCGACGGCGGTCAGCAGCATCACCCCGAAACCGATGTTGGCCCGGCCCAGCGGGACGCCGAACCAGTCGCTCAACGGCGTGAGTACGGAGTCCTGTTGGATGGACTTCGAGTGCACGGCGCTGCTGCCAGACTCCTTCAGCGGGCCGTTGACCAGGTAGTCGTAGACGCGGACGACGATGGCGTTGAGCATCAGCGTGGCCACGATCTCGTTGGCGCCGAGGCGTGCCTTCATCGCGCCGGGCACCAGGCCCATCCCGGCGCCCGCGGCGGCGGCCGCGGCCATGGGGACGATCACAGCGACGACCGGCGGCAGCGGCACGAAGATCGCGACCGTCGCGGCCGCCAGCGCACCGGCGTACACCTGGCTCTCGGCGCCGAGGCTGATCTGCCGGGCGCGGAAGGGGATCGCGACCGAAAGCCCGAGCAGGGTGAGCGTGGTGGCGTCCTCCAGCCAGCGGCCGACACGGAAGGAGCGTTCCAGCGGCCCGGTGAGCATCACTTCGTACGCGCGGATCGGGTCGTTGCCGGTGGCGAGCATGACGAGGAAGCCGATGGCCAGGGCGGCCAGGATGGTGGCCAGGGCCATGCTGAGGTCGACGACGAAGTCTCGGCGCCGGGTCTCCCTGTACTCGCGGCGGTCCTCGGTCTCGATCAGGGTCATGGGAGTGGTGGTCACGGGGTCTCCCCCAGGTCTTCCGGACCGGCCTTGAGGTCATCCGGACCGGCCTTGAGGTCGTCCAGGCCGGCCGTGAGGTCGTCCAGGCCGGCCGTGAGCCGGTCGCGGTCGTGCTGTTCGACGCCGAGCATGTAGAGGCCGACGCGCTTCTCGGTGAGGCCGGTCGTGTCGTCGAACCGGGCGGCCAGGCGGCCCTCCTTGAGGACGAGCAACCGGTCGGAGAGGGCGAGGAGTTCGGTGAGGTCCGCCGAGATCAGCAGGACGGCCGCGCCCGCGTCACGCGCGGCGACGAGACGCTCGTACATGAACCGCATCGCGCCGATGTCCACCCCGCGGGTGACCTGGGATGCGATCAACAGCCGTGGCCCTGCGGAGAGTTCGCGGGCGACGATCACCTTCTGCATGTTGCCGCCGGACAGTGCGCGTACCGGGACCGACGGGTCCGGCGTGCGGATCGCGTACTGGTCGATCAGCCGGTCGGCGTGGGCGCGTACGGCACCCGGGTGCAGGACGCCGCGGCGGGCGAGGGGCGGTCGGTCGTGGCGGTCGACGACGAGGTTGTCGGCGATCGACGCGTCGAGAGCGGCGCCGTTGTGCAGCCGGTCCTCCGGTACGTAGCCGATGCCTGCCCTGCGATGCCCTGCCACGTCGAGACCGGCCGTGTCGGTGCCGTCGATGTGGACCGTGCCCGCGGTGGGGCGGCGCAACCCGGCGAGGATCTCGGCGAGTTCGCTCTGGCCGTTGCCCTCGATGCCGGCCAGGCCGACGATCTCCCCGGCGGCCACGTCGAAGTCGAGGCCGTGCAGGGACTGGCCGGTCGGGGCCTCGTAGCCGAGGCTCCGCACCCGCAGGGTGGTCTGCGTAGGGCGGGCAGGGGTGCGGTCCACGTCCAGGGACATGTCGCGGCCGACCATCATGGAGGCGAGCGACCGCTCGGTGGCGTCGGCGGTGGCGACCGTCCCCACCAGGGAGCCGGCGCGCATCACGCTGACCTTGTCGCTGATCTCCCGTACCTCGCGCAGCTTGTGGGAGATGAACAGCACGGTCATCCCGTTGTCGCGCAGCCGGCGTACGGCGGCGAACAGGTCCTCGGTCTCCTGCGGGGTGAGCACGGCGGTCGGCTCGTCGAGGATCAGCACGCGGACCCGCCGGTGGAGCGCCTTGAGGATCTCCGTGCGCTGGCGCATCCCGACCGACACCTCCTCGACGCGCGCCCTGGGGTCGACGACGAGTCCGGACTCCTCGGCGAGCCGGGCGGTCGTCTCCACGGCCGCCTTCGGGTCGACGAGGCCGCGTCGGCCCGGCTCCACGCCGAGGACGACGTTCTGGGCGACGGTGAAGGACGGCACCAGCATGAGGTTCTGGTGCACCATGCCCACGCCCAGCGCGATCGCCGAGGCCGGGCCCCGCAGCACCCGGGGCCGTCCGCCGACCAGGATCTCGCCCGCGCCGGGCTGTTCGAGGCCGTAGAACATCTTCATCAGCGTGGACTTGCCCGCGCCGTTCTCACCGACGACCGCCCGGATCTCGCCCGGCGGGACCTCCAGGTCCACGGCGCGCACCGCCCGGACCCCGTTGGCGTAGGTCTTGGTGACCTGGCGGGCGGCGACGGCCGGTCCGTCCTTGCCCCATGGCTCGTTCATCATCAAGGCCGTTCGGCTAGAGGGCGCTGGGCACCGTGACGGAGCCGGACTTGACCTGGTCGGCGGCTTCCTGGACCTCGGTACGGATCTTCTCGGGCACCAACTCCTTGAAGTGGTCGTCGTTCACATAGCCGACGGCGTCCTCGGCGAGGCCGACGGTGGAGACGGCGCCGTACTTCAGGGAGTCCTTCTGGTCCTTCTGCGCGGCCTCGTACAGGGCGTTGCCGACGTTCTTGAGGATGGAGGTGACGACGATGTCCTTCTGCGCCTGGTCGCTGAGGGTCTGGTACTGGTCGGAGTCGACGCCGAACGCGTACCGCTCGGCGCCGACGGCCGACTCGAAGGTGCCGAGCCCGGAGAGCCCGGCGACCGGCCACACCAGCGCGGCGCCCTGGCCGTACATGGCGGTGCTGATCTCCTTGCCCTTGGCCGGGTCGCCGAACGGCTTGTCGCCGCCCACGTACTGCACGAGGACGTCGGAGTTCTTTCCGCCGGCGGCCTGGAAGCCCGACTTGAAGCCGACGACGAAGTCCTCGATCAACGGGATCTTCACGCCGCCCATGACGCCGACCTTCTTCAGCGATTCGGTTCCCTTGAGGGCTTTCGCGGCCACCAGCTTCTCGGCCAGGAATCCCGCGAGATAACCGCCCTCGTTCTGCTTGAAGGTGACGGAGTAGACGTTCTCGCACTTGTTGGAACAGGCGCCGTTCTTGCCGCTGTAGTCGACCGGCGCGTCGAAGACCCAGAACTTCTTGTCCGGGAATTCCGGGGCGAGTTTGCCGATGTAGTCGGTGACGTCGAAGGTGCCGGCGGCGAGGATGTCGTAGTCGTCGGCCGAGGCGGCGTCCTCGAAGCCGGGCTCCCACTTGGTGCGGTCGGAGCCGAGCTCCACCACCTTGAGCTCGTAGCCGAGGTCCTTCTCGGCCTTCTTCAGGCCCGCGTAGGCGGAGTCGAAGAACGACTTGTCGCCCAGCCCGCCATTGAGCACCAATTTGATGCGCGGCTTGCCGGAGGATTCCGCTCCGGAGTCGTCCCCGCCCGATCCGCCGCACGCGGTCAGCGCGAGCATCCCTGTCACCGCGACGGCGGCGCTTCTTCCGTATCGCATCATCGACCTCCTGATCATTTTGTTGCCGAGTGAGCGGCTGGGTTGACAGTAGAAAGTGCAAAACGCTTTGGCTACGTTGCCCGGTTTCGGTTTGATTTCCGGTGAGGGAATTTCAGACATCGGTGAGCAGCGCGGTCGCGGCGATGCGCAGCGTCCGGTCGAAGTCCGTCTCGCGTTCCTCGGCGGTGAGGGCGTCACCGGTGCGGAGGTGGTCGGACACGGTCAGCACGGCGAGGGCCTCGCCGCCCTCCGCACAGGCCACGGCGTACAGCCCCGCCGCCTCCATCTCGACGGCGAGCGTGCCCCGGCGCTCCAGGGCGTCGAAGAGGGCGGGGCGGTCGAGGTAGAAGTGGTCGCTGCTGAAGACCGGTCCGATGTGCACGGCCTCGCCGTCGGAGAGCTCCCGCTCGGCGGCGCCCGCGGCGGCACGCAGCAGCCGGTAGGAGGGAGCGAGCGAGAGGGTCACGCCGTCCACGAGGAGGCGGCTGAGGCTGGAGTCGGTGTGCGCGGCGGAGGCGATCACCACATCCCGTACGGAGACCGAGACCGGGATCGCACCGGCGGTGCCGACCCGGACGATCCTGCGCACGCCGTAGTGGCGGAACAGCTCCGTCGCGTAGATCGTCACGGACGGGATGCCCATGCCGGAGGCGAGCACCGACATCGGCACGCCCAGGTGGCTTCCGGTGTAGCCGAGGACGCCGCGTACGTCGGTGACCTGCCGCGCGTCCTTGAGGAACGTCTCGGCGATCCGCCGGGCGCGGTGCGGGTCGCCCGGCATCAGCACGAGCGGCGCGAAGTCGCCCGGCCGAGCCGCGATGTGCGGTGTGCCGGTGACGGACGTTGTCCTCACGTGTCCTGCCATCACAGCTCCGCTCCCGCGAGCCAGCGCACCAGCCGGTCCCAGAGCTCGGGGTAGCCCTTCCAGTCCAGGAACAGCGGCGGTGCCCAGTGCGGTGCCACGTCGGAGGTGAACGCCGCCGATCTGCCCGCGCCGTGGTCGCCGACGACGAGCAGCGGATGCCCGGCGCACTCGGCCAGCAGCGACGCCTCCGGCCGCGCGGTGACCTCGTTGAGGCCGAGGAGCGCGGGCCAGGACCGCTCAAGGCCCCGTACGACCGCGTGCTCGCCCACCACCTCGGGGACGGCGCCGGCCGGGAGCTCCACCCGGTCGTCGCGGTCCAGCATCGTCACCGGCAGGGCGGCGGCCAGCGGGGACCGCCCCCATCGTGCGCGGGCGTCGATGCCGCTGAAGGTCAGATAGCCGCCGATCATCAGCACCCCGCCGCCCCCCTCCACGAAGCCGCGTACCAGCTCGGACCGGTCGGGCGCGGGGACGGAGCGGTTGAAGGTCTCGGGCGGGAGCTGGAAGCTGTTGGCGCCCACATCGCTGATGACGACGACGTCGTACGCGTCGAAGCCGTCGGCGGAGGCCGGAACCCGGCTCGGGATCTCGTGCGAGGGCACGTAGGTCACCTCGTGGCCGCGCGAGCGGAGCGCGTCCAGGAAGGCACCTCCGCCCTCGGTGTACTCGGAGGTGTGGAAGGCGTCGAAGCCTTTCTGGTGGACCGTGTGGGTGAACCAGGACTCGCCCACGACGAGCACTCTGGGCATGGCGAACCGCCTTTCGGGGCAGGGGGTATTGCCACGCGGCACGGCAACTGCGTGCGCCGCGTGTGCAGTTGGGTCAGGTGAGGGTCAGCGGGCGGTGGGCGCCGTGCTGCCGCGTACCTTGAGTTCGACGGGAAGCGTGTGCCGGGAGGCGGGTGGGACCTCGCCCCGGGTGACGTACTGGAGGAGTTGGGCGGTGGCGGTGCGGCCCACGTCGTAAGCGGGCTGGTGGACGGTGGTCAGGGGCGGATGCGCCAGCGAGGCCGCCCGGATGTCGTCGAAACCGACCACCGAGACGTCGTCCGGCACCGACAGTCCCGCCTCGCGGAGCGCGGTGAGGGCGCCGAACGCCATGAGGTCGTTGGCCGCGAAGACGGCCGTGCAGTCGTCGGGGAGACCGCCCGCCTTGAGGAGTTCGGCGACGAGGCCGTATCCGGAGGTCTCCTTGAAGTCGCCGACGCACTCGACGACCTCGCCGCGGAAGGCCCGTACGAAACCGTTCGCACGGGCGTTGCTGCTCTTCAGGGCGCGTGGGCCGGTCAGCATCAGGGCCCGGCGGTGGCCGAGCGCCCGGAGGTGCTCCCCGACCAGCCGCCCGCCCGCCTCGTGGTCGGCGGTGGCGATGAGGGCGCCTTCGAGGCCCTCGACCTCCTCGTCGGCGAGCGCGATGGGGAACTTGCCCATCAGCGCCTCCAGCCTCCGTCGGGACGGCGGGGACCCCGAGGCGTACACCATGCCGTCGATGAACCGGCTGCGGATCATGCCGAGGTAGCGGTCCTCGCGGTCGGCGTCGAACTCGGTGTTGCACAGGATCAGGCCGTAGCCGAGGTCGTGGGCGGCGTCCTCGGCGCCCTTGGCGAGTTCGGCGAAGAAGGTGTTGCTGATGTCGGGGATCAGCAGGCCGATCACCGAGGTGGAACCGGCCTGGAGGCTGCGGGCCAGCGACGCCGGGACGTAGCCGAGCCGGTTGACGACGCTGCGGACCCGGGCGGCGGTGTGCTCGTTGACCGGCCGGTTGCCGCTGAGGACGTGGGAGACGGTGGTGGCGCTGACGCCTGCGGCGGCGGCCACGTCCTTGATGGACGCGGGGCGCCGGACGGCCGCCCGGTTGTACGGCTCAGGGGTCATAGTGCTGCACCGCCCTCCCGTGGGAGGTGTCGAGGATCCGGGCCACCCGGGCGTCGGCCTCGGCCAGCAGCGCGGGCTCGTCCACGGTGAGCAGCCGGCCGTCGCGCATCAGGACCCGGCCGTCGACGACGACCGTCCGTACGTCACCGGCGCGGGCGCTGTAGACCAGCGCGGCGCGCGGATCGTGCAGCGGACGGCAGTGCAGCCCCGACAGGTCGGTCAGGACGATGTCGGCGCGCATGCCCGGCTCCAGCGCCCCGATCTCCTTCTGCAGGCCGAGGGCACGGGCCCCTCCGCGCATGGCCAGACGCAGGGTGTCGGAGACGGTCATCCACGTGGCGTCCCGCACCGCCTGCTTCTGGGTGAGGGCGACCAGCCGCAGCGCTTCCCACACGTCCAGCGTGTTGTGGCCGGCGGCACCGTCCGTACCGACGGCGACCGTGACTCCGGCGGCGAGCAGGTCGCGGACCGGGGTGAGCGGGGACAGGGCGTGCTTGAGATACACCTTGGGGCAGCAGGCGACGGCGGTCGTGCCGGCGTACTCGGCGAGCAGCGGCAGGTCGTCGTCGACGATCCCGCAGCCGTGCGCGATCAGCGCCCCGGCCTCCAGTACCCCGGTCTCGTGCAGCACCCGGATCGGGGTGATGCCGCGCCGCTCCAGGCTGGACTGCGTCTGCTCCAGGTGCTCGGCGGCGTGGATGTGCATCCGCAGGCCGAGCCTGCGGGCGTGCCCGGCGAGGGTCCGCAGGTCGCCGTCGTCGACCGTGTACGGGGCGTGCGGCCCGAGCGAGACGGTGACCCGGCCGTCGGCGCGGCCGTGCCACGCCTCCGCGAACTTGACCGTGTCCTCCAGGGCTGCCTCGCCCCGGCTGCTGAAGTACGTGGGCGCGATGTCGGCCCGCAGGCCGGTCTCGGCGACCGCCTCGGCGATCTGCTCGGGGAAGAAGTAGTGGTCGGCGAAGGTGGTGACACCGGAGCGGATCATCTCGGCGCAGGCCAGCCTCGCCCCGATCCGTACGTCGGCGGGGGTGAGGTTGGACTCCATGGGCCAGACGCGGTCGTTGAACCAGCCCTCGACCGTCACGTCCTCGGCCGCCCCGCGCATCAGCACCATGGGGCTGTGCGTGTGTGCGTTGACCAGTCCGGGGACGGCCAGCAGTCCGCGTCCGTCGATCACGTCGGCCGCGGGGCCCGGACCGAAGGGGCCCCCGGTGGGTCGTACGTCCTCGATGACGCCGTCCGCCACCACGATGTCCTGCGCCCGCAGGATCTCGCACTCGCCCTGCGTCGGAACCCGCAGCACATCGCACCCGCTCACCAGGAGGCGGCCGGTCGGCGGAGGCGTTCTGTCGCTCATGGCGCACAAGCTAGATATCCAAAACGTTTTGCACAACCATCGGTCTTCGCCGGTCCGACGTCTCGGGATCTCTCCTGTCCGCCTCGGACGCTACTCGGCGGTGACCACGACCTCGACCGGATCGCACTCGGGTGCGGAGGCCAGGAGGCGGATCTTGCCGGGGCCGGTGGGGCGGAGGACGGCCAGGGCGCGGCCTTCGTACGTACGGCGTTCGCTGGCGTCGAAGCGTTCCTCGGTGGACGGGTCGGCGCTGCCGAAGCCGAGCAGGACGCCCGCCCCCGACACCTCCACGCGCACCGGGCGGTCGGCCGCGGTGTGGAGGGTGCCGTCCGGGTCCGTCAGGGAAAGGGTGACGTACGCGAGGTCGCCGCCGGCTGCCGTGATGACCGGGCGGTCGGCCTCGGCTCGCAACCGCACCGGGCCGGTCGCGGAGCGGAGGGTGGTGCGGCCGGTTTCGGTGCCGTCGCGGTAGGCGACGGCCAGGAGTTCACCGGGCTCGTACGCCGTCTCGAACTCGGTGCGGAAGCGGTGCTCCTCCCCCACCGGCCGGCGTCCGAGGGAGCGGCCGCCCAGGAGGAGTTCGACCTCGTCGGCGTCGCCGTAGACCTCGATGGTGATCGGTTTGCCCTCGAAGCCGGGCCAGGTCCAGCCGGCGACGGTGTCGCTCCATGCCCACGGTGTTCCCGCGTAGGTCTTGCCGTGGTGCTCGGGCCGCCGGACCGCGATGTAGGGCTGGGTGCGCAGGCCGAAGACGATCTCGCGGTAGTGGGAGGCGGGGCGGCGGTGGCCGGTGATGTCGATGTCGCCGCAGCCCGCGACCAGGTAGGGGTAGGGCGCGGTGTGGGAGGGGCGGGGCGTGTCGGGGGTGAGGTACTGGGGGCGTCCGATGCCGACCTCGCCCAGGTAGTCCCAGCCGGTCCAGGTGAAGTCGCCGATGACGTGGCCGTGTTGCTTCACCAGCCGCCAGTTGCCGTCGATGCGGGTGGGGAAGGTCTCGGTGCCGAGGATGATCCGGTGGGGGAACAGGTCGCGGTCCAGGGCGTAGCGGGCCTCGGCGTAGTTCATGCCGGCGACGTCGAGTACGGCGACCACCGGCAGGGGTGTACAGGCGTATGCCCTGAGCCTCGTCGAGGTCTCTTGCGTCGACCGTCTCGACCGGCTCGCCCGGCCCGCGCCGACGGACCAGGGCGCGCACCAGGCGCCGCCCCCACGTCCGGCGGATCGGCAGGCGCGGCATTCGCGCGACGCTGCGGCGCAGTTCCGGGTCGACCAGGTCGAGCCTCATGGAACGCCTCTCCTCGAATCCGGCCCCCGTAGCCGACAGCAGGTGCCCTCCCTCGTCTCGCCTCGCTGCCGCCGACGGGCCTGCGCCGATCACCCCGCCCCGCGCGAGACACCCGGCAACGGAGGCAGCACCGGCAGGCCGGTCAGTTCCGCCGACCGCTCCCACCGCACCCTCCACCCCGGGATGTCGCGCACCCACGACGATCCGGCCCACATCCAGGACCTGACGTCACCGGAATGTGACCCACGCCATAACGAGAACGATACCGTTTCGATAGGAGCCGGGGCTAGCCTTCCCGTGTGAACGAAACCGTTTCGTTCAGGGGGGCGAGAGGGGCACGCCCGGCATGACTTCCGTACTCGTGGTCCACGACCAGGCTCTGCAACGCCTCGGCTTCCGGATGCTCCTCGCGGCCCAGCCCGACCTGACCGTCGTAGGTGAGGCGTCCGGCGGATTCGAGGCCGTCCGCCTGAGCGCCGAACTCCGCCCCGACGTCGTCGTGATGGACGCCCGCACACCCGGCACCGACGGCATCGAGACCATTCGCCGCATCACCCGCGCCCCCTCGCTCCCCCAGCCCTCCGGCTCCGCCCGAGCCGTGCGGAACCCTCCGCAGGTACTCGCCCTGACCAGCGCCGGCCTCGACGAGTACGCCTCGGCAGCACTGCGCGCCGGAGCCCGCGGATTCCTCCTCGACGACGCCACGCCGGACGAACTGACCGCGGCCGTCCGCATCGTCGCCACCGGAGACGCCGTCATCACACCCGGCCTCACCCGTGCACTCATCGACGCCGTACGTCAACAGCGGCCCGGCCACTTCGTGGAGCGGGAGGTCGGACTCGAAGCCCTCACCGAGCGCGAACGCGATGTGCTGGTCGCCGTCGCCTCCGGCTGGTCCAACGCGGAGATCGCCGCGCGACTGTCGATCGCCCCCACCACCGTCAAGTCCCACGTCAGCAACATCCTCGGCAAGATCGGTGCCCGCGCCCGCGTCCAAGCCGTGGTGTTCGCCTACGAATCCGGCCTGGTTCGCCCGGCCTGACACCCCTCAGTCCCGGACCGAGGACCATCCCCCAAGATCCGGCCGCCATCAGGTTCGTTCGGCCCATCGGACATCGTTCGAAAACTCTTGACGCTGCACCACACCCCGATTGACACTCTCGCAACACGACGTCACACAGCCGAAACGGCGGGGCGCCCTGGCCGAGGCCCCTTCACCCAATCGTGTCTCAGCAGGGGAACTCCACATGACGTACAGCGCACCACTTCGCGACCGCGCGAGACGTTGGGCGAGCCGACTCGCCGGACTGACCGCCGCGTCACTGTTCCTGGGCCTCGCCGGGGCCCCCGCTCCGGTGCAGGCAGCGGAGATCACCGACGGCCTCGCCCTCTGGTACAAGCTCGACGCCACCTCCGGCACCACCGTGGCCGACGCCTCCGGCAACGGCCGGACGGGCACCGTCAACGGCACCGCCGCGTGGTCCGGCACCGGCGAGGGACTCTCCTTCAACGGTTCCGACACCTACGTCAAGGTGCCGGACAACGTCATGCGCGACATGAACTCGATCACCGTCTCGATGGACGTGAAGATCGACTCCACGCAGGCCACCCCGTACTTCATCTACGGCTTCGGCAACACGAGCGGCACCGCCGGCAACGGCTACCTGTTCACCACCGGCAACACCTTCCGGACCTCCATCGCCTCCGGCAACTGGTCGACGGAACAGAACACCCAGCCCTCCCCCGCGCGCGCCATGACCCGCGCCGTGTGGAAGCAGGTCACCTACACCCAGACCGGCACCACCGGTGTGCTCTACGAGGACGGCGTGGAGGTGGCCCGCAACACGGCGGTGACCATCACCCCCGGTTCCATCGGCGCAGGCACGACCACCGCCAACTACATCGGCAAGTCCGTGTACCCCGGCGACAAGCTCTTCAAGGGCAAGATCCGCGACTTCCGCGTGTACCAGCGCGCGCTGGCCGGCTCGGAGGTCGAGCAGCTCTCCCTCCCCGTCGCCACCCAGGGCGTCGCCGACGACAAGGCCGCCCTCACGCTGGGCGACACCAGCGCCGTCGTCGCGGACCTGACCCTGCCGGCCACCGGCACAGCGGGCGGTTCCACGATCAGCTGGAACAGCGACACCCCCTCGGTGGTGTCCGACACCGGGGCCGTCACCCGCCCCGCCGCCGGTCAGCCGGACGGCCACGCGACGCTGACGGCGACCCTGAAGAAGGGATCGGTGACCGACACCAAGACCTTCGACATCACGGTCCCCGCCGCGCTCGACGACGACGCGGCCACCAAGCAGGCCGCCGAGGCGCTGACGGTCCACAACCTCGACGACGTGCGCGGCAACATCACTCTGCCGACGACCGGCGTGTACGGCACGGACGTCACGTGGTCCTCCGCGAAGCCGGACGTCATCTCCGCCGACGGTGTGGTCCACCGCCCCGCGCACGGCGACGGCGGCACCACCGTCGAGCTGACCGCGACCGTCACCAAGGGCGACGCCGAGGCGACCCGCGTCCTCACGGCCACGGTGCCCGAGCTCCCCGCCAAGGAAGCCCTCAAGGGCTACATGTTCAGCTATTTCACCGGCGAGGGCACCGCGGACGGGGAGCAGCTCTACGCGGCGCTGAGCAAGGGCAACGACCCGCTGAAATGGCGGGAGTTGAACGACGGCAAGCCCGTCCTGACGTCCACGCTCGGCGAGAAGGGCCTGCGCGACCCGTTCATCATCCGCTCCCCCGAGGGCGACAAGTTCTACCAGATAGCCACCGACCTGCGGATCTACGGCAACGGCAACTGGGACGCCTCCCAGCGCACCGGCAGCAAGTCCATCATGGTCTGGGAGTCCACCGACCTGGTGCACTGGACCGACCAGCGCCTGGTCAAGGTCTCGCCCGACTCGGCCGGCAACACCTGGGCGCCGGAAGCCTTCTACGACGAGAAGCTCGGCGAGTACGTGGTCTTCTGGGCGTCGAAGCTGTACAGCAACCCGGAGCACTCCGGCGACACGTACAACCGCATGATGTACGCCACCACCCGCGACTTCCGCACCTTCAGCGAGCCCAAGGTCTGGATCGACCGCGGCTACTCGGTCATCGACTCCACGATGATCAAGCACGACGGCATGTACTACCGCTTGTCCAAGGACGAGCGGAACAACACCTCCTCCACCCCCAACAGCAAGTTCATCTTCGAGGAGAAGAGCGACTCGATCCTCGACCTCTCCTACGACGCCGTGGCCGAGGGCATCGGCAAGGGGGCGATGAGCGCCGCCGAGGGACCGCTGGTCTTCAAGTCCAACACCGAGGAGAAGTGGTACGCGTTCCTCGACGAGTTCGGCGGCCGCGGCTACATCCCGTTCGAGACGACGGATCTCGCCTCCGGCCAGTGGACCCCGTCCACCACCTACGACCTGCCCAGCAAGCCCCGCCACGGCACCGTACTCCCGGTCACCCAGGCCGAGTACGACCGGCTGCTGCGGGCCTACCAGCCGGACCAGCTCGTCGAGTCCGTCGAGGACGTCTCCGTGACGACGGGCATCGGTGACGCCCCGGTCCTGCCGGCCACCGTGATCGCCGACTACGCCGACGGTGTCAAGCGGCCCGTCTCCGTCACCTGGGACGACGTCCCGGCCTCGGCGTACGCGCAGGCCGGCAGCTTCACGGTGACGGGCAGCCTGCCCGACGGCGCCGCGCTCAAGGTGAAGGCCGAGGTCACCGTCTCGGTGGAAGGCCCGAAGGTACCGGCCGACCTGCTCCTCGACTACGACTTCGACGAGACCGGCGGCAACATCGCCCGCGACTCCAGCGGCCACGGCTACCACGGCACCTACGTGCGCACCCCCGACTTCGGCACCGGGGTGGACGGCGGCTCGTTCAAGATGTCCGGCGGTTCCAGCAGCTCCACCACCTCGCCGTACGTCAGGATCCCCAACGGCGTTCTGAAGGACGCCGACAGCGTCACCGTCTCCACCCACGTGAAGTGGAACGGCGGGGACAACTTCCAGTGGCTCTTCGGACTGGGTCCCGACAGCAACAAGTACCTCTTCGCCTCCCCCTCCAACGGCGGCGGCAAGCTCTTCTCCGCGATCACGAAGGCCACCTGGTCGGGCGAGAAGCAGATGACGGCGGGCTCCCGGCTCACCCCCGGTGAGTGGCAGCACGTCACCGTCACCGTGGACAGCGCGACCGAGACCGCGGTCCTCTACGTGAACGGCATCGAGGCAGCCCGGGCCACCGGGGTCACCATCAAGCCGTCCGAGCTCTACGACTCCTCCAAGGGCTACTCCGGCTACATCGGCAAGTCCCTGTACTCCCCGGACCCCTACTTCGGCGGCGAGGTCGACGACTTCCGGATCTACAACCGGGCCCTGTCGAGCACCGAGGTCCTGGAGCTCAGCGGCAACACCACGGGCATCGCCGCGGCGACCCACCCCGCGCTGAAGGTCGACGCGATCGTCGACGACACGGACAGCAGGATCACCCTCCCGCTGGCCGAGGGCAGCGATCTCACCGCCCTGGCGCCGGAGTTCACCCTGGCCCACGGCGCGTCCATCAGCCCCGCCTCCGGCACGCTGCACGACTTCACCGAGCCGGTGACGTACGAGGTGACCGGCTCGGACGGCGCCAAGCGCACCTGGACGGTCACGGCACTGGAGATGAAGAGCCCGGTCCTGCCGGGGCTCAACGCCGACCCGAACATCGTCAGGTTCGGCGACACCTTCTACATCTACCCGACCACCGACGGCTTCCCGGGCTGGAGCGGCACGCAGTTCAAGGCGTACTCCTCCACCGACCTGGTCCACTGGAAGGACCACGGCGTCATCCTCGACCTGGGACCGGACGTCAGCTGGGCCGACAGCAGGGCCTGGGCGCCGACGATCGCCGAGAAGAACGGGAAGTACTACTTCTACTTCAGCGCCGACGCCAACATCGGCGTCGCGGTCTCCGACTCGCCGACCGGTCCGTTCAAGGATCCTCTCGGCCAACCGCTGCTCAAGGCGGGTCAGTTGACCGGCCAGATGATCGACCCGGCGGTCTTCACGGACGACGACGGCACGTCGTACCTCTACTTCGGCAACGGCCGCGCCTACGTCGTCCCGCTGAACGACGACATGACGTCCCTCGACACCTCGAAGATCAAGGACATCACCCCGAGCGGCTACAACGAGGGCTCCTTCGTCATCAAGCGCAAGGGCACCTACTACTTCATGTGGTCGGAGAACGACACCCGGGACGAGAACTACCGCGTCGCCTACGCGACCGGATCCTCGCCCCTGGGCCCCTGGACCAAGCAGGGTGTGATCCTGGAGAAGCGGCTGAGCCTCGGCATCAAGGGCACCGGCCACCACTCCGTGGTCCACGTCCCTGGCACCGACGACTGGTACATCGCCTACCACCGCTTCGCCATCCCCGGCGGTGACGGCACGAACCGCGAAACCACCATCGACAAGCTGGAGTTCGACACCGACGGCCTGATCAAGAAGGTCGTCCCGACCCTGACGAGCATCGACCCGGTCACCATCGTCCACGCGGGTCCGAACGCGAGCGGCACGGAGGGCAGCGCGATCTCCCTCACCGGCACCCTCTCCGGCGCCGGCGGCCCCAAGTGGACGGTGGAGGACGGAGCACCCTGCACCTTCTCCGACCCCGGTGCCATCCTCACGGCCCTCACCTGCGCCGACGACGGCACTTACAAGGTCACCCTGACCGGCGGCCGCAGCAGCGACTCGCTCACCGTCACGGTCGCCAACGCGGCCCCGGTGATCACGGCGGCCGCGGGCCCGAAGCCGGTTGCGGCCGGCCAGGGCGCGGTGGTCACGGCGGACTTCACCGACCTGGGCACGGCAGACACCCAGACCTGCCGGGTCGACTGGAAGGACGGCACCGCACCGACCGCCGGCAAGATCACCGGCTCCCGCTGCGAGGCCACCCATGCCTACGCCAAGGCGGGCATCCAGCGCCCGGAGATCACCGTCACCGACGACGACGGCGGCTCGGACACCACCGAGCTCCCCGAACTGATCGTCTACGACCGTGCGGCCGGTCCCATCGCGGGCGTCGGCATCATCTCCTCGCCGGCCGGCGCCTACCCGGCCAAGCCCACCCTGACCGGCCCGGCCGGGTTCTCCTTCGGGGCCGAGTACAAGAAGGGCGCCACCGTCCCCTCCGGGAACGCGAGCTTCGACTTCGGCGCCGCCCGGCTGGCGTTCCGCTCCACCGGCTCCGACTGGCTGGTGGTCACCGGAAACCGAGCCGTTTACCAGGGATCCGGCACGGTCAACGGCACGGCTGGCTACGGTTTCCGTGTCACCGCCACGGACGGCCCGGACACCTTCCGTATCGAGATCTGGAAGAAGTCCACCGGCTACGTGGTCTACGACAACGCCACGGCGGCCAATGCCCCCGGCTTCGTCACCGTGGGAGGCCGCCTGTAAGCCGACCAGGGGAGGACGCCCTCATGACCGGACCGCAGCAGCAGACCGGGACGACCGTCGCAGACGTGTTCAGCGCGGGGTCCGAGGAGTTCCACCGCTGGTCGCCGCTGCTGTGGGATCCGGTCGGGGAGGCGACGGCCGCCACCGCCGCGCCCGGTCCCGGGGAGCGGGTGCTGGACGCCTGTTGCGGGGCCGGTGCCTCCGCGTTGCCCGCCGCGCGTGCCGTCGGCCCGGCGGGCGCGGTCGACGGGGTCGACCTGTCCGGGGCGCTGTTGGACATCGCCGCCGACCGGGCCCGGCAGGAGGGGCTGCGGAATGTCCGCTTCCACCGTCACGACATCACGGCCTGGCCCGCTCCCGACGGCGGCTACGACCTGGTGCAGTGCGCGCTCGGGGTGTTCTTCCTCCCCGACATGGACCGCAGCACCGCGGCACTGGTCCGCCTGCTGCGTCCCGGCGGGCGGCTCGCCGTGACCGTGTGGGAGAAAGGGGCCCTCACCGACTGGTGGCAGGCGCTGAGGGGCGCGGTGGAGACCGAGCGCGCCTGGCCGGACTCTCCGACGACGGCCCGGCTCGCCCGCATCGAGACCGCCGACACGCTCGCCGCCTGGCTGGAGGGCCTCGGTCTCACCGCCGCGCGTGTCGAGCCGCGGCGGCTCGCCGTTGCGCTGACACCCGACACGGCGTGGGGCCTGGTCGTGGGAAGCGGCACCCGAGCCCTGCTCCACGGCCTCGACCCCGCCGCCGTCGAGAGACTGCGAAGGGAGTTCACGGCCCGGCTCACCGCCGCCTCGGTGACCGAGCTGGACGTGCGGATCCTCACGGGTACGGCCGTCGCGTGACGGGCGCGCACTGGCTCGACTCCGACGCGGCCGAGTCGGTCAACGCCGACGCGTGGGACGCGTACGGGATCCACCACCTGCGGCGCGGCACCGTATTGCCGGAGGTGGAGCGGATCGACTGGGGCTTTTGGGGCACCGGGCCGGGGGACGAGATCCTCGGCGAGCTGTCGGACCGGCGTGTCCTGGACCTCGGATGCGGCCCCGCCCGGCACGCCGCGCATCTCGTCCGGGCCCACGGCGCCTTCGTGGACGCGGTCGACTCCTCGCCGAGCCAGTGCGAACGGGCCCGAGCCCGCTACGGCTCGTTGTCCGGCCTGCGACTGGTCCAGGCCGACGCCGTCGAGCACCTGCGGGCCTGCGAACCGTACGACGTCGTCTACTCCCTCAACGCCGTGCCGTACATCGATCCCCGTCGGCTGCTGCCCGCCCTGGCCGGTGCGCTCAAGCCCGGCGGGACGCTGTGTTTCACCGTGCTCCACACCAACTCTCGCGGCGACGGTCCCTCGTCCGTCGTCACGTCCCGGCCCGAGATCCTGCCTCTCGCCGGCGGCGGCGAGACGACCGTGCGGATGTGGGTGCTCGCCCCGGAGCTCTGGTCGGACCTGCTCGCCGAGCACGGGCTGCGCGTCGAGCGGATCGAGGTCCTCGACGCGCCGGACGAGGACAACCAGGCCTCCTACCGGGTCTTCCGGGCGACCCGCCCGGTCCGGGTCTCCTCCCGCCCCCGCTCCTCCCGGCCGCCCCTCCCGCACGCCGCGATCGGTGCCGGCGCCATCCTGCACGGTCCTCGCGGCCTGCTCCTGGGCCGCCATCGCCGGGGCACCTGGGAGCTGCCGGGCGGCACGGTGGAACCCGGCGAGTCGCTCCAGGAGACGGTGGTGAGGGAGCTTTGTGAGGAGACGGGGATCGACGCCCGTCCGGCCGACGTACGGCTTCTGGGCACGCTCCTCGACCACGTCGACGGTGTCGTACGGGTCACCGTGGCCGCCCGTGTGACGGCGTGGCGCGGAGAGGCCGGCGACCAGCCCGGCGAACGCGTCGGCGACTGGCGCTGGTTCCCCCTGGACCGGCTGCCGGAAAACCTGTTCGTGTGCAGCGCCCAGGGCCTCACCGCCTGGCGCCCCGACCTGCCGATCGACCACACGCCGGCCCACTTCACCCCGTACGGCGGCTGACCCGCAACCCTCTCGCAACCTTCGCCGTGCTCCACTCACCGACCATGCCCGAAGAATCCGCAACCCCCGACTACGACGAGGTCCCTCGCGTCCAGCTCACCCCCGCCGCCGCCGACCTGCTGCGGCGGCTGCGCGAGACGCACGGTCCGCTGATGTTCCACCAGTCCGGCGGCTGCTGTGACGGCAGCGCCCCCATGTGCTACCCGGCCGGCGAGTTCCGCACCGGCGGCTCCGACGTGCTGCTCGCGGAGCTGGACGTCGCCGGGGTCGAGGAGCCGGTGACGTTCTGGATGTCGCGGAGCCAGTACGAGGTGTGGAGCCACACCCGGCTGATCGTGGACGTCGTCGAGGGCCGGGGCAGCGGGTTCTCGCTGGAGGCGCCCGAGGGGGTGCGTTTCCTCATCCGTTCGCGGGTCGTCGGCACATAGCCACCCGAGCGGCCGTCTCCGTCTGGTGCACCTCCCCTGAGTCCTGGGACAGTTGACGAGACCTCAGGGAGGACTGTGACGCATCGTCAAGGACGGTTCGCAGCGGGCAGATCGGCACTGACGTTACTCACGGCACTCGGCACGCTGGCCGGTGCGACCCTGCTGGGGGCTGCACCGGCCGGCGCCGTGCAGGAGCGGACCCGGATCGCGGCGGGTGTCGTGTACGAGCAGTTCGACATCCCGGCGGCCAGGGGAATGGCGCACGCCCATGTGGTGACCGTCGACCTGCGCGATCCGCGCGTACGCGTGGACCTGCTGTATCCGGGAGCGGTGGCCGCGCGGGCCACGGTCTCCGGGCTGGCCGATTCCGAGGGCGCCGTGGCGGGCGTCAACGGCGACTTCTTCAACATCACCGAGACCCAGCACCCGGGCGTGGAGGCCACCGGCGCGAGCGTGGGACCGGCGATCGCGAAGGGCCGCGCCCTCAAGTCGGCGGTCCCGGACGGCCAGCGCTTCGGTCCGGCACTGCCACCCGGCACCAGCACCAGGGACGTGATGGGGGTGGGCGTCGACCGCCGGGCCCGGATCGGCGGGCTGGCCCTGATCGGCTCGGTCCGCACGCCCGAGGAGCGGCTGCCGCTCGGCGGGCTGAACCAGTACGCGCTGCCGGTCGGATCCGTCGGGGCGTTCACCTCGGACTGGGGCAGCGCCTCCCGGGTCCGGGCGACCTGCGGCACGGACACCGACCGGGCCGCTCCGTGCAGCACGGACACCTACGAGGTGACGGTCCGCGACGGACGGGTCGTGTCGGCCGTGGACCGGCCGGGCAGCGGGGCCATCGCCCCTGGCACCACGGTGCTCGTCGGCCGGGAGGCGGGCGCCCAGCAGCTGCGGAAACTGTCCACGGGCGAGGCGGTGAAGGTACGGCACCGGCTGGTGGCGTCGGTGTCGCAGACCCCGTACCGCTTCGCGCTCGGCGGCTTCCCGGTCCTGAGGTACGGTCGGCCGCTGCCGGGCCTGGACGACACGACGTCGGCCGTACGCACCGCCGTGGGTATCGCGGACGGCGGACGGCGCCTGCTGCTGCTCGCACTGGACGGGGCAGCGGAGTACCGCTCCGGCCTGACCATCGCCGAAGTGGCTGACACCCTGCGGGGGTTGGGTGCGGTCCACGGCTTCGGCCTGGACGGCGGCGGGTCGACGACCCTGGTCGCCCGCGATCCGGGCGCCACCGCCGTCACCGTACGGAACCACCCTTCCGGAGGCGCGGAACGCCCCGTTCCGAACGGCGTCGGCATCTTCTCGCAGGGGTAGGTCTCAGGGTCTCAGACCGCTGACGATGCCCGCGGTCGCCGTGACGCCGCTCCTGATGGTGGGCGCGATGCTCGTGCCGGCCAGATAGAAGCCGAGCAGCAGGCACACCAGCGCGTGCGAGATCTTCAGCCCGCCGCTGCGCACGAAGATCACCGCCAGGATCAGCAGCAGCATCACCACAGAGATGGAAATCGCCATCGTCAACCTCCTCCGCCACGCCCGATTCGCGGCGTTAGGCCGCAAGTGTGGCGTAGCGGAGGCTTCGTCCGGGCGGCTGACCTGCCCTCCGAACGGGTGAAGTCTGTGCCTATTGGCGGGCGTCCAGGAAGGCTTCCAGCCCAGCGAGGTCGTCGGTGTTGAGGTGGTCGACGCCGGCGGCCAGCAGTTCGGCCCACAACGCGTCCCGGGCGGGGCCGGCCAGGTCCGGGGTGGCCCAGAACCTGACCCGCTGTCCGCGCGAGTGCGCCGTCCGCACGATGGTCCGCAGTTTCTGGCGTTCGGCGTCCGGGAAGGCGCCCACGCCCAGCCAGGTGAAGTTGAGCGTCCAGTTGTCGCTGATCAGCGGGACGAAGGAGGCCGGCGCCGAGGTGCCGAGGTCGGCGAGCCGGCCGTCGTAGAACGCGCGCCGGACGGTCTGGGCCTCCATGGGCGTACGGGCGGCGCGGTCGCCGGAGATCACGGCGGTGACCGGGCCAGGGAGGACGCGGCCGTGGGCGTACGTCGTGAACAGGTGCTTGTAGCGCCTGAGATGCCGGTCGAGTTCGAGGTACGTCGACGAGCCCTCGGTCTTGATGTCGACGAGGAGTTGCAGGGGCTTGCGGTAACCCCGGTACACGGAACCGTGGTTGGCCCGGACGCGCGCGGCGAGGGGGTCCAGGTAGAGGGATTCGAGGGTGCGGTTCGGGTCGAGGTCGACCGGGTCGTGGGCGACGAGGAGCTGGTCGCCGACGAGGTAGATGTCCGCCTCGACGCTGCTGAAGCGGTGGTCGAGGGCGTCGAGGAGGGGGCGCGGGTGCTCGTAGTCGTTGTGGGCGTGGGCGCGCCACAACGGCCGCGGGCCGTGCTTCTGTTCGCCGGCCAGCGCACTGGTGGCGGGCAGGGCGACCGTGCCCGCGAGGGCGGCGCCGAGGGTGGTGAGGGCTCTGCGACGGGTGGTGAGGGCCATGCTCTGCCTCCCTGGTAGGCCTTACCGGACCGCAGAGAGTATGCGTTCCTGAAGGGCCCAAGGAGCAGTGCCAGGAGAGGAGTTGGCCGGACTGCCGCTGTCCGTTCATTTCGGCGCAGCGGGGCGCACGAAAAAGCCCGCCCCAGGTGGGGCGGGCTTTTCGTCGGCTTCTTCCGGTGAACGTCAGGGAGCCTGGAGGCCGACGAGTTCGGCCACCGCCTCCCGGTGCGCGCCCGCAGTCCCGTACGCGATCGAGTCGGCCTTGGACCGCTTCAGATACAGGTGCGCCGGGTGCTCCCAGGTCATCCCGATACCGCCGTGCAACTGCACGGCCTCCTCGGCCGCGTGCACGGCGACGGAGCCGGCGTACGCCTGCGCGACGGAGACCGCCAGGTCCGCGTCCTCGCCGGTCGCGAGCGCGTCCGCCGCGCCCCGTGCGGCGGCCCGCAGGTTGACGACCTCCAGCCAGAGTTGGGCGAGCCGGTGCTTGAGGGCCTGGAAGCCGCCGACGGGCCGGTTGAACTGCTTGCGGTCCTTGAGATACCGGACGGTCTCCGTCAACGCCCAGTCGGCGAGCCCGAGTTGCTCGGAGGCGAGCAGCCCCGCTCCGGCGCGCAGGGCACGTCGTACGGCGGGTTCGGCGTCCCCGATCCGACGGGCGGCGGCCCCGTCGAGGGTGACGGTCGCGAGCGGCCGGGTCAGGTCCAGCGACACCTGCGGGGTGATGGACACGGCGTCCGCGTCGACCGCGTACAGCCCGCCGTCCCCGACGGGGACGAGCAGCACGTCGGCCGCCGCCGCGTCCGCGATGCCGGTCAGCTTCCCGTGCAGGGTGCCGTCTTCCAGCCGTACGGTCTGGTAGGCGCCGCCCGGAGCGACGTTCAGGGCGACGGCCAGGGCGCCGATCCGCCGGCCGGACGCCAGGTCGGCCAGCAGGTCGTCTGCCTCGCAGGCCAGCAGCGCCTCGGTGGCGACCACGGCACTGGTCAGGTAGGGCACGGGGGCAACCGCCCGCCCCAACTCCTCCAGGACGACAGCGGCTTCGCGGTGCGAGGCGCCCTGGCCGCCCTGCGCCTCGGGCACCAGGAGCCCGGCGAGGCCCATGCCGTCGGCGAGCGCCTTCCACAGCGAGCGGTCGTGCGGCGCGTCGGACTCGGTCCGCACGATCACCCCCGCCGCGTCGCAGTGGTCCGTGAGCAGGTCGCGGACGGCGGCGCGCAGCGCCTCTTCCTCCTCCGAGTACAACAGGTCGGTCATCGAGCGAGGTCCTTCCAGGCGACGTCCTTGTCGGTGCGCGGCTCGCTGGGCAGGCCCAGGACGCGCTCGGCGACGATGTTCAGCAGGACCTCCGTGGTCCCGCCCTCGATGCTGTTGCCCTTGGAACGGAGGTAGCGGTAACCGGCGTCGCGGCCGGTGAAGTCGACCAGCTCCGGTCGGCGCATGGTCCAGTCTTCGTACAACAGACCCTCCTCGCCGAGGAGTTCGACCTCCAGGCCGCTGATCTCCTGGTTGAGGCGGGCGAACGCGAGCTTCATGCCGGAGCCCTCGGGGCCGGGCTGTCCCGCGACGAGTTGCTGGCGCAGCCGCTCGCCGGTGAGGCGGGCGACCTCGGCCTCCACCCAGAGCTTGAGCAGACGCTGGTGGAGGTCGTGGGTGCGCAGTTCGGGGCGCTCGCGCCAGGTCTTGGCGACCGGGCCGATCATGCCGCCCTCGCGGGGCAGCCGCATGCCGCCGATGGCGACACGTTCGTTGTTCAGCGTGGTCTGCGCGACCCGCCAGCCGTCACCGACGTCGCCGAGCCGACGGGAGTCGGGGATACGGACGTCGGTGAGGAAGACCTCGTTGAACTCCGCCTCACCGGTGATCTGGCGCAGCGGCCGGACTTCGACGCCCGGGTCGGTCATGTCGCAGATGAAGTACGTGATGCCCCGGTGCTTGGGCACGTCCGGGTCGGTGCGGGCGATGAGGATGGCCCAGCGGGCGAGATGCGCGCTGGAGGTCCACACCTTCTGCCCGTTGACGACCCAGTCGTCGCCCTCACGGACCGCACGCGTACGAAGCGCGGCCAGGTCGGATCCGGCGCCGGGCTCGCTGAACAGCTGGCACCAGACCTCCTCCCCCACCCACAGGGGCCGCAGATACCGCTGCTTCTGCTCCTCCGTGCCGTAGCCGAGGATCGTCGGAGCGGCCATGCCCAGACCGATGCCGATCCGGCGCGGGTCGTTGTCGGGGGCGCCCGCGGCCTCCAGTTCGGCGTCCACGACGGCCTGGAGGGAGCGCGGGGCACCGAGTCCGCCGAGGCCCTCCGGGTAGTGCACCCACGCCAGACCGGCGTCGAAGCGGGCCTTCAGGAAGTCCGTCCGGTCGGTGGTCGCAGGCGGGTACGCGGCGAGCAACTTGGCGGTACGGCGCTTGAGTTCGGCTGCGTCGGTCATGCCGCGCCTCCTTCGGTGAGGCCGGGGACGACGGTGACCCGGCCGGTGGTGACACCGTCCGCGACCCGCTGCACGGCCGCAGCGGCCCCGTCCAGCGGCACGCGCTCGCTCACCAGCGGCTTGATCGCGCCCCGGGCGGCCAGCTCGGTGAGCTGTTCGTGGCAGTGCTGGACCAGTTTCGGGTTCTTGGTGTTGTACAGGCCCCAGTGCAGGCCGAGGACCGAGTAGTTCTTCACCAGGGCGTGGTTGAGCGACGGGCTGGGGATCGTGCCGCTCGCGAAGCCGACGACGACGATCCGGCCCTCGAAGGCCACGACCTTGGTCGACTGGGTGTAGGCCTCGCCGCCGACCGGGTCGTAGATCACGTCGGCACCCCGGCCGCCGGTGGCCTCCTTCACGGCGGCGACAACCTCCTCGCTCCGCCGGTCGATCACCACGTCACAGCCCAGCTCCCGGGCGACGACGGCCTTGTCGGCGCCGCCGACGACACCGATCACCCTCGCTCCGGCCGCCTTCCCGAGCTGCACGGCCGCGCTGCCGACCCCTCCTGCGGCAGCGTGGACGAGCAGCGTCTCGCCGGCTTCCAGACGGGCCCGCCGGTGCAGACCGAACCAGCCCGTCTGGTAGCCGATGTGCAGGGCGGCGGCCTCGGCGTCGTCCAGCGAGTCCGGGGCGGACAGCAGAGCGGCGGCGTCCGCGACGGCGTACTCGGCGAAACCGCCGTACGGCAGCGCGGGGTTGGCGATGACCCGCCGCCCGTCCTCGGTCTCGCCGCAGATCTCCACGCCCGGCGTGAACGGCAGCGGCGGCCTGACCTGGTAGTGGCCCCGGACCATGAGCACGTCCGGGAAGTTGATGTTCGCGGCACGCACCTTCAGCAGGACCTGGCCGTCGCCGGGCGTGGGCCGCGCCACGTCCTCCAGGCGCATCACCTCGCCCGGCTCGCCGTTCTCGTGCACTTGCCATGCCTGCATGCGGGGCCTCCACGGGACTGCTTCGTCTGACCGGGGTCCCTCGCATACTAAGCGGTCGCTTGCCGATCAGGGAACAGTCATGTGCGTCACGACCGCTTGGGCCGCGCCCGAACGTGCATCCGCTCCCCCTGCGGCCCGAACAGACTGAGGAACTCCGCGGGCCCCTCCCCCGTCGACCCGAACCAGTGCGGCACCCGGGTGTCGAACTCGACGGCCTCACCGGCCGTCAGGACGGCATCATGCCCGCCCAGCACCAGCCGGAGCCGGCCCGCCAGCACGTACAGCCACTCGTAGCCCTCGTGGGTCCGCGGCTCCGGTTCCTCGTTCCCCTGCGGCACCAGCACCTTGAAGGCCTGGAGCCCCCCGGGCTGGCGGGTGAGCGGCCAGTAGGTGCGACCGTGCCGGGAGATCGGCGCGGCCCGCACCCGCGGATCCCGCACCGCCGGCGCCGCCACCAGTTCGTCCAGCGCCACCTCGTGCGCCCGAGCGATCGGCAGCAGCAGCTCCAGGCTGGGCTTGCGCAGGCCCGACTCCAGCCGGGAGAGCGTGCTGACCGAGATGCCGGTCGCCTCGGACAGCCCGGCCAGCGTGCCCCCTCGATCCTTCCGGATCCGCCGCAGCCTCGGGCCGACCTCGGCGAGGACCTCGTCCATGTCGTCGTCACTCATGACATCCATTGCAGTTTCGGCAAACACATTTGTCAATGTCGCAGCGGGAGAGCGACTGTCTCGGTGGAGGTGGTCATCCATGACCGAGAACTACGAAGTGGTCGTCGTCGGAGGCGGCGCGGCCGGTCTGTCCGCCGCGCTGGTCCTGGGCCGGGCCCGGCGCCACACGCTGGTGGTCGACGCGGGCGAGCCGCGCAACGCGCCCGCCGCGCACATGCAGGGCTATCTGTCCCGGGACGGCATGCCGCCCGCCGAGTTCCTGGCCGTCGGACGGGAGGAGATCGCGCGGTACGGGGTGGAGCTCGTCCGGGACCGGGTGGTGGACGTCGGGCGGGACGGGGACTTCACCGTGTTCCTGGCGGGCGGCCGAACCGTGCGCGCCCGTCGCCTGGTGATCGCCACCGGACTCAGGGACGAGCTGCCGCAGGTCGAGGGCCTCGCCGAACGGTTCGGGCGGGACGTGCTGCACTGCCCGTACTGCCACGGCTGGGAGGTCCGCGACCGGGCGTTCGGTGTGCTCGCCACCACCCCGATGAGCGTGCACCAGGCGTTGATCGTGTCCCGGTGGTCGAAGGACGTGACCTTCTTCCTGCACGAGGTCGCCGAAGAAGAACTGTCGGACGACGACCTGCGCAGGCTCGCCGCGGCCGGCGTCAAGGTGGTGCCCGGCGAGGTCGCGGACGTGACGGTCGAGGACGACCGGCTCACCGGGGTCCGCCTCACGGACGGCACCACCCACGACCGGGAGGTGCTGTTCGTGGCGCCCCGGGCCGTCCCGCAGACCGACCTGCTGCGACGCCTCGGTGCAAAGCTGCGCGAGACCCCGTTCGGCGCGTACCCCGTGGTCGACGAGACGGGTCTGACGACCGTGCCCGGCGTGTGGTCGGCGGGTAACGCGACGGGCTTCGCGGAGCAGGTCGTCAACGCGGCGGCCGGCGGCTACCGAGCCGCCGCGACGATCAACGGCGAGCTGCTGATGACGGACCTCGACGCGGCCGTCCGGGTGTAGAGCGCCCGCCTGAGGTGCACCATGGCTGCATGCTGCTGACCCGGCTGGCCCGTGTGTCCCAGGAGGTCGCCGCGACCTCGGCGCGCTCCCGGAAGATCGCGCTCCTCGCCGAGCTCTTCCGGGACGCCGAGGCGTCGGACGTGCCGATCGTCATCCCGTATCTGGCGGGACGCCTGCCCCAGGGACGGCTGGGCGTCGGCTGGAAGGTGCTCAGCCGCCCGGTCGCCCCGGCCGCCGAGCCGACCCTGACCGTGCGCGAGGTGGACGCCCTGCTGAGCGTGCTGGGCAAGGTCTCGGGCGCCGGCTCGCAGGCCGAGCGGACCCGGCTGGTCGGTGAGCTGATGGGCGCGGCCACGGAGGACGAGCAGCGGTTCCTGCTGGGGCTGATCAGCGGCGAGGTGCGACAGGGCGCGCTCGACGCGGTCGCGATCGAGGGCCTCGCCCGGGCGACGGAGGCTCCACCGGCGGACGTACGGCGGGCCGTGATGCTCGCGGGCTCCCTCCAGACGGTGGCCGAGGCCCTGCTCGCGGACGGCCCGAACGCCCTGGACCGCTTCCGGCTGACCGTCGGACGCCCGGTCCTGCCGATGCTGGCGCACAGCGCCTCCTCGGTGGCCGAGGCGGTCGAGAAGCTGGGCCCCTGCGCGGTCGAGGAGAAGCTGGACGGCATCCGCGTCCAGGTCCACCGCGACGGCAGTGCCGTACGGCTGTACACCCGCACCCTCGACGACATCACCGACCGCCTGCCCGAACTGGCCTCGGCGGCCCTGGAGTTGAGGGGCGACCACTTCATCCTGGACGGCGAGGTCATCGCCTTCGGCGCGGCGGGCCGCCCCCGCTCCTTCCAGGAGACCGCCGGCCGGGTCGGCTCCCGCGTGGACGTGACGACGGCCGCCGAGGCCGTCCCGGTCTCCCCCGTCTTCTTCGACGCCCTCCGCGTCGACGACCGCGACCTGCTCGACCTGCCGTTCGCCGAACGGCACGCGGAGCTGGCCCGGCTGGTGCCCGAGCCGATGCGGGTGCGCCGGACACTGGTGTCGGGCCCGGAGGACGTGCACGCGGCCGGGGAGTTCCTCGCCGAGACCCTGAAGCGCGGCCACGAGGGTGTCGTCGTGAAGTCCCTCGACGCCCCCTACAGCGCGGGCCGGCGCGGCGCGTCCTGGCTGAAGGTCAAGCCCGTCCACACCCTCGACCTGGTGGTCCTGGCCGCCGAGTGGGGCCACGGCCGCCGCACCGGCAAGCTCTCCAACCTGCACCTCGGCGCCCGCACCGCGGACGGCTCCTTCGCGATGCTCGGCAAGACCTTCAAGGGCATGACCGACGCGATGCTGACCTGGCAGACCGGGCGGCTCCAGGAGCTGGCGGTGGACACCGAAGGCCACGTGGTGACCGTACGCCCCGAACTCGTCGTCGAGATCGCCTACGACGGTCTGCAGAAGTCCACGCGCTACCCGGCCGGCGTCACCCTCCGCTTCGCCCGCGTGGTCCGCTACCGCGAGGACAAGCGCCCCCAGGACGCGGACACGGTGGAGACGCTGCTGGCAGCCCATCCGGAGGTGGCACCGTGACCGGCAGGCGCAGCGCGGGCCTGCTGCTGTTCCGCCGCACCGACCACGGGCCGGAGGTGCTGCTCGGCCACATGGGCGGGCCCTTCTTCGCGCGCCGCGACGCCGGGGCGTGGACCGTGCCGAAGGGCGAGTACGACCCCGAGGAGACCGCCTGGGACGCGGCCCGCCGTGAGTTCCAGGAGGAGCTGGGGCTGCCGCCGCCGGACGGCGAGGCCGTAGCGCTCGGCGAGGTCCGGCAGACGGGCGGCAAGGTCGTCACGGCGTGGGCGATCGAGGCGGACCTCGATCCGGCGGCCGTCACCCCGGGGACCTTCCGGATGGAGTGGCCGCCGAAGTCCGGGCAGACCCGGGAGTTTCCCGAGGTGGACCGCGTGCAGTGGTTCGACCTGGATCGCGCGCGGGCCGTGATCGTCAAGGCGCAGGCGGTGTTTCTCGACCGGTTGGCGGAGCACTCGGCCTGAGTCGTGAGCCGTAGCCCCGCAGGCGAACAAATCAATACGGCTGCGCACGCGTTGCGGTCCCCACCGCCGCGCGGGAAGGTCGAGAACACAGCCCGTCCCCAGGGAGGTCAGCCATGCCCATCGCAACGGTCAACCCGGCGAACGGCGAGACACTCAAGACGTACGAGGCCATGGGCGAGGAGGAGATCGAGCGCCGGCTCCAGCTCGCGCAGGCCACGTTCCGCACATACCGGACGACGACCTTCACCGAGCGTGCCCGTCTCCTGCACCGGGCCGCCGACCTCCTCGACGAGGACCAGCAGGACATCGCCCGTGTGATGACCACCGAGATGGGCAAGCCGGTCAAGCAGGCCCGCGCGGAGGCCGCGAAGTGTGCGAAGGCGATGCACTGGTACGCCGACCACGCGGCGGAACTCCTCGCCGACGAGGAGCCCGACGCCGCCGACGTGAAGGACTCCGGTGCCTCCCGCGCCCTGGTCCGCTACCGGCCGCTGGGTCCGGTGCTCGCGGTGATGCCGTGGAACTTCCCCCTGTGGCAGGTGGTCCGTTTCGCGGCCCCGGCGCTGATGGCGGGAAACGTGGGCCTCCTCAAGCACGCCTCCAACGTCCCGCAGACCGCCCTCTACCTGGAGGACCTCTTCCACCGCGCGGGCTTCACCGAGGGCACCTTCCAGACCCTGCTCATCGGCTCCGGTGCGGTCGACGAGATCCTGCGCGACGACCGCGTCAAGGCGGCCACCCTCACCGGCAGCGAGCCCGCCGGACGGGCGGTCGCCTCCACCGCCGGAGAAATGATCAAGAAGACGGTCCTGGAACTGGGCGGCAGTGACCCTTATGTCGTGATGCCGTCCGCGGACATCGACCGCGCCGCCCGGATCGCGGTCACCGCACGCGTGCAGAACAACGGGCAGTCGTGCATCGCCGCCAAGCGGTTCATCGTGCACACGGACGTGTACGACGCGTTCGCCGAGCGGTTCGTCGAAGGCATGAAGGCACTGACGGTCGGCGATCCGCTGGAGGACGAGACGGAGGTCGGGCCGCTGGCGAGCGAGCAGGGGCGGGCCGATCTGGAGGAGCTGGTCGACGACGCGAAGCGCAGTGGCGCGACCGTGCTGTGCGGGGGCGAGCGGCCCGACGGGCCCGGCTGGTACTACCCACCGACCGTCCTGGCCGGCATCGACCGCGAGATGCGGATCCACCGCGAGGAGGCGTTCGGGCCGGTCGCCACGCTGTACCGGGCCGCCGACCTGGACGAGGCCGTGCTGATCGCCAACGACTCGCCGTTCGGGCTGAGTTCCAACGTGTGGACGCGGGACGAGACCGAGGTCGACCGTTTTGTACGGGACCTGGAGGCGGGGGGCGTGTATGTCAACGGGATGACGGCGTCCCACCCGGCGTTCCCGTTCGGCGGGGTGAAGCGGTCCGGGTACGGGCGTGAGCTGTCCGGGCACGGAATCCGGGAGTTCTGCAACATCACCACCGTATGGCACGGAGCGTGAGGCTTCCGCGGCTACGATCCCCTTTGTGAACCGCGAAGTGACTCTGCCTCTGATCGTCGACGACCGCGGGACCTTGCAGGTGGCTGCCGCCGATGTCAGTAAGTTGTTGCGGACGGTGGGCGGTCGGTGGCTGCATCTTGTCGAGGCCGGGGAGGACGGGCTCGACGAGGACACGGTGGCTGCGTTGACCATCGAGTTGGCCAAGCTGGCGGATCGTATCGATGTGGCGTGCATTGCGCACAGCAGCGGGCAGACCGGATAGCGATCGCCTCCCGCGGCGTCTCGGGATCCCCGATACGGAGTACTCCCGCGCGAGATCGTCGCCCCCTCGGGTGATCGTGGACTGAACCACTCTCCGAGGCGAAAGCAGACACGGTTCATGGCGACTTCGTGCAGACCCTCGGTGGTGTCCGTTCCCGAGTGTGGACTTCTGGGCCGCGGCAGCGGTCGGACGACAGGACGGCTGTGATCACAGCATGACGGAAGAGACCATCACCGAGACGCTTCCCCCGATCCGGCACTGGCCCGCGCTCGACCTGTCCGGCGTGGACTTCGACCCGGTCCTGACCGAGCTGATGCGCGAGGGCCCCCTCACCCGCATCCAGCTGCCCGACGGCGAGGGCTGGGCCTGGCTGGTCACCCGCTACGAGGACGTACGCATGGTGACCGACGACCCCCGGTTCAGCCGCGAGGCCGTCATGGACCGCGAGGTCACCCGGCTCGCCCCGCACTTCGTCCCGGACCGTGGCGCGGTCGGCTTGCTGGATCCGCCGGACCACACCCGGCTGCGCCGCTCGATCGACGCCGCGTTCACGGCGAAGGGCCTGGAGCGGATCCGCGAGACGTCCCGCCGGATGCTGGACGAACTGGTCGACGAGCTGCTCCAGGACGGCCCGCCGACCGACCTCTGCGCCACGGTCCTCAGCCCCTTCCCCATCGCCGTGATCTGCGAGTTGATGGGTGTCCCGGCGGCGGACCGGCACGGCATGCACACCTGGACCGAGCTGATCCTGTCCTCCTCGCACGACACCCAGGTCAGCGAGAAGGCGAAGAACGAGATGGGCGCCTACTTCGCCGACCTCATCGCCCTCAGGGAAGGCAGCACCGGTGAGGACGTCACCTCGCTGCTGGGCGCCGCCGTGGGCCGTGGCGAGGTGACGCCGCAGGAGGCGGCCTCTCTCGCGGTGCTGCTCCAGATCGGCGGCGACGCGGTCACCAACAACAGCGGCCAGATGTTCTACATCCTGCTGACCCGCCCGGACCTGGCCGAACGGCTGCGCTCGGAGCCGGAGATCCGCCCGCAGGCCATCGACGAACTGCTGCGCTACATCCCGCACCGCACCGCGGTCGGGCTGTCCCGGATCGCCATGGAGGACGTGGGGGTCAGGGGCGTACTGATCCGGGCGGGCGACGCGATCTACGTGTCGTACCTGTCCGCGAACCGTGATCCGGACGTCTTCCCCTACCCGGAGACGATCGACTTCTCCCGCAGCCCGAACCCGCACGTGTCCTTCGGCCTCGGCCCGCACCGCTGCCCCGGCGACATGCTCGCCCGGCTGGAGAACGAGCTGCTGGTCGACGCGCTGCTGGACCGCGTGCCCGGGCTGAAGCTGGCCGTGCCGCCGAACGAAGTCCCCTTCAGGAAGGGCGCGTTGATCCGCGGGCCCGAGGCACTCCCGGTCACGTGGTGAGCGGCTGACGACAGCGTCGGGCAGCGCCGGCAGTGCACCTCCGGGACATCGGCGAGCCGCCCTGCCTCAGGGGCGCGGGGAACTGCGCGACCCGCCACGACGAAACCCGAAGCCCGCACCGCGCCCACACCCCTGCGGCGCTACCGAATCGGCATCCCCGACAAGGTCCGAGCAATCACCAGCCGCTGGATCTCGCTCGTCCCTTCGAAGATCGTGTAGATCGCCGCGTCACGATGCATCCGCTCCACCGGGTACTCCCTGGTGTAGCCGTTCCCGCCCAGGATCTGAACCGCCTGCGCCGTCACCTTCTTCGCCGTCTCGCTCGCGAACAGCTTCGACATCGACCCCTCGGCCGCCGTGAACTGCTTGCCGTTGACCGCCATCCAGGACGCCCGCCAGACCAGCAACCGGGCCGCGTCGATGGACGTCCGCATGTCCGCGATCTGGAAGGCCACGCCCTGGTTGTCGATGATGGGCCGGCCGAACTGCTCGCGGGTCTTGGCGTAGTCGAGGGCCACCTCGTACGCGGCACGGGCCGTACCGACGGCCATCGCACCGACCGCCGGGCGCGAAGCCTCGAACGTGGCCATCGCCGCGTTCTTCACCCGCTCCCCGCCCGCCTTGGCCCGCTCACGGGCGCGTGCCAGCCGCTCGTCCAGCTTCTCCTTGCCGCCGAGGAGGCAGGAGCCGGGCACGCGCACGTCCTCCAGCACGACCTCGGCGGTGTGCGAGGCGCGGATGCCGTGCTTCTTGAACTTCTGGCCCTGGGAAAGACCGGGGGTGTTCGGCGGGATGATGAAGGAGGCGTGGCCCTTGGAGCCGAGCTCCGGGTCCACGACGGCGACGACCACGTGGACGTTGGCGATGCCGCCGTTGGTCGCCCAGGTCTTCGTGCCGCTGATCACCCACTCGTCCTTGGCCTCGTCGTACACCGCACGGGTACGCATCGAGGCGACGTCGGAGCCGGCGTCGGGCTCGGAGGAGCAGAACGCGGCGACCTTTACATCGTCGGCATCTCCGTACATCTGGGGGATCCAGGTGCCGATCTGCTCCTCGGTGCCGTTGGCGAGGACGCCGACGGCGGCGAGACCGGTACCGACGATGGAGAGGGCGATGCCCGCGTCGCCCCAGAACAGCTCCTCCATGGCCATCGGGATACCGAGGCCGGTGGGGTCGAAGTACTGCTGGGCATAGAAGTCGAGGGAGTAGATGCCGACCTTGGCGGCCTCCTGAATGACCGGCCAGGGAGTCTCCTCACGCTCGTCCCATTCGGCGGCCGCGGGGCGGATGACGTCGGCGGAAAAGCCGTGCAGCCAGTCCCGGACCTCCTTCTGTTCGTCGTTGAGCTCCATGGTGAACTCGGCCATGTCCCCTCCAGCGGCGATGCATGTGCGTGTTACTAACGGTAACCCGAGTCTGTTACCCGTGGGTAGGAAAAGTCAACTCCTGATGACTGCTCGGCAGCCCGTTCGATGTACGAGGCATGCCGAGTGTTAGTTTGCGCAGGCGTTACCTAATCAGCACGGGTGGGGAGAGCTCATGGACACCACGCAGCGGACCGATCAGCAGCGGTCCGCCGACCGCCGCCGGCGCGAGCTGCTGGAGGCCGCGGACAGAGTGGTGCTGCGCGATGGCCCGCAGGCCTCTATGAACGCCATCGCCGCGGAGGCCGGCATCACGAAACCGATCCTTTATCGCCACTTCGGCGACAAGGGCGGACTTTACGCAGCCTTGGCCAAGCGCCACACGGACGCCCTCCTCGACTCGCTCCGGGCGGCGGTGGATGCGCCGGCGGATCGGCGGGAGCGGGTCGAGGCGACGCTGGACACCTATCTGGCGGCGATCGAGGCGCGGCCTCAGGTGTACCGCTTCCTGATGCATCCGGGAGACGGGGCGCAGGTCGGCGACCCGGGGTTCGACGTCGGCAAGCACAGCGTGCCGCTGCTCCGCAGGATGGGCGAGGAGTTGGCCCAGGTCATCGAGGACCGGGTGGATCTTGGGCCCGGGAGTCAGCAGTTGGCTCGGGTGTGGGGGCATGGGATCGTCGGGATGATGCATGCGGCGGGTGACTGGTGGCTCGGTGAACGACCCTGCTCCCGTGCGGAGTTGGTGCGGAGTCTGGCTGATCTGTTGTGGGGGCGGCTTGCCGCGGCGGGGGACAAGGTGGGAGGGCCGGGGTTCTGACGGTCGTGGTTCGTCCGCGGGGCCGTGGGGGCTTGTCGCGCCCACGCGGCTGAGCCGCGAACAGCACACCGCCGTGGGCGCGCACGATCGGCTCGTGCACCGAAATCGATGCAGCCCCGCGCCCTGAGGCACGTCCACTCACCTGCGCCATGAGGCCCGGGCCACTTGCCGCATCAAGCGTCTGTGGCGCCAGCCCCTCAGATGGTCCGCGTAGATCTTGCCCTCCACGTGGTCGTACTCGTGCTGCAGGCATCTCGCGAAGAAGCCCGTGCCATGGACCGTCACCGGCTCTCCCGTCGCCGTGAAGCCCTCGATCACCGCGTGGTCGTGGCGTTCCGTCCCCGCCTCCAGGCCCGGCAGGGACAGACAGCCCTCGGGGCCGCGGAGGACCACCCCGTCCTTCTCGACGAGCGTGGGGTTCACCACGTGGCCCACGTGGCGCACCTCTTCGTCGTCCGGGCAGTCGTAGACGAACACCCGTAGCGGCTCACCGATCTGGTTCGCGGCCAGGCCGACGCCCCGGGCCGCGTACATCGTCGCGAACAAGTCCTCCACAAGTGCCGCCAGTTCGGGGCCGAAGTCGGTGACCTCCTTGCAGGGGGCGTGCAGAACGTCGTCGCCGAGCAGCGTGAGGGGCCGGACGCGCCCGCGGGCGCCCGGGATCGGGCCATGTCGCATGGCGGCAAGGGTACGGTCCTCCTGTCACGCGACTGTCGCGCGGGCGCCGCGATTCGGGAGTGCGAATGGATCTCGATAGGCTGAGGTCCACACCACGTGGCCGGAGGCTGAGGCGCGGCGCGTACGCAAGGAGGATCGAGAACTGATGGCAGGCAACTCGGACCCGCTCTCGCCGCGGGCCAAGATCGCCGTGACGGCGGGCAAGGCGGTCGCGGCGGCATCTCGGGCCGCGGGGCGCGGCAGCGGTTCGGTGATCGGCGGCCGGGTGGCACTCAAGCTCGACCCCGACCTTCTCGCCCGGCTCGCCCAGAACCTGGACGTCGTCCTCGTCTCGGCCACCAACGGCAAGACCACGACCACCCGGCTGATCGCCGAGGCGCTCAGGGCCGCGGGCCCGGTCGTCTCCAACGCGCTCGGTGCCAACATGCCGGCCGGCATCACCTCGGCGCTGGCGGGCAACTCGGAGGCGCGCTACGGCGTCATCGAGGTCGACGAGAAGTACCTCGCGGGCGTCGCCCGGGACACCGACCCGAAGTGCATCGCCCTGCTCAACCTCTCCCGCGACCAACTCGACCGCGCCGCCGAGACCCGCATGCTCGCCGAGAACTGGCGCGAGGGTCTGGTCGGTTCCAAGGCCGTCATCGTCGCCAACGCGGACGACCCGCTGGTGGTGTGGGCCGCTTCCTCCTCCCCCAACGTGATCTGGGTCGCCGCCGGGCAGATGTGGAAGGACGACGCCTGGTCCTGCCCGTCCTGCGGTGGCGTGATGCAGCGCCCGGGCGACGACTGGTTCTGCGGCGAGTGCGGCTTCCGCCGGCCGACGCCGAGTTGGGCGCTGTCCGGTGACCATGTCCTGGACCCGCACGGCTCCGCCTGGCCGATCCACCTTCAGCTGCCGGGCCGCGCCAACAAGGCGAACGCCGCTTCCTCCGCCGCCGTCGCCGCCGTCTTCGGCGTACCGCCGCAGGTCGCCCTGGAACGCATGTACCAGGTGCAGGCGGTGGCCGGCCGGTACGACGTCGTGCAGTTCATGCAGCGCGATCTCAGACTCCTGCTCGCGAAGAACCCCGCCGGCTGGCTCGAAACGTTCAGCCTGATCGATCCGCCGCCGACCCCGGTGATCCTCTCGGTGAACGCGCGCGGCGCCGACGGCACCGACACCTCCTGGCTGTGGGACGTCGACTACACGCGGCTGACCGGCCACCCGATCTGCGTCGTCGGCGACCGCAAGCTGGACCTCGCGGTACGTCTGGAGGTCGCCGGCCAGCACTTCCAGGTCTGCGAGGACCTCGACCAGGCCGTGCAGCTGAGCCCGCCGGGCCGCATCGAGGTCATCGCCAACTACACCGCCTTCCAGGATCTGCGCCGCCGCGTCGGCAACTGACACACTCAGGGGACTTTTGTGAGCGACAACAGCCTGCGGGTCGTCTGGATCTATCCCGACCTGCTCAGCACGTACGGCGACCAGGGCAACGTCCTCGTCGTGGAGCGCCGGGCCCGGCAGCGCGGCCTCGACGTGGCCCGGCTCGACGTGCGCAGCGACCAGCCGATCCCGACCTCCGGCGACATCTATCTGATCGGCGGCGGCGAGGACCGGCCACAGCGGCTCGCGGCCGAGCGGCTGCGCCGGGACGGCGGTCTGCACCGGGCCGTCGAGAACGGCGCGATCGTCTTCTCGGTGTGCGCCGGCTACCAGATCCTCGGCCACGAGTTCGTCAACGACCTCGGCCAGCGCGAGCCCGGCCTCGGCCTGCTCGACGTGGTCTCGGTGCGCGGCGAGGGCGAGCGGTGCGTCGGTGACGTGCTCGCCGACATCGACCCGCGCCTGGGCATGCCCCCGCTGACCGGCTTCGAGAACCACCAGGGCGTCACCCACCTCGGCCCCACCGCCCGCCCGTTCGCCAAGGTCCGCCTCGGCAACGGCAACGGGACCGGTGACGGCACGGAGGGGGCGTACAACGACACGGTCTTCGGTACGTACATGCACGGTCCCGTGCTCGCGCGCAACCCGCTGATCGCCGACCTGCTGCTGAAGCTGGCCCTCGACGTCAACGCGCTGCCGCCGACCGACGACCGGTGGTACGAGGCGCTTCGCAACGAGCGCATCGCGGCTGCGCAGCAGCCTGCGTGAGCCCAGCTGCGCAGCAGCCTGCGTGAACACCAGATGCGCAGCAGCCTGCGTGAGCCGCTCGTACACCTGCTGTCAAGGCAGTGGTCATCAGCCCGTCTGACGGCGCGTCCGCACAGGTGAGCGGGGGCGTCCAGCAGGCGGACGCACGGTGCGGTCCCGCCCCCTCCTGCCGCTAGGGTGGCCGGGATCGAGCCGGACAACGTGGTCCGGATCCGGCCCACGTCGAGAAGGTATTTCGGGCTATGCGCATTGGTGTCCTCACGTCCGGCGGCGACTGCCCCGGCCTGAACGCCGTCATCCGGTCCGTCGTACACCGCGCCGTCGTCGACCACGGCGACGAGGTCATCGGTTTCCGGGACGGCTGGAAGGGCCTCCTGGAGTGCGACTACCTCAAGCTCGACCTGGACGCGGTGAGCGGCATCCTGGCCCGCGGCGGCACGATCCTCGGTTCCTCCCGGGTCCAGCCCTCCCACCTGCGGGACGGCGTGGAACGCGCCCGGGGCCACGTCGAGGAGCTCGGCCTCGACGCCATCATCCCCATCGGCGGCGAGGGCACGCTCAAGGCGGCCCGGCTGATGTCGGACAACGGTCTGCCCATCGTGGGCGTGCCGAAGACCATCGACAACGACATCGCCGTCACCGACGTCACCTTCGGCTTCGACACGGCCGTCGGCGTCGCGACGGAGGCGCTGGACCGGCTGAAGACCACCGCCGAGTCCCACCAGCGCGTGCTGGTCGTCGAGGTCATGGGGCGCCACACCGGCTGGATAGCGCTGCACTCCGGCATGGCGGCGGGCGCACACGCCATCGTCGTACCGGAACGGCCCTTCGACATCGAGGAGTTGACCACGAAGGTCGGCGAGCGGTTCGAGGCGGGGAAGCGCTTTGCGATCGTGGTGGCGGCGGAGGGGGCCAAGCCGCGGCCCGGCAGCATGAGCTTCGACGAGGGCGCCAAGGACATCTACGGGCATGAGCGGTTCGCCGGGATAGCGCGGCAGCTGTCCATCGAGCTGGAGCAGCGGCTCGGGAAGGAAGCCCGGCCGGTGATACTCGGGCATGTGCAGCGGGGTGGGACGCCCACCGCGTACGACCGGGTGCTGGCCACTCGGTTCGGGTGGCATGCGGTGGAGGCCGTGCACCGCGGAGAGTTCGGGAGGATGACGGCTCTTCGGGGGACGGACATCGTCATGGTGCCGCTGGCCGAGGCTGTGGAGACGTTGAAGACGGTTCCGGCCGAGCGTTACGAAGAGGCCGAGTGCGTGCTGTGATCCGCGGCTGACCGCACTGCCCCCGGTGACAAGGGTCGCCGGGGGCAGTTCTAGTCTGTGTGCGGACACAAACGCACAACCCCCACGAATCAGGAGCCGTTGGATGGATCACAGCGGGCACGGCATGACCATGGATCTGCCGCCGTTCACGCTGGGGCGGGGTCTTCAGTGGTCGCCGGACCCGTTCTTCCTCGTGGCCTGCCTGGTGGGGCTGGCGCTGTACGGGTGGGGGGTCGTGCGCCTGCGGCGGCGTGGGGACGCCTGGCCGGTGGGGCGGACGGTCGCGTATGTCGTGGGTGTGCTGTCCATCGGGCTCGTGATGTGCACCGGGCTGAACGACTACGGGATGGTCATGTTCAGCGTGCACATGGTGCAGCACATGGTGATCAGCATGCTGTCGCCGATCCTGCTGTTGCTCGGAGCCCCCGTCACTCTTGCGCTGCGTGCGCTGCCGGCCGCCGGCCGGGGCCGCAAGGGGCCGCGCGAGGTGCTGCTGATGTTCCTGCACAGCCGGTACATGCGGATCATCACGCACCCGGCGTTCACCATCCCGTTGTTCATCGCGAGCCTGTATGCGCTCTACTTCACGCCGATCTTCGACTTCCTGATGGGCTCCAAGACCGGGCACATCGCGATGATGGTGCACTTCCTCGCGGTCGGCGTCGTGTTCTTCTGGCCGATCATGGGCGTGGATCCCGGCCCCAACCGGCCCGGCTACCTGATGCGGATGCTGGAGCTGTTCGCGGGCATGCCGTTCCACGCGTTCTTCGGGATCGCGCTGATGATGGCGTCCGAGCCCATGGTCGAGACGTTCAAGAACCCGCCCGCCTCGCTCGCCATCGACGCGCTCTCCGACCAGAACGCGGCCGGCGGTATCGCATGGGCGTTCAGTGAGATCCCGTCCGTGCTGGTGCTGATCGCCCTGTTGTTCCAGTGGTACGGCTCCGAGCAGCGGCAGGCCAAGCGCCAGGACCGGGCCGCCGACCGGGACGGCGACAAGGAACTCGAGGCATACAACGCCTATTTGGCCTCATTGAACGCACGTGGGCGTTGAAAGGCCTCTTATTCAGTAGCATGAAGCGCTATGGGGGAACCGCCGGGGGGAGCGGTGATGACACTTCGCGCATTTATGCAAAGGGCCGGGAAAAGGATTGCCTGCTTCCTGGTTTTCGTTCTCACGCTGAGCGGCTGCGACGGCCAGACGCCGTTGACCGTGGTGAAGGCGGTCGCCGCGGGCGTGCCCTCACTGGCGCCGTTCTTCGACGAGAACAGCGGACTCGGCCGGGACGCCCAGGTCCGGTCGCGGGCCGCGCACGGCGGCTTGCAACAGGGGGACACACCCGGTCTGTACGGGGGTTCGAAGCAGCCGACGATCTGTGACGTCGAACGGCTCGAACAGTTCCTCACCGATCCCGGGAACGACCAGAAGGCACGGGCATGGGCGCGTGCCCTGGAGATCTCGAAGAACGAGATTCCGGATTATCTGGATCGACTCACACCTGTTCTGTTGCGCCACGACACTCTCGTGAAGAACCACGACTACAAAAAGGGAAAGGCCGTCCCCTACGACTCGCTGCTCCAGGCGGGAATCGCGATTCTCGTGGATCGGCAGGGGCAGCCGGCCGTGAAGTGCTCGTGCGGAAATCCGCTGCGGCCGTTCGAGGGTGACACGAGCCGGATCTCGGTCGAGTTCGAGGACGGCAACGAGAAATGGCAGGGATACGAGCGCTCCCAGGTGGTGGCCGTGCGGCCCGCACCCCGGGCGCTGGAGCGGATCGCCCTCGTCGACGTCCGGGAACCCGAGCGGGGTATCAACCGGCCGGTGGGCACGACGGGCGAGGACGACTCCACGTTCGACACGCGGCAGCGGCGCGCGGTGCCGAAGCTCGCCGGGGCGACGTTCGGGCAGGCGAGCCGGCAGCTGGCCGACTCGGGACTGGCGGCCGGGTACGAGGGGAAGGGGCGGCCGCCGGACGGGGCCAGGGTCACCGCGTCCGATCCGCCCGCGGGGAGCGAGCTTCGGTTCGGGGAGTACGTGACGCTGAGCGTGGCCGGGGGTGAGTCCGGCGGAGGCGGGCCGGGGGGTACCTCCGCGGGCACGTCCGCAGGCACCTCCTCGGGCGCCTCCTCGGGCGCCTCCTCGGGCACGTCGGCGGGCACGTCGGCGGGCACGTCCGCCGGGTCCGCCGCTCCCCCATCGCCGCCCGGGTCCTCCGGGGCGTCCACCACACCGACGCCGTCAAGCAGTGGGCCCGGGGTTTCTCCCTCGGCTCCCTCGTCCGGTACGTCGTCCGGTTCGGGGTCGCCCGGGTCGGGCAAGCCGTCGAGCGCCGATCCGCCCTCGTCGAGCCCGCCGAGCAGTTCCGCGGACACGGCCGGGCCGTCCAGCCGGCCGCCCGGCTCCGCGCCTCCTTCGACGAGTCCGCCGCCACCCCCTCCGCCTCCCCCGGACCCTCCGACCAGTTCGCCGCCGGAGGTGAGCAGCTCGCCCCCGGCCAGTGACCCGGTCACCAGCAGCGCGCGCCCGCCGGCCGGCGCGCCCGTCACCAGCGAACCGGCGAGCAGCGAACCGGTCACGAGCGCTCCGGCGGGCAGCGAGTCCGCCGGAGCGACCACGTAGCCGCAGAACCGGGAGTCACCGGATGCCTTCAGGATCACCGACGTCGGGAGTGGGCCGGGTCATCGCCGGCCGCTATCTGCTGCTGAACCAGCTGGGCAGCGGGGGCATGGGCCATGTGTGGCTCGCCCACGACCAGAGACTCGCCTGCGAGGTCGCGCTCAAGGAGATCGTGTTCCGTGACCCCGTCGAGGCCGGTCACGACCGGGAGGCACGGGTCGCCCGGGCCCGTGCCGAGGCCCGGCACGCGGCCGGGCTGCGCGGCCATCCGCATGTGGTGACCGTGCACGACGTCCTGGAGCACGAGGGGCTGCCGTGGATCGTCATGGAGTACGTGGCGGGCGCCGTCGACCTGCGTGAGCTGGTCGGGACACGGGGGCCGCTCGCTCCGGCCGAGTGTGCCCGCGTCGGCCTCGCCGTACTCGACGCACTGACCGCCGGGCACCAGCGGGGCGTCATGCACCGGGACGTGAAACCGGCGAACATCCTGCTCGCGCCGGACCGCTCCGGGGCGCCGTACGGTCGTGTCCTGCTCACCGACTACGGCATCTCCGTGCAGCCGGACGCCGGCGAGACGCGCTACACGCTGGCGTCCGTGCTCGTGGGGACCGCCGGGTATCTGGCGCCGGAGCGGGCCACGGGCGGGGCACCCACGGCTGCCGCCGATCTGTTCTCGCTGGGATGCACGCTCTACCACGCCGTCGAGGGCCGGGGCCCCTTCGAGCGGCATTCGCATCTCGCCGAGGTGACCGCGGTGGTCTTGGAGGAACCCCGTCCGGCCGTACGGGCCGGGGCGCTGGGGCCCGTACTGGCCGCGCTGCTGGCGAAGGACCCCGGGGAGCGGTTGTCGGCGACGGAGGCGGAGGCGGCGCTGTCGCAGATCGTCACGCCGCAGGCCGAGGCGTACTCCCGGACCCAGACCGACCTGGGGTCGCAGCCGCCCTGGGCGGGGGTGCCCGCGCCGCCGACCGGGCCGAACGGGGCCGGACAAGGGCCGGCGTCGGCCTCGCGGGGATTCGCGCCGCCCGCTGATCCGCACGGGTTCGCGCCGACCGCAGATCCGCCCGGGTTCGTGCCGACCGTGGACCCGCACGGGTTCGGGCCGCCCTTCGTGCCCTCACCGCCGGCCGCGTCCGGCAGGCGGCGGCGTGAGCGCTCGCATGCCCTGCGGGCCGTCCTCGCGTGCGGTCTCGGGATGGTCCTCGCCCTGGGCGGCGTCTGGTACGCCCTGGCGGACCGGGGCACCACAGACGGCGGCGGCGACGGGAGCGGACCGCCGTACGGAGCGAGCGTGGGGCTGACGAAGCCGCTGCGGGACGGCGACTGCGTGCTCGCCGACTGGGCGGGGGCGGAGCGCTTCCAGGGCACGCCCCGGCTGTCGCTGGACCCGGCCTGCGGGGACAAGGCGCCGGACGGGCAGGTGCTGGCGTTCGTCGAGGCCGCGTCGGCGGACGAGGCGCGGCGCCTGGGGCCGACGCGGTGCGAGGAGCGGACGCAGGAGGTCCGGGACAGGCTCGCCGACGTCCGGAGCTTCGCCGTCGTGCCCAGCGAGGACGGTTTCGGGGCCGCCGGGCGGCGCACCGCCTGTCTGGTGCTGGGCGCGCACGGGCCGGTGTACGGACCGCTCGGCGGCCACCGCAAGACGGGCTCGGCCTTCGCGGACACGGCGACCATGCAGAAGCGGGACTGTCTGGACGTCCGCTCCAACCGGGACGCCCGGCTGGTGTCCTGCGAGGGGGCACACGACGAGGAAGTGCTCGGGTTCACCCGGTTGGGCGCAGACGTCACGCTCGCCGAAGCGCGCACCGAGTCCGATGTGGCGTGCGGGCGTGCGGTGCCGCCGGGCGACTACGGCTTCGACCCGTCGGTGTACACGGCGGGCTCCTGGACGAGCGAGGGCCCCTGGAAGAACGGCACACATTTCGTCGTGTGCACCGTACGGAGGCAGAACGGGGGCACCATGGAGGGGGACGAACCATGAGGAGGGTGTTGCGATGCCCGGTTCCACGGACGGCTCGACCAGAACGATGGGGGTGCTCACCGTCGGCGGACTCGTCGCGGTGACCGCCTACACGGTGGCGCTCGGCAGTAACGGCTGGCTGTGGTTCGGCTGGGTCGTGCTGGGTCTGATCACCCTCGGGATGGTGGCCAGCCGCAGCACCTGACGCCTAGCCGCTGCTCAGGCGGCCCGCAGAGTGCACCCCCGGCTGGTACTTCGGCAGCCGGGCGGTGATTTTCATGCCCGCGCCGACGGCGGTCTCGATGACGAGGCCGTAGTCGTCTCCGTAGACCTGACGGAGCCGGTCGTCGACGTTGGACAGTCCGATGCCCCCCGACGGGCTGACCTCGCCCGCGAGGATGCGGCGCAGCAGGACAGGGTCCATGCCCGCGCCGTCGTCCTCGATGACGACCAGGGCCTCGGCTCCGGCGTCCTGCGCGGTGATGCTGATGTGGCTCTTGCCGGCGAACGCCGCCTTGCCCTCCAGGCCGTGCTTGACGGCGTTCTCGACGAGCGGCTGGAGACAGAGGAAGGGCAGGGCGACCGGCAGCACTTCGGGGGCGATCTGCAGGGTGACGGAGAGGCGGTCGCCGAAGCGTGCTCGTACGAGCGCCAAGTAGTGGTCGATGGCGTGGAGTTCGTCGGCGAGGGTGGTGAAGTCGCCGTGTCTGCGGAACGAGTAGCGGGTGAAGTCGGCGAACTCCAGGAGCAGTTCGCGGGCGCGCTCGGGGTCGGTGCGGACGAACGAGGCGATCACCGCGAGCGAGTTGAAGATGAAGTGTGGGGAGATCTGGGCGCGCAGGGCCTTGATCTCGGCCTCGATGAGGCGGGTGCGGGACTGGTCGAGGTCGGCGAGTTCGAGTTGTACGGAGACCCAGCGGGCGACCTCTTGGGCCGCGCGGACGAGAACGGCGGACTCGCGGGGCGCGCAGGCGACGAGGGCACCGTGGACGCGGTCGTCGACGGTGAGGGGCGCGACGACGGCCCAGCGGACCGGGCAGTCGGGGGCGTCGCACTTCAGGCGGAAGGCCTCGCCGCGGCCGGTTTCCAGGGGGCCGGCGAGGCGTTCCATGATCTCGGTGCGGTGGTGGTCGCCGACGCCGTCCCAGACCAGGACCTGCTCCTGGTCGGTGAGACACAGCGCCTCCGTGCCGAGCAGTGTGCGCAGCCGGCGGGCGGACTTGCGCGCGGTCTCCTCGGTGAGCCCGGCTCGTAGCGGGGGCGCGGCGAGGGAGGCGGTGTGCAGGGTCTGGAAGGTGGCGTGTTCGACGGGGGTGCCGAGGCCGCCGAGGTTCTGGGGGCGTGCGGTGCGCCGGCCGAGCCAGAAGCCGGCGGCCAGGAGAGGCAGGATCGCCACGCACAGCCCGGCGAGGAACCCGCTCATGCCTTCACCTCCGCCCGCAACTCCTCCGGCAGATGGAAGCGGGCCAGGATCGCCGCCGTCCCCGCCGGTACGCGCCCGGCCGTCGCCAGGGACACCAGCACCATCGTGAGGAAGCCCAGCGGCACCGACCAGAGCGCGGGCCAGGCGAGCAGGGCGTGCAGCGGGCCCGTGCCCGGGAAACCGGCCATGGTCGCGGCCACGGCCACGAACGCCGAGCCGCCGCCCACCAGCATCCCGGCGGCCGCGCCCGGCGGGGTCAGTCGCCGCCACCAGATGCCGAGGACGAGCAGCGGGCAGAAGGACGACGCCGAGACGGCGAAGGCCAGCCCCACGGCGTCGGCGACCGGCAGCCCGCCGACCAGCATGCTCGCCGCGAGCGGTACGGCCATCGCGAGGACCGTGCCGAGTCTGAAGTGCCGTACGCCGCGCGAGGGCAGGACGTCCTGGGTGAGGACGCCCGCCACGGCCATGGTCAGCCCCGAGGCCGTGGAGAGGAACGCGGCGAAGGCCCCGCCCGCCACCAGCGCGCCGAGCAGGTCGCCGCCGAGGCCGCCGATCACGCGCTCGGGCAGCAGCAGGACGGCGGCGTCCGCGTCGCCGGTGATGGTGAGTTCGGGGGCGTAGAGCCGGCCGAGTGCGCCGTAGACGGGCGGCAGCAGGTAGAAGGCGCCGATCAGGCCGAGGACGGCCACGGTGGTGCGGCGGGCGGCGACTCCGTGCGGGCTGGTGTAGAAGCGGACGACGACGTGCGGCAGGCCCATGGTGCCGAGGAAGGTGGCGAGGATCAGCCCGTACGTGGCATACAGCGGGCGTTCCTCGCGGCTCGCGGCCAGGGAGGTCGACATGCCGCCGTTGCTGCCGCGGTCGGCGGCCGGGACGGTGGCGCCCTTGTCGAAGGTGAGCCGGGTGCCCTGTTCGATGTGATGGGTACCGACGGGCAGTCGGAGCCGCCGGTCGTCGTACGGGCGGCCGTCGACCGTGCCGCTCACCGTGACGGTCAGGGGCGCGTCCAGCTTGAGGTCGAGGCTCGCGTCGACGCGGACGACCCGCTGTTCGCGGAAGGTGGCCGGTTCCTCGAAGGCGCGGCGCGGGGCTCCGTCGTCCTGCCAGGCGAGGACCAGGAAGAGGGCGGGGACGAGCAGGGCGGTGAGTTTGAGCCAGTACTGGAAGGCCTGCACGAAGGTGATGCTGCGCATGCCGCCGGCTGCGACGGTGGCGACGACCACGGCTGCGACGATCACTCCCCCGAGCCACTCGGGCGCACCGGTCAGCACGGTCAACGTCAGTCCGGCGCCCTGGAGTTGGGGCAGCAGGTAAAGCCAGCCGACGCCCACGACGAAGGCGCCCGCGAGCCGCCGTACCGCCTGCGAGGCGAGCCGGGCCTCGGCGAAGTCGGGGAGCGTGTAGGCGCCGGAGCGGCGCAGGGGAGCGGCGACGAACAGGAGCAGGACCAGGTAGCCGGCGGTGTAGCCGACCGGGTACCAGAGCATGTCCGGGCCCTGGACCAGGACGAGTCCGGCGATGCCGAGGAAGGAGGCGGCGGAGAGGTACTCGCCGCTGATGGCGGCCGCGTTGAGGCGGGGGCCGACGGTGCGGGAGGCGACGTAGAAGTCGGAGGTGGTACGGGATATGCGCAGGCCGAAGGCGCCGACGAGGACGGTCGCCACCACGACGAGGGCGACGGCGGGGACGGCGTAGTTCGAGTTCATCTCTCGTCAGCTCATCGGTCTTCGACGAGGCGCACGAAGTCCCGTTCGTTGCGCTCGGCGCGCCGCACGTACCAGCGGGCGAGCAGGACCAGCGGGACGTAGAGACCGAAGCCGAGGACCGCCCATTCGAGGCGGCGGGCGTCCGGCATCGCCGCGAAGAGCAGGGGCAGGGGGCCGATGAGCAGGGCGAGGAACGCGAACACGGCGAGGGCGGCGCGCAGTTGGGTGCGCATCAGGGAGCGGACGTAGGTGTGGCCGAGGGTGGTCTGTTCGTCGATCTCGGTGCGCGGACGGTAGTAGCCGGAGGCGCGGCGGGTGCGCCGGGGCGGGCCGGTGACGACGACTCTGCGGTCGGCGGGGTCCTGGGGCACGTCACGGCCTCCTCATCAGCAGGTCCCGCAGCTCACGGGCGTGGCGGCGGCTGACCTGGAGTTCCTCGGAGCCGACCATGACGCTCACCGTGCCCGCGTCCAGGCGGAGTTCGCCGACGTGGCGCAGGGCGACGAGGTGGCGGCGGTGGATCCGGACGAAGCCGCGGGAGCGCCAGCGCTCCTCCAGGGTGGACAGCGGTATCCGTACGAGGTGGCTGCCCTTGTCGGTGTGCAGCCGGGCGTAGTCGCCCTGTGCCTCGACGTGCGTGATGTCGTCGACGGAGACGAAGCGGGTCACGCCGCCGAGTTCGACGGGTATGTGGTCGGGGTCGGGTTCGTGCACGGGTATGCGGGGGGCGGTGTCGCTGAGTTCGGCGGCGCGGCGGACGGCCTCCGCCAGGCGTTCCTTGCGGACGGGCTTGAGCACGTAGTCGACGGCCTTGAGGTCGAAGGCCTGGACGGCGAAGTCCTCGTGGGCGGTGACGAACACGACGAGCGGCGGCTTGGCGAAGCCGGTGAGCAGCCTGGCGAGATCCAGCCCGTCGAGGCCGGGCATGTTGATGTCGAGGAAGACGACGTCGATCGCCTCCGGACCGTCGGGCCCGGACTCCAGGGCGCGGTTGATGCGGCGCAGCGCCTCGGTCGCGTCACCGGCGCCCTCCACGCTGCCGATGCGGGGATCGGCGTTGAGGAGGTAGAGCAGTTCCTCCAGTGAGGGGCGTTCGTCGTCGACAGCCAGGGCGCGCAGCATGAACCCGGAGTGTAGGAGTAATTCGTACGCGTGCACACGTGCCCTGTGTGCACGTTCGCGCTGGGTACGGTGCCGGTCGCGCGCTGGATACAGTGCCCGCATGAACAGCAGGCCCACGCCGTTCGACGAGCTCGACCGGAAGATCGTCACCGCGTTGATGGCGAACGCCAGGACCAGTTTCGCCGAGATCGGTGCCGCCGTCGGGCTGTCCTCGACGGCGGTCAAGCGGCGCGTGGACCGTATGCGGGACACCGGCGTGATCACCGGGTTCACGGCCACGGTGCAGCCTGCGGCACTGGGCTGGCGCACCGAGGCGTACGTCGAGGTGTACTGCGAGGGCGCGGCCCCGCCTCGGCGGCTCGCGGAGGTGGTGCGCAACCATCCGGAGATCACGGCGGCGATGACGGTGACCGGCGGGGCGGACGCGCTGCTGCACGTGCGGGCCCGGGACGTGGAGCACTTCGAGGAGGTGCTGGAGCGCATCCGCGTCGAGCCGTTCATCCGGAAGACGATCAGCGTGATGGTGCTGTCGCACCTGCTGCCGGAGAGCCCGGAGGCGGGCGCCAGCCAGCCCGCGCCGGAGGAATCGCCGGAGCACGCAACAGACGTGCGCTGACCCCGTCAAAGACGCAGCATTCCTGCGCGGACACGCAATCCAGGTTCCTTGTCGGCCGTCTCGGTCGCTTCCTACCTTGGTGTCAACCCTCAGTCGACACCGCAGGAAGCGGAGGAACCCCTCTGTGACCGATACCCGTGTGCCGCGCCGGCGGCGCTTCCTCGTCTGCGAACCCAGACACTTCGCCGTGCAGTACGCGATCAACCCCTGGATGCATCCCGACACCCGAGTCGACGTCGATCTGGCCCAGGATCAGTGGCTGACACTGATCGACGCCTATCGCACGCACGGCCACGACGTCGACACCGTGGATCCGGTCCCCGGACTCCCGGACATGGTCTTCGCCGCGAACTCGGCGGTCGTCGTCGGCGGCCGCGTCTTCGGCTCCCTCTTCCACGCCCCCGAACGCCGCCCCGAGTCCACGCACTACGACACGTGGTTCAAGACGGCGGGCTACGACGTCCACCGCCCGGAGTCCGTCTGCGAGGGCGAGGGCGACCTGGTCTGGACGGGCCGGTACGTCCTGGCCGGCACCGGATTCCGTACGGCCCGGGAGGCGCACCGCGAGGTGCAGGAGTTCTTCGGCCACCCGGTGATCAGCCTGACCCTGGTGGACCCGTTCTTCTACCACCTGGACACGGCGCTGTTCGTCCTCGACGACGACAACATCGTGTACTACCCCGAGGCGTTCTCGCCGGGCAGCCGCGAGGTGCTGGCCCGGCTGTACCCCGACGCGGTGCTGGCCACCCGTGACGACGCGATGGCCTTCGGCCTCAACTCCGTGTCCGACGGCCGCCATGTCTTCATCGCACCGCGGGCCGAGGCGCTCGCCTCCCGCCTCTCCGACCACGGCTATGTCCCCGTCGCCGTCGACCTCTCCGAGTTCCAGAAGGCCGGCGGCGGCATCAAGTGCTGCACCCAGGAGATCCGCTCATGACAGCTCCCGCCCGGGTTCCGGCTCCCAGCCGTGTTCCTGTCCGTACGCGTACCTCCGCCGACCTGATCCGCGCCGAGGAGCCGGTCCTCGCGCACAACTACCACCCGCTGCCCGTGGTCGTCGCCCGCGCCGAGGGCACCTGGGTGGAGGACGTCGAGGGCCGCCGCTACCTCGACATGCTGGCCGGCTACTCGGCTCTCAACTTCGGCCACCGCCACCCCGCACTGATCTCGGCGGCCCACGAGCAGCTCGACCGCCTCACCCTCACCTCGCGCGCCTTCCACAACGACCGGCTCGCCGAATTCGCCGAGCGGCTCGCGGAGTTGACGGGCCTGGACATGGTGCTGCCGATGAACACCGGCGCGGAGGCGGTCGAGAGCGGCATCAAGGTGGCGCGCAAGTGGGCCTACGAGGTGAAGGGCGTCCCGGCCGACCAGGCGACGATCGTGGTCGCCGCGGACAACTTCCACGGCCGTACGACGACGATCGTGTCGTTCTCCACGGACGAGACGGCGAGGACGGGATTCGGCCCCTTCACACCGGGTTTCCGTGTCGTCCCGTACAACGACCTCGCCGCGCTGGAGACGGCGGTCGACGAGACGACGGCGGCGGTGCTGATCGAGCCCATTCAGGGCGAGGCAGGGGTCGTCATCCCCGACGAGGGCTATCTGACCGGCGTACGCGAACTCACCCGCCGCAAGGGCTGCCTCTTCATCGCCGACGAGATCCAGTCGGGCCTCGGCCGCACGGGCCGGACCCTCGCCGTGGAGCACGAGGGGGTCGTCCCGGATCTGCTCCTGCTGGGCAAAGCGCTCGGTGGCGGCATCGTCCCGGTGTCGGCGGTGGTGGGCCGCCGGGACGTCCTGGGGGTACTCCGGCCGGGCGAACACGGCTCCACGTTCGGCGGCAACCCGCTCGCCGCGGCGGTCGGCACGGCGGTCGTCGAGCTGCTGGAGACGGGTGAATTCCAGCGCCGGGCGGCCGACCTCGGCACGGTGCTCCGCGACGGCCTGGCCGGCCTGATCGGCAAGGGCGTCCTCGGCTTCCGCTCCCGCGGCCTGTGGGCGGGCGTCGACATCGACCCGGCGATCGGCACCGGCCGCGACATCGGCGAGGGCCTCCTCCGAGAGGGCGTCCTGGCCAAGGACACCCACGGCTCGACGATCCGGCTGGCACCCCCGCTGACGATCACGGAGGCGGAGCTTGCTTCGGCGCTCGGGGCGCTGGAGAGGGTGCTCGGGCGGGGCTGAGCCGCTCGCTCGGTGCGGGCGGGCGGGTGCCCGCTCGCCCGCACCGGCGGGGTGCCGCTGCGCCTGCCCGGGCCACCCCGGCGACACGACTGCCGGCAGCCACGAAGCCTCCTGGCGCGGTGCGGTCCTGCCGTCGAGGGGCAGGATTGAGTCAAGAGGTGGTAGACCACTCTCAGCGACAGAGAGGTCGGCCGTGGGCGCATTCGAGGAGCACGAGGTTGCCCGCCGGCAGTTCGACGTGGCGGATGCGGCGCCCCTGCTGCTCGACGCGGCGGGGGTGGTGACGAGCTGGAGCGCCGGCGCGCAGCGGCTGCTGGCGTATCCGGCCGCCGAGGTGGTGGGCTCGAGCCTGGCCGACCTGGTGACCGCCGAGGACGCCGGTCGGGTGCCCCGCCTGATGGAGCGGTGGCGCCGGGACGGCAGCTGGGCGGGGCTGCTGTCGGTGCGCCGCGGAGACGGGCGGCCGGTCAGGGTCATGGTGCGGATCGCCTCCGCCGAGGAGGCCCGGGGGCCCTCACGGTGGCTGGTGCTGCTGTCGGAGATGGCGCAGGCCCCCGGCTGGGACATGAACCGCACCGTGCTGGAGCAGATGGTCGCCCGGTCGCCCATCGGTATCGCCGTCGTCGACACCGAGCTGCGCTATGTCTGGTCGAACGCCGCCCTGGCACAGTTCGGCGGCGGACCGCCCGCCCAGCGGCTCGGGCTCCGACTGGCGGACATACAGCCGGGCCTGGACGCCGACGCCATCGAGGCGCAGATGCGGCACGTGCTGGCGACCGGGGAGCCGGTGATCGGATACGAGCACGTCGGCAGCCTGCGCTCGGCACCGCACCGGGAGACCGCGCAGGTGCTGTCGTTCACCCGGCTCGACGACGAGCGGGGCCACCCGATGGGCGTGTACTACACCGTCGTGGACATCACCGGGCACCACCGCGCCCGGCAGCGGCTGGCCCTCCTCGACCGGGCCGGCGAGTACATCGGCCGCAGCCTGGACATCGTACGGACGGCACAGGAGCTGGCCGACGTGGCCGTACCGGCACTCGCCGACCTGGTCGTCGTGGACCTGCTGGAGTCGGTGCTGCGGGGAGCGGAGCCGGCGCCCGGACCGCTGGACGGAACGGATCCGGTACGGCTGCGGCGGACGGGGCGGACGTCGGCCGAAGAGGGCGAGGAAGGCGCCGGCCCCACCGCGGTCCCCACCATCGGCATCGGCGCCCCCGCCGCCTACGCACCCGGCTCACCCCCGATCCGCTGTCTCGCCACCGGCCGGTCCTGGCGCGAGGGGCGACTCGCCCCGCTCGCCCGGGACTGGCTCACCGACAGCCCAGGCGGCCGCGGCACCACGTTCCAGGACCTCGGGCTGCACAGCGTGATGGTCGTGCCGGTCCGGGCGCGGGGTGTCACCCTGGGCGTGACCACGTTCTTCCGGCGGCGCCGTCAGGAGCCCTTCGACGAGGACGACCTGAGCCTGGCCGAGGATCTGGTCTCGCGGGCGGCGGTGTGCGTGGACAACGCCCGGCGCTACACCCGCGAGCGGGACGCGGCGCTGGCGCTGCAGCGCAACCTGCTCCCGCACCGGCTGCCCGACCAGGACGCGGTGGAGGTGGCCGCCTGCTACCGGCCGGCGAACGAGCTGACGGGCCTCGGCGGCGACTGGTACGACCTGATCCCGCTCTCCGGGGCACGGGTGGCCCTCGTCGTGGGCGAGGTGCCCGGGCACGGCATCGACGCAGCGGCGGCCATGGGGCGGCTGCGGACCGCCGTTCAGACGCTCGCGGCGCTGGACCTGCCGCCCGACGAGGTCCTGGCCCGCCTCGACGACCTGGTCGCGCGCACGGCGCAGGAGGAGAGCGCCGCACCGGTCGGCGGGGAGCAACAGGGGGGCGACAGCACGCAGGCGGTGGGGGCCGGGTGTCTTTACGTCGTCCACGACCCGGTCGACGGACGGTGCCTGATGGCCGCCGCCGGGCATCCCGCGCCCGCGGTCGTCCGGCCCGACGGGAGCGTCACGTTCGTCGAGCTGCCCCAGGGGCCGCCGCTGGGGGCGGGCGGACGGCCGTTCGAGTCGCTCGAGATGACCCTGCCGGAGGGCAGCACGCTCGCGCTGTACACCGACGGTCTGCTGGCCCGCGGCGAGGAGTGGGCCGCGGACGCGCACCAGGAGCGGCTTCGACAGGCCCTGGAGCGGTCGGCGGCCTCGCTCGACCAGCGCTGCCGTGCCGTCGTGGACACCCTGGCCCCGGCCCGTCCGCACGACGACGTGGCCCTGCTGATGGCCCGTACCCGCCGTCTCGGCGCCGACCAGGTCGCCTCCTGGGAGCTGGCCGCCGACCCCGCCGTCGTCGCCGACGCCCGCAAGGCGGCCTGCCGCAGGCTGACGGACTGGGGCCTGGACGAGCTGGCCTTCACCACGGAGCTCGTCGTGAGCGAGCTGGTCACCAACGCCGTCCGGCACGCCACCGGGCCCATCCGGCTCCGGCTGATCAAGGACCGGACGCTGATCTGCGAGGTCTTCGACGGCGGCGCCACCGCACCCCACCTGCGCCATCCTCGCACCACGGACGAGGGCGGGCGCGGACTGCTGCTGGTCTCCCGGTTCACCCAGCGGTGGGGCACCCGGTTCCTGCCGGAGGGAAAGGTCATCTGGGCCGAGCAGTCGCTGACGGATCCACCGGTGTGACCGCTGCCGGAACCACCGGTGTGACCAAGGAACGTCCGACATGACCGAGACCGTGCATATCGTGGGAAACTGGGGTGATTCCGGTGGTGAGAGCGGAGCCATGAGCGATTCGGCGATCGACTACGCGGCGGTGTTCCAGGCCCTGCCCGGCATGGTGGCCGTACTCACGCCCGATCTGGTCTACGCGGACGTCAACGAGGAGTTCCTCCGCACGGCCGGCCGCAAGCGGGAGCAGATGATCGGGAAGCACCTGTTCGATGTCTTCCCGGACAACCCCAACGACCCCGCGGCGACGGGCATGCGCAACCTGGAGGCCTCGCTGCAGCGCGTGCTGGCCACGGGCGAGCGTGACGCGATGGCCCTGCAGCGGTACGACGTCGAGGACCCCGAGCGGCCGGGGCACTGGCAGGAGCGGTACTGGAGCCCGTGCAACGCGCCGGTGCTCGGCCCGGACGGGGAGGTGCTGCTGCTGGTGCACCGGGTCGAGGAGGTCACCGAGCTGATCCGGGCCCGCGGCGGGCGCAGCACCGGCCGGGCCCAGGTGCTGGAGGCCGAGCTGTACACACGCGCCCGCGAACTGCAGGAGCTCAACGAGCGGCTGCGGCAGGCCCACGCCCGCGAGCGCGAGGTGGCCCTGGCCCTGCAGGAGGCGATGCTGCCCGCCCGCCGGCAGGTCGGCAACCACCGGGCGGCCGTCCGCTACCGGCCCGCGGTGGGCGCGCTGAACGTGTGCGGCGACTGGTACGACCTGGTCGACCTGGTGGGCGGCCACCGCCTCGGTGTGTCCGTGGGCGACGTGGTCGGTCACGGGCTGGCGGCCGCCGGTGTCATGGGCCAGCTGCGCAGCGCGCTCAGCGCCGCCTCCCGGGTCGCCGAGGGGCCCGCCCAGGCGCTGGACATCCTCGGGCGGTACGCCCATGTGGTCGACGGCGCCGAATCGGCCACCGCGGTCACCACCTTCATCGACTTCGACCGGCACACGATCACCTACAGCAGTGCCGGCCACCCGCCGCCCGTCCTGGTCCACCCCGACGGCCGGGTGGAGTTCCTCGACCGGGCCACCGATCCCCCGCTCGATGCCCGCCCCGACCCGATGCCGAGGCCCCAGGCCGGCACCACCTTCACCGGCGGCGCCACTCTCGCCCTGTACACCGACGGCCTGGTGGAACGGCGCCGCGAGGACATCGACACCGGTCTGGCCCGTCTGGCCGACTCCCTGCGCCGCCACCGGGCCGCGGACCCCGAGCCCCTCGCCGACGCCGTCCTGCTGGAGCTGCTGCCACCCGGCGGTGCCACGGACGACACGGCTCTGATCATCGTCCGGCTGTGAGTACGGCGGTGAGTACGGCTGTGTGTACGAGTGCGTGTACGGCGGTGAGTACCGCTGTGAATGCGACCGTGACCGGCAGCCGACGACCCGTCGAGGCTCGGCCAAACCCTTGCTCGAGACCGCCCCGTGCGGTTTCGGCAGCCCGCGCCTGCCCCTACACTGGCACCCCCACGACGTGCCGGTTGACCTGCTTTAACGCGGCGGTTGAGCCGACCGCCGGAGTGAGGAGCGACCCCCCTTGTTCTACTACCTGCTCAAATACGTGTTCCTGGGGCCGTTGCTGAGACTGGTCTTCCGCCCTCGAATAGAAGGCCTGGAGCACATTCCGGCATCGGGCGCGGCCATCATCGCGGGCAACCACCTCTCTTTCTCGGACCACTTCCTGATGCCCGCGGTCCTGAAGCGGCGCATCACCTTCCTCGCGAAGGCCGAGTACTTCACGGGACCCGGCATCAGGGGCCGGCTGGTCGCGACCTTCTTCCGCAGCGCCGGACAGATCCCCGTGGACCGCTCCGGCAAGGAGGCGGGCCAGGCCGCGATCCGCGAAGGGCTCGGTGTCCTGCGCAAGGACGAGCTGCTCGGCATCTATCCGGAGGGCACCCGCTCCCACGACGGCCGGCTCTACAAGGGCAAGGTCGGCGTCGCGGTGATGGCGCTCAGGGCCCAAGTGCCCGTCATCCCCTGCGCGATGATCGGCACCTTCGAGGCCCAGCCGCCCGGCAAGGTCGTCCCCAACATCCACCCCGTGGTGATCCGCTTCGGCAAGCCCCTCGACTTCTCCCGGTACGCCGGCATGGAGAACGAGAAGGCGATCCTGCGTGCGATCACCGACGAGATCATGTACGCGATCCTGACACTGTCCGAGCAGGAGTACGTCGACCAGTACGCGGCCGTCGCCAAGGCGGAGGAGGCCGCGGCGCGCTCGGAGAAGGAGCGCAGGTTCCCCCGGCTGCCGCTGAGTTGACCTCTGCTCTCGGCAGAGACGCTGGCAGTCACGACGGGCCCGGTCGTACGGTCGCCGCATGAGACGTGCTGTGGTGGTCGGAGCGACGGGACAGATCGGGCGGGCGGCCGTGGGTGTGCTGGCCCGGGACGGCTGGGAGGTGACGGCCGTCTCGCGCGGCGGCGCACGCGACGAGGGGTGGCCGCACGGCGTGCAGGTCGTGCGGGCGGACCGGGAGGACCACGCGGCGCTGGCCGCGGCGGTCGGCGACGGCTGCGAGGTCCTGGTCGACATGGTGGCCTACGGGCCGGAGCACGCACGGCAGTTGACCTCGCTGGGCGACCGTGTGGGCTCGGCCGTGGTGATCTCCAGCCTGTCGGTGTACGAGGACGACAAGGGCCGGGGCTTCGACACCCAGCAGGAGCCCGACGGCTTCCCCGAGTACCCGGTGCCGATCACGGAGGACCAGCGGACCGTCCGGCCGGGCGACAGCTCGTACAGCACCCGCAAGGCAGGGCTGGAGCGCGAACTCCTCGCCGTCGGCGCACGGTTGCCGACCACGCTGCTGCGTGCCGGTGCGATCCACGGACCCCACTGCCGGACTCCGCGCGAGCTCTACTTCGTCAAGCGCAACCTGGACGGCCGTCCCCGGCGCGTCCTTGCCTACGGCGGCGAGAGCCGCTTCCACCCGGCGAGTGTCCACAACATCGCGGAGCTGATCCGGCTGGCCGCCGCGCGGCCGGGCTCCCGGGCCCTCAACGCCGTGGACCCGGACGCTCCGACGGTCGCGGAGATCGCCCGGGCGATCGACGCCGTCATGGGCGTCGAGAACGAGAGTGTCCTCGTGGACGGTCCGCCTCCGGCGCCCACGGTGGGTGACACGCCGTGGTCGGTGCCGGTGCCCGTGGTGTGCGACATGTCCGCGGCGGAAAGGGAGTTGGGCTACCGCCCGGTCGTACGGTACGCGCAGACGCTGCCGGACACCGTCGCCTGGATCGAGGGGCGACTCGCGGGGCGGGACTGGCGAGAGGCGTACCCGAAGATGTTCCAGGCGTACGGCGACCTCTTCGACTACGCGGCGGAGGACGTGCTTCTCGACGCGTGAAGGGGGGCGGCCGTCGGCGACGGCCGCCCCCCTTCACCGCGTACTGGTTACGGCTTCGGCGTCGCGTGCGGTCCGCACGTCACGTCGGCGCCGTCCAGCTTGCCGGTGAGCAGGTAGGCGTCCACCCGCTCGTTGACGCACGGGTTGACCAGGCTGGTCACACCGTGGGAGCCCGCGTCCTTCTCGGTGATCAGACGGGAGCCCTTGAACCGCTTGTGCAGTTCGACGGCGCCGCCGTACGGGGTCGCGGCGTCACGCTCGGACTGCACGATCAGCACGCCCGGCAGCCCCTTGCCGGTCTTGACGTTCACCGGGGTCTGCTGCTTGACCGGCCAGGTCGCGCAGGGCAGGTTCATCCATGCGTTGGACCAGGTCAGGAACGGGTAGTTCTGGTGCAGCTTCGTGTTGTCCCGGTCCCACTTCTTCCAGCTGGTGGGCCACTTGGCGTCGGTGCACTCGACGGCCGTGTAGACGGCGTTGCCGTTCTCCGAGGCGATGTTGCCCGCGGTGTCCGACAGGTCGGGAGCGGCCGCGTCGACCAGCGCCTGGGTGTCGCCGGCGAAGTACTTGCCGAACACGGTGGCGACCGGAATCCACGAGGAGTCGTAGTACGGGGCACCCGTGAAGAACCCGAGCAGCTCGGCCGGGCCGACGACCCCGCCGATCGGGCTCTTCTTCGCCGCGGCCCGCAACTCCAGCCACTTCGCCTGGACTTCGGCGCGGGTGTCGCCGAGGTGGAAGACGGCGTCGTTGGCGGCGACCCAGTCCTCCCAGTCCTTCCAGCGGCCCTCGAAGGCGACGTCCTGGTCGAGGTTGGCCTCGTACCAGATCTTCTCCCGCGACGGGTTGACGACACTGTCGACGACCATGCGCCGGACGTGGCCCGGGAACAGGGTTCCGTAGACCGCGCCGAGGTAGGTGCCGTAGGAGACGCCGAGGAAGTTGAGCTTCTTCTCGCCGAGCGCGGCGCGGATGACGTCCAGGTCACGCGCGGTGTTCGGGGTGGTCATGTGCGGCAGCATCGCGCCGCTGCGCTCGTAGCAGCCCTCGGCGTACTCGCGGGCCAGCTTGCGCTGGGCGAGCTTGTCGGCCTCGGAGTCGGGCACCGGGTCCATCTTGGGCGCCTTCACGAACTCCTGCGGGTCGGCGCAGGAGATGGGCGCCGAGTGGCCGACGCCGCGCGGGTCGAAGCCCACGAAGTCGTACGCCTTGGCCGTGTTGGCCCACACGGGCGCCTTGGTGGTGACCCGGCGCGGGAAGCGCAGGCCGGAGCCGCCCGGTCCGCCCGGGTTGTAGATGAGGGCGCCCTGGCGCTCCTCCTTGGTGCCGGTGTTGCCGATGCGGTCGACGGCGAGCTTGATCTGCTTGCCGTAGGGCTTGGCGTAGTCGAGCGGCACGGTGACATAACCGCACTGGATCGGCTTCTCCAGACCCCAGTCGTCCGGGCAGTCCTGCCAGTCGATCCCGGCCTTCTCGGCCTTGGCCGCGGCGATCGCGGCGCCGCGGGCCTCGCGGTCCTGGCCATGGCGGGTGTCCGCACTGGCGGCGGGAGCCGTGACGGCCCCGGCAATCAGGATCGCCGTGACGAGCACTCCGGCGGAACCGAACGCGGTCGCCCGCCTCGTGGCTCTCTTGTCCCTCAAGTGAGGCCTCCCCGTACGTCGTTGTCATGGATACGGGGATCCTCGCGGCTGTGAGCTCCCTGAGAACAGGGGTTGTTGACCTTCTTTGCCAATCCGATAACCGGACCGAGACGTTCGCTTGGCGGTTTTGGGCCCTCGACGTCAACTGAGGGAGATCAGCGCCTCGTCCAGGATCCGCCGAAGCCTCAGCGCATCCGGCGCCACCGCGGTCACCAGTGCGGCGGGCCCGGCGAGCGGGACGATCACGGCGCCCTCCCCCAGCACCCGCGCCGCCACCGGCTCGTTTGCGAACTCCGGCCGCACCACGACGACTTGACCGACGGCTCGATGCCCCGCGAGTACCGCGGGCCCGTCCCAGCCGCCCGGCGCTCCGGGCCCGCAGGCCAGCTCCTGGTCGAGCACGGCACGCCCAGCGACCCGTACGACCATACGGCTGCCGAGCCGCCCCTGCTCCTCGCCGACCCGCCCGAGCACCTGCTCCTCACGCAGCACGAGCCGGGCCGTGGCACCGAGGTCGACGCGCGTCGTGACGTACAGGTCGCTGCCGTGTGCGGAGATCAACTGCTCGGGCAGCCAGCGCAGTTCGCCCCCGTCGGCGACGCTGAGCCGGACGTCGTAGCGGGCCTCGCCCTTGGCCTGGCCCGGCAGGGCGATGGTGGCGGCGGCCGACCCGACGCGCAGCCGGGCCCCGGTCTCCACACCGGCCTCGACGGTGAAGTGATCACCGCCGAGCGGGCCGCTCATCGCGCCGACGAGCATGACGTGCGCCTCGCCGCCGCTCCCCCGGGTCCGCCGCAGCGCCAGCGGCCCGTCGCCCTCCAGGACGGGCAGGGACGTACCGCCTCTGCCGTCGTCCCGCGCGAGCATCCGCGCGGTGGCCCGCACCCCTGTCACGGCCGCGGTCATGCCGTCCACGCGGCGAGCTGCGTCCGCACCCAGTCGGCGACGTCCGTCACGCCGGGCTCGGTCCTGAGCGACTGGAACACGACCGGCAGTTCGGCCCGCTGGGCCTTGGCATCGGTCGCCATCCGCACCAGGTCGGAGCCGACGTACGGGGCGAGGTCGGTCTTGTTGACGACGAGCAGGTCGGCGGTGGTGACGCCCGGGCCGCCCTTGCGCGGAATGTCGTCCCCGCCGGCGACGTCGATCACGAAGATCTGCGCGTCGACGAGCCCCTTGGAGAAGGTGGCGGTCAGGTTGTCACCACCGGACTCGACGAGGATCAGGTCCAGCGGGCCGACCTCGTCCTCCAGGTCCTCGACCGCCTCGAGGTTGGCGGAGATGTCGTCCCGGATCGCGGTGTGCGGGCAGGCCCCCGTCTCGACGGCGGTGATCCGCTCGGGCGGCAGCACGGCCTCGCGCAGCAGGAACTCGGCGTCCTCGCGCGTGTAGATGTCATTGGTGACGACGGCGAGGGACAGCTCGTCGCGCAGCGCCCCGCAGAGCGCGGCGACGGTCGCGGTCTTCCCGGACCCGACGGGCCCGCCGAGCCCGATCCGCAGGGCACGGTGCGAGCCGTCGGGTCGGTGGGCGTCGGCACTGACGGCGGCGGGGCCGTGGTGGGAGTGGTCGAGGTGCATGAGGCGGCTCCTGTTGCACGCGGGCCGGCTGTGTTCAGCCCGTCCGGCGTTTGAGGACGAGGCCGTTCAGGCCGATACGGGGGTCTGGGGGCGGAGCCCCCGGGGTCGGGACGGGAAGGGGCGGCGGGGGCGAACCCACTAGGACGCGAACAACCGGACAGCCCAAGCGGCATGCACCTCCGCACTGATCTCCAGCAGCGGAGCGGAACCCGCGGGCAAGGCATCGACGCCCTCGTCGACAGCCCTCCGGGCCGCCTCCACCGCTTGATCCGCGACGCGATCCAGCTCCGGCGCCAGCCGCGCCAGCGCCCGGGTCGCATCGAAGGGGTCCAGACTCAGCAACCGCACCGTGGCCGACGCCGGCCCGCTGACACTCTCGTACGCCGCACAGTGCGCGGCGTCCAGGGCGCCCAGCCCCGCCGCCCGGGCGGCGAGCCCGAGCACCACCGGCTGATGCGCCCCCTTGGGGAACTGCCGTGCCAGGGCGTCGAGTTCCTCGGCCGGCCAGGTCGCCCGCGCGGCCCGCATCAACTGCCGGCCCAGCTTCCGCGCGGCGACCCGCAACGCGGGGGACGGCGTCCGTGCGTCGGCGGCCGCGTCCAACTCCACCGGATCCACGCCGAGTACGGCCGCCGCGGCCAGGGAAGCGGAGACGCGCCCGGCCGTGTGCAGCCGCCCCCGGCAGAAGTCCTCCAGGCTCGCGGCCCCGGTGACCCGCCCGGCCTTGACGGCCGCCTCGGCCCCGCCGGAGTGCGCGTGCCCTCCGGCGGGGAAGCGGCCGTCGGCCAGAACAAGAAGTGCGGCCCTGGACATCAGAAGAGGAAGTAGCGCTGGGCCATGGGCAGTTCGGCGGCCGGAGTCGCCTCGACGAGCTCACCGTCGATGTGCACGGCGAAGCTGTCGGGATCGACCTGCACGCGGGGCCGCGCGTCGTTCTCGCGCATGTCGGCCTTGGTGACCGCACGCGTCGACTCGATGGCCACGAACTTCTTGCCGAGCTGGAGTCGTTCCGGCAGCCCGTCCTCGATGGCGAGCGGCGCCACGAAGTTGACGGAATTCGACGCGGGCGCCCGCCCGATCGCCCCGAACATCGGACGCGGCAGGATGGGCTGCGGGGTCGGGATGGAGGCGTTGGCGTCGCCCATCTGCGCGTACGCGATCTGTCCGCCCTTGATGACGAGGTGCGGCTTGACCCCGAAGAACGCGGGCTCCCACAGCACCAGGTCGGCGAGCTTGCCGGTCTCGACCGAGCCGACCTCGCGGGCGAGGCCCTGGGCGACGGCCGGGTTGATCGTGTACTTGGCGACATAGCGACGTACGCGACGGTTGTCGGCGCGGCCGTCACCCGGCAGCGCACCGCGTCGCCGCTTCATCACATGGGCGGTCTGCCAGGTCCGCATGATGACCTCGCCGACGCGGCCCATGGCCTGGGCGTCGGAGGAGATGATCGAGATGGCACCCAGGTCGTGGAGGATGTCCTCCGCGCCGATGGTGGACGGCCGGATCCGGGACTCGGCGAAGGCGAGGTCCTCCGGGACGGCCGGGTTGAGGTGGTGGCACACCATCAGCATGTCGAGGTGTTCCTCGGCGGTGTTGACGGTGAAGGGCCGGGTCGGGTTGGTCGAACTCGGCAGCACGTGCGGCTCGGAGACCACGGTCATGATGTCCGGCGCGTGCCCGCCGCCCGCGCCCTCGGTGTGGTAGGCGTGGATGCCGCGTCCGGCGATCGCGGCGAGGGTGTCGCCGACGAACCCGGCCTCGTTCAGTGTGTCCGTGTGGATCGCGACCTGGATGCCGGTGCGGTCGGCGACGGTCAGCGAGGCGTCGATGACGGCGGGAGTGGATCCCCAGTCCTCGTGCAGCTTGAGACCGAGCGCGCCGCCGCGGATCTGGGAGAGCATCGCGTCGTGCGAGACGGTGTTGCCCTTGCCGAGCAGGCCGAAGTTGACGGGGTACTCCTCCATCGCCTCCAGCATCCGCGCCAGGTGCCAGGGGCCGGGCGTCACGGTGGTCGCCTTCGAGCCCTCGGCCGGGCCCGTGCCGCCGCCGATCAGCGTGGTGATACCGGCGGAGAGCGCCTCGTCGGCGATCTGCGGGCAGATGAAGTGGACGTGCGCGTCGATGGCGCCCGCGGTGAGGATCCGTCCGTTGCCGGCGACGATCTCGGTCTCGGGGCCGATGACCAGGTCGGGGTGGACGGCGTCCATGGTGTCGGGGTTGCCGGCCTTGCCGATGCCGGTGATCCGGCCGTCGCGGATGCCGACGTCGGCCTTGACGATCCCCCAGTGGTCGATGATCACGACACCGGTGATGACTGTGTCCGGGGTGCCGTCTGCGCGCGTAGCACGGGACTGGCCCATGGACTCGCGGATGACCTTCCCACCGCCGAAGACGGCCTCGTCACCGGCGAGTCCGGGACCGCCGGAACGATCCTCCTCGATCTCGACCAGCAGGTCGGTGTCGGCGAGCCGGATACGGTCGCCGGTGGTGGGGCCGAACAGGTCGGCGTACGCGGCACGCGAGATCTCAGGCATCGAGGGCACCTCCGGTCTCCCCGCGCAGCCCGGGCACCACACGGGCGCCGGTGAGCGGGACGAGTTCGACGTCGACGGGGATCCCGGGTTCGAAGCGCACGGCGGTACCGGCGGCGATGTTGAGCCGCTTGCCGTGTGCGGCGCCGCGGTCGAAGTCCAGACCGGGGTTGGCCTCGGCGAAGTGGTAGTGGGAGCCGACCTGGACGGGCCGGTCGGCGGCGTTGAGGACGGTCAGCGAGGTGACCTCGCGGCCCTCGTTGTAGACGATCGGGTCCTCGGCGAACAGGAACTCTCCGGGAATCACGGCGGCTCCTTCCGTCAGACGATCGGGTCGTGGACGGTGACGAGCTTGGTGCCGTCCGGGAAGGTCGCCTCGACCTGGACGTCGTGGATCATCTCGGGGATGCCCTCCATGACGTCGTCCCGGGTGAGCAGCTTGCGTCCGGAGGCCATGAGCTCGGCGACCGTACGGCCGTCACGCGCGCCCTCGAGGATGTGCGACGTGATGAGCGCGATCGCCTCGGGGTGGTTGAGCTTCAGCCCGCGGGCCCGGCGCTTCTCGGCCACGTCGGCCGCCACATGGATCAGCAGCCTCTCTTGCTCGTGCGGGGTCAGTTGCACGTCCCACCTCACAGTCCTCGCTCCGGACCGTGCGGGGTCCGGTTGCCGCTGCCCCGGGGCAAAGTCCCTGGTGGCGTGGATCGGCAGGCTAGTTGGACCGAGTTTCAAGCAAGTTAACCGAGCTGTGACCGATTACGACTCGGCGGGCGTGTCCTGCATGCTCATCAACGCGCGTAGTCCGTTCTGCAGGACCTCGACCGGGGCCGGCCCGAACAGGGAGAGCTGCGCGATGAATCCCAGCACGGCGGCGATCATGGTGCGGGCGACGTGCTCCGGGGGCAGGTCCGACCTCATCATCCCGGCCTCCTGGTAGCCCTCGACGATCCGCATCCAGGCCCCGCCCACCGCGTCGTATCCGTCCCGCAGCACGCGGGCCAGTTCCGGGTTGCGCAGTGTCTCCGTCCACACCTGGACGACCAGTCGCGGGAAGGCCGGTTCTCCGTCGACGGTCAGCGCCGCCTTCGTGTCGAGCGTGCGGCCCAGTACCGAACCGACGAGGAGGTCCGGCGGGGGCGGCGGACTCTGCTTCGCGGCCCCCTCGAAGGCCTCGTGGACCGACCCGAGCACCTCGCCGACGATCGCGGCGATCAGCTCCTCCTTGCCGCTGAAGTAGCGGTAGACCGCTCCGGCCGAGAGGTCGACCTCCTTCAGCACGTCCTGCATGGACGTGGCGTGGAAGCCGTTGCGGGCGAAGCAGAGGGCGGCGCCGTCGAGGATCTGGCGGCGGCGGGCGTCCAGGTGCTCCTGGGATACACGGGCCATGGTCCCCAATCTAAAACGAACGTTCCTTCTTGACAAGGAGAGCGACGGGCGCGACGGTGATGACACCTAAAACGAACGATCCTTCTTTTTAATCCCGACCGAGGAGGCCGATCCCATGTCCACCCCCTCCGCCACCCGGGCCGAGCCACGGCCCGTGAAGCACGGCCGCCGGATGGTCGCCGTGGCGGTACTGATCCCCCTGCTCGCGGCGCTCGCCCTGTGGGCCTTCGCCTGGCCCGCGGCCCGCACCGCACCCCGCGACCTGCCGCTCGGCGTCGCCGGGCCCGCCGCAGCGACGGGCCAGGTGGAGAAGCAGCTCGCACAGCAGGAGGGCGCGTTCGAGATCCACCGTTACGCCGACGAGGCCGCCGCCCGAGACGCCGTGGAGGACCGGACCGTATACGGCGCGGTCGTGGTCACCGCCCAGGGCACCGAACTCCTGACGGCCTCCGCGGCGAGCCCGTCCGTCGCCCAGATGCTCCAGCAGACGGTGGCCGAGCATGCCGCCGCCTCGGGCGCGCAGGTCAGGACCGTCGACGTGGTGGCCGCCCCGGCGGCGGATCCGCGGGGCTCGGCACTGAACGCGAGCGTGCTGCCGCTCGCACTGGCCGGCATCGCGGCAGGGGCGGCGACCACTCTGCTCGGACTGCGCGGCATCCGTGCCGTTGGCGCCCTGGTCGGCGCCACGGCCCTGGTCGGCGTGGCGGCCGCCACCATCGCGCACACCTGGCTCGACGTCCTCACCGGCAACTGGTGGGCCGAGGCGGGAACGTTCGCCTTGGCAACGCTGGCCGTCGGCGCGGCGGTGGCGGGTCTGGCCGCCCTCACGGGCCCTGCCGGCATCGGGATCGCCGCGGGCGTCGTGATGCTGCTCGGCAACCCGTTCTCCGGGGCGACCGGCGCCCCACGGATGCTGCCCGAGCCGGTCGGCACGATCGGCCAGTGGCTACCGCCGGGCGCGGGGACGACCCTGCTGCGCTCGGTGTCCTTCTTCGACGGCGCGGCAGCGACCGGTCCCGCCCTCACGCTGACCTGGTGGGCCGTGCTGGGCCTGGGCGCCGTGCTCCTCGGCGGTGCGCTCAGGGCGCGTACGCAAGACGCCGAGCCCGCACCCGAACGGGAGCCGGTGGCCGTCGGCTGACGGTCGCCCGCGCCAGTCCGACCGTGCACCCCCGCCGTGGCGGACGGGGGCGCACGGTCTTTTCGTCATTCAGGAGGCGCTGGACCCGCGGTGGTGTGCCGCGATACCGAACCGCTGCTGTTCGCGGGGAGCGGACGCGACCTCACGGACGGTGGAGACCGCGCTGATCACCTGCTCCTCCGCGGGCTCCTGGAGCTCCTCCAGCCGTTCGAGGTCGGCGGCGGAAACCAGGGCGACGAGGGGTTTGCCGTGCCGCGTCACGACCACCCGCTCACCGCCGTACACCACCCGATTGATCAGGTCGGCGAGTTCAGCTCTGGCTTGCGTCACCGGAATCTCGTAGGCCATACCCCCATCATAACGTCACGTACATCCTGTACATTTTTTACAGACGCCGAAGGAGGGGCAGCCATGACCCGACCGTCCGCCCGCTACGTCCTGCCCGAGTTCACGGAACGCACGAGTTCCGGGCAGAAGACGATGGATCCGTACTCGAAACTGCTGGAGGAACGGATCGTCTTCCTGGGGACGCCGATCGACGACATCTCGGCGAACGACGTGATGGCCCAGTTCATGTACCTGGAGTACCGGGACCCGGACCGCGACATCATGCTGTACATCAACTCCCCCGGGGGCTCGTTCAGTTCGATGTCGGCGATCTACGACACGATGCAGTACGTCACGTGCGACGTGGAGACGACGTGCCTGGGGCAGGCCGGCTCGTCCGCCGCGGTGCTGCTGGCCGCGGGCACGCCCGGCAAGCGGAACCTGCTGCCGGGTGCGCGGGTGGTGATCCACCAGCCCGCGCTGTCCGAGCCGGTTCAGGGACAGGCGAGCGATCTGGCCATCCAGGCCGACGAGTTGCTGCGCGTACGGTCCCGCCTGGAAGAGATGCTGGTACGGCACACGGGGCGCAGCCCGGAACAGGTGAACACCGACATCGAGCGGGACAAGATCTTCTCCGCGCAGGAGGCGCTGGAGTACGGGCTGGCGGACCGGATCATCCCGAGCCGCAAGGCCTCGCGCCCCGGCCCCGGCGAGGGGTGAGCCGCCGATGCTGCCCGACCTGCCACCGCTGCCCGCCCTGACGCGCGCCGAGGGCGAACTGATCGACCGTTATCTCGACGTGGTCGACCTGCTCGGCCGGATCAACCCGGCCCACCACGGCGACACGTACCGCGGGCTGCGGGCCGCGCAGGCACTGGTCACCAAGGCGGCCCAGCTGCGGGACGCGCTGGCGCTGATGCACCGTCGGGGCGAGAGCGAGGTGCACGCCGACACGCTGGCGCGTGCGCTGCGCGTGCTGGACGGGGAGCGCCGCACGGCTCGCGTCACGCTGCCGCCGCGCTCCGACGGTTGACGCACGACCAGCCGGTCCGGACGCACCGCCTCCTGACGGAGCGTCCGGACCGGCATTGAAACGCACCAAACGGTGTACGTCCTTTTGGAGTACTCACGCGTCCATTTTCGGGCCCGCCAAAGTTGCGCAACGCGCGTGGCCCGAGGGCGGAATGAGTCGCTCCGGTGCTGGTCCGAGCGTCCTCGGGTCCCTGGACGCCCTTTCGAACACTGGGGTGTCCACCCGAACGGGTGAGTGGTGAGTAACAACACAAACCACAGGTTCCGTTGGGAATTTCGGACATCCGTGAGCCAAGATCCCTGTCTGACGACAAGACCCCGCCGCAGCGGCGGGGCGATCCGGGCGGACGCCGAGTCCTGCCGCTGCCCGGATGACCGGTCGACAGGAGTGGATCGGCAGGAGTGGAGGACCCAAGCACGACGGGTCGCCGGAACGGTCGTCTCCGCATGAGAGGCGCCGGGCCGAGCAGCCCTTGGGGTGAAGCCGCAGCAGCGGCCGGGCAACTTCGCCAGCCCGAATCCGACAGGTCATCCTTCACAGGCGGCTGACGAAGGGTTGCGCATGACTGCGCTCAATCGTGTCCCGTCGCTCATGGTCCGGGCCGGTACGGCCTCGGCCCTCACCATCGCCGCAGTGGGCGGTTCCGTCGTGGTCCCGGGTGTCGCCTCCGACGCCGCGGCCGCCACGCCGGCGACGAAGGCACTTCAGGTCGCGGCGTCCAAGAAGGGCTCCCCGTACAAGTACGGGGCCACCGGACCGCGCCGGTTCGACTGCTCCGGGCTCACGCTGTACTCGTTCAAGAAGGTGGGCAAGAAACTGCCCCGTACGGCGGCCCAGCAGTACAACAAGACGCGCCACATCTCCTCCAAGAGCCGCAAGGCCGGAGACCTGGTGTTCTTCCACTCGGGTTCGAGCGTCTACCACGTCGGCATCTACGCCGGGAAGGGGAAGATCTGGCACGCCCCGAAGACCGGGGACGTGGTGCGACTGCAGAAGATCTGGACCAAGAGCGTCTGGTACGGCCGGGTCAAGTGACCCACCCTCGGAGGAGGGCGGCGGCCTGACCCGCCGCCGCCCCCTTCCAGGGGCCCCCGGTGGCGCGCGAACCGCTCCAGGAACCGCGCGTCACCCAGACCGGGGAGCAGATCCTCTTCGCGTTCCGGCCAGGTCTTCTCACGGCTCGCCACCCCCGGCATGGGGGGTGCCGGTGCTCGCGTTCGCCGGGTCGGCACTGCTCGTGGTGGCCGCCCCGCCCGCGGCCGGCCGACGGGCCGGCCGCAGGCGGGGCGGCCCTGCTCGTGTGTCTGGGCCCCTGATGGCCGCTTCCGCGTCCGGTACGGCGGGCCGTGCCACCGACGCGCACCGGGCAGCCGTCAGGCCGCCCACAGCGGTTCCAGAAGGAGCACCGCACCGGGAACCGTCAGCCCGCCGCCGCTGACCCCTTCGACGCCCGGTCGGCACCGCGCCCGACGCGAGCACCGACGTCCTCGGCAACGCCGCCCACGGGCGCCGGCCAGGTGCTGGTCACGCGGGCCCGCCGGGTGCCGGATGCACAGCGCGGCCGAGCGTCCTACGGTTCCCGTTGCCCGGCCGTCGGCACCGGTTCGGCAGGCACCGGTTCGGCAGGCACGGTCCACGGCAGCTCGATTAAAACGGTCTTGCCGCCCTCACGGGTCGGCCGGACTCTGAGTCTGCCGCCGCACTCCGCGGTCAGCCAGCGGATGATCACCATGCCGCGGCCGTTGTCCTGCTGGACGGCGGCGGGCAGGCGTTTCGGGAAGCGCGGATGGCTGTCGGTGACACCGATGCGCAGACGTTCGTCACGGTCGAGGGCGATGTCCACCGTGAAGGTGGGTGACTGCCCGAAGGTGTGCTGTACGGCGTTGGTCGCGAGCTCGGAGACGATGAGGCGGATGGTGTCGGCCGCTTCCGTGTCCGCCGGCAGGCCCCACTCCGCCAGGGTTGCGAGCACGTAGGAGCGGGCCGTGGAGACCGAGGCGGGATCGCTCGGCAGAGTGACGGATGATTCCAGGTGGTCTGCCATGACGACGTCGTCCCTTTCCCGCGGGACCGCAGTCCGACACGAAGGCGGAGGTTCGAGTACGGTCCCGGACTGGTGCTTCGCCGCCAGAGTGCCATTACCGGGGCGGTCACGGGTGGCGATCCACCAAGATGTGCATATATCTGTCGCTCGAAGCGGTGAACTCTGCGACGGCAGACCGTATTTGGGTGCCTCGGTTGGAGTAAGGAGTAGCCCCATGCAGCACGGTCCCGCGGTGCGCCGCCGGAAACTGGGCGCCGAACTGCGTGCGTTGCGCGCCGGTGCGGGGCTCACGAGTGGTGAGGCCGCCCGGCAGGTGGGCTGGCACCAGTCGAAGGTGAGCCGGATCGAGACCGGCGCGAGCGGGGTGAAACCGGCCGATGTGCGGATACTCCTGGATGCCTACGGGGTGCACGACTCCCAACTGCGCGAGCTGCTCTTGATGTTGGCTGGCTCGGACGAGGGTGGCGGCCGGCACCACTGGTGGCAGGCGTACCGAGGTGTGCTGCCGCCGACCTACCGGGACTTCATCAGCCTGGAGTCGCAGGCGAGCGCGATGCGCACGCTGGAGACCTCGGTGGTGCCCGGGCTGCTGCAGACTCCCGAGTACGCCCGGGCGGTGACGAAGGCCGCGGTGGACGGGCTGGACGACGAGCGTCTCGACACCCTGGTCGAGGTGCGCCTGGCCCGGCAGGACGTACTGCGTTCGCATCCGCCGCTGGGGCTGAGCGCCGTCCTGGACGAGGCCGTGCTGCGGCGGGAGGTCGGCGGCCCCGACATCATGGCGCGGCAGTTGGCGCGGCTGGTCGAGGCGGCGCGGCTGCCCCAAGTGCGGTTGCAAGTACTGCCGTTCGCGGCCGGCGCGCACATCGGCGTCACCGGGCCTTTCGTTATCTTCTCATTTTCGCGCACATCTGATCTGGATGTGGTTGTTCTCGACCACTTGACGAGTAGCCTCTACCTCGAGCGGAAAGAAGACCTCCAGGCCTACACCGAGGCCTTCAACGCCCTTCAGTTCCACGCCCTTTCGCCCGAGGACTCGTTGGACTACATCGCCGCTATAGGTGACGGCGCGTAAGGAGGCACCATGCCTGCCCTGCCTCGGCACGTACCTTCCAGCACCGATCTGCACGGCCTGCGGTGGCTGCGCAGCAGTTACAGCACAGGAGCGAACAACTGCGTCGAGACCGCCCGGCTCGTGGCCGGGCGCTCGGCCGGACTGCTCGCCGTGCGCGACTCGAAGAACCCGGCCGGACCCGCCCTGCTCTTCTCCCCCGAGAGCTGGGCGGGGTTCACGGCCGCGGTGCCCCACATCTGACCGTTTCCGCCCTCGCGCAAGGCACGGCCGTGGCACGCCGACTCACGGTCGCGTCTCGCCGATCACCCGTACAGCGCGCTCGATCTGCCCGTCGGAGAGGTCCGCGCGGGCGGTCAGCCTCAGCCGGGAGATGCCGTCGGGCACGGAAGGAGGACGGAAGCAGCCCACGGCCAGCCCCTCCGCACGACAGTCGGCCGCCCAGCGCACGGCCCCCTCCGGGGACGGTGCGCGCACGGAGACGACCGCGGCGTCCGGACGTACCGCCTCCAGACCCGCGGCGCTCAGGCGTGCGTGCAGGTCGGCGGCGACCGCTCGGGCCCGCGCGGCCCGCTGCGGCTCGCGGCGCAGCAGCCGCAGGGCCGCGAGGGCCGCGCCCGCCGCCGCGGGGGCGAGTCCGGTGTCGAAGATGAACGTCCGGGCCGCGTTGACGAGGTGGTCGATCACCCGGGCGGGGCCGAGGACGGCGCCGCCCTGACTGCCCAGCGACTTGGACAGCGTGACCGTCACGACGACGTCGTCGGCGCCCGCGAGTCCCGCCGCGTGCGGGGCGCCGCGGCCGCCGTCGCCGAGGACGCCGAGGCCGTGGGCGTCGTCCACCACCAGTCCCGCCCCGTGCTCGCGGCACGCCTCGGCGAGCGCGGCCAGCGGGGCCGCGTCGCCGTCGACCGAGAAGACCGTGTCGGACACGAGGACGGCGGGACCCTCGTGCGTGCGGAGCGCCTTGCGAACGGCGTCCGGGTCGGCGTGCGCGACGACCTGCGTGCTCCCGCGGGCCAGGCGGCAGCCGTCGATGAGCGAGGCGTGGTTGCCGGCGTCGGAGACGATCAGCGAGCCGTGCGGTGCCAGCGCGGTGACCGCGGCGAGGTTGGCCGCGTAGCCCGAGGAGAAGACGAGCGCCGCCTCGACGCCGCAGAACTCGGCCAGCTCGCGTTCCAGCTCCTGGTGGAGTTCCGTGGTGCCGGTGACGAGCCGGGAGCCGGTCGAGCCGCCGCCCCAGGTCCGCGCGGCCCGCGCCGCGCCCTCGGTGACCTCCTGGTGCCGGGCCAGGCCCAGGTAGTCGTTGCTCGCCAGGTCCAGGAGCGGCGAGTCGGAGGGGCGCGGGCGCAGCGTCCGTACGAGTCCGGCGCGGCGGCGCAGCTCGGCCTGCTCGTCGATCCAGGCGAACGCCATCGGCCCTCCAGGGAATGTGTAGGCACTGCCGGGAATTTGTAGGCAGTGCACAGACCCTAGCGGGACGACCAGGCACCCATGATGTGGCAATACCCACACGTCGAAGCGCCTTCGTTGTGCGAAGTCTCCTTGGCCGAAAGCGCCTGCGTAGGACAGGATCGGCTCTCATGGACCTGCTGAACACGCTGGTGGACAAGGGGCTTCGGCGCGAGCTGCCGACCCGCGAGGAGGCGCTGGCCGTCCTCGCCACTTCCGACGACGACCTGCTCGATGTGGTGGCCGCGGCCGGCAAGGTACGCCGGCACTGGTTCGGCCGACGGGTGAAACTCAACTATCTCGTCAACCTCAAGTCGGGCCTGTGCCCGGAGGACTGCTCCTACTGCTCACAGCGGCTCGGCTCCACCGCCGGCATCCTCAAGTACACCTGGCTCAAGCCCGATCAGGCCTCCGAGGCCGCGGCGGCCGGGTTGGCGGGAGGCGCCAAACGGGTGTGCCTGGTGGCCAGCGGGCGCGGCCCGACCGACCGGGACGTGGACCGGGTCTCCGACACCATCAAGGCGATCAAGGACCGGAACGAGGGCGTCGAGGTGTGCGCCTGTCTCGGTCTGCTCTCCGACGGCCAGGCGGAGCGGCTGCGTGAGGCGGGCGCGGACGCCTACAACCACAACCTCAACACGTCCGAGGCGACGTACGAGGACATCACGACCACGCACACGTACGCCGATCGGGTGGACACCGTGCAGAAGGCGCACGCGGCCGGGCTGTCCGCCTGCTCCGGGCTGATCGCCGGAATGGGCGAGCGGGACGAGGACCTGATCGACGTGGTCTTCTCGCTGCGCGAGCTGGACGCGGATTCCGTGCCGGTCAACTTCCTGATCCCGTTCGAGGGCACGCCGCTCGCCAAGGAGTGGAACCTCACCCCGCAGCGGTGCCTGCGGATCCTGGCGATGGTCCGGTTCGTCTGCCCGGACGTCGAGGTGCGCATCGCCGGCGGCCGCGAGGTCCATCTGCGCACCATGCAGCCGCTCGCCCTCAACCTGGCCAACTCGATCTTCCTCGGCGACTACCTCACCAGTGAGGGCCAGGCGGGCAAGGCCGACCTGGACATGATCGCGGACGCCGGGTTCGAGGTGGAGGGCGCCGACCAGGTGACGCTGCCGGAGCACCGCAGGGGCGGTTGCGGCTCCGAGGAGGCCGCCGGCGGGTGCGGGTCGCAGGAGGGCGGCGGTGCGTGCGGGTCCGCTCCGGCCGCCGCGCCGGCGGGCGAGGCTCGTACGGACCTGGTCGCCGTACGCCGTCGAGGCGCCGGAACGGACCTCGCGCCCAATGCCTGACCTGACCGTCCCCGAGCTGCTGGAGCTGGACCGGCGGCACGTCTGGCATCCGTACGGTCCGATGCCCGGCAGGCAGGAACCGCTCGTCGTGGAGTCGGCGAGCGGGGTACGCCTGAAGATGGCGGACGGCTCGGGCGAGCTGGTCGACGGCATGTCGTCCTGGTGGTCGGCGATCCACGGCTACAACCACCCGGTGCTCAACGAGGCCGCGCGCGAGCAGCTCGGGCGGATGAGCCACGTGATGTTCGGCGGGCTCACCCACGAGCCCGCCGTACGGCTCGCGAAGCTCCTTGTCGACATGTCGCCCGAAGGCCTGGAGCATGTCTTCCTCGCCGACTCCGGGTCGGTGTCGGTCGAGGTCGCGGTCAAGATGTGCCTGCAGTACTGGCGCTCGCTGGGGCGGCCGTCCAAGCAACGCCTGTTGACCTGGCGCGGCGGCTACCACGGCGACACCTGGCAGCCGATGTCGGTGTGCGACCCCGAGGGCGGGATGCACGAGCTGTGGTCCGGGGTGCTCCAGCGCCAGGTGTTCGCGGACCCGCCGCCGGCGGAGTACGAGGAGGCGTACGCCGACCGGCTGCGCGCTCTGATCGAGCGGCACGCCGACGAGCTGGCCGCGGTGATCGTCGAGCCGGTGGTGCAGGGGGCGGGCGGGATGCGGTTCCACTCCCCCGCCTATCTGCGGGTGCTGCGCGAGGCGTGCGACGCGCACGGCGTGCTGCTGGTGTTCGACGAGATCGCGACGGGGTTCGGCCGCACGGGCGCGCTGTTCGCGGCCGGGCACGCGGCGGTGACGCCGGACGTGATGTGCGTGGGCAAGGCGCTGACCGGCGGCTACCTGACGTTGGCGGCGACGCTGTGCACGTCACGGGTGGCCGACGGCATCTCGCGGGGCGAGGTCCCGGTCCTCGCCCACGGCCCCACCTTCATGGGCAACCCGCTCGCGGCCTCGGTCGCCTGCGCCTCGATCGAGCTGCTGCTGGGCCAGGACTGGCTCGCGGAGATCAAGCGGATCGAGGCGGGGCTGCGGGAGGGGCTGGCTCCCGCCCTCGAGCTGCCGGGCGTGACGGACGTGCGGGTCCTCGGTGCCATCGGGGTCGTCCAGCTCGACCACCCTGTCGACATGGCGGCGGCGACCCGGGCGGCCGTGCGCGAGGGCGTGTGGCTACGGCCGTTCCGTGACCTCGTCTACACGATGCCGCCGTACGTCACGGGCGACGCGGACGTGGCACGGATCGCCCGCGCGGTGTGCGCGGCGGCGCGCGAAGGGTGAGTGGGGAGCGGTGACATGCCGGTACTGGTGATCACGGGCACGGGCACGGAGGTCGGCAAGACGGTCGCGACCGCCGCCGTCGCCGCCGCCGCGCTCGCGTCCGGACGGTCGGTGGCCGTGCTGAAGGCCGCGCAGACGGGCGTACGGCCGGACGAGGCCGGGGACGCCGACGAGGTGGCGCGGCTCGCGGGTGCCGTGACTGCGACCGAACTCGCCCGGTATCCCGAGCCGTTGGCGCCGGCCACGGCCGCGCGGCGGGCGGGGCGGGCGCCGGTGCATCCGCACGAGGTCGCCGAGGCCGCCGCCAAGCTGGCCGCCGAGCACGACCTGGTGCTGGTCGAGGGGGCGGGCGGGCTGCTCGTCCGCTTCGACGCGGCGGGCGGCACGGTCGCCGACGCGGCCGGGCTGCTGGCGGCGCCGGTGCTGGTGGTGGCGTCGGCCGGCCTGGGCACGCTGAACACCACGGAGCTGACGGCCCGTGAACTCCGCACCCGTGGGCTTGGCTTGGCGGGCATCGTGATCGGCAGCTGGCCCGACGCACCGGATCTGGCCTCGCGTTGCAATCTGGCGGACCTGCCGGACGTGTCCGGGGCCCCGCTGCTGGGCGCGCTGCCCGCCGGCGCCGGGTCCCTCGATCCCGCCGACTTCCGCGCCGCGGCGCCGGGTTGGCTGGCGCCGCGACTGGACGGGACGTGGGACGCGGAGGCGTTTGTGAAGCGGGAGGCTCCCTAGCCGTCGGCTTCGCCGAGGAGCCTCACCAGTTCGATGCGGGAGCGGATGCCCAGCCGGGTGAAGACTCCCCGCAGATGGTGGTCGATCGTGCGCGGGCTGAGCGCGAGGCGGTCGGCGATCTCGCGGTTGGTGGCGCCCTCGGCGGCCATCCGGGCGACCAGGAGCTGCTGGGCGGTGAGACGGTCGGTGGGGCTGTCCGGTGTGGTGAGGGCGGGTGCCGTCGGTGCGCCCAGGGCACGGAGTTCGGTGCGGGCCTGGGCCGCGCAGTGCGGTGCACCGAAGGAGTCGAACGCCTCCAGGGCGCTGTGGAGGCGGTCGCGTGCCTCGGTACGGCGGCGCAGTCGACGCAGTGTGCTGCCGAACAGCAGCTCCGTGCGGGCGCGTTCGAAGTCCCGGGTGCCGTGGGAGTGCAGGTCGAGGGCGTTGCGGTAGTGCTCCACGGCCTCCCCGCCCGGCGCCAGCAGTGCCCGGCAGCGGGCGCTGAGGGCCAGGTCGTCCGCGCTGAGCACGGCGCTCGCCCAGCGGTGGTAGTCGGCGTGGGCGGCCCGGGCGACCCGGGGGTCGCCGGTGCGGACGGCCGCCTCGACGTAGTGCGGAGTGGCCAGGTGCCGGATCGCGCGGTGGCCGTGGCCGGGGCCGAACCCGGCAAGGGCGCGCAGCCTGGCCGCCGCCGCGGCGAAACGGCCGCTGCTGAGGTCGAGGTAGGCGAGCGCCCACTGGGCGAGCGCGGCAGGCAGGCCGAGGCCACGGGCCAGGGCGTACGACCGTGCGGCCGCGGCACGTTCGCGACAGACGTCCGCGTCGCCGGTGACGGCCGCGAACATGGCGAGCGCGGCCTGCAGATGACAGGCGCCGTTGTCCTGACCGGTGGCGTACGCCTCCCCCAGCGCGTCCGCCGCGGCGGCCTCCCCGGCCCGGGGGCGCCCCGTCCAGAAGTCGGCGTACGCCCGGAATTCCATCGCCTGCACCACGATGGCCGCCGCGCCCCGAGCCCGGGCCGAGGCCGCCGCGCGGAGCGTGGCGGTGGCGGCCAGGGTGTGGTCGCCGAGCAGGAGCGCGGCGATGCCGGAGTGAATGAGCAGGGTGGGGTCCCCACCGGGACCGCACCGCCCGGCCGCCGCCATCAGCAGATCCCGCGCGTCCTCGTACCGCCCGTCGAAAGCGGCGGCCAGACCACCGAGCGTGCCGGGCGGCACGATCCCCAGCCGATCGGCGACCCGCGCCGCCTCGCGGCAGCGACGCAGGTCACCGGTGTAGATGGCGGCTTCGGTGGCGCGGGCGAGGAGGTGAGCGGCGGGGTCGGCGGCGCGCGCTCCGGAGGTGGGGTCGGGGCGCGCGCCGGGGAAGTGTGCGGAGGCGTGCGGAGCCGCGATGCCGGCATCGCTCACCTCGGAGTCGGCGGAACGCGCAGCGCCGGGGGCGTGAACGGTGGCGTCGGGGGCGTGTGCGGCGGACGCCGGGCGCGCTGAAGCCCGGGGGCCGGGAGGCTGCCCCGTCCCGCTCGTGTCAGGGCGTTCCCGGGTCGGGCGCCGGTCTGCCGCCGCGCCGGCGCGCCCGTCGGCTCCCTGTGGTGCGTACGCTCCGGGCGCGCCCGGCACGGCCTGTTCCTGCCCGCCGTACGTCGCGGACCCGGTCGGCGTGTGGCGCAACTCGCCATCCCTGTCCGCGCCTTCGGCCCGGCCGGACGAGGCGGCGGGGCGTTCGTCTTCCCCGCTCTCGCGCTCCCCCACGGCCCGCCGCACCGCCGCCCCCAGCAGCGCGTCGAACGCCTCCGAAGCGTTGCCCGCCCGTAGGGCGAGGATGCCGGTCAGTGCCTCCTCGTGGCCGGCGGCGGCCAGCCGGCGGGCGCGGTCGCCGTCGCCGGAGTGCCAGGCGTACGCGGCGGCGCAGGCGAGGAGGCGGGACTGTTCACGGGGGTGGGGGCTGAGCGCGGCAGCGCGTTCGGCGAGGGCGCGGGCCGAGGTGAACCGGCCCGCGTCGTGCGCCCTCCCGGCGGCAGCCCCGAGTTCCGCCGCGAGCCGGCCGCTCGGGCCGAGCGCGCCCGCACCCCGGTGCCAGGAGCGGCCGGGTGTCTCGCCGTCGCCGCGCAGCACCCGCGCCAGCAGCCGGTGGGCGTCGCGCCGGTCCGCCGGGGAGCCGGTCTCGTACGCGGCGATCCTGGTCCACGCGTCCCGGAAGACGACCCCGCCCGCCGTCGCCTGGGCGATCCCGGCCGCCTCGGCGGCCTCCAGCGGACGGATGTCGAGGCGGGCGGCCGTGACGGCGCGCGGGAAGGCATGGGTCGGCACCGGGTACTGGTCGGCCGCCGCGAGGAGCAGGAGCAGGCGGGTGTCGTCGGGCAGCGCCTGGATCTCCGCGCGGTGTGCGCGCAGCAGCGCGGGGGCCAGTTCGGCAGGCTCCGTCGGCAGCGGGTCCAGACCGGCCGACTGCCGTTCGGTGAGCAGCGGTACGAGTTCGGCGGCGGCGCGCGGATCGCCGTACACGGCACGCAGCACTCGCACGCGGACGCCCTCGGGGAGCACGGGAGCGGACCGCTTGCACGTGTCCGTGCGCCGCGGTGGCGAAGTGCGTTCGAGAGACGGGGGGTTCACCGGAGTCACCACACCATTGACGTTACTGGCGAGTTAATTCACCCGTAAAGACCGGCGATTTCACCGATGCGGCGCGCGTAGACCCGGCCTGACACTCCTGACAACCCCACCCGTATCAGGAGGCATCATGCAGCGCGCCAAGCGTCGCATCGCCGCGGCCGTGTCGGCCGTGACGGCACCGCTCCTTCTGTCACTGTCCCTGTCCGCGGCCCCCGCACACGCGGCGACCCACGACCCGATCGTGTTCGTGCACGGCCTCAGCAGTTCGTCGAGCAGCTGGGACGACTGGGCCGCGTACTTCAAGACCGACGGCTACACCGCCGCGGAACTGGACGCCTGGTCGTACAGCTGGTCCCAGTCGAACGTGACCACCGCCCAGCAGCTGGCCACCGAGATCAAGAACGTGCTCGCCCGGACCGGCGCCTCGAAGGTAGACCTGGTCGTGCACTCGATGGGCGCGCTGAGTTCCCGCTACTACCTCAAGAACCTCGGCGGGACGGCGTACGTCGACGACTTCGTCTCGACCGCCGGCACCAACCACGGCACGACCACCGCCTCGTGGTGCTCGTGGCTGTACACCTCCTGCGCGCAGATGTACACCGGCAGTTCCTTCCTCACCTCGCTGAACTCCGGTGACGAGACACCGGGCAGTGTGTCGTACGCCAGCTACTGGTCGAACTGCGACGACGCGCTCACCCCGGACACCACCGCGATCCTGAACGGCGCGACCAATGTCGAGGTCGGCTGCGTGTCGCACACCGACATGAACAACGACCACGGCGTCTACGAGCAGGTGCGCGACTTCGTCGAGTGACCGGGCCGCGGGGGGTGCGACGGGCTCGTACGGGGGACAATCGTGGTGAGGCCCGCCTGCCAGGGAGGTTGCCATGCCACTGCGGTCCGCCCGATCGGGCAAGGTGTCCCGCGACCCCGTCCACCACCCGCTGTTCGCCCGGTACTACGCCCGGATCAGTGTGAGCGCCGAGACCAGGATGGGCATGGCCGGCGTGCGCGAGCGGCTGCTGACCGGGCTGTCCGGCCGGGTCATCGAGATCGGCGCGGGCAACGGCCTGAACTTCGCGCACTACCCGGGCACCGTCTCGGAGGTCGTGGCCATCGAACCGGAGCACGTGCTGCGGCAGTTGGCCGTGGAGTCCGCCCTGCGTTCCGGGGTGCCGGTCGACGTGGTGCCGGGCGCGGCGGAGGCGCTTCCGGTCAAGAGCGAGGCCTTCGACGCGGCGGTGATCTCGCTGGTGCTGTGCAGCGTGCGGGACGTGTCGCGGGCCCTCGGCGAGGTACGGCGGGTGCTGCGGCCCGGCGGCGAGGTGCGGTTCTTCGAGCACGGCCGGGGCGGCGGCCGGGCGATGGGCCTCACCCAGCGCGCTCTGGACCGCACGCTGTGGCCGCCGCTGATGGGCGGCTGCCATCTGGCCCGGGACCCGATCGGCGCACTGCGGGAGTCCGGGTTCGAACTCGGCCCCTACCGGCGGATGCTGATGCCGGAGAAGGGCCCGACACTGCCCACGTCGTACTGCGTGCTGGGCACCGCGTGGCGTCCCGCGCCGGAAGAACCGTGATCACAGGCTCCACTGGCGCAGCTCCTGCGCGATGTCGTCAACGGACACCTCACCGTTCTTGACCAGCCGGGCCAGGTCACGCACCTGCTCGGGCGAGGTGACGACCTTCAGGCCGCCGGCGACGAGATACGCGTAGGCGACCGCACAGGCGAAGAGGGCGTTGGAGCGCTCCAACGCCGGGATGTGGATGAGGAGTTGGAGCAGCGCGGCGGCCCGCGCGTGCGGACTGTCGTAGACGGGGACGTCGAATATCTCGGCCTCGTGGCGCGCGACGGCGGCGACGAGCGCGCCCCAGTCGGTGACCTGGGGATCGCCCGGGGTCTTCTGTTCGGCGAGCATGAGGAGCCAGGCAAGGTCGATCTTCAGGTGGCTCAAGGGATCAGTGACGACCTTCGCGAGTGCCCTCGCGTTCTGCGCCGAACTCCTCGGCGAACACGGACTCGTACTGCTTCATGAAGTCGGCGGCGGCGTCCACGAAGGTGTGGCCCACCTCGCCGGTGTCCTGTCTGACCAGTTCCTCGATGTAACGGTTGACGCTCATGCCGCGGGCCAGGGCGCGTTCGCGGGCCGCGCGGGCCGTGCCCTCGTCCACACGTACGTTCAGCTGGGTCTTCGCCATGCCTCGAAGCTAGCGCCAGATTGCTAGCACGCGCAAGGCGCCCAAGCGGCACCCGCCCACACGGCACCCGCCGACACGGAAGGTGCCCCTTACACCGGAATCGGGGACCCGACCTGGGGCGGAGACCGACTCGCCCCCACGAGGGATACCGGGTGTGGGCCCGGTCACACTACCCTCGGCCGGGACGAGGAGTGCGCGACGTCCAGGAGCGAGGAGACAGTCTTGTCCACACCCGCTGCTCAGCACGTGCCGGGCCAGGCCTCGGCCGACGGGATCGCCGCCCGCGCCCGCGGCCTGACCAAGGCGTACGGCTCGGGCGAGACGACCGTGCTGGCCCTGGACTCGGTGGACGTGGACATCGCGCGCGGCCGGTTCACCGCGGTCATGGGGCCGTCCGGCTCCGGGAAGTCCACGATGATGCACTGCCTGGCGGGGCTCGACACCGTCTCGGCCGGACAGGTGTGGCTCGGCGACACCGAGATCACGGGGCTGAAGGACCGCGAGCTGACCCGGCTGCGCCGGGACCGGATCGGGTTCATGTTCCAGTCGTTCAACCTCATCCCGACGCTGAACGCGGCCGAGAACATCACCCTGCCCATGGACATCGCGGGCAAGAAGCCCGACGAGAAGTGGCTGGACCAGGTCATCGACACGCTCGGGCTGCGGGACCGCCTCAGGCACCGGCCGTCCCAGCTCTCCGGCGGCCAGCAGCAGCGCGTCGCGTGCGCCCGCGCGCTCGCCTCCCGGCCCGAGCTGATCTTCGCGGACGAACCGACCGGCAACCTCGACTCACGGGCGGGCCTGGAAGTCCTCGGGTTCCTGCGCGAGGCCGTCGACCAGCTCGGGCAGACCGTCGTCATGGTCACCCACGACCCGGGCGCCGCCGCCCACTCCGACCTGGTGCTGTTCCTCGGGGACGGGCGGATCGTGGACGAGATGGAACGACCGACGGCGGAGGGGGTCCTGGAACGCATGAAGCGCTTCGACGTGACCCGGGCCCCGTTCACCTCCGAAGACGGAGGCACCTCGTCCGACGTCACCCTCGACAAGGACTGATCCCGTGCTGAAGGCGACGCTCCGCAGCTTCCTCGCCCACAAGGGACGGCTGCTGCTGTCCGCGCTGGCCGTCGTCCTGTCGGTGGCGTTCGTCGCGGGCAGCCTGATCTTCTCCGACACGCTCAGCCGGACCTTCGACCGGCTCTTCGCCTCGACCGCGCCCGACGTCACCGTCAGCCCGAAGGAGAACCTCGACGAGGCGGTGCCGTCCGGCATGACGGCCACCCTGCCGGCCGATCTCGCGGCCCGCGTGGCCCGGGTCGACGGGGTCGCCGCCGCGCGCTCGGACGCCGAGGTCGAGAACATCACCGTCGTCGACGACGAGAACGAGACCGTCGGTCCGACCACCGGCGCCCCGACCATCGGCACCGACTGGAACCCGGACGAGCGCAGCCCCGTGGAGCTCACCTCCGGACACGCCCCGCGCGGACCGGCCCAGGCGATGCTCGACTCGGAGACCGCCGACCGCAAGGACGTGCGGATCGGCGACACGCTCACCGTGATCGCGGGCCCGGGATCGTTCAAGGTCGAGGTCGTCGGCATCGCCACCTTCACCACCACCAACCCCGGTGCCGCGCTGCTCTTCCTCGACCCCGAGACCGCGCGGGAGAAACTGCTGGGCGACGCCAAGGCCGCCACCAGCATCTCGGTCGACGCCGACGAGGGCGTCAGCGACGACCAGCTGAAGCAGCGCGTGGCCGCCGCGCTCGGTACGGGCACCTACGACTACCGGACCGCAGACGAGCAGGCCGAGTCGGACGTCGAACAGCTCGGCGGATTCCTCGACATCATCAAGTACGTCATGCTCGGCTTCGCCGGCATCGCCGTGCTGGTCGGCGTCTTCCTCATCGTCAACACCTTCTCGATGCTGATCGCCCAGCGCACCCGCGAGCTGGGCCTGCTGCGCGCGCTGGGCGCCGACCGGCGCCAGGTCCGCCGCTCGGTCCTCACCGAGGCACTGCTGCTCGGCCTGGTCGGCTCCACGCTGGGCCTCGCCACCGGCATCGGGCTCGCGGCCGGGCTGATCGAGCTGATGAACGCGATCGGCATGAACATCCGTGCCGGCGAGATGGTGATCGGTTGGACCACGCCGGTGGCGGCGTACGTCGTCGGTGTCGGCGTCACCTTCGTCGCGGCCTACCTCCCGGCCCGGCGCGCGGCGGGCGTCTCGCCGATGGCGGCTCTCGCGGACGCCGAGATCGCCGGGATCGGCCGGCCGCTCAGGACGCGGGCGATCGTCGGCGGTGTCGTGGGAGCGGCCGGCGCGGCCGCGCTCGTCGGCTGCGTGACCGCGTCCGAGACCGGTTCGGCGGCCTCCCTGCTGGGCCTCGGTATCGTCCTGACCCTTCTCGCCACCGTGATCGCGGGCCCGCTGCTGGTGCGGCCGGTCATCCGGGTGCTCGGCGGCGCGTTCCCCGCGCTGTTCGGGTCGGTCGGCCGGATGAGCCAGCGCAACGCCCTGCGCAATCCCCGCCGCACCGGCGCCACCGCGGCGGCGCTGATGGTGGGCCTCGCCCTGGTCGGCGGGATGTCGGTGGCGAGCGCCTCGATGAGCGAGTCCTTCGACCAGCAGATCGACGAGACGCTGGGCGCCGACTTCGTCGTGCAGAACGGCAACTTCCTGCCCTTCCCGCAGGAGGTCACCGACGCGGTGCGGGACACGGAGGGCGTCGGTCTCGTCGTCAGGTCGCGGTTCACGCCGGTCGCCGTACGGCTGCCGGACGGCGACCGGGTCGAGACGACCGCAGCGGCCTACGACCCGCAGCTCGACGAGGTCGCCAACATCACGTACGCGCAGGCAGACACCGCGGCGGCGCTCGCCGACGGCAGCTTCGCCATGGACCTGGACTTCGCGCGCGACCACGGCGTCCGGGTCGGCAGCGCGATCCCCGTCGAGTTCCAGGGCGGACGCACCACCGAACTGACCGTGGGCGCCCTCACCGACCAGGACGCCGCCGAGGGGTTCGGCACGCAGGGCGGTCTGTACTTCGGCCTGGCCACGCTGGAGAGGTTCGCGCCGGGCGGCCAGGACTCCACGCTGTACGTGAACGCGGCCTCCGGGACGAGCGCGGACGACCTGCGTGCCGGCCTCGAGCGGACGCTCGACCCGTATCCGCAGGTGCAGGTGCGCGACCTGGCCGACTACAAGGAGCTGGTCCACGACCAGATCGCGGTCCTGCTCTACCTCGTGTACGCGCTGCTGGGGCTCGCGATCGTCATCGCGGTCCTCGGCGTGGTCAACACCCTTGCCCTGTCGGTCGTGGAGCGGACCCGGGAGATCGGTCTGCTGCGGGCCATCGGGCTCGCCCGGCGGCAACTGCGCCGGATGATCCGGCTGGAGTCGGTCGTGATCGCGGTGTTCGGCGCGGTGCTGGGGCTCGCCCTGGGGCTGGTGTGGGGCGTGTGCACCCAGCAGGTGCTGGCGCTGCAGGGCATGAACGCGCTCGCGATCCCCTGGGGCACGATCGTCGCGGTCGTGGTCGGCTCGGCGGTGGTGGGTGTGGTGGCGGCGCTGCTGCCCGCGTTGCGTGCATCCCGCATGAATGTGCTGGCGGCCATCGCGCACGAGTGACGGAATCGCGGCGGGTACTCAAATCGCTTGCCGCTGAGGAGAGTTCATGTCCCGTCCGTTCCGCTTCGGTGCCAGCATGATCGTCCCCGCCCCCGCCGACGAGTGGCGCGCCAAGTGCCGTCGGGCCGAGGAGCTCGGGTACGACGTGATCCTGGTCCCCGACCATCTCGGCATGGTCGCGCCGTTCCCGGCGCTGGTCGCGGCGGCGGAGGCGACCGAGCGGCCACGGCTGGGCACGTTCGTCCTCAACGCCGGTTTCTGGAACCCCGCGCTGCTGGCCCGCGAGGTCGCCACGACGGACGCGCTGACCGGTGGGCGCCTGGAACTGGGCCTGGGCGCCGGATACGTACAGGCCGAGCACGACACGGCCGGGCTGCCGTACGGCTCGCCGGTCGAACGGGTGGACCATCTGCAGCACACGATCGAGGAGTTGGAGCGGCTCCTCGGCTCCCCCGATCTCCCCCACTCTCGACTTTCCCCGAGCGGGGGACCCCCCTGCCGCAGCCGGTGCGGAAGGTGCCGCTCATGGTCGGCGGCAACGGCGACCGCATGCTGCGGCTCACCGCCGAGCACGCCGACATCGCGGCCTTCACCGGCGCCCGCCCGGTGCCGGGGAACACGGTGGGGAAGCTGCTGCCGATCACACCCGAGGAACTCGACGAGCGCGTGGCCCGGTACCGGGACCTGGCGAAGGGGCGCGCGGAACCGGCGGAACTGAACCTCCTCATCCAGCTGGTGGTGGTCACCGACGACCCCGAGGCCGCCGTCCGGCCCCTGGTGGAGCGGGTGCCGGACCTGACCGTCGATCAGGCCCTGAAACTGCCCCTCGTGCTGGCCGGCACCCTGGAGCAGATCACCGCGAAGGTGCTGGCGCAGCGCGAGCGGTACGGGTTCTCGTATCTCACCGTCCTGGAGCCGTACATGGAGGCGTTCGCGCCGGTGGTCGCTCGCTTGCAGGGCCGATGACCGTCCGGATGCTGGAACTCCGCGTCCCGGTCCGGCGGGCGTGATGGGATCGTCGTATGACTGACCTGCGGATACGGGCCGCGACGCCCGACGACCTCGACAGCGTGCTGGCCTTCTGGAAGGTGGCCGCCGAGGGTACGAGCATCAGCGACGACCGGAGCGGCGTGGAGCGGCTGGTCACCCGCGACCCCGAGGCGTTGATCCTGGCCGAGCTCGACGGGGAACTGGTCGGCACGGTGATCGCGGGCTTCGACGGCTGGCGCTGCCATCTGTACCGGCTCGCGGTCCACCCGGACCGCCGCCGCCGCGGCATCGGCGGCGCCCTGCTCACGGCCGCCGAGGAGCGCTTCGTACGGCTGGGCGGCCGCCGCGGGGACGCGATGGTGCTGACGCGCAACGAGACCGCGCACCACGCGTGGCGGGCGGCCGGGTACGCGCCCGAGGAGAAGTGGCGACGCTGGGTGAAGCCCCTCACGGCCTGACGGACCTGGGGAACCGACCACCGAACGCACTCTTTTGCCCATCCTTTACCCTTGGTGGGCCACTCGGTACTCCATGAAAGGTGTGAGCGTCCGCCCATGGGCGAGCCTCCCAGTACGCGACATCGCGCGATCCTCCCTGCCCTGTCCGACCATGGGACGGAGGTGACCCGATGACAGAAGTACTCCTCCTGCTCTTGGCGATCCTGCTCTCGCTGATATGTGGTGCCTTCGTCGCCGCGGAGTTCTCGCTGACCACCGTCGAGCGCAGCGAGCTGGAACGCGCGGTGGAGCGCGGCGAGCGGGGCGCGGCCGGTGCCCTGAAGGCCGTACGGAGCCTGACCTTCCAGCTCTCCGGCGCGCAGCTCGGCATCACGGTCACCAACCTGGTGGTCGGCATGCTCGCCGAGCCGTCGATCGCCGCGCTGATCGCGGGCCCGCTGGAATCGGTCGGCATCTCGCGCTCCACGGCGAGCTCCCTGGCGCTGGTGCTCGGTACGGCCCTGTCGACGGTGTTCCTGATGGTGGTCGGCGAGCTGGTGCCGAAGAACTGGGCGATCTCCTCGCCGCTGGCCGTGGCCAAGCGGGTGGGCAACGCGCAGCGCTGGTTCAGCGCCGCGTTCCGCCCCTTCATCACCCACCTCAACAACACCGCCAACCGCGCGGTGCGCATCTTCGGGCTCGAGCCCGCCGAGGAGCTGGCTTCCGCGCGCGGGCCCCAGGAGCTGGCCGCGCTGGCCCGGCACTCCGCCCGGGAGGGCGCCCTGGAGGCGGACACCGCCGAGCTGTTCGTACGGACGCTGAACCTCGCCGACCTGACCGCGGAGAACGTGATGACACCGCGCGTGCAGGTCATCGCCCTGGACGTCCAGGCGACCTGCGAGGACGTGGCGAACGCGACCCGGGCGACCGGCCTGTCCCGGTTCCCGGTCTACCGCGGCAACCTCGACTCGGTCGTGGGCACCGCGCACATCAAGGACGTCCTCGCGGTGCCCGCCGGGCTCCGCCTGCGCGTGTCCGTGTCCGAGCTGATGCGCGAGCCGCTCCTGGTCCCGGAGTCCCTCACCGTCGACCGGCTCCTGGACCGGCTGTCCGGAAAGCGCACGATGGCCGTGGTCATCGACGAGTACGGCGGTACGGCGGGCGTGGCCACGCTGGAGGACATCGTCGAGGAGGTCGTCGGCGAGGTGCGGGACGAGCACGACCCGCACGAGACGCCGGGCCTGGCCCCGGCGGGCACCGACGACGACGGCCGCACCCTGTACTCCGCGGACGGCTCCACCCGCACCGACCAGCTCGCCCGCGTCGGCCTGAGAACGCCAGAGGGGCCCTACGAGACCCTGGCCGGCCTCGTCGCGACGGAGCTCGGCCGCATCCCCGCCGTCGGTGACCGGGTCGAGGTCGCGGGCTGGCGGCTGGACGTGGTGGACGCGTCGGGCCGCAGGGCCGCACGGCTGCTGCTGCACGCGCCATTGATCGAGGGAATGACGGAGGTGGAGGGCAAGTGACCGCCATCCAGTTGCTGATCGGACTGGCGACCCTCGTCGTCAACGCCTTCTTCGTGGGCGCCGAGTTCGCGCTGATCTCCGTGCGCCGCAGCCAGATCGAGCCGTATGCCGACCAGGACGACCGGCGTGCGAAGAGCGTGCTGTGGGGGCTGCAGCACGTGTCCGCGCTGATGGCGGCCGCGCAGCTCGGCATCACGCTGTGCACGCTGGTCCTGGGCGTGGTCGCGGAGCCGGCCATCGCGCATCTGCTGGAGCCGGTGTTCCACGCGCTGGGCGTGCCCGCCGGTGCCGGACACGCGGTCTCGTTCGTGATCGCGCTGAGCCTGGCCACGTATCTGCACATGCTGCTCGGCGAGATGGTACCGAAGAACATCGCGCTCGCGGAGCCGGTGCGCAGCGCCCTGCTGCTCGGCCCGCCGCTGGTCGCCCTGGCCCGGGCGCTGCGACCGGTGATCTTCACCGTCAACGCCTTCGCGAACGCCCTGCTGAAGCTGCTCAGGGTCGAGACCAAGGACGAGGTCGCGGCCACCTTCTCGGACGCCGAGCTGGCCCGGATCGTGCGGGACTCCGGCGAGGCGGGTCTGATCGACGACCGTGCGCAGGAGCGGCTGCGCGACGCGCTGGAGCTGGGGCGCCGACCGGTGCGGGACGTGGTGCTCCCCCTGGAACGGGTCGTCTACGCGCGCGTGGGCATCACTCCGGAACAGTTGGAGCGGCTGTCGGCGGAGTCCGGGTTCTCCCGCTTCCCGGTGGTGGACGAAGGGCGCCGCATCGTCGGCTACCTGCATGTGAAGGACGCGCTGGACGCCACTCCGCGGGACCTCCCGTTCCGGGTGCAGGACATGCGGCCCAGCGCCCGGGTACGGGAGAGCACGCCGCTGGACGACGTCCTCACGGCGATGCGGGGCAGCCGTACGCATCTCGCGGCCGTGCTGGGCTCGGACGGGCGGCTGACCGGTCTGGTGACCATGGAGGACGTGCTGCGGGAGCTGTTCGGGCAACGGGCGTGATCGGCGAGGTGGGGGCCCGGGCCGACCGACCGATGGGTATGGACCCGGGTTACCATCTCTGACGCCATGCAGAAGAACCCCACACACACCAGCCTGGTCGCGGTCGGCGACTCCTTCACCGAGGGCATGTCGGACCTGCTGCCGGACGGCTCCTACCGGGGCTGGGCCGACCTGCTCGCCGGGCGGATGGCCGCCCACTCCCCCGGTTTCCGGTACGCCAACCTCGCGGTGCGCGGGAAGCTGATCGGGCAGATCGTCGCCGAGCAGATCGAGGTGGCGGCGGCGATGCAGGCCGACGTGATCACACTGGTCGGCGGGCTCAACGACACGCTCCGCCCCAAGTGCGACATGGGGCGGGTGCGCGCTCTGCTGACGGAGGCCGTGGAGCGGCTCGCCCCGTCCTGCAAGCAGCTGGTGCTGATGCGCAGCCCGGGGCGCCAGGGCCCGGTCCTGGAGCGTTTCCGGCCCCGCATGGAGGAGTTGTTCGTCTGCATCGACGAGCTGGCCGAGAAGCACGGCGCGCTGGTCGTCGACCTGTACGGCGCGCCCTCGCTGGGAGACCCGCGCCTGTGGGACGTGGACCGGCTGCATCTGACGGGCGAGGGACACCGCCGGGTCGCCGAGGCGGTCTGGCAGTCCCTCGGCTACGAGCCCGAGGACACCGAGTGGCGCACCCCGATGCCGCTCACCCTGCCGCCGGGCTGGGCCGCGCGCCGGGCCGCCGACGTCCGCTTCGCCCGGCAGTACCTGCTGCCGTGGATAGGCCGCCGGCTGACGGGTCGTTCCTCTGGCGACGGGCTGCCGCCGAAGCGGCCGGACCTGCTGCCGTACGAGGGGCCCACGGGGTAATCCGCCATGGCCACGCGGGTGATCAACGTCAGGGGCCGGATCCACGAGTACGGCCCCCGGCTGGAACACGCCCCCGAGGACGTGGTCCATGTCGGCCGCCGCTGGACCATGGGCGGCTGGGACCTGCCCCGGCATCCGCTGTACGACCCGTTCGCCTACGACACTCCGACGAGGAAGCGGGACGGGACGCGGGCGGAGGTCATGGCGAAGTACCCGGCGCATCTCCTGGAGCGGCCGGAGCTGCCGGACCTGGTGCCCGCGTTGCGCGGGAAGGCGCCGGCCTGCTGGTGCGCGCCGGAGTTGTGCCATACCGATGTGCCGGCGGAGATCACGGACGCGGCCCCACGGCGTTCGTAGGTTCCGCCAAACCACCCCATGGCGCTGGCCTGCAGGAATCGCCAGTAGAATCCGTACACGTGACTTCCGCTCCCGCCAAGCCCCGCATCCCGAACGTCCTCGCCGGACGCTACGCCTCCGCCGAGCTCGCCACGCTCTGGTCGCCCGAGCAGAAGGTGAAGCTGGAGCGTCAGCTCTGGCTCGCCGTGCTGCGGGCCCAGAAGGACCTCGGGATCGAGGTGCCGGACGCGGCGATCGCCGACTACGAGCGCGTCCTCGACCAGGTCGACCTGGCCTCGATCGCCGAGCGTGAGAAGGTCACGCGGCATGACGTGAAGGCGCGGATCGAGGAGTTCAACGACCTCGCCGGGCACGAGCACGTGCACAAGGGCATGACGTCCCGGGACCTCACCGAGAACGTGGAGCAGCTGCAGATCCGGCTCTCGCTGGAGCTGGTGCGCGACCGCACGGTGGCCGTACTGGCGCGGCTCGGGAAGCTGGCGGGCGAGTACGGCGAGCTGGTCATGGCCGGCCGCTCGCACAACGTGGCCGCGCAGGCGACGACCCTCGGCAAGCGGTTCGCGACCGCGGCCGACGAGCTGCTCGTGGCGTACGGCAGGGTCGAGGAGCTGCTCGGCCGTTACCCGCTGCGTGGCATCAAGGGCCCCGTGGGCACGGCGCAGGACATGCTGGACCTGCTCAGCGGGGACGCGGCCAAGCTCGCGGAGCTGGAGCAGCGGATCGCCGGGCACCTGGGCTTCTCGCAGGCCTTCACCTCGGTCGGCCAGGTCTACCCGCGCTCGCTGGACTACGAGGTCGTGACCTCGCTGGTGCAGCTGGCGGCGGCCCCGTCGTCGCTGGCGAAGACGATCCGGCTGATGGCCGGGCACGAGCTGGTGACCGAGGGCTTCAAGCCGGGCCAGGTCGGCTCGTCCGCGATGCCGCACAAGATGAACACCCGCTCCTGCGAGCGCGTCAACGGACTCATGGTCATCCTGCGCGGCTACGCGTCGATGACCGGCGAGCTGGCGGGCGACCAGTGGAACGAGGGCGACGTGTCCTGCTCGGTGGTGCGCCGCGTCGCGCTGCCTGACGCGTTCTTCGCCCTCGACGGTCTGCTGGAGACGTTCCTGACGGTGCTCGACGAGTTCGGCGCCTTCCCGGCGGTCGTCGCCCGTGAGCTGGACCGCTATCTGCCGTTCCTCGCCACCACCAAGGTGCTGATGGGCGCGGTGCGCGCGGGCGTCGGCCGTGAGCTCGCGCACGAGGCGATCAAGGAGAACGCGGTCGCCTCCGCGCTGGCGATGCGCGAGCAGGGCGCCGAGCGCAACGAGCTGCTCGACAAGCTGGCCGCCGACGAGCGCATCCCGCTCGACCGTGCCCGGCTTGACGCCCTGATGGCCGACAAGCTGTCCTTCACGGGCGCCGCCGCCGACCAGGTCGCCACGGTCGTCGGCCGTATCGAGGAGATCGTGAAGCAGCGCCCGGAGGCCGCGGGTTACACCCCCGGAGCGATCCTCTGACGCGCTTCACCCCCGAGGAGTTGGAGGCCGCCCGCGACCGACTGGTACCCGACATCGTCGCGGACGGTCTCCGCGTGCTCTTCTGTGGCATCAACCCCGGTCTGATGACGGCCGCGACGGGCCACCACTTCGCCCGCCCCGGCAACCGGTTCTGGCCGGTGCTGCACCTGTCCGGGTTCACTCCGAGGCTCCTCAAGCCGTCCGAGCAGCGGGAGTTGCTGTCGTACGGGCTCGGCATCACGAACGTCGTGGCCCGGGCGAGCGCGCGGGCCGACGAGCTGGACGCGGAGGAGTACCGGGAGGGCGGTCGGCTGCTGGCGCTCAAGGTGGCGCGGCTGCGGCCGCGTTGGCTGGCCGTCGTCGGCGTCACCGCCTACCGGGCCGCGTTCGACGACCGCAAGGCCCGGGTGGGGCCGCAGGAGCGGACGATCGGGGACACGCGCGTGTGGGTGCTGCCGAATCCGAGCGGGCTGAACGCGCACTGGACGGCGGCGACGATGGCTCAGGAGTTCGCGCGGTTGCGGGCGGCGGCGGAGGGGCCCTAGCGGCGCCCGGTCACGGCGGGGCGACCTCCGTGACCACGGCGAGGAGCCTGACCTCGTCGGACTCGTCCCGGTCGGCGACGGCCACCGCGACCCAACGGCCGGTCCCCACCGCCTCCCAGAGGTACGTCAGGCGGGCGCGGGCGCTGAGCGAGGCCCACGGCTCGGGTATCTCCTCCCGCTCGGTGCGCAACAGTGTGGTGTGCAGGTTCACCGGGTCCTCGTGTCCCCAGCGCTGCGCCAGTGGTTCGTACAGCGCGTCCCGGTACTTCTCGTACTGCTCCACCGTCGTGGCGCGCACCCCGCAGTCGCCGTCCGCGGCGCCGTGACTTCTCTCTAACACCGCCTCGTGGTAGCCGGGTCCCCCGACGCCGACGTCCGACGGGCCGTGTTCCGCCGGGAAGGGACGGAAGCACAGCTCGTCGATGAGGGCGATGTGCCGTGCGATGTTCATGTGGTCCAGTAAACCCGGCCCCACTGACAATTGGCGTGGTGTCAGACATCCCCGGCGTCAGGCGTCCCGGCGTCGCATGCTGTACGCCCCCGCCAGCAGCGCTGCCGCCGTCCACAGAGAGGTCACCGCGAGCCCGGACCACGGCCCCAGCGTCCCGTCGTACGTCTCGTACAGGACCACCTGGCCGGCCTTGTCGGGCAGGAAGTCGGCGACGGTGCCCGACGCGTCCCCGATGACGAAGGAGACGACGAGGACGAACGGGATCAGGAGGGACAGCGTGGCCACCCCGCTGCGCAGCAGGGCCGTGAGGCCGGCCGCGAGGAGTGCCATCAGCATCAGGTAGATCCCGCAGCCCACGACCCCGCGCACCTGCTCGCCCACGGTGAGTCCGCTTGCCGCGTCGCCGAGGCCGGCCCGTGCCACGACGAGGGCGGCGAAGGCGGTGAGCAGCCCCACGAGCAGGGCGGGTACGGCGATTGCGATCACCTTGGCCGCGAACCACCGTCCGCGTTGCGGCATCGCGGCGAAGGCCAGCCGGAGCCCACCCCCGTGGAACTCCGAGGACACGGCCAGCGCACCGAAGGAGATGGCGGCGATCTGGCCGGGAGCGACCCCGGACAGCGCCATGAACAGCGGGTCGAACTCGGGGTCGGACGTCTCGGAGACACCCGCGACGGCGGAGAACGCCGTGGTCGCGGCGAACAGCGCGAGCAGCGCCCCGCACAGCGAACGCAGTGTGCGGATCTTCAGCCACTCCGCGTGGAGCACGGGTGCGAACGTCATGTCAGGCCTCCTGCGGCTGCGTCATGGACGGCTGGGCGGTGAACTCGGTCTCCGAGGCGGTCAGGTCGAGGTACGCCTGTTCCAACGTGGCCTCCTGCGGCGCCAGTTCGAGGATCGGCACGCCCGCCGCGGACGTGAGACGGCCGATGTCCTCCACGCGCGCGTGGCGCACGGTCCAGTACCCGTCCTCGTGCTCCTCGGCGTCGTGACCGTGCCGGGCGAGAACCGCCTTGAGCGCGGTGGGGTCCGAGGTGCGGATGCGTACGCGGGGCCGCACGCGCGCGTGGATGAACTCCCGCATCGGGGTGTCGGCGAGCAGACGGCCCCGCCCGAGGACCACGAGGTGGTCGGCGAAGGACGCGGTCTCGTTCATGAGGTGGCTGGAGACCAGGACCGTACGCCCCTCCCCCGCGAGCCGGCGCAGCAACTCGCGGATCCAGATGATGCCTTCGGGGTCGAGGCCGTTCGACGGCTCGTCGAGCAGGACCACCTCGGGGTCGCCGAGCAGGGCGGCCGCGATGCCCAGACGCTGGCGCATGCCCAAGGAGTACGTCCTCACCCGGCGGCGCGCCACCGACGCGAGCCCTGTCTCCTCCAGTACGTCATCGACCCGGCTGCCCGGGATGCGGTTGCTCGCCGCCAGGGTGCGCAGGTGGTCGCGGCCGGTGCGGGAGCCGTGCGCGGCCTGCGCGTCGAGCAGGGCGCCCACGTGGTGGAGGGGTTCGCGGAGCGTGGCGTAGGCGCGTCCGCCGATGGTGGCGGAGCCGGAGGTCGGCCGGTCGAGGCCGAGCACCAGCCGCATGGTGGTGGACTTTCCGGCGCCGTTGGGGCCGAGGAAGCCGGTGACGCGGCCGGGCAGGACACGGAAGGTGAGGTGGTCCACGGCCCGGCGGGTGCCGTACTCCTTGGTGAGGTTCTGGACGTCGATGCTGGTCATGGCAGCAGCCTGGCCGCCGGAGCGGGGCGGGGGCCTCCCCCGCGTGGGGAGACCGTCTCCCCCGAGCGGGGGAGGTCCGTTGTCGGTGGCGGCTGGCACGATGACGAAATGGCCCGCATTCTGCGCCCGTTCGGCCGGGCGGTGACGTACACACGATTGCTGCATCTCTTCATCGCCGTCGTGTGGCCGAGCATGTGGCTGTTCATCGAGGAGGCGTGGTGGACCTGGGTGGTGGCGGCCGCGGCGCTCGCCCCGGTCGGGCTGGTGCCCGCGATGCGCACCGTGGAGGGGCTGCAGGCCAGACTGCTGCTGACCGGTCACCAGCACGACAGTGAGAGCACCGACATCGTCGTCGCGCCGTCCGCCTCCTGGAGCGACAGGGGGCGGCTCGTCGTCTGGCTGGAGATGCGGCTGCTGCTCGGCTGTGCGACCTCGATGCTCACCGTCCAACTGCTCCTCGCGTCAGTGGACTTGGTGTCGGCGGCGCTCGGCGGTGACGTCGAGGAGGGCGTGCTGTTCCTCCCCGACGGCCACGAATGGTGGCACATCCTGCTCGCGCCCCTGGCGCTGGTCACGCTGGCGGCGACCGTGGTCGCCTCGGGCCGCCTCATCACCGCCCTCGCCCGCCGCCTCCTCGGCCCCTCCCCCGCCGAGCGCCTCGCCGCCATGGAGGAGCGCACCGAACAACTCCTGGAGCGCACCCGCATCGCCCGCGAACTGCACGACTCCATCGGCCACGCGCTGACCGTGGCCGTGGTGCAGGCGGGTGCCGCGCGCGCGGCCGGCGATCCCGCGTTCACGGACCGCGCCCTGGGCGCGATCGAGGAGACCGGCCGGGCGGCCCTGGAGGACCTGGAGCGCGTCCTCGGCATCCTGCGCGAGTCGGAGCGGCCTGTCAGCAGCCGCCCGACGCTCACGGACGCCGACCGTCTGCTGGAGTCGGCCCGCGCCTCCGGGGCGAAGGTCGACGTCGACATGACCGGCCCCCTGGACACCGTGCCCGGGCCGGTCTCCCGCGAGGGCTATCGCATCCTCCAGGAGTCGCTGACCAACGTGTTGCGGCACGCGGGAGCCGTCCCCGTCCGGGTCCGCATCGAGGTCGACGACGGCAGTCTCGGCCTGGAGGTCCGCAACCCGCTCACCGCCGACATACCCGGCCCCGGACGGGGCAGCGGCCTGCGCGGTATACGCGAACGTGCGGCCCTGCTCGGCGGACATGCGTACACCGGGCCGGACCAGGGCGACTGGCAGGTGCAGGTCGAGCTGCCGTTGCGCTGATCTACGCTGGCCGGATGCCGGTCACCGTTCTCCTTGTCGACGACGAACCTCTCGTCCGTGCCGGTCTGCGGGCCGTGCTGGAGGCGCAGCCCGACATCGAGGTCGTCGGAGAGGCGGCCGACGGGGCGGCGGTGATCCCGCTGGTGCGGCAGCTGCGGCCCGACGTGGTCGCCATGGACGTACGCATGCCGCTGTTGGACGGCATCGAGGCCACGCGCGCGGTGCTGCGGACGGTGGACGAGCCGCCGAAGATCCTCGTGGTGACGACGTTCGAGAACGACGAGTACGTGTACGAGGCGCTGCGGGCCGGTGCCGACGGGTTCCTGCTGAAGCGGGCGCGGCCGGCCGAGATCGTGCACGCGGTGCGGCTGGTCGCCGAGGGCGAGTCACTGCTGTTCCCGGCCTCGGTGCGGCAGCTCGCCGCCGAGTACGGCGACGACGGCGGCAACCGCGCGGCCCGTGCCGTGATGGAGCGGGCCCAGCTGACCGAGCGGGAGGCCGAGGTGCTGCGGCTGATGGCGCGCGGGCTGTCGAACGCGGAGATCGCCGCCCGGCTGGTCGTCGGGACGGAGACGGTGAAGTCGCACGTCAGCGCCGTACTGGCGAAGCTGGGCGCGCGGGATCGTACGCAGGCCGTGATCGCGGCGTACGAGTCGGGGTTCGTGGCGCCCGGCTGACCTGAACCCGTCGGCGGGCCGGTGGCCGACCGACCGGAAGCCGTCCGTGGGCACCGGTGTCCGTCTGACCGGATCCGGTCGGTGGGCCCGGCCGGCCCTCTCGTGCATCCCGGCACTCGCCGGGGTTGGCCGCGCCGAGTACGATCCGGCCAACACGCGCACGAGCTGGGAGGACGGACGTTGGGACGGCTGACCGGCGGGGATCCCTCGCTGCTGCGGAGGATCAATTCCGCGGTGGTGCTGCACGCGCTGCGCGCCACGGACTGCGCGACGCTGACCGAGATCACCCGGGTGACCGGACTGTCCCGGCCGACCGTCGAGGGTGTGGTCGAGGGGCTCATCGAGGCGGGTTACGTCGTCGAGAAGGCGGCCGACGAGAGTGTGGTGCGGCGGCAGGGACGACCCGCCCGGCGGTTCCGGTTCCGTGCCGAGGCCGGTCATCTGCTGGGCCTGGAGATCGGGGCGCATCGCGTCGCCGCGCTCCTGTCCGACCTGGACGGCCGGGTGATCGGCGCGCAGGCCAAGGACGTCGACGAGACGGCCTCGGCGGACGAGCGCCTGGAACGGCTGCGCACCGCGGTGGCCGAGCTGCTGCGCCGGGCCGGGATCGCACGCGGCTCCCTGCGGGCCGTGGGCGTCGGCACGCCGGGGATCGTCGAGGCCGACGGAACGGTTCGGCTCGGGACCGCACTGCCCGAGTGGACCGGGCTGCGCCTCGGCGAGCGGCTGAGCCGCTCCTTCAAGTGCCCGGTCCTGGTCGAGAACGACGCCAACGCCGCGGCGGTCGCCGAGCACTGGAAGGGCTCCGCCATCGAGTCCGACGACGTCGTGTTCGTGCTGGCCGGGCTGAGCCCGGGCGCGGGCGCACTGATCGGCGGACAGCTGCACCGCGGCTACGGCGGGGCGGCCGGCGAGATCGGCGCCCTGCATCTGCTCGGCCGCGAGGTCACCCCGGAGACGCTGCTGTCCACCACGGACGAGCCCCTGCACCCCCTGGACGAGCAGGCCGTCGCCAAGGTCTTCGCGCAGGCGCGCGAGGGCGACCAGCGGGCCCGCGCGGCCGTCGACCGCTTCATCCAGCGCCTCGTGCACGACGTGGCGGCGCTCGTGCTGGCCCTCGACCCGGAACTCGTCGTCATCGGCGGCTGGGCGGCCGGACTGGACGGCGTGCTGGAACCACTGCGCCACGAGTTGGCGCGCTACTGCCTGCGGCCCCCGAAAGTGGCCCTGTCGCTGCTGGGCGAGGCGGCCGTGGCAACGGGCGCGCTGCGACTGGCCCTCGACCATGTGGAGGAGCAGCTGTTCGCGGTGGAGGGCACGATGACGGCACGGCGGTGACGGTCATCTGCAGGAAAAAGCGCCCCGGAGCCTGCTCCGGGGCGCTGAACGCAGGGCGCTACGGCGGTCAGGACGCCCGGCGCTCCGGGCCCTGGTGGATCTCCACGCCGCCGGAGTCCCCGAAGGTCAGCCGGCAGGTGTCCGCGCGGTAGGTGGCCACGGAGACCGCGACCGTGCGGCCCTCGGCGACGTAGCGGGTGGTGACGACGAGGACCGGGGCCCCGGGGAGCCGGTCCAGCTGCCGGGCGTCGTCCGCGCGGGCGGAGCCCAGCTCGACGGCGCTCTCCTGGCCCTCCAGCTCCAGCCGCTGCAGCTCGCGCAGCACGGCACGCGCGCGTGCCGCCCCCGCGGGCGCGTCGATGGCGGAGAGGTCGGGCACCGCCGACTGCGCGATGTAGAGCAGCTCGGCGGCGACGGGCTGGCCGTGGGTCGTACGCGAGCGGCGCACCAGGTGCACGCCCTGGTCGACGCCGGTCTCCAGGGCCGCCGCGACGGATGCGGGCGGCTCCTCCAGGGTGGAGTCGACGGGCTCCCAGTCGTCGCCGGCGGCACCCGGCCAGGCGTGCTGTTCCGTACCGACGGCCACGCCCATGCGCGGCGGTGCGACGGTCGTACCGACTCCGCGGCGGCGCTGGAGGCGGCCTTCCAGTTCCAGCTGTTCCAAGGCCTGGCGGAGCGTGGCGCGGGCCACGCCGAAGCGGGCGGCGAGGTCGCGCTCGTTGGGCAGGATCTCGCCCACCGTGAACTCGGTGTCCAATGCCTCGCTCAGCACGGTCCTGAGATGCCAGTACTTCGGTTCCGGCACCGTTTCCAGCTGCGTGGTCCCCACCCTGTCCTCCGCAATCGCCGTGGTCCGGCGGCTTTTTAACGCCCTTGTTTATTAAAGGTTGTTGCACTTCTCTGCGACCATAGGACGGCCCCCACCCTTGGTCAAGACCAATCATCGATACCTGGCGCCACGGACGACGGTGTCGCCCGGCAGCGTTCACGAGGCGTTCGTACAGTGGGCCTGGCGCCCGGCATCAGAGTGCGGCCAGGGACCGCAGCTTGTCGGGGTTGCGGATGATGTAGACGGACTGGATGCGGCCGTCCAGGACGTCCATCTGGAAGACGGAGTCGGGCTTGTCCCCCGACAGGACCAGGATCGCGGGTCCGCCGTTGACCTCCAGGAAGCGGAAGGACAGGTCTGGGATGCCGCCGCCCTTCCCGGCGGCGCCGACGATGAAGCGGCCCACCTTGTCGGCCGTCTCCAGGACCCGCAGCGGCGCCTTCGACTTGCCGCCACTGTCGCCCACGAGGCGGACGTCCGGGGCGAGCAGGGACATCAGTCCCTCCAGGTCGCCCTCCCCGGCGGCGGCGAGGAACCGCTCGGTGAGGTCGCGGCGCTGTACGGGGTCGACCTCGTAGCGCGGCCGACGCTCCTCCACGTGTTTGCGGGCCCGCCCCGCGAGCTGCCGCACGGCCGGTTCGCCGCGCTCCAGCATGGCGGCGATGTCGGCGTACGGGTAGCCGAAGGCCTCCCGGAGGACGAACACCGCACGCTCCAGAGGGGACAGCGACTCCATGACCACGAGGACGGCGAGGGAGACGGAGTCGGCGAGGACGGCCCGCTCCGCGGTGTCGGGCACGGTGTTCCCGAAGTCGGTGACGTACGGCTCCGGCAGCCACGGACCGACATACGTCTCACCGCGCGCCTTGACCTGGCGCAGCCGGTCGATGGCGAGGCGGGTCGTGACGCGCACCAGATAGGCGCGCGGCTCGCGCACCTCGGTCCGGTCGGCGGCAGACCAGCGCAGCCATGCCTCCTGCACGACGTCCTCCGCGTCGGCCACCCGCCCGAGCATGCGGTAGGCGACGCCCAGGAGGACGGGACGGTGCTCTTCGAAGACGTCGATCTCGGTGTCGGTGGTCACAACACCATCCCAGCGGACGCCCGCGGTCGTGTCCAGGCGATTCAGGACGTGTGCCGCCTTGAGGGCTACCCGCCGGTAGCAATTGCTGACAAGCTGTCTACGCCGCGTTCGTCAGCGAGTTCCCACCGTCGAGGAGCAGCCCCATGTCCGCCACCGTCGCCTTCAAAGTGCCCACCGCGCAGGGCCCTCGGCCCGTCACCGTCTCCTACACGCGGGCGGGCAGGGGCGAGCCGCTGCTCCTGCTGCACGGCATAGGTCACCACAGGCAGGCCTGGGACCCGATAGTGGACATCCTCGCGACCGAGCGCGACGTGATCGCCGTGGACCTCCCGGGTTTCGGAGTCTCCCCCGGCCTGCCGGACGGCCTCGCGTACGACCTGCCCACCACCACGCAGGTCTTCGGCGCCTTCTGCGAGGCGCTGGAGCTGGACCGGCCGCACGTGGCGGGCAACTCGCTCGGCGGTCTGCTCGCCCTGGAACTCGGCCGCGAGCAGCTCGTGCGGTCGGTCACGGCCCTGTCGCCGGCCGGGTTCTGGTCGCAGGCCGAGCGGCGCTACGCCTTCGGCGTGCTCATCACGATGCGGCGGATCGCCGAGCGGATGCCGCTCCCCATGGTCGAGCAGCTGGCGCGCACCGCGGTCGGTCGCGCAGCGCTGACGAGCACCATCTACGCCCGGCCGAACCGCCGTTCACCGGAGGCCGTCGTCGCCGAGACGCTCGCGCTGGCACGGGCGACGGGGTTCGCCGAGACCCTCCGGGCGGGTTCCGCCGTCCAGTTCACCGACGACGTGCCCGGCGTCCCCGTCACCCTCGCCTGGGGCACGAAGGACAGGCTGCTCATCCGGCGCCAGGGCGTGCGCGCCAAGCAGATCATTCCCCGGGCACGGCTGGTGCGGCTGCCCGGCTGCGGCCACTGCCCGATGAACGACGACCCCGCGCTGGTCGCGCGCGTCATCCTCGACGGCAGCCGCTGAGGGGCTCGTCCTCCTTCCGGTACGCCTGGGGACGGTTCGCCGCCCGGCCGTACCGCGCGTACAACTCGGCTTCCACGCACCGGAGTCGGGCCGCGACCGGGCGCGGTCCGACCCGGCCCGCGAAGGAGTCCGGGAGCCGGAGGCGCCGCCGCGTCCTGCGAGCGGGTCCGGGGCGGACGGGGTACGACTCCCCGTGGAACAGGGACCGTTGGCCTGCATCCGCGTCCGGGCCGGATGCCGGCGGCAAACCGGTTTCCCTGTCCCGCGGTCAGTTGTTCACGTGTTCACTCGTGGTTTCCGTGCGGGCTGCGCCGGGCCAGTAGTTGTGTCACTGCACACTGGCCGGATCCCGTCCCTGGAGGCGTATCCATGTCACACCGTCCGTTCCCGGGCCGCCGCAGCGTCCTGCGCGGCTCCCTGGCCGCGTCGGCGGCCCTGACCCTGCCCACCGCCGCGGGCGCGGCACCGGCATTCGCCCTCTCCGGGCGCCCCGGGGCGGGCTGGGGCGTGCAGACGGGAGACGTCACCAGCGACTCGGGGCTGGTGTGGGTGCGCTCCGACCGTCCGGCCCGGATGGTCGTGGAGACGTCCGCCACCGAGTCGTTCCGCAACCCGCGCAGATGGCACGGGCCGCTGCTCGGCGCGGACACGGACTTCACCGGGACGACCCGGCTGCGCGGACTCCCGGCCGGCGAGCAGATCCACTACCGCGTGCTGCTGGCCGACCCGGACGACCCGCGCCGCACCGGCGAGCCGGTCACCGGCACGTTCCGCACGGCGTCCGCCAAGCGGCGCGACGGCGTGCGGTTCGTCTGGTCGGGCGATCTGGCCGGGCAGGGCTGGGGCATCAACCCGGAGTTCGGGGGCTACCGGATCTACGACGCGATGGCGAAGCTCGACCCGGACTTCTTCCTCTGCAGCGGCGACAACATCTACGCCGACGGCCCGCTCACCGAGACCGTGGCCCTGCCGGACGGGCGGACGTGGCGGAACATCACCACCGAGGAGAAGTCGAAGGTCGCCGAGACGCCGGCGGAGTTCCGCGGCAACTTCCGCTACAACCTGCTCGACGAGAACCTCAAGCGCTTCAACGCCCAGGTCCCCTCCATCATCCAGTGGGACGACCACGAGGTCACCAACAACTGGTTCCCGGGGGAGATCCTCGCCGACACCCGGTACACCGAGAAGAACATCGACGTGCTCGCCGCCCGCGCCCGGCAGGCGTTCTCGGAGTACTTCCCGATCTCGACACTGCGCCGCCCCGACGGCCGGGTCTACCGGGTGCAGCACCACGGCCCGCTCCTCGACGTGTTCGTCCTGGACATGCGCACCTACCGCAACGCGAACTCGACGGACGACCAGACCACCGACCCGCAGGGCATCCTCGGGCGTGAGCAGCTGGAGTGGCTCGAGCGCGAGCTGGCCCGCTCCCGGGCGGTGTGGAAGGTGATCGCCTCCGACATGCCGCTCGGCCTGGTCGTGCCGGACACAACGGACGGCAAGCCGAACATCGAGGCGGTCGCGCAGGGCGACCCCGGCGCCCCGCTCGGCCGTGAGCTGCAGATCGCCGAACTGCTGCGGTTCATCAAGCACCGGCGGATCACCGGAACGGTGTGGCTCACGGCCGACGTCCACTACACCTCGGCCCAGCACTACGACCCGTCACGGGCCGCGTTCAAGGACTTCGCACCGTTCTGGGAGTTCGTCTCCGGACCGCTCAACGCGGGCGCCTTCCCGGCGAACGCGCTGGACGGCACCTTCGGCCCCGAACGGGTCTTCGTCAAGGCGCCCACCACGGCCAATGTCTCGCCGGCCGGCGGGTACCAGTTCTTCGGCGAGGTCGACATCGACGGTGACAGCGGTGAGCTGACGGTACGGCTGCGGGAACAGGACGGCACCGTGTTGTTCACACAGGTGCTCCAGCCGGGCCGGGTGGGTCAGTAGGGGCCACGCCAGAATCGTCCAAAGAAAAACAAAAGGTACGGAACTACCTTTTACCGATCAGTCACAAAGCGTTCGTGATCACGCAACACCGTTCCTTCACAGTGGTTGCATGACTCGAAAAGTAACCGATGTGACGCGCACCAAGAACGGTCGCCCCGTGCACCACTGGCGGCGCGACGTCGTCGAACTCGCCGCCCTGTTCACGGCCGTGGCGGTGGCGGACGCCGTGGCCAACCTGGTCGGGCACGGGCCGGACGGCCCTGAGCTGCTGCTGGTCTCGGCGATCGTGCTGATCGCCACGGCCGGATTCCACACATGGTGGGCACGCCGCCACGGTCACGCACCTCCGACGGGCGATACCGGTGCCCGGCCGCTGCCCACGCAGCAGCAGGCCGGGCCCTCCGACCAGGGGTCGGCGACGCCGGGCCCCGGGGCCGGGGAGAGCACGCTGTGGCGGATGCGGACCACGGTGAAGGACGAACCGGGATCGCTGGCCGCCCTGTGCACGGCCCTCGCCGGGCAGCGAGTCGACATCCTCAGCCTGCAGACGCACCCGCTGGCCGACGGCACGGTGGACGAGTTCCTGCTGCGTGCTCCCGGCGACCTCGCGGGCGGCGAGATCACCCGTGCGGTCGCGGTGGCCGGCGGCAGTGACACCTGGATCGAGCGGGCGGACGCCCACGACCTGGTGGACGCGCCGACCCGGGTGCTGGGCCTGGCCGCCCGTACGGCCCTGGACGCGGCGGAACTGCCGTTGGCCCTGCGCCAGTTGCTGGGCCGGTGCACCATCCGTTCCCTGCCCGCCAGGCCGGTGGCCGGCGGTGCCCCGGGGCCGGAGGCGGTGCCGGTGGAAGGGGTACTGGAGGACACGGTGATGCGGCTTCGGGCGCCGGAAGGCGGAGTGATCACCGTGGAGCGGCCGTACCTGCCGTTCACCCCGACCGAGTTCGCTCGGGCACGGGCCCTGGTGGAGCTGGACGCGCGGCTCGGTCCGCGGGTGCCGCGCAGCCAGGACGTGCTCACCCTCCCCGAGGGCAGCGACATCACCGTGCGCCGGGCCGACGTGGACGACCTTCAGGCCGCGAAGGCGATGCACGAGCGGTGCTCGCAGCGGACCCTCGGCATGCGCTACCACGGTCCGGTCGGTGACGCCGACCGGTACCTCAACCACCTGCTCAGTCCGCGCTTCGGCCGGACGCTCGCCGTGCAGACCGCCTCCGGGCGCGTCGTCGGGCTCGGCCATCTGCTGTGGGACGGCGACGAGACCGAGGTCGCGCTGCTCATCGAGGACGCCTGGCAGCGGCGCGGCATCGGCGGCGAACTCCTCGGCCGGCTGGTCGCGATGGCCGTCGAGGCCGGCTGCGCGAGCGTGTACGCGGTGACGCAGTCGTCCAACACCGGCATGGTCGCCGCGATGCGCGGCCTGGGTCTCCCCCTCGACTACCAGATCGAGGAGGGCACCCTGGTGATCACGGCCCGCCTGGACGTGGCTCCGGTCGCGGGCCGAGCGGCGTACGAGCGGGAGCGGGAGTTGAGCGAGGAGAGCGTCCGCGACTAGGGCCTCGGCGGATCATGCCGCAGACGTGGGGCCTGGCACGCCGAATTCCAGGTTCCACACCTGCATGGCCATGTCGGCGTCGTGGGGCGAGGCCCGGAGGGTCAGGGCACATCCGAGCGCCTGTCCCGTCACGAGGGATCCGGCTTCGGGGCCGGGGCGCCGATCAGCGGCAGCACCATGCGACAGCGGCGCGGCGTCTCCTGGATCACCTCGAACTCGCAGCCGGCCGGGATCTCCAGCTGTTGGTGCGGTCCCTCCACGCGATGGCCTCGAGCGGGCGGCGGTGGTCGGCCCATCGCCGCACGCGGACCGGATCAGCCGGCATCCGCGGCTCGATCCGGTCCCGCATCACATCGCTGATCACCGATCGGACGGACACATCCGATCAACTGACCAACCCCTCAAAGAGACACGCCCTTGGAGTCGCGGACCCCGGCCGGGCGAACCGTTCGGGACATGGTGCCGCGCCGTTCGCCCAGCGACCGGTCCAGGTCCTGCCACAGGTCCTCGACGTCCTCGAGGCCCACCGACAGCCGCAGCAGCCGGTCGCTCACGCCCGCGCCGCGCCGGTCCTCGGCGTCCACGATGCGGTGGCTGATGGAGGCCGGGTGCTGGATGAGGGTGTCGACGCTGCCGAGGCTCACGGCCGGGGTGATCAGGCGGACGCCGCCGATGACCTCGTGCGGGTCGCCGTACACCTCGAAGGCGATCATCGCGCCGCCGATACGCGGATAGTGGACACGGGCGACGCGCGGGTCGGCGGCCAGGCGCCCGGCCAGTTCGGCGGCGTTCGCGGACGCGGCCCGTACCCGCACCGGCAAGGTCGCGAGGCCGCGCAGCAGCAGATAGCCGGCCAGCGGATGCAGCACGCCGCCCGTGGCGAACCGGACCTGCCGCAGCCGCCCGGCGAACTCCTCGTCGCAGGCGACGACCCCCGCCATCACGTCCCCGTGCCCGCCCAGGTACTTGGTGGCACTGTGCAGCACCAGCCGCGCCCCGTGCTCGACGGGGCGTTGCAGGACGGGCGTGGCGAAGGTGTTGTCCGCGAGCAGCGGCACGGAGCCGCAGGCGTGGGCGACGGCCCTGAGGTCCAGTTCGGCGAGCGTCGGATTGGCCGGGGACTCCACCATCACCAGGCCGGTGTCCGGTCGCAGCGCGTCCGCGATCCCGGCCGGGTCGGTCCAGGTCACCTCGGAACCGAGCAGCCCCGCGGTGAGCAGGTGGTCGCTGCAGCCGTAGAGGGGGCGCACGGCCACCACGTGACGCAGCCCCAGGGACGACCGTACGAGAAGGACGGCGCTCAGCGCGGCCATGCCGCTGGCGAAGGCGACCGCGGCCTCGGTGCCCTCCAGCCGGGCGAGGGCGGTCTCGAAGCGGGCGACGGTCGGATTGCCGAGCCGTCCGTAGACGGGCGGGCCGTCCGGCTCGGCGCCCGTGGTCGCGAAGGCGTCGATGCGGGCGGCCTCGCCCCGGCTGTCGTGGGACGGGTAGGTGGTGGACAGGTCGATCGGCGGGGCGTGCAGTCCCTGCCGGGCGAGGTCGTCGCGGCCGGCGTGGACGGCCTCGGTGGCCAGTGCTCTGGTGACGGTGCGTACGGCGTCGTGCGAGGACGCCTCCCTGCTCGCTGTGTCCATGGACGGAAGGGTGAACACCGGCCGGGTCACAGGGGTGGATCCCCGTGCTACGTTCGGCCGATGGCTGAATCCGTCGTACTGGATCCGGTGGACCTGCATCTGCTGCGCCTGCTGCAGAACGACGCCCGGACCACCTACCGCGACCTCGCCGCGCAGGTCGGGGTCGCGCCGTCGACCTGTCTGGACCGGGTGACCCGGCTGCGCCGCGCGGGCGTCATCCTCGGCCATCAGCTCCGGCTCGACCCCGCCAAGCTGGGCCGTGGCCTGGAGGCCCTGCTGTCCGTGCAGGTCAGGCCGCACCGGCGGGAGTTGGTGGGGCCGTTCGTGGAGCGGATCCGGGCGCTGCCGGAGTCCCGGACCGTCTTCCATCTCACCGGCCCGGACGACTACCTCGTCCATGTGGCCGTCGCGGACATGACCGATCTGCAACGCCTGGTTCTCGACGGGTTCACGTCCCGGCGCGAAGTGGCCCGCGTGGAGACCCGGTTGATCTTCCAGCAGTGGGACTGCGGGCCCCTCCTGCCTCCCGATACTCCCCCGGCTCAATCCGGGTGACGTGCGACGACCCGTCGTACGAGGATGGTCCACATGTCTGAGACCAAGAGCCCGCTGCCCCGAGAGGTCGCCGACGCGTATGTCGACGAACTCATCGCCCTCGACCCGGTCACCGGTACGTATCTCGGCGTGAAGGAGAGTTCGAGCAGGCTGCCCGACATCTCGCCCGCGGGCCAGGAGGCGCTCGCGGAACTGCACCGGGCCACACTCGCGAAACTCGACGAGGCCGAGCGGCAACCCGGTGCGGACAGTGACATCGAGCGCCGGTGCGCGCGGCTGCTGCGTGAGCGGCTCGGTGCGGAGCTCGCCGTGCACGACGCGGACGAGGGGCTGCGCGCGGTCGGCAACATGGCCACGCCCGCGCACTCGGTGCGGGAGGTCTTCACGGTCACGCCGACGGAGACCGACGAGGACTGGGCGGCCGTCGCCGAGCGGCTGCGCGCGGTGCCGGCCGCGCTGGCGGGCTACCGCGAGTCCCTCACCCTGGGCCTGGAGCGCAAGCTGTACGCGGGCCCGCGTCCGACGGCCACCTTCGTCGAGCAGCTCACCGAGTGGGCGGACACGGACGGCCAGGGGCGCGGCTGGTTCGAGGACTTCGCGTCGGCGGGCCCCGAGTCGCTGCGCACCGAGCTCGACGAGGCCGCCCGCGCGGCGACCGCGGCCGTCGCCGAGCTGCGGGACTGGATGCGCGAGGTGTACGCGCCGACGATCGAGGGCGCCCCGAACACGGTGGGCCGCGAGCGCTACGCCCGCTGGTCGCGCTACTTCAACGGCACGGAGCTGGACCTCGACGAGGCGTACGCGTACGGCTGGGCCGAGTACCACCGACTGCTCGCCGAGATGAAGCAGGAGGCCGAGAAGATCCTGCCCGGCGCCGGGACGCCGTGGGTGGCGCTGGCCCACCTCGACGAGCACGGCAAGCACATCGAGGGCGTCGACGAGGTCCGCGACTGGTTGCAGGGTCTGATGGACCAGGCCATCGAGACGCTCGACGGCACGCACTTCGAACTCGCCGAGCGGGTAAGGAAGGTGGAGTCCCGTATCGCCCCGCCCGGCGGTGCGGCGGCCCCGTACTACACGCCCCCGTCGGAGGACTTCTCACGCCCCGGCCGCACCTGGCTGCCGACGATGGGCCAGACCCGCTTCCCGGTCTACGACCTCGTGTCGACCTGGTACCACGAGGGCGTCCCGGGCCATCACCTCCAGCTCGCGCAGTGGGTGCACGTCGCCGGGAGCCTCTCCCGATACCAGGCGTCCGTCGGGATGGTCAGCGCCAACGCGGAGGGCTGGGCGCTGTACGCGGAGCGGCTGATGGACGAACTCGGCTTCCTCACGGACGCGGAGCAGCGGCTCGGCTATCTCGACGCGCAGATGATGCGGGCCGCCCGGGTCATCGTCGACATCGGCATGCACCTGGAACTGGAGATCCCGGCGGACTCCCCCTTCCACCCGGGCGAGCGCTGGACTCCGGAGCTGGCGCAGGAGTTCTTCGGCGCGCACAGCAGCCGTCCGGCGGACTTCGTGGAGAGCGAGCTGACCCGCTATCTGACGATCCCGGGACAGGCGATCGGCTACAAGCTCGGCGAGCGCGCCTGGCTGCTGGGCCGGGAGAACGCCCGCAGGCGGCACGGCGACGCCTTCGACCTCAAGGCCTGGCACATGGCGGCTCTTTCGCAGGGCTCGCTGGGTCTGGACGACCTGGTGGACGAGCTGTCGCAGCTGTAGCCGTCCAAGGGGTCAGTGCCGGAAGCCGCCCTCCGAGTCGATCACGTTGCCGGTGACCCAGCCCGCCTCGTCCGTCGCGAGCCACGCGATGAGGCGGGCGGGGTCGTCGGGCATGCCCCAGCGGCCGCCCGGGAACATGGCGGCGACGGTGTCGTATGCCTCCCCGGTCAGGTAATCCGTGTCCACGGGGCCGGGGTTGACGGTGTTCACGGTGACCGCCTGTTCGGCGAGCGTCGTCGACAGGGAGCGGGTGACGGAGGCGAGGGCGCCCTTCTGGAGGGCGTATGCCATCTCGCCTGGCATGCCGCCGCCGTGGTCCTGGCCCGAGGTCATCATCACGACCCGGCCGCCCGGCGTACGCTCCGGCAGCCCGGCCCGCAGCCGCGCGTAGGCCTGCACGAGCAGCAGCACCGAGCGGGTGTCGACGGCCCAGTGCGCGTCGAGTCGCGCCGCGTCGATCGCGTCGAGGGTGCCGTCGGAGCCGCTGAGGGCGTGGTTGGCGACGAGGATGTCGAGCCGTCCGCCGAGCGCCGAGGCGGCGGCGCCGATCAGCTCGGCGGGCACGGCCGGGTCGGACAGGTCACCGGGCCCCGAGACGACCCGGGCGTCCGGGGCGCCCTGCACCTCGCGCACCGAGGCGGCCACGTCCTCGGGCCGGTCGGCGCCCCAGGGCATCTCCTCGTCGTGCGGGACGTGATGGTGCAGATAGACACTCGCCCCGTACGCGGCGAGCCGCCGCGCCACCGCGTGCCCGATGCCGGCCCGCCGACTGGCCCCGGTGACCAGGGCGGTACGGCCGCGCAGGGGCAGCGGGTCGCGGCGCAGTTCTTCGGGGGTGGGGTGCGGGAGTCGAGGCATGTCGATCAGGATGGGCGCGGGTCCTGCGGTGACGCACCTCAATTTCCGAGCGACCCGGCGATGACGCGTCCCGTTCCCGAGCGACCCGGCGATGACGCGTCCCCGATTTCCGGGGCCGGTCAGTCGGGCAGCCGCCGCAGCTGTACGAGCCCCAGCCACGTCTCGGGGCCGGGCTGCACATGGGCCGCGCGCACGGCGTACCGGCCGGGATCGAGGCCGACCCTGACGTGCTCGGTGCCCGCGGAGTCGGTGCCGGGCCACGCCGCGTCGAACAGCAGCACCGCGCCGGGTACGTTCCAGCACACCTCCGGTCCCCACGCCGCCGTGTCGAGCGCCGTCGGGACCTCCGCGAGGAGTGCGGCCTCGGAGTCGGCCGCGGACCACCGTACGAAGGTGTGGTGGTCCGGCAGATAGGTGGTGGAGGCGGGCTCGTCGCCGAACACCAGCGCGGCGCTGTCACCGACGGGCAGCAGGCCGATGAACCCGTCCACTTCGCACGCCCGGTCGTAGTCGGACGCGGTCTCGTCCCCGTCGGCCCCCGCCCAGAACGGCAGGACCGTCTCCGGCACCGCTATGAGCGGACCGCCGCCCGACTCCACCCACTCCACCGTGCCCGGTTCCGCGTATCGCACCATGCGCCAGAACCTACACGTTCGCAAAGCCGACCGGACCCCGGCCTCAGCAGCCGCAGTTCTCCGCGTCCGCCGGCGCCGTCAACGGGTCGGCGGCGCGCCGCTCGCGGCCCTCCCAGGTCTCGAACGCGAAGCCCTCGCGCGCCCAGTACTCGAAGCCGCCGAGCATCTCCTTGACCTGGTAGCCGAGTTCGGCGAGGGCGAGGGCGGCCCGGGTGGCGCCGTTGCAGCCGGGCCCCCAGCAGTACGTCACGACGGGCACGGACTTGTCGAGGAGCTGTTCGGCCTGTTCGGGGATGAGTGCGGTGGGCAGGTGGACGGCGCCCGGCAGGTGGCCCTGGTCCCAGGACTCGGTGGAGCGGGAGTCGAGGACGACGAAGCCGGGGTCGCCGTCGGACGCGAGCGCGGCGGCGACGTCGGACACGTCGGCGTGGAAGGCGAGGGCGGCGCGGAAGTAGGCGGCGGCTTCGGCCGGGGCGGCGGGGGCGACGCGCAGGACGGGGTTGGCGGCGTCGACGCGCAGGACGGGGTTGGCGGTGGCGGTCGTGGTGGTCATGTCGAGGCCCTTCCGTGGTCGTTCTCGATGACCAGAAATCTACGGTCGGCCTTCGGCGACCTGAAGGGGCATTCCACGGCTTGCCCCTTGTCCGGCCGTGGATTCCCCTGCTATTCCTCGCACATGACCGCGTATTCCCCGGACGCCACCGACTGGCGCATCCTCGACGTCCTCCAGCGGGAGGGCCGGGCCAGTTTCGCCGAGCTGGCCCGTGCCGTGTCCATGTCTCCGAGCGCCGTGACCGAGCGCGTGCGGCGGCTGGAGGAGGCCGGCGTCATCAAGGGGTACGCGGCCGTCGTGGACCCCGAGCGGCTCGGCCTGCCGATCCTGGCGTTCGTCCGCCTGCGCTACCCGAACGGCAACTACAAGCCCTTCCACGACCTGGTCGCGGCGACGCCGGAGATCCTCGAGGCGCACCATGTGACCGGCGACGACTGCTTCGTGATCAAGGTCACGGCGAGCTCGATGCGCCATCTGGAAGAGGTGTCGGGCAAGATCGGCGCCCTGGGCTCGGTGACCACCAGCGTCGTCTACTCCTCGCCGCTGCCGAGGCGTCCGCTGGGCCGGTGAGTTCAGCCGACCCCGCGCTGCCTGAGCACCGACCCCGAGCGCCCCTTCACGACCTCCAGCTGCGCGTGGATGCGCCGCCGCAGATCGGCCACGTGGCTGACGATGCCGACGCTGCGGTCGCGCTCGCGCAACGAGTCGAGGACGTCGAGGACCTCGTCGAGGGTCTGGTCGTCGAGGCTGCCGAAGCCCTCGTCGATGAACAGGGTGTCGAGGCGGACCCCGCCCGCCTCGTCGGTGACGACGTCCGCCAGGCCGAGGGCGAGGGCGAGCGAGGCGAAGAAGGTCTCGCCGCCGGACAGGGTCGCCGTGTCGCGCTCACGGCCGGTCCAGGCGTCGACGACGTGCAGTCCGAGGCCGCTGCGTCCGCGTCCGCTGCGGTCGTCCGAGTGGACGAGGGTGTAGCGGCCGGACGACATCCGTTGCAGCCGTACGGTCGCGGCCGCGGCCACCTGTTCCAGCCGGGCCGCCAGGACGTACGACTCCAGCCGCATCTTTCGTTCGTTGTCCGCCGAGGTGCCCGCGGCGAGAGAGGCCAGGCGGGCCACGCGGTCGTACTCCTCGCGCAGCGGCGCAAGGCGTCGTACCCCTGCGGTCGCTCGCGCCGACAGCCGGTCGAGTTCGGTGCAGCGGCGTGCCGCCGCGTCGCGCGCGGAGGCCGCTTCGCGCAGCCGCTGGGCCGCGCCGGCCGCGGTCCGCTCCGCGGAGCTGAGGTCCGCGGACGGCTGCCGGGCGGCGGCCGCGGCGTCGGTCTCGGCCAGGACGGCGTGTACGGCGGTCTCCTCGGACTGCCAGGCGTCCAGCCGCCGTTGCAGCTCGCGGTGGGCCACCTCGTCGAGGAGCGCGGCGGCCGCGGCCTGCGGGGTCTCGAACCCGGCACGGAAGGCTGCGTCGGCGAGGCGCGCGTCGGCGTCCTTGAGGCGCTGCGCGGTGTCCTCGGCGGCGCGCGCGGTGTCGGCGGCGTCGGTGAGCAGTGCGGCCCGACGCTCCAGCTGCGCGGCCCGCGCGGCGACGCTGTCGGCGGTGCCGCGCGCCTGCGCCAACTCCGCCTCCAGGGTGGCCCTTTCGTGGTCGAGGCGCTCGCGGTGCCCGACCCGGGAGGCGGCCCTGAGTGCCGCCTGCTGCTGGGCGGCGGTCCGCTGCTCGTGCTCGCCCTGAGCCCGGCGCAGCTCCTCGTTCGCGGGGTGCAGCGCGGAGGCGTCCCTGCGGGCCTGGGTGTAGAGCTGCTCCAACTCGCTGGCCGCTTCGGCGAGTTGGCCCGTGGGTGTGTCGCCGGCCTCCGCGGTGGCGGCGGCCAGGGCTTCTCGTACGACGCCCAGGCGCCGTTCGTCCTCGGCGCGCTGTTCGTCGGCGCTCTGGTAGGCGGCGAGGGCGCGTTCCTCCGCCTCGCGGCCGACGTGTCCGGCGACCTTGCGGGCGGGGGCGGGGTGTTCGGTGGCTCCGCAGACGGCGCAGGGCTCGCCGTCGGTGAGGTTGGCGGCGAGTTCGGCGGCGATGCCGTTCAGGCGCTGTTCCTTCAAGTCGAGCCAGTGGGTGCGGGCCTGCGCGGCGAGTTCGGCCGAGGCGAGCGCCCGCCGTTGCGCGGCGTCCGTGTCGAGCGCGAACTGATCGCGCTGCCGGGCCGCCCGGAGCCGCCGCTGGGCGGGGTCGCGCTGGACGCCGAGCTGTTCGGCCCGGGCGGCGGCCTCCTGAGCGGCTTCGATACGGCCCTGCAGCCCCGCCCGGGTCTCCTCCCACCCGGCGAGCCAGGCCTCGGCCTCCTGCCGGACCTCCTCGTCGTCCCGCTCCTGACGCTCCGACTCGGCCCGCTCCGCGACGAGTTCGGCAAGCCGCCGCTCGCCGCGCCGTGCCGACTCCAGGCCACCCAGCTCCTCGGCGGCGCGGCGGGCGGCCGCGGCGAGTCCGGCAGGCCCGGCATCCGCGAAGGCGTGCGCGGACCGGGCGGACGCGCCGGGTTCGGTCACGGCACCCGCCGGCCTGACATCCGCGTGCCCCGCGTCGAACGGCCCGCCGTGCCGAGCAGCCGCCTCTGCGCCACCGAAGGCGTCCCGCAGCGCCGCGCGCGCACGTGCCTCGGCCGCGGCCGCCCGCCGGTGCTCCGTGTCCGCCGCCTCCCGCAGCTCCAGCGCGGGCGCCACCGCCTCCGCCTTGCGGGCCCGCTCCATCCGCGCCTGCGCCTGCCGGTAGCCGTCCACCCGCTCCTCAAGGAGCGCGGCCCGCTCCCGCGCCTCGGCGAACCGCCGCTGCAACCGGGCCAGTTCGCGTACGTCGGCCAGGGCGCGGTCGGCAGCGGCCTGGGCGGACTCGGCCGCCGTGAGGCGGCAGTGGGCGATGGTCAGCTGTTCGCGGGCGGTGCTGCGGGCGACGGCGGCAGCGCGCAGGACGGCGTCGGCGAGGCCCGGTTCGCCCGGTGCCAGGTCCGGCAGCTCCATGGCGGCACCGGCCGCCTGCTGCATACGGTGCGCGTCGGCCAGCAACTCGGAGTCGCCCTCGCGCACTTGAGCCTCGGCCGCGCGTCGGCGTTCGGCGAGCCGCTTCTCGACCTCGGCGAAGCGGTGGGTGTCGAAGAGGCGGCCGAGCAGCCTGCCACGGGCTTCGGCGTCGGCGCGCAGGAAGCGCGCGAAGTCGCCCTGGGGCAGCAGCACGACCTGGCAGAACTGCTCACGGCTCATGCCGAGCAGCTGGGTGATCTCCTCGCCGATCTCCTGGTGGGAACGGCTGAGGTCCTTCCAGGCGCCGGCCGCCGCGTCATGCTCGCGCAGCCAGCTCTGGGCCTTGTCGAGCGTGGTGCCCGAGCCGCGCTTCTTGGGCCGCTCCCAGGGAGGCTGTCGGGTGATCTCCAACCGGCGTCCGGCGACGGTGAGTTCGAGACGCACCTCGGTGCGCGTGCCGGCCGCGGCGTGGTCGCTGCGCAGCGTCGTCCCTTGGCCGGTCTGCCGGGCGCCGGGCACGGTGCCGTACAGCGCGTAGCACACGGCGTCCAGGACGGAGGTCTTGCCGGCACCCGTCGGTCCGTGCAGCAGGAAGAGCCCGGCCGTTGACAACTCGTCGAAGTCGACGAGCTGGGATCCCCCGAAGGGCCCGAACGCGGTGATCTCCAGCTGGTGCAGCCTCACCGCGCCACCTCCCGCACGACCTCGTCCGCACGCACCGCGTCGAACGCGTCCCGCAGCACCACCTGTTCGCGCTCGTCGGGTCCGGCGCCGCGCACATGGGCCACGAAGTCCTCCGCGATCTGCTGGTCGGTGCGCCCGGCAAGCCGCTTGGCGTACGACACGGCGGGGTCGTCCGGCGTCCGCTCGGGGTCGAAGACGAGGCTGAGCGTGTGCGGGAACCGCTCGCTGAGGCGGGCCATGGGGTCGGTGGGCCGAACCGGGTCGGTGAGCGTCGCCTCGACCCATGCCTCCTCGTGCCGGGTGAGGTCCGGATCGGCGAGCAGGTCCTCCAGGGGGCCCCGGATCCGGGCCAGGGCACGCGGCACCGGGCAGTCGACGCGCTCGGCGGTGACAGCGCCTTCGGCGTCCAGGTCGACGAGCCACATGCTCTTGCGGTGGTCGGCCTCGGAGAAGGAGTACGGCAGGGGGGAGCCGGAGTAGCGCACGCGCTCGGTGATGGTCTGGCAGCCGTGCAGGTGCCCGAGGGCCGCGTAGTCGACGCCGTCGAAGACGCCGGAGGGCACGGCGGCCACCCCGCCGACGGTGATGTCCCGCTCACTGTCGCTGGCCTCGCCGCCGGTGACGAAGGCGTGTGCGAGGACGACGGAGCGGGTGCCGGGCGCCCGCGTGGCGAGGTCCGCGCGGACGCGGTCCATGGCGGCGGCGAGCACGGCCTCGTGTCCGGCCCTGTCCACCGCGAACTCGTCCTTCACCAGGGCGGGTTCGAGATACGGCAGCCCGTAGAAGGCCACGTCACCATGGGCGTCGGAGAGCATCACCGGCGTGCCGCACGCCGACGGCTCGGTCCGCAGATGGATGCCCGCGCGATCGATGAGGCCCGCGCCCACTCCCAGCCGACGGGCCGAGTCGTGGTTCCCGGAGATCATCACCGTGGGCACCCCGAGGTCGGCAAGGCGGTGCAGGGCGTCGTCGAACAGCTCGACCGCGGCAAGCGGCGGCACCGCACGGTCGTACACGTCCCCCGACACGACGACCGCGTCCACGGCCTGTTCCCGCACGGTCGTGACGAGGTGGCCGAAGAACTCGGCCTGGGCGCCGAGCATGTTCACCCGGTGGAAGGCCCGGCCGAGATGCCAGTCGGAAGTGTGCAGAATTCTCACGAAATCGCCCTGACCTGCACGTTTACCCCTACTGCGGCTCTAAAACCAGCACGAACCAGCACGGGGCTCGCTGTCAACGCTCGCCACGCTAACGTATGCGGCCCCCGGATCCACCACTCACCTCAGATCACCCTGGGAATTGAAAGTCCTTTCCCATTACCGCTCCCTCCCACCGCCAGGCTCGCGATATCGGACCGTCCATCAATGACTGCACCCCGCCGGCACGGGGTCACGTCCACGAACGTGGTGTACGACGGGGTTCCCGAGGAACACTGGGCTGGGAGTGGTTCTCCAAGGGACGCCGTACGAGAAAGCGTCGTTCGGTGAGCAGTTCCAGAAGGAGAGCCGGTCGCTCGGTCTCCGGGGTGTCTGCCGGCACGACGAAGTCGGGAGCGTGAGGGGGCAGGTCGGCCTTCGGTGTGTCCGATGGTGGAGGCGCCACCCGTATGTCGAGGAACTGCGTGCCGCTCTTGCCGTGACGCTTCCGCGCGGTGTCACAGTCCTGCGGGTGGTCCGGGGTGCAGGTGACAAGGACCAGCATGCCGTTTCGAGCGAGAACTTCGGCTGTCAGCCCGGCACGCCGCGGCTCCTTCGCTTCGAGTACGGCCACCTGTTGCCCGGCGCTGCGCAGCAGGTCGGCGAGCGCATGTGCGAGGGGCACCGCTCCGTCACCTGGGGAGCCGGTGAGCCACACCGTCACTCCACACGCGCAGGGTTTGGCGTACATGGGCATGTTCGGGCTACCTCACTTCGTGGGAGAGAAGTTGGTCCGGCGCAGGCTGTCGGCGAGGGTCCGCCAGAGCACGCCGTAGGTGATCACGATGGCTGCGATGCACAGGGCGGCGTGTTGTGCGTTCATCGTGGTGGTGAGGCCGCCCGCCACCAGTTGGCTGGCGCCGAGCGAGAGGGTGGAGAACATGAAGTCGGCGCTGAGGACGCGTCCGCGGATGCTGTCCGGTGTGGCCGACTGCAGGGCGAAGGACGACAGGGTGGAGTTCATGCTGCCGCCGATGTGGGCCGTGACGACCAGCAGAACTGCCAGCGGGAACCATGTGACGGCGGAGAATCCGGCATAGGCCAGGCCAAACGTCAGGGTTGAGGCCAGGATGAGCAGACGGATCCGGTCCTCTCCCCCGGACAGCAGGCGCCGGCCGAGCACAGGGCCGATCAGCGCGCCCACGCCTCGGGCGGCGTAGAGCAGGCCCACGCCGACATCGCCGACGTGGAACACCGCCGCGCCCAGGGCGGGGAAGAGGGCCAGGACTCCGTTGCCCAGGGCGGTTCCCGGCTTGGCCAGGACCAGGGCGATGATGCGACGGTCCGTGCGGGCGAACGCTGCGGTTTCGCGCAGATCGTCGCGGACCCTGCTTCGCGTCCGCCCGCGCCGGTGGTCGCCGCAGGGCTTTCGCACGCGCTGTACCAGGGCCGCGGAGAGGCAGAAGGTGACCACGTCCAGCGCGAAGCACCAGTAGGTGCCGACGGCGGATGCGAGCAGGGCGCCCAGTGAGGCGCCCACCGCGAGCATTACTCCCCAGGCGCCACCGCTGAGCGCGTTGGCCGTCAACAAGTCCTGTTTCGGTACCAAGTTGGGCAGTGCGGCGTTGGCGGCCGGCCCGTAGAACGCCTTCACGCCCGCGACACCGCCCAGCGCGATCAAGGCGATCCAGGCCGTCGACTCGTCCCGCACCAGGAACAGGGTGGCGATGAAGGCGGCGGAGAGCAGGTCGCACAGGATCATCAGTCGACGGCGGTCCACGCGGTCGACGATCACTCCGGCGTACGGGGACAGCGCGGCAATGACCAGGGTGTCGGCCGCGAGGACCAGCGCCCCCCACAGGGGGGCGCTGGTCAGCTCCTGGAGCAGGGCGAGGAGCGGGATCATCGCGAACCAGTCGCCGCCGAGGCTGACCAGCTGAGACAGGTAGACGCGGCGGAAGTCCGCCTCCTGGCGCAGCAGTTGGCCTGCAGTTCTTGGCGCCGGGGACGTGTGTGCTGTGGTGCCTGGCGTATTACTGCCCGTCAGCACTCAGCGCCTCGCGGAGTTCGTCGGAGCGACCGGTGAGAAGGAGGGAGAGCCGGTGCCGGTTCGGCTCAGGCAGCTGATCGAGCACGTGCTCGTCCACTTGGGAGAGGAAGCCGCGCCCGAGTTCGAGGGCCGCCGCCATCGCCTCGTCGGTGTTCTCGAGCATCGCCAGCGTCGCGATGCGCAGGTCGCCCAGGCACATGTCCCGTTCGTAGACGGGCAGCAGTTCGGGGGCGCGTTCGCGCACGAGGTCCCCGGTGACAACCATCATGCGCATGCGGGCCGCGATGTTGTCGGGCTCGTACAGGCGTTGGGTGATGGAGCGCTCGCCGGTCTCGCGGATGCGCCAGTGGTAGACGACCTGTCCGACCACGTCCATGGCGCGGGCCTCGATGTGGGCCCGTACGGTCACGGGCGCGTCCTCGTACTGGCGCAGGGTGAAGGCGAATTGGTGGTGATCCCAGAACGACCGGCGGAACACCTTGTTCCAGATCATGCGGTCGAGGATCAGGTCGCGGTCGCGGGTGATGTGGGTGCTCCGGCGCGGGGCGGCGAAGACGTCGGCGTAGCGCGGATGGCGGTGGGTGCCCGAGGAGTTGAGGCGTCGTACGTCACCGGAGGCGAAGTCGGAACCCGTGGACTCCAGGGACTGGACCAGGGCTCGGTAGGCCGTCGGCGGGACGACGTCGTCGGAGTCGGCGAAGGCCAGGTAGGTGCCCGTGGCCTGCGCGGCACCGGCGTTGCGGGCGGCGCTCAGTCCGCGGTTGGGCTGGGTGATCAGACGGAATCGCTTGTCCTTGGCCACCCATGAGGAGGCGATCTGGGGGCTGTTGTCGGTCGAGCCGTCGTCGACCAGGACCACTTCGAGGTCGGCGAGTTCCTGGGTGGCCAGGGACTCCAGGAGTTCGGGGAAGTAGGGGGCGACGTTGTAGAAGGGCACGACGACGCTGAGTGTCGGCATCCGGGCTACCTCAGTTCTGGGCTGTGCGGGCGAGGATTCCTGTGGCGCAGGCGATCCCCCCTGCTCCTTTGGCGAGTTCGGGTATCGGCACGCGGGCCACGCACTCGATGCCGTGCCGGGCGAGCAGTGCCGCGGTGTCCCGGGATCCGGTCGGCATGAGGATCGAGCGGGGCGCCACGGTGACGAAGTTGAACGCCTGCCGGGTGCGGACCTCGTCGGACTCCGGGATGTCGACGACGGTGAACCCCAGATCACGCAGTCGGCGCACATCGGCGGGGTCCATGATCGAGGTACGGGCGGCGAGCAGGTCGGCGTCGAGCACCTGGAGGACGCCCAGCAGATGCTGGACTCCGTTCGGTACGGACAGCCGCAGCGCCCGTGCGCCCTGTTGTCGCGCCTCCTGTGCGACCTGGCGGGCGCCCGCGTAGTTGGTGCGTGTGCCGAGTCCGACCGCGACCAGGTCGGTGCGCAGCCACTGGGCGTCGGCGCCCTCGAAGAGGCCGTCGGCGCCGATGGTTCTGGCCACGGGAATGCCGAGCTGTGCGCAGAGCCGGAGAGTCTGCAGTTCTTCGCCGGCGCGGACGCTGCTGGCCATCCGGGGAATGACGGCGCCCGCCCTGGTCATCCACAGCAGATCACGCGCGAACATCGCGTTGGCGCCGCTGTAGGGATTCCCGCCGGGCGCCTGGGGAGCGGGCAGCTCGTGCACCGTGATGCCGAGGGCCCGGTACGTCTCGGCCAGTACGTCCATGTCCCGGCGCAGCGCGGAGTGGTCGAGCCGTTCCAGGTGCTGGAGCGCGTCCGGGTCCCCCGCGGTCAGCAGCGAGGCAGGCGGGCAGTGCAGGGCGACATCGGTGAGCCGGTCGTAGTCCCGCTCCACCCGCAGCGGTGCCCAGGTGCCGCCGTGCGCGATGTCGTCCTCGTGCCGTCCCAGGCGGGCCCGCCAGCCCGGCCCGTGGTAGGCGGCGGCGGTCACAGCCACTGGTCCTCCTCCCCCTTGCGGTAGCCGAGTTCGCTTGCGATGTCCCGGAGGGCGGGGTGCTCCACGGCCGGGAGCACGAGGTGGGCTCGCTGCCGCCAGCGCGCCGGGCGAGGCTGCGCGGTCGCCATGACGACGGGGAACTGGACTGGACGGGAAGGCTGTTGGATTCCGGCGAAGTCGAAGACGGACCGGAGGGTGGCCTCCCGCGTACCGGGGTGAAGAATCTGCTCGAAGGGCACGCGCAGAACCTCGTCGGCGATGCCGGACGCCAGCCCTTCCAGAGCTGAGCGGTGCGCTCCCGCCCACTGCTGGGCACACACCCATTCCAGCGGCTGGTCGACGAGCTTGTCCCAGCCCGGCGGAATGTCGAAGTTCCACCAGCGCGTTGCCGCCGCGCCGAGTTCCGAGTAGCCGTCGATGGCCAGGGTGTGCTGGTCGGAGACGTCGTACGAGAAGAATCCTCGGTCGCGCCAGCCGTCGTAGAGCCCGTTGATGCTTGCGGCGGGGTTGCGGGTGAGGTGGATCACCCGTAGCCGGGCGTGAGGGAAGAGGCGGCGCAGCAACGGCAGTCGGTAAGCGTCGACGGACGACTTGATCACGACGGGACGGCCCCGCAGACAGTCCCGATCGGCGGCGGTGCGGACGCGAGGAACGATGAACGGCGGTTCCTCGATGCAGAAGCCGTCGTGGGGCGTGCGCAGCTCGCCGGTGTTCCCCTCGCTCCGCAGAGCAGACGGCAGATCGTAGAAGGAGGGGTCGACGCGGGGGTGGGAGCCGCGAAGGTGGTGGAGCACCTGTGCGAACAGAGCGTCCGGGTCGTCGAGGCGTGCACAGCTGCGCACCGCCTGGTCAACGGCATCCTGGACAGTCGTGTACTGGATCTCCTCCAGGGGCCACTGCAGGGCCAGGCGGCGTGTCACTACGGCCGCGTACTGCATGCGGCCGGCGGCATCCACCGGCGGCCGGTTCGCCCCGGAACCGAGCAGAGACATGAAGTCTGACGAAAACTCGGCCCAGTTGAACACGGCGTCCGGCTCCAGTACGTCGGAGCCGTCCCTGCCGCGGTCGAGCCCGTTCAGCTTGTACAGAGCGGTGTGCTCGCCGACGATGGACAGTACGTCGGGCTGGTCCGACAAGATCTGGTGGAGGAGGCTGCTGCCGCCCCTGGACGAGGCCACGATCGCCACGACACGTGTGACGTGCGACAGGTCCACGTCCGCGGAGGCCGGCACGGTGGCCAGTGTGCGGCGGGCTGCGGCGATCGACCGGTCCCGCACGGAAACTTCAACGCCTGATGCCATCAGACCAGGACCTCGCTTCCGGAGGCGGCTTCGAAGGCGATGCCGCCGCCGGGCGGTACGTCGATGGTGAGTGGCCCTCCGGGATGGGGGCATTCAGCGGTGAGTGGTTGCCCGGTCGGCGAGAGGACGGTGTAGGAGAGCCCCTCGGCCTGCGCATCCACCGTCAGCCGGGACGCGTAGCCGCCGTTGAGCACGAAGGTCGGCCGTTGCACTCGGCACGAGGTGGTGGGCTGAAGGACGAAGACGACGTCGCGCTCGTCGGCCGTGGCTCGCAGGACGCTGTGCGAGGCGTTGTCGGTCCTACGGTGCTGCAGGAAGCCGCTCATGTTGTCGGCGTACAGCTGGTGGTGCCAGCGCAGCACCTCCTTGCCTTCCTCTGACAGGCGGGCGAAGTCGGAGCCGTAGGCGGGGATTCCGGCAGCCAGCATGGAGATGACCGCCACGGCGATGTCCTGCGTCGTGTCATGGGGACCGAACGTCTGGTAGTCGTTGATCGCGGCCGCGGTGTACGCCTGTACGTGCAGGGTTCGCAGGAAGTTCGTCCGGGGGTCGAATGGTGCGTCGCCGGCTCGCATGCAGGTGCCGTACGGGGTGAGGAACGCCGTGCCGTAGTTCTGCTTGAGCTCGACGATGTAGTCCGGCGCCACCTCACGGGTGCGCCGGTCGGCGTCCTCCAGCATCAGCTGCAGGCCCGTGAGCATGGAATCCAGGTCGTGCTCGTGGTGCGGGCTTTCGCACCGCAGGTCGGGTATCCAGTTGAACAGGTCGTACTTGGCGCCGTGGAATCCGTATTCCTGTACGAGCCGTACGCAGACGTCCGCCATCGCCCGGCGCGCCTCGGCGTTCATGAAGCACAGCGAGTAGAACTGGGTCTCGCCCAGCACTGGTTCACCGGAGGCCGGGGCGATGAGCAGGTGGCGGCGATCGGCGAAGCAGTCGGCGGCGGGGCCGACGGCATGGGGCGCGCACCAGATGAGGGCTCGCGCCCCCATCGCCTCCACACGGCGCACCAGTGCGTGCATGTCGGGGAACTTGTCCGGGTCGGGCTTCCAGTCGCCGATGTTCAGCGGCGTCTCGTATGCGGTGTCCAGGCCGGGGCCGAACCAGCCGTCGTCGATGATGAAGTTCCGGACGCCGACATCGAGTCCGATCTTGACGTTCTCCAGGACCATCTCCGTGCTGATGTCGTCGCTGGCCCAGTCGGTCCAGCTGCACCAGAAAGGCTCGAAGGACTCAGCAACGATGCGGTCCTCCAGCCCGAAGGCGGCTCGTGTCCGCTCGGAGAAGTCCCGCAGCACCTCCAACCACGGTGCACGCTCGCCGCCCTGCGGTCCGGAGACGAGATACACGTACTCGGTCAAAGATCCATCGGCCGCAGCAGTGGACCGGGACAGGGGGTACTCCTGCGTGCCCCGGCGAAAGCTCACCTCGACGCCGCCCGTATGCACGTTCAACGCCCGGTTGGACACGGGCTCCAGAAGGCGCATGTCCGTCTCGGTGAGGGAGCCGATGACACCCAGGGCCAGTTCCACGTTCCCGTCCCGCCCGGTGAACATGTAGAGCGGGACCTTGACGTCGTTGATCTTCGACTGGGCGAGCCGGCCGAACTTCCAGAAGCTGGTGACGTGCATCAGGTTCATGAACCATCGCCCGCTGTCCGGCGGGACGACCTCATCGAAGTTCCCCATCGGGGCACGCAGCAGGTACTCGACGGAGACGACGCGCTCACCGCTCGGCGGACGCACAGTGACCTGGAAGGGAGCCGTGCCACTCACGCTGACATCGATGTCCTCGTGGCGAGCGGCAGCCACCTCCCCGAGCACGAAGGGGCCGAACTCCCGTTCAGGCCCCGACTCAAGACGAACGATCAGGCGCATACAAGGAACCGCGTTCATCGATTGCCCTTCTGGCTGCAGACGGCCCACACCGGGGCGGGCCTGACGGCGTTACACTCCGTTCACAATCCGTGAGGCAACCATAATCAAACATAAGCTGTCAATGAATCAGTTCAAACTCGTTGGGTGAATCAACAGAGTTGAACTAAAGGCAACGCAATCCCGCCCGGTCGGCACATCGGGCGAGGCTGGACACCCCTGGTGGCCGCCATCCGTCACCGCCCTCGCCACCCAACCGCCGCCGCGCCACTAGGGAGGCGCTGCGCACCCAGCACCCGGGCGCCTACGTGCGCTACGAGTCGCTGAGCGCCGGCGACAGCCTCCAGTTCGACGCCCGCACCGTCGGCCGATCCCACGCGCGTCTGATCCTGGCGCCCGCCGATACCCCCACAGGCGCACACAGCACCCGACGCCACATCGCCCCAGGCAGGTTGCCAGGCCGGCAACCGCCGTCCGAGCCTTCCCCGCCGCCCGGGCCGTGGAGGAATCGTCTGCACCGCCTCGGATGCGGGGACCTGGCCTCCGAGGCCGGCTCTGTGTTCCACGGACCACGGCGGCGACCGGCGGCAAGGCCAGGAAGTGGTGGCGTGCGTTCTCATAGCAGGCGAGATCCCAGCCGACGGCGTCGACGACCCCGGACGCGTCACTGTGCGGAATCACCCGGGGGGAAGGGCATCGCCGAACCGAACCGAACCGGGCGCGTCGCTTCTTCGTGTTCCCGGGGATTCACCCCGGAGACACGGACGCGCACGCGCAACTCTCCGGACCCGGGCTGCGGGTCGGGGAGTTCACCCACGGGGGCAGCGCTTCGGCGGCCGGCCCCTGTCGGTCGTACCAGGACGCAAGCATGCGCAACTCCCGCTTCCCTCACGACGAACGTGCTCGTCGAGCCTGTGCGGGCCCGGGTGTCGGCGGCGCGTCCCGACCGACCTCCCTGCGCGCCTCACGCGTCCCCGTACGCCTCCCCGCCCAGCTCGAACCCGGCCGTCCCCGCGGTCGCGTCCGCGAGCCACGCCCGGAAGGTCTCGACGTCGGCGTCCGGCAGGCCGATGTCGATCGTCACCGCCTCGTCGTAGCGCACGTCGCGTACCTCGCGGCCCGTCGCGCGCAGGTCGTTCTGGACCTTGCCGGCGCGCTGGTGGTCGACCGTCACCGTGGCCAGCCGGAAGCGTCGGCGGGTGATCGTGCCGAGGGCGTCCAGGGCCTCGCCGACCGCTCCGCCGTACGCCCGGATGAGGCCGCCCGCGCCGAGCTTGACGCCGCCGTAGTAGCGGGTGACGACGGCGACGACGTACCGCATGTCGCGGCGCAGCAGCATCTGGAGCATGGGGACGCCCGCGGTGCCGCCGGGTTCGCCGTCGTCGCTCGCCTTCTGGATCGCGGCGTCCGCGCCGATGACGTACGCGAAGCAGTTGTGCGTGGCATCCGCGTACTGCTTCCGGATGCCGGCGACGAAGGCCTGGGCCTCCTGCTCAGTGGCCGCCGGGGCGAGGGCGCACAGGAAGCGGGAGCGGTTGGCCTCGGTCTCGTGGACGCCCGCGCGGGCGACTGTGCGGTACTCGTCCTGCATCAGGCCACCCTATGCGGAGCCCCTGCACTCGCCGCCGGCCCGCTCACCGTCACTTCTTCCTGCCGCGCGCGACGATCACGTCCGTCAGCAGGGCCGTGCCCGGGGTCAGGTCCTGCCAGGTGGTGCCGCGCCAGGCGAGTACGGCGATCGCCGAGGTGGGGAACTTCAGCCGGACCTCGTCCAGCGCGCCGTCGAGGCCGTCCCCGGCGAGGTCGAGGACCAGTTCCTCCAGCCCGGGGTTGTGCCCGACCAGCAGCAGCGTGTCGACCTCGGCGGGGACCTCGTGCACGACGGCCAGCAGGTCGGGTACGTCCGCCGCGTACACCCGCGCGTCGAGCCGCACCGGCGGCGGTGTGCCCCACTGCGCGGAGGCCAGCTCCCAGGTCTGCCGGGCGCGTACGGCGGTGGAGCACACGGCGAGGTCCGGCAGCAGGTCGGCCTCGGCGAGGGCCCGGCCCGCGGCCGGCGCGTCCCGGCGGCCGCGCGGGGCGAGGGGGCGTTCGTGGTCGGGGACACCGTCCGGCCAGGCGGACTTGGCGTGCCGCAGGACGACCAGGTGCCGCAGCGGGCCCGCTCCCGCCCGCGCGATCATGCCACCGATCCCACGTCACGGGTGAGTTCGAGACCGAGCAGCCGGTCGGCATAGGCGTACGTCTCGAAGCGGGCGCCTTCCGGCAGGTCGGAGGTCTCCACCCACCCGAGGACCCGGAGCACCCCGCGGACGTCCAGGTCGTCCTCCCATGCGGTACGGAGTTCTCCGCGCGCCTCCTCGGGGATCGCCCGCGACGGCCTGCGCGCCCAGTCGGCGACGGCCCGGCGCCACCGTGCGAGGGTCTCGCGGGCCGCCTGCAGCGCCTCCGCGTCGAGCCGCACGGGCTCGCTCCGGTGCGTCGAGAGCAGCGCCAGGCGTACGACGGCGGGCTCGGCACCCTCCAAGATCGCGGCGGCCTCCTGGTCCACGGGGGCGACGGCCATGCGGACGCCGTCGGGGGCGGGCCCGCTGTCGGCCACCACATGGATGACCTGGGCTTCCCCCAGTCCCGCCGAGACGTCCCGGCTGTCCTCGAAGGGTCTGATGCCGAGGGTCGTGGCGGCCGCCCGCAGTTCCGCCTGCTGCCGCTCCCCGGTCAGCAGCGCCCAGACGGGCGTGCCGCCGAGTTCCAGGGCCCGGACCAGGACGTCGGCGACCAGCAGCACGCGCAGGTCGGTGGTGTCGTAGCCCACCGCATGGGCCTGGACACGGGTCAGACCCCGGCGGGCGGGAGCGGCCTCGACGGGCTCGCCGGTTCGGGCGTCGATGATGCGCAGCACGGGGTGAGCGTAGGCGTGCGGAGAGGACCGCGCCACCGTCGGCCCGAACACGCGTTCAGGCCAGCGTGCCGAGAAACCGCACATGGGGCCGTTTCCCCGGCCCCTCCCTGGTCACGGCGGCCCGTACGCCGTACACCTCGGCAATCAGCCGCTCGGTCAGGACGTCACCCGGTGCGCCGCCCGCCACGACCCGGCCCGTGTGCAGGACGACCACCCGGTCGCAGTACATCGCCGCGAGGTTGAGGTCGTGCAGGGCGACGACGGTGGTGACCGGGAGGGCGGTGACCAGGGCGAGGAGGTCGAGCTGGTGGTGGATGTCGAGGTGGTTGGTGGGTTCGTCCAGGAGGAGCTCGCGGGGTTCCTGGGCGAGCGCGCGGGCGATCTGGACCCGCTGGCGTTCACCGCCCGACAGGGTGTGCCAGGGCTGGTCGGCGCGGTCGGTGAGCCCGGCGCGTTCCAGCGCTGCCCGCACCGCCCGCTCGTCGTGCGCGGAGGCGGGCGTCCAGGCGCGCCGGTGCGGGACACGTCCGAGCCGTACGACGTCCAGGACCGTCAACTCGACCTGGGTGTCCGCCTGTTGCTCGACCACGGCGAGGCGCCGGGCGACCTCGCGGCGCGGCAGCCCGGGCAGCGGAGTGCCGTCGAGCGTGATGACGCCGGCGCTCGGGCCGAGCAGGCCGGCCAGCAACCGCAGCAGCGTGGACTTGCCGGAGCCGTTGGGGCCGAGGAGGCCGACGGTGGAGCCCTGCTCGGGGGCGAGGGTGACGCCGTCGAGGATGAGACGGCCGTCGGCACGGCGGCTCACGCGGTCGGCGCGCAGGCCTGTGGCAGCGGAGGCGGGCGCGTCGGACCCCGTACGCAGGGCTTCACTCACCGCACCCTCCGCGTCCGGTACAGCACCGCCACGAAGGCCGGCACGCCGATCAGGGACGTCACGACGCCCACCGGCACCTCCTGCGGGTCGAGGACCGTGCGGGCCAGCGTGTCGACCCACACCAGGAAGACCGCCCCGGCCAGGGCGGTGACCGGCAGCAGCCGGGCGTGGCCCGGGCCGACCAGGGCACGGGCGGCGTGCGGCAGCACCAGGCCGACGAAGCCGACGGCTCCGGCGGAGCTGACCAGCGCGGACGTGAGCAGGGCCGTGACGCACAGCAGCACCAGACGGGTGCGGGCCACCGACACCCCGAGGGCGGCGGCCGCGTCCTGCCCGAAGGCGAAGGCGTCGAGGGTGCGGGCGTACGACAGGCAGACCACCAGTGCCACGGCCAGTGCGGCGAAGCACACCCGGACGTCGGCCCAGCCCGCCCCGCCGAGCGAGCCGAGGAGCCAGAACAGTACGCCGCGGGTGGTCTCGGCGTCGGCCGCGGTCATCACGACGAACGAGGTCAGCGCGGAGAAGAGCTGCATGGCGGCGACGCCCGCGAGGACGACCCGGTCGGTGCCCCCGCCGAGGGTGTGGCTGAGGAACAGCACCAGCGCGAACGACACCAGGGCGCCCAGGAACGCGCCCGCCGGTACGGACACCGCACCCCCGCCGACGCCCAGCACGACCACCAGTACGGCCCCGGTCGAGGCGCCCGAGGACACCCCTAGGACGAACGGGTCGGCGAGCGGGTTGCGCAGCAGCGACTGCATCACCGCGCCGCACACGGCGAGTCCGGCGCCGCACACGGCCGCCAGGAGCGTGCGGGGCAGCCGGAGCTGCCACACGATGCCGTCCCGGATGGGCGTCAACTCCGAGGTACCTAGGCCGAGATGGGCCGCGACGACGGACCACACGTCGGCGACCTCGAGGTCGGCCGGGCCGATGGTGATGGCGACGGCGAGGGAGCAGCACAGCAGGACCGCCCCGGCCGCACCGAGCAGGACCGCCCGGACGGTCACTTCACGAGCCCGAACTCGCGCAGCCCCGCCGCGACCTGCTCCACGCCCTCGATCGTGCGGATCGTCGGGTTCATGGCCTGCCCGCTGAGCAGGACGTACCGTTTGTGCCGGACGGCGGTCATGTTCCTGGTGACCGGGTCGGACTCCAGGAAGGCGATCTTCTTCTCGGCCGACTCGGCGGTCTGCGACTTGCGGGTCAGATCGCCGATGACGAGGACGTCGGGGTCGCGGTCGGCGACCGTCTCCCAGTTGATCTGCGGCCATTCGTCGTGCGTGTCGTCGAAGACGTTCTTCGCGCCGAGAGCCCGGGTGATGACGCCGGGGGCGCCGCAACAGCCTGCCATGTAGGGCGACTCGGAGTTGGCGAACCAGTACAGGAGGGTCACATCGGAGGCGTCCATGCCCGAAGTGGCCTTCTCCATCCGCGCCTTGAGCCGTCCGACGAGCTGCTCTCCCCTTTCCTTCACCCCGAACACGGCCGCCAGGTCGCGGACTTCGCCGTAGACGGTGTCGGCGGTCAGGGGCTCGGCCCGGGCGCCGTCCCCGTCGCCGGAGTTGTCCTTGCCCGCACAGTCGGAGGGTGAGACGTACGTGGGCACACCGAGTTTCTCGAACTGGTCGCGGGTGGCGACACCGCCCTTGCCCAGCGTGGAGACGAAGGAGGCGGCGACGAAATCCGGTTCGGCCTCCAGGACCCGTTCGAAGGAGGGGTTGTTGTCGGCGATCCGCTCCACCTTCGCGTTCGCCTTCTCCAGCCCCTTCATCACGGGGTCGGTCCAGGTCGCCGTACCCGCCATACGGTCGGCGAGCCCGAGGGAGAGCATGATCTCCGTGGTGCCCTGGTTGAGGGAGACGGCCCGCTCGGGCGGGGCCTCGATGCGTACCGTACGGCCGCAGTTGTCGAGGCTGACGGCAGCCGTCGCAGCGGACGTGCCGGCGTCGCCGCAGCCTGCGAGGAGCAGGGATCCGGCGGCGAGCAGCACGGAGGGACGGGCAAGACGTGCCATGTGCACGGGAGTTGGTCCTCGGTCGTCGAGGGCTCGAACGCGGAGCCCGGTCGTACGGTGCTCCCCCGCCGTACGTCACCGCGAGGGCTGCCAGCAGGTCTTCGGACTCGGGATCATCCGGTCGGGGCGCCTTCCCGGACGACACTCGAGTCGTCCAGTGGCCGAGGCCCCGCCCGTCACCCTCACCGCTGCGCGTCAGCTCCGGATTCGCACCGGATTCCCTGACCCACGTCCATGGGTTCGACTGGCCTCGGCAAGCTATCACGGCGGGGAATCCCCGGTTGCGGGCCACTGTTGTGCGAGATGTCAGTGCTTTCGCGAACCCCGAGGAGACCCACGGTGTACGGCGACGAGGAAACGGTCCGCAAGATCCTCACCGGGCTCGGCGACACCTGGGCCGTGGTCGGCCTGTCGTCGAACCGGCGGCGCGCCGCGTACGGCGTGGCCGACGTGCTCCAGCGCTACGGCAAACGGGTCGTGCCGGTGCACCCCAAGGCGGAGACCGTGCACGGTGAAAAGGGATACCCCTCCCTGGAAGCGATCCCCTTCGAGGTCGACGTCGTCGACGTGTTCGTCAACAGCGATCTCGCCGGGGCGGTCGCCGACGAGGCGGTGGCGAAGGGCGCGCGGGCGGTCTGGTTCCAGCTCGGGGTCATCGACGAGGCGGCGTACGACCGCGCCCGGGCCGCGGGACTGGAGATGGTGATGGACCGCTGCCCGGCGATCGAGATCCCCCGCCTGGGCTGACGGTGCGCTCGTCGGCCTGTGCCGGTCCTCGGCACACAGCATCGTGACGTAGACAGGAGGGGCCCGTTCCAGCCGCACCCGCACCCGAGGACCAGCCCATGCACGACTCCCCGTCGCCGGCCCCCTGCTGCATGCCGTCGTCAGGCAGCCCGGCGGAGCCCGTGCGGCTCGCTCCAGCGGCACCCAGCGGGTCGGGGGGTTCCTCGGAGGGCATGGTGCTGCTGCCCGGCGGCGAGTTCCTGATGGGGACCGAGGACGCCGAGGGGTTCCCGGGCGACGGCGAGGGGCCGGTGCGGGCGGTGCGGATCGACGCCTTCCGTATCGACGCGTACGCGGTCACCAACGACCGTTTCGCCGAGTTCGTCTCCGACACCGGCCACGTCACCGACGCCGAACGTCTCGGCTGGTCGTACGTCTTCGCGGGTTTCCTGCCCGGTGCCCTGCGGCGCGGTGCCCCACGGCCCGAGCACGCCCCCTGGTGGTGCGGGGTCGAGGGTGCCGCCTGGAACCGGCCGGAGGGCCCCGGCAGCACGGTGGCGGGCCGGGGCGACCATCCGGTGGTGCACGTGTCCTGGCACGACGCGGCGGCCTACGCGGCCTGGGCGGGCAAGCGGCTGCCCACGGAGGCCGAGTGGGAGTACGCCGCCCGGGGCGGCCTGGAACAGAAGCGCTACCCCTGGGGCGACGAACTCGACCCCGGCGGCGTCCCCCGCTGCAACATCTGGCGCGGCACCTTCCCCACCAAGAACACCGCCGCCGACGGCTACCGCGGCACCGCACCCGTCGATGCCTTCGAACCCAACGGCTTCGGGCTGTACAACATGTCCGGCAACGTCTGGGAGTGGTGCGCCGACCGGTGGAGCGCCGAGCCCACCTCTCGCGTCATCCGCGGCGGCTCGCACATGTGCCACGCGTCCTACTGCAACCGCTACCGCGTGGCCGCCCGGAGTGCCAACACACCGGACAGCTCCAGTGGTCACGCGGGTTTCCGCTGCGTCCGGAGTTCTTGAGACCTCTCCGGGAACGACTTTCTCCTGGTCATGGACGATCCGCGGAAGGGACCTCCGCGCGCCGGGGCGCCGCGCCGCCCACTCCCCGCCGCGCCCGGGCCTCGACATAATGTTCGGGTGACATCCACCGCCCTCCGCCCCGACTCCCTTGCCCCGCAGCACTTTCCGGTCGTCGTCGTGGGCGCCGGGCCCGCCGGGCTCACCGTCGGCAACATCCTGCGGGCCGCCGGCGTCGACTGCCTGGTCCTGGAGACGGAGACGCGCGAGTTCATCGAGCAGCGGCCCCGGGCGGGCGTCATCGAGGAGTGGGCGGTGCGCGGCCTCCAGCAGCGCGGTCTGGCGGACACGCTGCTGGAGCGGGCGCAGTTGCACTCCGAGTGCGAGTTCCGGTTCGGGGGTGAGCGCTTCCGGTTCTCGTACGTGGAGCTGACGGGGACTCACCACTTCATCTATCCGCAGCCGTTGCTGGTGACGGACCTGGTGCGCGAGTACGCCGACGTGCGGGGCGGTCAGGCGCGGTTCGGCGTCCAGGACGTCCGACTGCACGACCTCGACACGGACCGTCCCTCGGTGTCGTACCTCTCCGCGGAGAGCGGCGAGCGGGAGGTCGTCGAGTGCGACTTCGTCGCCGGCTGCGACGGTGGGCGCGGGGTGACCCGCACGGCGCTGCCGGGGCAGGCGCACATCTCCCGGCACGACTACGGCATCGGCTGGCTGGCGCTGCTCGCCGAGGCGCCTCCGTCCAACGACTGCGTCGTGTTCGGCATCCATCCGGACGGCTTCGCCGGCCACATGGCCCGCAGCCCCGAGGTGACCCGCTACTACCTGGAGTGCCCGCCGGGCGACGACCCCGAGAACTGGTCGCACGAACGCGTCTGGTCACAGCTGCAGGAGCAGCTCGCGGCCACGGGCCTCGGCCCGCTCACCGAGGGGCGGCTGATCGAGAAGCGCGTCCTGGACATGCACAGCTACGTGGTCGAACCCATGGTGTTCGGCCGGCTCTTCCTCGCCGGGGACGCCGCCCACCTGACCGCCCCCATCGCCGCGAAGGGCATGAACCTCGCCCTGCACGACGCCTTCCTCCTCGGCGACGCCCTCGTCGGCTACCTGACGAAGGGCGAGGAGAGCGGCCTGGACGGCTACTCGGAGGCGTGTCTGCGGCGCGTGTGGGACTACCAGGAGTTCTCCCAGTGGCTCTCCGAGGTGTACCACGGCACCTCGTCCGGCGACGCGTACCGAGCGGGCACCACCTTCGCCCGGCTCCGCCGCCTGTTCACCTCACCCGCCGCCGCGGCGGCCTTCGCCGAGCAGTACCTCGGGACGGCCACCGCCTACTGACCCGGCTCGGCCGCGCCCGTCAGTCGTGCAGCGGCCGGTCGCTGAGCCGGTGGTCCGCCACGTTCAGCGCCTCGTCCACCACCCGGCGCAGATGGCCGTCGCGCAGGGAGTAGATCACCCGACGGCCCTCCTTGCGCGTGTTCACCAGCCCGGCCAGCCGCAGCCGCGCCAGATGCTGACTGACGGCGGGCCGCGCCGCCCCGCACGCCTCCGTGAGCGTCGTGACATCGGCCTCCCCCGCGGTCAGCGCGTGCAGCAGGGTGAGCCGGGTGCGGTCACCGAGGAGGGCGAGCAGTTCGGCGGCGAGCGCGAACTGTTCCTCGCCCGGGGTGCGCGGGTGCGCATCGTTCGCAGGTGACAGGTGCATGCGTGCGCTCATACGCACATAATGGCGTCGTGGGCGTCGCTCGTCCACTCCTCACACCGGAAGGGGATCCACCTGAACGACCGGCACCACCATGAACACGGGCACGACCACGGAGCCCATCACCACCACTCCCCCTCCGGCACACGGCACCGCCTCACCCACCTCCTCACCCCCCACTCCCACGAGACGGCCGACAAACTCGACTCCGCCCTGGAGTCCTCGGCCCGCGGCATGCGCGCCCTGTGGATCTCACTGGCGGTGCTGGGGGCGACGGCTCTGGCGCAGGCCTTCGTGGTGGCCGTCTCCGGGTCGGTCGCGCTGCTCGGCGACACGGTGCACAACACCGCGGACGCGCTGACCGCCGTACCGCTGGGGATCGCGTTCGTGCTGGGCCGGCGCGCGGCGACGCGACGCTTCACGTACGGCTACGGCCGTGCCGAGGATCTCGCGGGCATCGTGATCGTGCTGACGATCGCCGCGTCCGCGGCCTTCGCGGGATGGGCGGCGATGGACCGGCTGCTCGATCCGCGCCCTGTCCACCACGTACCGGCGGTCGCGGTGGCCGCGCTGGTCGGATTCGCGGGGAACGAGTGGGTGGCCCGTTACCGGATCCGGGTCGGCCGTGACATCGGCTCGGCCGCGCTGGTCGCCGACGGACTGCACGCCCGTACGGACGGATTCACGTCGCTGGCCGTGCTGCTGGGCGCGGGCGGCTCGGCCCTCGGCTGGCAACCGGCCGACCCGATCGTGGGGCTGGCCATCACCGTCGCCATCACGCTGGTGCTGCGGGACGCGGCACGCGAGGTGTTCCGGCGGGTGATGGACGCCGTCGACCCGGCCCTCGTGGACCGGGCCGAGCAGGCGCTGCGGGAGGTCGAAGGGGTGCGCGAGGTGGGCGAGTTGCGGCTGCGCTGGATCGGGCACCGGCTGCGCGCCGAGGTGGCGGTCGTGGTGGACGGCGAGGCGACGGTACGCCAGGCACACGGCATCGCCGTGGACGCCGAACACGCCCTGCTGCACGCCGTTCCGCGCCTCACCGCGGCCCTGGTACACGCCGACCCGGCGCCGGTGCCGGGCGAGGCGGATCCGCACCACGCCCTCGCCCACCACACCGTGGCCTGACCTCGGACGCTCAGGCCACCCCCAACCCCTCCAGCACCACCGCACCGGGCAGCTCCGCGAACGCCTTCCCGGGCACCAGCAGCTTCCCGCGCCGCCGTCCGCTGCCCACCAACACGTACGGCAGGTCGACGACGGCCGAGTCCACCAGCACCGGCCAGGAGCCGGGCAGTCCGATCGGGGTGATGCCGCCGTACTCCATGCCGGTCTCCCCCGTCGCCAGGTCCATCGAGGCGAACGAGGCCTTGCGGGCGCCGAGTTGGCGGCGGACGACGCCGTTGACGTCGACCCGGGTGGTGGAGAGCACAACGCACGCGGCCAGGGTGCTCTCGCCGCCGCGCTTGCCCGCCACGACCACGCAGTTCGCCGACTGCTCCAGCAGCTCTCGCCCGTAGTGCTCCACGAAGACGGCGGTGTCGGCCCACTGCGGGTCGGTGTCGACGTAGACGATCTGCTCGGCGGGGACGCTGCCCTTCCAGTGGCGTACGGCGTCCGCCACCGGGCGGGTCAGCTCGTCGAGGCAGTCGGGGGCGGGGGTGGCGCGGTCGAAGTGACCCATGGGTGCGTCCATGACCGCACGCTAACAAAGCCGCCCGGGCCGTCTCAGTGCACGGGCGGGACGGAGACGGCCATCAGCATCCGCATCGGAACGTCACCCTGATTGCCGTACGTGTGCGGGGTGTTGGCCTCGAAAGAGGCCGTCGCGCCCGCCGGGACGCGGTACTCCACTCCGTCCACGGTGAGCGCCAGCTCGCCCTCGGTGACGTGGACCAGCTCGGCGGTGCCGGTGGGGTGCGGGTCGGAGGAGCTGTTCTCGCCCGGCATCAGCTGCCACTCCCACAGCTCCAGCGGGCCGGGGGCCTCGGTTCCGGCAAGGAGGAGGTTGTAGCTGCCGGCATCGGTGTGCCACAGCCGTACGGCCTGGTCGGCAGGGACGACCCGGACCTTCGGCCCCTGTTCGTAGTCGAGCAGGGTGGTGATGCTGATCCCCAGCGCGTCGCCGATCTTGACGACCGTGCCGAGGCTGGGGTTGGTGCGGGACTGCTCGATCTGGATGAGCATGCCGCGGCTGACTCCGGCCCGGGCGGCGAGCACGTCGAGGGTGAAGCCGCGCACCGCGCGCCAGTGCTTGACGTTGCGCGCCAGGGACTGGGTCAGCAGGTCGAGGTCCGACACATTCCGTCCAACATCTAGTCCAATATTATGGATGACAGAGTTCAGTTCACTGAACTACGTTGTGGGTGCACCCAATCGTTCACCGAACTGTACTGCGAGGCCCCCCGTGACAGCATTCTTCGCCCTGGCCACCAGCCTGTTGTGGGGGCTGGCCGACTTCGGCGGCGGACTGCTGACCCGACGCACCCCGGCGCTGACGGTGGTGGTCGTCTCGCAGACGATCGCGGCGGCCGTGCTCGGCGTGGTCGTCGTGGCCACCGGCGGCTGGACCGAGGCCGGTCCGCGTCTCTGGTTCGCGGTCGCCGCCGGTGTGGTGGGGCCTGTCGCCCTGCTCTGCTTCTACAAGGCGCTCGCGCTCGGCCCGATGGGCGTCGTCTCGCCGCTTGCCACCCTGAGCGTGGCCGTCCCCGTCGGCGTGGGCCTCCTGCTCCTCGGCGAACGCCCGGGAATCATGCAGGTCGCGGGCATCGCGGTCGCCGTGGCCGGTGTCGTCCTCGCGGGCGGACCGCAACTGCGGGGCGCACCCGTGCAGCGTCGGACCATCCTCCTCACCCTCGTCGCCGCCCTCGGCTTCGGCACGGTGTTCGCGCTGATCGCTCAGGCGTCGACGACTGTCACCGGCCTGTTCCTCGCACTGTTCGTGCAGCGGGTGACCAACGTGGCCGTGGGCGGCGCCGCCCTGTACGTCTCCGTGCGGCGGGGCGGCCAGGCCCTGCCGACGGGCGGGTTCCCCTGGGCCTCCCTGCCGGCACTCGCCTTCGTCGGCCTCGCGGACGTCGCGGCGAACGGCACGTACTCGGTCGCCGCCCAGCACGGCCCGGTCACCGTGGCCGCGGTCCTCGCCTCGCTGTACCCGGTGGTGACCGCCGTGGCCGCGCGCGGTTTCCTCAGCGAACGGCTGCGGGCGGTCCAGGCGGCGGGAGCGGGCCTGGCCCTGGTGGGCACGCTGCTCCTTGCGACGGGCTGAGTCAGTCCAGCCCGGCGAGCTTCGCCGCCGTCTCCTCGTCCAGGTCCGCCAGCCTGCGCAGCTGCTCCGGAGTGACCCCGTCGGGGATCGGTACCGGCGCCGGGGTCCGCAGCGGCGGCTGCCAGCCGTCGTCGGGAGTCCAGCGCCGTACGACCCGGGCGGGCGCCCCCGCCACGACGGCATGGTCGGGCACCGCGCCGCGGACCACGGCCCCGGCGGCGACGACCACGTTCCGCCCGATCCGCGCGCCGGGCAGGATCACCGCCCCGGTGCCGATCCAGCACCCCGGCCCGATCTCCACCGGCTCCATGCGGGGCCACTGCTTGCCGATGGGCTCGTGCGGGTCGTCGTACGAGTGGTTCGTGGACGTCACGTACACGTACGGCCCGAAGTAGCAGTCGCTGCCGATGGTGACCGTCGTGTCGGCGATGACGTGGCTGCCGCGGCCGAGGACGACTCCGTCCCCTATGCGCAGGATCGGGTCCGGGCCGAGGTCCAGGTCGGGCATCAGACCGGCGGTCAGCGTGACCTGTTCGCCGACGATGCAGTGCGCCCCGAGGTGGATCCAGGGTTCGCCGAAGACCGTGCCGAGCGGGAAGGCCAGCCGGGTACCCGTGCCGAGCGCGCCGAAGCGGAACCGTCCCGGGTGGGCGGCGGTGACGGAGCCGGTGCGCTGCACCCAGGCCCAGCCCGCGTGCACGGCCCGCTGCGCGAGGCCGCGCGGCCATGATGAGAACGTGTTCTTGCGCTTGGGCACCCGCTCACCGTACTCAGCGTGACGGGACCCCATGAGAGCGAGGGGCTGTGATCTTCGCCCCACCAGGTGGCGTACGGTGCCGCTGTACCGACGAGGAGGAGAGGGCGATGACGCACAAGGCGTTGATCACGGGCATCGGCGGCAGGGAACCGAAGGTGAACGAGGAGGCGTTCGTGGCGCCCACGGCCTCGGTGATCGGGGACGTGACCCTGGAGGCCGGGGCGAGTGTCTGGTACGGCGCGGTGCTGCGCGGCGACGTCGAGCGGATCTCCGTGGGCGCGCAGAGCAACATCCAGGACAACTGCACGCTGCACGCCGATCCCGGCTTCCCGGTCACGATCGGCGAGCGGGTGTCCGTGGGTCACAACGCCGTGGTGCACGGGGCGACGGTCGGGGACGACTGTCTGGTCGGCATGGGCGCGACGGTGCTCAACGGCGCGGTGATCGGGGCGGGCTCGTTGGTGGCCGCGCAGGCGCTGGTGCCGCAGGGGATGCAGGTGCCCCCCGGCTCACTCGTCGCGGGCGTCCCGGCGAAGGTCAAGCGGGAGTTGACTCAAGAGGAGCGTCAGGGGGTCACGCTGAACGGCACGCTGTACGCGGACCTGGCGAAGGCCCACAGTGAAGTGCATGAGGACTGAGGGTCAGTCGGCGGCCGGGACGGGTTCCGGCTCGGGTTCGGCCGCCTGCTTCTGAGCCGTCGCGTTCTTCGCCTTGCGCTTGAGCACCAGCATCGACGTGAGACCCACCAGCACCGCCGCCACCAGCCCCAGCCACGAGAAGCGCTTCAGCCAGGACTCGGCGACGATCCCGACGTAGTAGATGACGGCCGTCGTGCCGCCCGCCCACACGATCCCGCCGAGCACGTTGGCGATCAGGAACTTCCAGTACGGCATCCGCAGCACACCCGCGAGCGGGCCGGCGAAGATCCGCAGCAGGGCGACGAAGCGGCCGAAGAACACGGCCCACATGCCCCACTTCTCGAAGGACCGCTCGGCCGTGGCGATGTGCCCCTCGCTGAAGTGCTTGGGGAACTTCTTGCCGAGCCAGGCCAGCAGCGGCCGCCCGCCCTTGCGGCCGATGGCGTAGCCGATGGAGTCGCCGACGATCGCGCCGACGCTGGCGCACGCGCCGAGGATCACGGGGTCGATGCCCGCGTGCTGCGAGGACATCAGGGCGGCCGACACCAGGATGATCTCGCCGGGCAGCGGGATGCCCAGGCTCTCCAGACCGATGACGATTCCCACGAGGGCGTAGACGGCGACCGCGGGCACCGTGTCGAGCCATTCCTGGACGTGCAACGCCGGTTCCTCCGATTCGCGTCCCTGCATTCCCGGCGTGCGCCTGTGAACAGGCGCACGCCGGGAAGCCTACCGGGTCACCGCCGCCCCCTGCCTCGCCCTGGCAGCAGCCGGACGCTCATGACCCCGTGCGTTCCCAGCCCCGGCGCGGAGCCCGGGCGCCGAGTCGGGTGTCGCGGCTGCGGTAGACGATGTAGGGGCGGGTCAAGTAGCCCAGCGGTGCGGTGAGCATGTGGACGAGCCGGGTGAAGGGCCAGGCCGCGAACAGCAGCAGGGCGCTGATCGCGTGGAGCTGGAACAGCACCGGGGCTTCGGTCATCAGGGCGGGGTCGGGCTGAAGATAGAAGATGGAGCGGAACCAGGGGGAGATGGTCTCGCGGTAGTCGTATCCGCCGCCGACGATGTTCGCGGCCACGGTGGCGGACAGGCCGAGCACGATGGTCACCGTCAGGGAGACGTACATCGCCTTGTCGTTGCGGGTGGTGGCGGAGAACACCGGGCCGATGGTGCGGCGCCGGTAGATCAGGATGGCCAGCCCGCCGATCGTGGCGACGCCGGCGATGGTGCCGAGCACGACTGCGCCGACGTGATAGGTGTCCTCGCTGATCCCGACCGCCTCGGTCCAGCTCTTGGGGATGACCAGGCCACCGATGTGGCCGATCAGGACGACGAGGATGCCGAAGTGGAACAGCGGGCTGCCGATGCGCAGCAGCCGGCTTTCGTACAGCTGGGAGGAGCGGGTGGTCCAGCCGAACTTGTCGTAACGGTAGCGCCAGATGTGGCCGAGGACGAACACCGCGAGGACGACGTAGGGCAGGGCGACCCACAGCAGGGTGCCGCCGGTGCCGGTCTCGGCCGCCAGGGTGACGGGCCGCGCGGGTGCGGTCATCGAGGGCCTCCTACGACGGGGTCGGGCAGGAACACGGGGGACGCGTAGGGGTCCAGGCCGACCTGTTCCTCGGGCGGGCCCTGGGCGGCGAGGCGCATGACGGCTTCGCGGTCGTCGCCGGCCAGTGCGGGCAGGGTGGCGGAGACGGAGTCCAGGACGTGCGCCCAGGGCGAGCCGTCGTCGTTCAGGGCCAGGCGCAGGAGTTCCAGGCCGGCGCGGTGCTCGGTGAGCAGGCGCGCCCCTGCGGCGGGGTCGGCGGCGGCGAATTCGAGGACGACGGCGAGGTGGTCGGGCAGTTCGTCGTCGGCGAGACGCCATCCGGCCGCGGCGTAGGTCTGTTTCAGACTCAGCAGGGCGATACCCCGCTTTCGAGTGTCGCCGTGGCCGTAGTAGGTCAGGTAGGGGCAGCAGCGCTTGCGGTGGTCGAAGGTGGCCACGTAGGCGGCGGCCAGGTCGGCGGGGGCGGTCTGCTCGGCGTGTGCGGTGAAGCGGAGCAGGGGCCGGGCGACCGGGCCGGGAAGTGCGTCGGCGGCCCGGGCGGCCAGGGCACGGCGGGACGGGAGCTGATCGTCGGGGTAGGCGAGCAGCAGGGACTGGGCCTGCCAGGCGAAGGGCCGCCAAAGCTCGGCGCGGGCGGTGCGCGTGGTCTTCCTTTTCATGGCTTCGGTTCGACCTCCCCGCCCTTGTCGCCACCGGCGCCGCTGCCGGACGGTCTGTCCGGGAACAGGCCGGGCGGGGAGCTTTTGCCGTCCCAGTTGAGGAGGTTCACGCGGGTGGCCTTGTCGCTGGGCGTGGCAGGGGTGTCGGAGGTCTGACGGTCACGCAGGGCGTGGAAGTTCTCCACCGCGATGGGGGCGGCGCCGCCGGAGGTCTCGCCGAAGGGGCCGGAGCCGCCCATGCCGGGGCCGCCCTCGTAGTCGAGGCTGCACTCGGTGGCCAACTCCTCGAGTTTGTGCGCCTGTTCGGCGTGGGCGGGCGGGATGACGTACCGCTCGTCGTACTTGGCCAGGGCCAGCAGCCGGTACATGTCGTAGACCTGCTCGCCGGTCATCCCGACCGCCTCGGGGATGGCGTCGTCGGGTTCGCGGCCGAGGTTGATGTCGCGCATGTACGAGCGCATCGCGGCCAGGCGGCGCAGTACCGCGTCGACGGGTGCCGGGTCGCCGGCGGTGAAGAGCTGGGCGAGGTAGTCGACGGGGATGCGCAGGGCGTCGACGGCGGCGAAGAGGTTGCCGTGGTCCTCGGCGTCGTGACCGCTGTCGCGCACGGCGTCGACCACCGGGGACAGCGGCGGGATGTACCAGACCATGGGCATCGTCCGGTACTCCGGGTGCAGCGGCAGGGCCACCTTGTAGGTGTTGATCAGGGCGTGGATCGGCGAACGCCGGGCGGCCTCGATCCAGTCCCGCGGGATGCCCGCCTTCTCCGCTTCGGCGATCACCTGCGGGGCGTGGGGGTCGAGGAAGACCTGCCGCTGGGCCTCGTACAGGCCGGTGTCGTCGGGAGTGGAGGCGGCTTCCAGGACCTTGTCGGCGTCGTAGAGGATCAGGCCGATGTAGCGCAGCCGGCCGACGCAGGTCTCGGAGCAGACGGTGGGCAGGCCGACCTCGACGCGCGGAAAGCAGAAGGTGCACTTCTCGGCCTTGCCGGTGCGGTGGTTGAAGTAGACCTTCTTGTACGGGCATCCGGTCACACACATCCGCCAGCCGCGGCAGCGGTCCTGGTCGACCAGGACGATGCCGTCCTCCTCCCGCTTGTAGATGGCGCCGGAGGGGCAGGAGGCGGCACAGGACGGGTTGAGGCAGTGCTCGCAGATGCGCGGCAGGTAGAACATGAAGGTCTGCTCGAACTCGAACTTGATCTTCTCGGAGACCTGGTTGAGCAGGACGTCCTTGTCGCCGTGGTCGGGCGAGCCGCCGAGGTCGTCGTCCCAGTTCGCCGACCAGGAGATCTTCATGTCCTTGCCCGTGATCAGGGACTTGGGCCGGGCGACCGGGGTGTGTTCCTGGAGCGGGGCGTTGGTCAGGGTCTCGTAGTCGTACGTCCAGGGTTCGTAGTAGTCGTCGAGCGCCGGGAGCCTGGGGTTGGAGAAGATCTGGATCAGCTTCTTGAACCGGCCGCCGGCCTTCAGCGCGAGTCGGCCGCGCTTGTTCAGTTCCCAGCCGCCCTGCCAGGTGTCCTGGTCCTCGTAGCGGCGCGGATACCCCTGGCCGGGGCGGGTTTCGACGTTGTTGAACCAGACGTACTCGACTCCGGTGCGGTTGGTCCACGCCTGTTTGCAGGTGACCGAGCAGGTGTGGCAGCCGATGCACTTGTCGAGGTTCATCACCATCGCCATCTGGGCCATGACACGCATGTCAGTACTCCACGTCCTGCGAGGAACGACGGCGGACGACCGTGACTTCGTCGCGCTGGTTGCCGGTGGGGCCGAGGTAGTTGAAGGCGTACGACAGCTGGGCGTAGCCGCCGATGAGGTGGCTGGGTTTGATCAGCAGGCGGGTCAGGGAGTTGTGGATGCCGCCGCGCCGACCGGTGGTCTCGGTGCGGGGCACGTCGATGAGCCGGTCCTGGGCGTGGTGCATGTAGACGGTGCCCTCGGGCATGCGGTGCGAGACGACCGCGCGGGCGGCGACCACGCCGTTGCGGTTGACGGCCTCGATCCAGTCGTTGTCGTGCACGTCGATCTTCGCCGCGTCCTGGGTGCTCATCCAGATCGTCGGGCCGCCCCGGGAGAGGGAGAGCATGAACAGGTTGTCCTGGTACTCGGAGTGGATGGACCACTTGTTGTGCGGGGTCAGGTAGCGGACCGTCACGCCGAGTTCGCCACTCTCGCCGATGCGGGGCTCGTCGAACAGGGCGTGCATGTTCAACGGTGGCCGGTAGATGGGGAGTTGCTCGCCGAGTGCGGTGATCCAGTCGTGGTCGAGGTAGAAGTGCTGGCGGCCGGTGAGGGTGTGCCAGGGCTTGAGGCGCTCGACGTTGACGGTGAACGGGGAGTAGCGGCGGCCGCCGGTCTCCGAGCCGGACCACTCGGGTGAGGTGATGACCGGCACGGGGGCGGCCTGGGTGTCGGCGAAGGTGATCTGCTTGCCCTCGTGCTCGGCGGCCAGGTCTGCCAGTTGCGTGCCGGTGCGGGCCTCCAGGGTGTGGAATCCCTGGGTGGCGAGGTGCCCGTTGGTGGTGCCGGACAGGGCGAGGATCGCCTCGCAGGCGTGTACGTCGCGTGCGATCGAGGGCCGTCCGTCGGCCGCTCCGCCGCGCACCGTGCCGTTCTTGTGCCGCAGGTACTCCAGCTCGCGGTCGACCTTGAAGGTGATGCCCTTGGTGGTGGCACCGAGGGTGTCGAGCAGCGGGCCGAGCGCGGCCATCTTCTCCGCCACCGCCCCGAAGTCGCGCTCGACGGTGACGAGTTTCGGCATGGTGCGGCCGGGCACCGGGTCGCACTCGCCCGCCTTCCAGTCCTGCACCTTCCCTCGCGGGTTGGCCATCTCGTCCGGCGTGTCGTGCAGCAGCGGCGCGGCGACCACGTCCTTGCGGACACCGAGATGCGCGGCGGCCTGGCGGCTGAACTCCTTGGCGAGGGTGTGAAAGGCGTCCCAGTCGGTGCGGGTCTGCCAGGGCGGGGAGATCGCCGGGTTGAAGGCGTGCACGAAGGGGTGCATGTCGGTGCTGGACAGGTCGTGCTTCTCGTACCAGGTCGCGGCCGGCAGCACGACGTCGGAGAAGACGGTCGTGCTGGTCATGCGGAAGTCCAGGGTCAGCAGCAGGTCGAGCTTGCCGGCCGGTGCCTCGTCCCGCCACACCACGTCCTTGGGCCGTGCCTCCGGCGGCGCCTCGGTGGCGCGGACGGAGGAGTCGGTACCGAGCAGGTGCTTGAGGAAGTACTCGTTGCCCTTGGCCGAGGAGCCGAGCAGATTGGCCCGCCACACGGTCAGCACCCGCGGGAAGTTCTCCGGTGCGTCCGGGTCCTCCCCGGCGAACCGCAGCCGCCCGGCCTTGAGTTCGTCCACGACATGGTCGGCGACGGGGCGGCCCGCGGCGTCGGCCTCGTCGGCCAGGTTCAGCGGGTTGCGGTCGAAGGTCGGGTACGAGGGCATCCAGCCCATCCGCGCCGACTGGGCGATCACATCGGCGGTGGTCTTCCCGGCGAACGGGCTTCCCTGCCCCGGCGCGGCGAGGGTGTCGGCCGAGAACGGGTCATAGCGGAACTGGTCGCTGTGCAGGTACCAGTAGGCGGTCTGGATCATCAGCCGGGCCGGCCGGTTCCAGTCGGCGGCGGTCGCGATCGCCGAGTAGCCGGTGATGGGCCGGACCTTCTCCTGGCCGACGTAGTGCGCCCAGCCCCCGCCGTTGACGCCCTGGCAGCCGGTGAGCGTGGTCAGGGTCAGGAAGGCCCGGTAGATGGTGTCGGAGTGGAACCAGTGGTTGGTGCCCGCCCCCATGATGATCATCGAACGGCCGCCGGACTCCTCGGCGTTGGCGGCGAACTCCCGCGCGATGCGAGCCGCCCGACCGGCGTCCACTCCGGTGATCGCGGCCTGCCAGGCGGGGGTGCAGGGCTGGTCCGCGTCGTCGTACGAGGTGGGCCACCGGCCGGGCAGGCCGTCGCGGGCCACCCCGTACTGGGCCAGCAGCAGGTCGTACACGGTGGTCACCAGCCGCCCGGCCACCCGGCGCACCGGCACTCCGCGCCGCAGCCGGCCCGCGCTGCCGTCCGGTGCGTCGAAGCGAGGCAGCTCGACCGCGACCGGGGCCTCGGCGCCTCCCTCGGCGGTCAGCAGCGGGTCCGTGTCGCCGAGGTCCAGGTTCCACTTTCCGGCCCCGGATTCGCCGAAGCGGTCGCCGAGTGTTCCGTTGGGCACCACCGGCTGCCCGGTCGTCGCGTCCAGCAGGACGGTCCTGAACTCGGCGTGCTCGGTCGCGGCGGGCTCGCCGCCGAGGTCGGCGGCGGTCAGGAACTTGCCCGGCGTGTACGTGTCCGGCTCGCCGCCCTCGCTCTCGTCGAGGGTGACCAGGAAGGGCAGATCGGTGTACCGCTTCACGTACGACCTGAAGTACTCCGTCTCCCGGTCGACGAAGAACTCCTTGAGGATCACATGCCCCATGGCCATCGCCAGTGCGCCGTCGGTGCCCGGCTGGGCGGGCAGCCACTCGTCGGCGAACTTCACGTTGTCCGCGTAGTCCGGGGAGACCGCGACGACCTTCTGGCCGCGGTAGCGGGCCTCGGCCATCCAGTGCGCATCCGGGGTGCGGGTCACCGGCAGGTTGGAGCCCCACATGATCAGATAGCCGGCGTCCCACCAGTCCCCCGACTCCGGCACGTCGGTCTGGTCGCCGAACACCTGCGGCGAAGCCACCGGCAGGTCGGCGTACCAGTCGTAGAACGACAGCATCGCCCCGCCGAGCAGCGAGTAGAAACGGGCTCCGGCCGCGTGCGAGACCATCGACATCGCCGGGATCGGCGAGAACCCGGCCAGCCGGTCGGGGCCGTACTCCTTGATCGTGTGCACGTGCGCGGCGGCCACCATCTCCACCGCCTCGTCCCAACTCGCCCGCACCAGGCCGCCCTTGCCGCGCGCCCGCTTGTAGCGGCGGGCGCGCTCCGGGTCGGAGACGATGTCCGCCCAGGCCGCCACCGGATCCCCGAGCCGCGCCTTGGCCTCGCGGTACATCTGCAGCAGCACGCCACGCACATACGGGTAGCGCACCCGGGTCGGCGAGTAGGTGTACCAGGAGAACGCCGCCCCGCGCGGGCAGCCGCGCGGCTCGTACTCGGGACGGTCCGGACCCACCGAGGGGTAGTCGGTCTGCTGCGCCTCCCAGGTGATGATGCCGTCCTTGACGTACACCTTCCACGAGCAGGAGCCGGTGCAGTTCACGCCGTGGGTGGAGCGCACCACCTTGTCGTGCGACCAGCGGTCCCGGTAGAAGTCGTCCGCCTGCCGGCCGCCGGCCTTGTGCAGGGTGCGGAGGTCGTCGGAGACCTCCGCCTTGGTGAAGAAGCGGCGGCTGCGCACCAGCGCCTCCGCCAGATCACCGTCCATACCCGCCTGTGCCCGCTCCGGGCTGGTCTCCGTGCTCACCGCGGCACTCCGCTCCCGGGCACGCAAGCCCGTGCGTGTCGTGATCGGTCCGGCCGGACCCGACTCTACGGCCGCGGTCCCCCGGAGGGTCAACAGCCACACCAGGAACAGTGCGGGTCCCTCCCGTTGGACGCAGCCTGGCGCGGGAGCGGTCGCCCGGGCCCCGCGAAACCGCGGCTGCGCCTGGACTGCCCCGTACCCGCGCTCGGGACGAGCGGGGGTACGGGGCATGGACGTGGGGTGATGCCGGGCCGGGCGGGGCGGCAAGCGCGCCGCGACGATCCGCACCTACACGGATGCCACCCTCAGACGCCGGGCCGGGACAGAGTGCCGCCCGCCTTCAGGCGCTCGGCCTCCACTGCTTCCCACTGCTCGGTGCTCAGGTTCGCGAGCGCGGCCGGGAAGACTCCGTCCTGCTCCTTGAGGATGTGGTCGCGCAGCATCGCCATGGCCTCCATCAGCCGCTCCGGCCAGCCCGGATCCGCGGGCGTGACGCCGTCGGCGGCCTCGGTGAGCACCGCCTCGATCCGGCGGTGCTCGGCCTCCAGGGCGGCGATCTGCTCGGGGAACTCCCCGGCCAGGGCGGGGAACAGGCCGTGCTCCTCGACCCGGGTGTGCGGGCCGAGCACGGTCGCGATCTCCCGGGCGACCTCCGCCATCCGGGCCACGTCACCGTCCTGGTGGGCGGGGCGGAGGTGGCTGATCAGGCGGACGACCTCCTCATGCTCCTGGGTCAGTTCGTCGATGGTCTCCAGGGCCTGGCAACCGCAGTACTCGCACATCACAGGGCTCCGAATCCGGTCAGTGGGAGTGGGCGGCGGGCGTGCGGCGGGTGAGCGCGTGCCGTACGCCGGTGCCGGTGAAGGCCAGGGCGGCGCCGGCCACCAGGGCCAACAGCACCAGGCCGATCGCGTACGAGCCGTACGCGCCGTACAGCGAGCCCATCACGAGCGGCGGGAGGAAGCCGCCCAGGCCGCCGGCGGCGCCGACGATGCCGGTGACCGAGCCGACCTTGTTCGCCGGGGCCATCAGGGCCACCAGGGCGAACACCGCACCGCTGCCCGCGCCCAGCGCGGCAGCCATCGACAGGAAGGCGATCGTGCCCACCGGTGCCAGCGACGGGGTCGCCGACTGGACGAACGCCGCGGTCAGCACCACGGCGAGCGTGCCGGCCAGGACTCGCACCGGACCGATGCGGTCCGACAGCCAGCCGCCCATCGGGCGCATCGCCACGGCGAGCAGCACGAAGCCGGCCATCCGGTTGGCCGCGTCGGCCTGGGTGAGGCCG
>NZ_LGDG01000212.1 GCF_001279775.1 Streptomyces sp. MMG1533 | reverse complement strand
CCTCCCGGGACTGCCCCCTCCCCCCCCCTCCCGGGGCAGCGCGACCGGTTCTCTCCCAGGGTTCGGTCTGCTCACTCCGGCGGGGCAGACGTGGGTGCTCTCAGTCGTCCTCCCGTTCCTTCTCCGCGAGATGGATCACGCAGACCGCCACCGCGATCAGGAGTGCCGGGTCCGCGTCCTCGCGCACGACGTCCACGCCGTAGGTCTCGCGGACGTGCAGCCAGCGTCGGGAGATGACGGCCAGGAGTTCGCCGTCGTACTCGATGGCGAACTCGCGGTCGAGGATCTTGCCGCTGACGTCGAGTTCGGTGCTGCCGTCGGCGAGGGAGACGCGGTAGTGGTTGCGCAGCAGGGAGAGCCGTTTGCGCTTGATGCGGGCGAGGGTTTCGCCGTCCCGTTCGATCACCATGGTGTCGCGCAGGGCGAGCATCTTCTGGTGGATGTCGATCAGGACGTGCCCCTGCGTGTCCTTCAGCTCGAAGGTGTCCCGCAGCCGCATCGCCTTGCCGTCGACGAGGAACACCTTGTTGCCGCGGTCGTCCTCGATCCAGTAGTCGTCACCGATGCCAAGGAGCCGGTCGCGTACGAGGAATCTCATGCCATGACCGCTTCCCCGGCAGGCGGGCCGAAACGCCGCCGGTAGGCCGACGGGCTGAGTCCGGTCTCGCGACGCACGCGCGCGCGTAGGTTCGCGGCCGTCCCGAGGCCGCTCTTCTCGGCCACCACGTCCAGCCGTTCCTCCCCGCGCTCGATCAGCCGGCACGCCAGTGCCACCCGCTCCCCCGTCAGCCAGGCCAGCGGGGTCGTCCCGAGCTGGGCGCGGAAGCGCCGGTGCAGGGTCGCCGGCGACACCGCCGCCCGTGCCGCCAGGTCCGCGACCGTCAGTGGCTCCCCCAGCCGCTCCTGCGCCCACGCGAGCAGCGGACCGAGAGACTCGTCGGGCACGTCCGGCACCGGCCGCTCCACGAACTGCCGTTGCCCGCCGTCCCGGTGCGCGGCGAACACCAGGCGCCGGGAGACGTGGTTGGCGACCTCGGCGCCATGGTCCCGCCGTACGACGTGCAGGCCGAGGTCGAGCGCCGAGGCGCTGCCCGACGCCGTGAGGATGTCGCCGTCGTCCACGAACAGGACGTCCGGCTCCAGGCGTACGCCCGGGAAACGCGCCCGGAAGGCGTCCGCCCACATCCAGTGACAGGCCGCCCGGCGCCCGTCCAGCAGCCCGGCCTCCGCGATGGTGAACGCGCCGGAGCAGAAGCCGACGAGCCGGGCGCCCCGCGCATGCGCCCGGCGCACGACGTCCAGCACGCGCGGGGAACGCGGCGCGTCGGTGTCGGGCCGGTTCGGCACGATCAGCGTGTCCGCCTCCTCGGCCGCCTCCAGCCCGGCGACCCCGGTGAGCGTGAAGAACCCGTCCCGCATCCGGGTCTCGGGCTCGGCGGCACACAGCCGGAAGTCGTACAGCTCCCGGCCCAGTTCGGGCCGGCGCAGCCCGAAGATCTCGATGGCGCAGCTCATCTCGAACGGGTTGGAGTTCTCGTCCACGAGCAGCACCACCGTGTGGGGCGACTGAGAGGATCCTTGCGGCATATGCGATTTCTAGCACTCGTGTGGCGCCCCGGGCACCCCGCACGATGAGCCCATGGAACCGATGGAGCCCATCTCGCTGTCCGCCGCCCTTGCCTCCTTCACCGCCCTGTGGAGTCCCCGCATCGTCACCGCGGTCAACGACTACGACGTACGCGTCGCGAAGGTCGAGGGCGAGCACCTCTGGCACGTCCACGACCACACCGACGAGTTCTTCCTGGTCCTCGACGGCGAACTGCACATCTCCCTGCGGGAGACGGAGGGCGAACGCACGGTCGTCCTCCCCAAGGGCTCCGTCTTCACGGTTCCGCGCGGCACCGAACACAAGCCGTACGCCCCGGCGCCGACCGCGATCCTCGTCCTCGAGCCGACCGGTACCTCCACCGTCGGCGACCGCCACGACGACGTACCGGACCATGTGGATGCCACCACGGGCCACGCGCTGGCCTGACCCTCATGCAGAAAGACAGAAAGAGGGTGCGGGAACCGATCTCTCCCCGCACCCTCGAACCCGGCCTCGCGATCCCGCAGGTCGTGCCACAGGTTCCGTGATGGCCGCCTCCTGCCCGCCTCCCGGCCGCCGCGGTCAGCGGCGGCGCGGGCGGGGTGCCAGCTTGTACAGGGCCACGCCCGCGGCCGCCAGCGTGGTGGCCGCGACCATCAGCGCCATGCTGTTCATCCACAGGCCGGTGGCGGCCAGGGTGGCACCGCCCGCACCGGTGGAACCGGCGCCGATCACTCTTCCGTACATGGTCGTTCTCCTAGTGGGTGTCGTGCGTTCGTGCGTTCGTGCGTTGGTGTGTGGGGGGCGGTTCAGGTGGCCACCCACTTCTCCTCGCTGCGGCGCAGCAGGCCCCACAGTGAGGAGAAGAAAACGGCGTGCTGGAACAGGTCGTAGAGCATCTCCGGGATCATCAGCGCCGCGACCAGGACGGCCCGGGGGCCGGCGCGGCGTACGGAGACGGTCTTCTCGACCATGAAGATCAGGCCGATCGCGGTCCAGAACGGGGAGAAGCCGGGCCAGCCGTACAGCGTCGTGTACGTGGTCATGAAGGTCAGGTAGACGAGGAAGGACAGCGCGCCGAAGCCCATCAGGAACTGCTGGGCGAAGTAGCGGGCGGTGACCCGGGTCCAGCCGTAGTCGCGCAGGTTCTCCAGGGCGCCGCGCTGCCAGCGCAGGCGCTGGTGCCACAACTTGCCCAGGGTGGGCATGACCTCGGTGGTGACCGCGCAGCCGGCCGGGGACATGGTGCGGTAGCCGAGGGTCTTGACCGCCTTGGTGATCTCGTCGTCCTCGGTGAGCGAGGCGAGGCTGTAGTAGCTCGTGCCGCCGCCGATCACCCCGTCGCGGCGGGCGGCGCGCACCTCGCGCAGCACCCGGGCGCGGAACATGGTGCCGGTGCCGGTGAGGACCTGCGCCTTGCCGCCGGTGCGTTCCAGTTCCCAGGCGTAGCGGTGGAACTCCATGCGCTGGAGCAGGCCGAGGAAGCCGCCGCCCTGCTCGCCGTAGAAGACGCCGCCGATGGCGCCGACCTTGCGGTTGAAGGTGGCGAGGGCGGTCTCGGCGAACCAGGGGTTGAGCACGGTGTCGGCGTCCTGCACCAGCAGCAGGTCGCGGTCGTCCAGATGCGGCAGCATCCAGGCGACGGCCTGGTTGAGGGCGCCGGCCTTCCTGTGGGCGTTGCCCTGCGTGTGGAAGACCTGGGCGCCGTGGGCCGCGGCGACCAGGGCGGTGTCGTCGGTGCAGTTGTCGGCGACGACCACGACGAGGTCGGGGGGCCGGGTCTGGTTCCGCAGGCCCTGGATGGCGGCCGCGATGCGGTCCTGCTCGTTGTGGGCCGGTATCAGTGCCGCGAGGCGCGGCACCGGCCCTGGTTCCTCGGGAGCGGCGTGTGCGCGGCGAGCGGCGTGGCGGCCGGAGACCCGCCGACGTGGATCGTGTGCCGGGGCGGACGCCGGGGCAGCGAGGTCGAGCACGTGGAGCCCCCCGAGGTACTGGTGGAACGGCCCGGCACTTCCACCCCCCGGGCCTCAGGCTCCCAAGTCTTCACGATATTCACACAAGCGCACAAGATGCCCCCGGTTACGGAATGCTCAAGGTTGTCGCCGCATGTCCTGTGCATACCGTGCCGGGGGTCCTGTACCGCTCCGGTGTGTGTGCCCCTATTCAGGGGTTCCGTCGGCTACCTGGCGATGCGTCATGTCCGCATAGCGGTCAGACGCCGTAGCCGTCGCTGTACCCGTCCCGCCTGCTGTGGTGCCGTTCCTCTTCGATGACCGGCGTGTTGGGCGGCATCACGACACGCCTGCGCCGCGCGATGCTGCTGAAGGTGCTGACGCCGATCAGTCCGACGACCATCAGGATGATGCCGACGAGGTCGAGATTGACCCCGTTCATGTCCCAGTCGGTCGCGAACGTGAGGATGGCTCCCGCGGCGATGAGGATGATGCACCCGCCGAGGCCCATGAGTGTCGCCTCCCTGTCCGGTCCGGTCCATCCGGTCCGTGACTGCGAGTACCCCGGTTGTCAACCCCCATTCCGCGAGGAACCGTTCAAGGTGAGCGGCTAGCCCGCCAGGAACGCCACCAGCGCGTTCGCCAGCAGATGTGGGTCGTCCGCGCCGCACAACTCCCGCGCGCTGTGCATCGACAGGATCGCCACGCCGATGTCGACGGTCATGATGCCGTGGCGGGCCGCGGTGATCGGGCCGATCGTCGTGCCGCACGGCATGGAGTTGTTGGAGACGAAGGATTGGAAGGGCACGTTCGCCTTCTCGCAGGCGGCGGCGAAGACGGAACGCCCCGAACCGTCCGTGGCGTAGCGGTTGTTGACGTTGACCTTCAGGATGGGGCCGCCGTTGACGCGCGGGTGGTGCGTCGGGTCGTGCCGCTCCGCGTAGTTGGGATGGACCGCGTGGCCCGTGTCCGAGGACAGACAGACGGTCCCGGCGAAGGCCCTCGCCCGGTCCTCGTACGACCCTCCGCGCGCGAACACCGAACGCTCCAGGACGCTGCCGAGCAGCGGCCCGTCCGCGCCCGTGTCCGACTGCGAACCGTTCTCCTCGTGGTCGAAGGCGGCGAGCACCGGGATGTACGGGAGGTCGCCCCCGGCGAGCGCGGCGAGCGCCGCCACACCGGAGTGCACGGACAGCAGGTTGTCCATGCGCGGACCGGCGACCAGCTCGTTGTCCCGGCCCAGGTGGGCGGGCCGCTCCACGGAGTGCGTCATCAGGTCCCAGCCGGTGACCTCACCCGCGCCGATCCCGGTCTCCTCCTCCAGGAAGGCGATGAGATCGCCGTCCCGTACGTCGTTGCCCAGCCCCCAGATGGGCTGCAGATGCCGCTGCTTGTCGAGCTTGAGGCCCTCCGCCGACACCGAACGGTCCAGGTGGATGGCGAGTTGGGGCACCCGCAGAAGCGGCCGGTCGATGTTCACGAGCCGCGTCGAACCGTCCCGCAGCGTCAGCCGGCCCGCCAGGCCCAGATCGCGGTCCAGCCACGAGTTCAGCAGCGGCCCGCCGTAGATCTCCACGGCCACCTGCCGCCACCCGTGCGCACCCGTGTCGGGCAGCGGCTTGACCCGCAGGTTCGGCGAGTCGGTGTGCGCGCCGATGATCCGGAAGGGGGTGTGCGGCTCGGCGCCCTCGGGCACGTACCACGCCACGATCGCCCCGCCGCGCAGCACGTACCTGCCGCCGGCCGTCCCGTCCCACGCGTCCGTCTCCGCGACCTGCCGGAATCCGGCCTTCTCCAGGCGCTCGGCCGCATTGGCCACCGCGTGGTACGGCGAGGGACTCGCCGCGAGGAAGGACATGAGGTCGTCGGTGTGGCCGCGATCGAAGCGGGAGGGTGCGCTCATGGGGTTCACCTTAACGACGTACGAAAGCCCGCTCCCGGCGATGGGGAGCGGGCCTTCGTAAGGACGCTGTGGAGGTGCGTGCGGCTGGTCTGATGTGTCCTAGAACGCGGCCTCGTCCAGCTCCATCAGGTCCAGCTCGACACCCTCGGCGACCTTGCGGGCCAGGGTGACGCCCGGCAGGACGTTGGCCGCGAAGAACTTCGCCGCCGCGATCTTGCCGGTGTAGAACGCCACATCCTTGGCGGACACAGCCTTGGAAGAGGCCGTCTCCAGCTTCTCGGCGGCGATCGCGGCGCCCTTCAGGAGCAGGTAGCCGACGACCACGTCACCGGAGGCCATGAGCAGGCGGGTGGTGTTCAGGCCCACCTTGTAGATGTTCTTGACGTCCTGCTCGGTGGCCGCGAGGTCGGTCAGCATCAGGCCGACGATCGCCTCCAGCTCGACGGCCGCCTTGGCGAGGTGCTCGCGGGCGCTCGCCAGGTCCTCGCCGCCGGTGCCGAGCGCCAGGAACTTCTTGATGTCCTCGGCGAGGGAGTTCAGGGCCGCGCCCTGGTTGCGGACGATCTTCCGGAAGAAGAAGTCCTGGCCCTGGATCGCGGTCGTGCCCTCGTACAGGGTGTCGATCTTGGCGTCGCGGATGTACTGCTCGATCGGGTACTCCTGCAGGAAGCCGGAGCCGCCGAAGGTCTGCAGGGACTGGGCGAGCTGCTCGTAGCCCTTCTCGGAGCCGTAGCCCTTGACGATCGGGAGGAGCAGGTCGTTCAGCGCGTGCTCGGTCGAGGTGTCCTCGCCGTTCGCCTCCTTGACCGCGATCGCGTCCTGCACCGACGCCGTGTAGAGGACCAGCGCGCGCATGCCCTCCGCGTACGCCTTCTGCGTGATCAGCGCGCGGCGTACGTCCGGGTGGTGCGTGATGGTGACCTTGGGCGCGGCCTTGTCCATGAAGTTCGCCAGGTCGGGGCCCTGGACGCGCTCCTTGGCGTACTCCAGCGCGTTCAGGTAGCCCGTCGACAGCGTGGAGATCGCCTTCGTGCCGACCATCATCCGCGCGAACTCGATGATCCGGAACATCTGGCGGATGCCGTCGTGCTTGTCGCCGATCAGCCAGCCCTTGGCGGGGTGTTGATCGCCGAAGGTCATCTCGCAGGTGTTGGAGGCCTTCAGGCCCATCTTGTGCTCGACGTTGGTGGCGTAGACACCGTTGCGCTCGCCCAGCTCGCCGGTCTCGAAGTCGAAGAGGTACTTCGGGACGAGGAAGAGGGACAGACCCTTGGTGCCGGGGCCGTGGCCCTCGGGGCGGGCCAGCACGTAGTGGAGGATGTTCTCCTCCATGTCGTGCTCACCGGACGTGATGAAGCGCTTCACGCCCTCGATGTGCCAGGAGCCGTCCTCCTGCTGGATCGCCTTCGTGCGGCCGGCGCCCACGTCGGAGCCCGCGTCGGGCTCGGTGAGCACCATGGTCGAACCCCAGGTCCGCTCCACGGCGATCTGCGCGATCTTCTTCTGTACGTCGTTGCCCTCGTCGAAGAGGATCCCGGCGAACGCCGGGCCGGAGGAGTACATCCACACGGCCGGGTTCGAACCGAGGATCAGCTCCGCGTACGACCAGATCAGCGACGGGGGAGCGGTCGTGCCGCCGATCTCCTCGGGCAGGCCGAGGCGCCAGTACTCCGAGTCCATGAAGGCCTTGTAGCTCTTCTTGAAGGACGCCGGTACCGGAGCGGTGTTCGTCTCCGGGTCGAAGACCGGCGGGTTGCGGTCGGCGTCCGCGAAGGACTCCGCGAGTTCGTTCTCCGAGAGGCGGGTCAGCTCCTCGAGGATGCTTTTCGCGGTCTCGGTGTCCATCTCCTCGAACGGCCCGGTCCCGTACAGCTTGTCGCGCCCGAGCACCTCGAAGAGGTTGAACTCGATGTCGCGGAGATTCGACTTGTAGTGCCCCATGGCGACGGCTCCGTAGCGGGTCGGCGAGGGACTGGCTCCTCGCATCTAGTTCACGTACCAACAAGTAGCTACGATGATGCTACCCGCCGGTAATAAGAAGCAACCCCGATCCCGCATCTGTGACAGGTCACACCGGTACCGTCAGTGTGGCCGTGTAGCCCTTCTCGACACTGCCCTTCACCGTCGCCAGCTGCTGCTCGTAGCCGTCGCTGAAGATGTTGTCCGTCTCCAGGGAGAGCTGACCGAGGTTCGTCACGCTCTGGCTGTAGCCGTCCGTGGCGTACACCGTGTCACAGACGTCCTTGGGGAAGGCGAGCTGCGAGGTGTTCGTGATGGACGTGGCCGCAGTGGCGTCGTCCAGGCTGCCGTAGACCTCGAAGTGGATGTGCGGCCAGCGGCCGGTGTAGCAGGCCGGGAAGATGCTCTTGAAGGTGACCTGGCCCTTGTCGTCCGTCTCCTGGACACCGCGCAGGTAGTTCTCGTCGGTGACGCCCTCCGAGTACAGGGAGTAGTTGCCCTCCCGGTCGCAGTGCCAGAGGTAGACGGCGGCGCCCGCCTTCGGGGTGCCGCAGCCGGAGGCCGCGTCCACGACGGTGAGCGTGACGGTCAGGGGCACGCCTTCGGCGGTGCCGCCCGCGGAGTCGCCGAAGCTGCTGGTGATGTCGCTGCGGACGACACCGCTCTCCTTCAGGACGTTCACGCCGTTCGAGCCGTCGCCGGGATAGGGGCCGGCGGTCTCGTTGGGGATGGTCGCGCACTCGGCGGAGGACGAGGACGAGCCGCTGGAAGAGGTTCCGGAAGAGGAGGCGGCCGAGGAGGTCGACGAGCTGCCGGTGGAGGACGACGCCGTGTCGTCCTCGGCGGAGCAGCCGACCAGCGGCACCAGGCTCGCCCCGGCCAGCAACCGGATCATCCGGCGGCGGGCGAGGACGGGAAGGTCGTAGGCGAGACCTCTGTCGTGCTCGTGGATCTCGTCGTCGTGGTGGTGTCCGCTCATGGCCCTGTCTCCTTGCCGCCGATTGCCCGCGCTTTGCTGTTCCATGGCGCGTTCTTTGATGCGGTGGACGCTATGGGCGCCCGCTGTGCGAAACCAGGGGCAACCCTGTGAACTCCCCATGGAAGTGTGCACCCCCGTACCGCCCCGCCCGCCCCGATCCACTCGGTACGCTTGCGCGCATGTACGGCTACGACCAGAACGTCGGCGCACAGCAGGGGTACGCCCCGCCGCAGCAGCCCATGTCCGGCGGCGTCGGCGGCTACGGCCAGCAGCCGCCGCTCTACCCCGAGCCGTCCCCGCCCTCGCTCGCGGACGCGGTGCGGGCCTTCACCACCGGGCAGATGTCCGCCGAGGACTTCCAGCAGGTCTTCGCGACCTCCAAGGTCTACTGCCCGCGCGGCGACAACCCCGGCTTCCTCGCCCTGCACAACACCCAGCAGCCGGTGATCCCCATGTTCACCTCGCTCAAGGAACTGCGGCGGTACGCGGGCAAGGAGTCCAAGTACTTCGTCATCACCGGCTCCGAGGTCATCGACCTGCTCCCGACCGGCTACGGCTTCGTCCTCGACATGGAGGGCGAGCACCGCATGGTCTTCGACGCGAAGGCCGTGGAGCAGATGGTCGAGTTCGCGATGCGCCGGATGTACGGCTGACCGCTCACCTCGGCAGTCGCAGCGCCAGTCCGTCGAGGACGACCTCCAGGCCGTACGCGAACTTCTCCTCCCGCAGGGCCACGGGGTCCCTGGTCGCGGCGGTGGCGTCGGCGTAGTCGTCGGCGAGGTGGGCGTGGCCGGCCGCGGCCTGCTGGGCCGCGGGCAGGAGGCGGGTGATGAAGTCCGCCTCGGTCTCGCCGGAGCGCGCGACCGTGGTGAGCCAGGCGGCCTCCGTGGTGCTCATGCCGATCACGTACGACAGGACCGTGTCGATCGCGTTGGACGGCTCCAGGAATCCCGCGGCCGTGAACAGCGCGGCCAGGCGCTCGGAGAAGGACATCAGGTTCGGGCCGAGGTAGGCGAGCCCGGCCTGCCCGAGCACCGAGGACAGCCAGGGGTGCCTTAGAGCCGTCGTGCGGAAAGAGCCCGCGGCCTCGCTGACGGCGGCACGCCAGTCGGGGCTGTCCGCGGGCGGTACGTGGATCTCGGCGGCGACCTCGTCCACGGCGAGCTCCATCAGCTCGTCCTTGGTGGCCACGTGCCGGTAGAGGGAGGTCGCGCCGGCGTTGAGGCGGGCGCCGAGCTTGCGCATGCTCAGGGCCTCGATGCCGTCGGCGTCCAGCATGGCGACGGCCTCGCGGACGATGGCGTTCCGGCTGAGGGCGGGCTGGTCGGTCTTGGGCTGGGGGCGGGCCCACACGGACGGGATCGGGTTCTGCTGTGTCGTCTTGGCTGCCATGTCGCTCCTCGCGCGGCTGCTGCGTACGTCGTTCGCATCGAGCGTACAGCGTTAGGTTATTGCGCACACTGTTCCGGAATGCGTACAGTGTTCGCATCGAAGGAACGGTGTTCGCGAAGGGGAGTCACATGGAAACCGAAGCCCGCAATCCACGTCGCTGGTGGATCCTCGTCGTGCTCTGCCTGAGCACGCTGGTCCTGGTGGTCGACAACATGGCGCTGACCGTCGCGGTGCCGGCGATGACCGAGGACCTCGGCGCGAGCGCCGAGGACACGCAGTGGATCCTCGACTCCTACATCCTGGTCTTCGCGGGCCTCCTCCTGACCTCCGGCAGCCTGGGCGACCGCTTCGGACGCCGGAAGGTGATGCTGACCGGCCTGCTGCTGTTCGGGGCGGCCTCACTGGCGGCGTCCGTCTGCACCAGCCCCGGCGAGGTGATCGCCGTACGCATCGCGATGGGTGTCGGCGGGGCGCTGATCATGCCGTCGACCCTCTCGATCCTCATCACCGTCTTCGACGAGGAGGAGCGAGCCAAGGCGATGGCGGCCTGGGGGTCGGTGTCGATGCTGGGGCTGGTCGGCAGCCCGGTCCTGGGCGGCGTACTGATCGACCACTTCTCCTGGCAGGCGATCTTCTTCATCAACGTGCCCGTCGTCGCCCTCGCCCTCGTCGCCGGTGTCACGCTCATGCCGGAGTCGAAGGCGCCCTGGCGGAAGGCCGACCCGCTGGGTGCGGTGCTGTCCGCGACCGGCATGACGTCCCTGGTCTGGTGGATCATCGAACTTCCGCAGCACGGCGCGCTCGGCGGCCGCTCCACGGTCACGCTGGTGGTGGCGCTCCTGTCCCTGGCGGGCTTCGTGATCTGGGAGAACGTGACCAAGTCCCCGATGGTCCCGCTGGTCCTCTTCAAGCACCGCAACTTCAGCGGCGGTTCGCTCTCCCTCGCCCTGGTCCAGATCGGCAACGGCGGTCTGCTGCTCGTCCTCACCCAGTACCTGCAGTTCGTGCTCGGCTACTCGGCGATGGAGGCGGGCCTGGCCTTCCTGCCGCTGGCGGTCGCGGCGCTGATCGGCAACGGGGCCGGCGTCAAGCTCGCCGCGTCGATCGGCAACCGGTTCGTGATCCTCGGCGGCATGCTGGTCATGGTCGTCTGCTTCGCCCTGATGACCACGGTCGACGCGGACTCCGGCTTCACGGTCCCGGCGGTGGCCCTGGGCCTGCTCGGCCTCGGCGCGGGTCTGGCGATGCCGGCCGCGGTGAACGCGCTGATGGGCACCATCCCCGAGGACAAGGCGGGTGTCGGCTCCGCCCTGAACGACACGATCCAGCAGGCCGGCACGGCTCTGGGCATCGCGATCCTCGGCTCGCTGCTGTCGAGCGGCTTCAGGGCCGAGATGCCGGCGGACGCTCCGGAGGGGTCCGAGCACTCGATCGCTCAGGCGCTGGCGGTCGCGAACGGCGACAGCGGGCTGGTGCGGGCGGCGCGGGAGGCCTTCACCGCCTCGATGTCGACGACCTTCACGGTGAGCGCGATCGGCGTGCTGGTGGCGGCCGTGCTGGCGACGGTGGTGATGCGGGACGGGAAGAAGGGGCCGTCTGGGCCGTCGGTGTCGCAGACGGAGCCGGATTCCGCGAACGAGCCGGAGCTGGTCGCCTGACCTGATTGAGTTGAGCCGGGAGGCCGGTGCCCTGGGAAGGGCACCGGCCTCGGCGTTGTCCGCCGGGTCCGATCGGCGGGAATGTCCCCCTGGCTCCCGCCGTTAGGGGTAGCAGAAAGTTCAATGCTCAACTAAACTCGGAGCACAAGGAGGTACCGACATGCCTGCAGTGACCGTCGAGAACCCGCTGACGCTGCCCCGCGTCGCCGCGTCCGCCGACGCCGTGGCCCGTCCCGTGCTCGCCGTCACAACCGCGCCGAGCGGTTTCGAGGGCGAGGGCTTCCCGGTGCGCCGAGCGTTCGCCGGGATCAACTACCGCCATCTGGACCCGTTCATCATGATGGACCAGATGGGTGAGGTGGAGTACGCGCCGGGCGAGCCCAAGGGAACGCCCTGGCACCCGCACCGCGGCTTCGAGACCGTCACCTACATCGTCGACGGCATCTTCGACCACCAGGACTCCAACGGTGGTGGCGGCACCATCACCAACGGCGACACCCAGTGGATGACGGCCGGCTCGGGCCTCCTGCACATCGAGGCCCCGCCGGAGTCCCTGGTCACGTCCGGCGGGCTCTTCCACGGCCTCCAGCTGTGGGTGAACCTCCCGGCCAAGGACAAGATGATGGCGCCGAGGTACCAGGACATCCGCGGCGGCCACGTCCAGCTGCTCACGTCCCACGACGGTGGCGCCCTGATGCGGGTCATCGCCGGCGAGCTGGACGGCCACGCCGGTCCCGGCATCACGCACACCCCGATCACCATGATCCACGCGACGCTGGCGCCGGGTGCGGAGATCACCCTCCCCTGGCGCGAGGACTTCAACGGCCTGGCGTACGTCATGGCGGGCCGGGGCGCGGTGGGTGCGGAGCGGCGTCCCGTCCACCTGGGGCAGACGGCCGTCTTCGGCGCGGGTTCCTCGCTGACGGTCCGTGCGGACGAGAAGCAGGACTCCAACACGCCGGATCTGGAAGTCGTCCTTCTCGGCGGCCGGCCCATCCGTGAGCCGATGGCGCACTACGGGCCGTTCGTGATGAACACCCGTGAGGAACTGCAACAGGCGTTCGACGACTTCCAGAAGGGGCGGCTGGGGACGATCCCGGCCGTGCACGGGATGTCCGAGGGTGGCCTGTAAGGCTCCGGAAGTTCAGTACGCTACGAGCAGGCCCGAAGCCGCAACTTCGTTTTGCGGCTTCGGGCCTGTCTTGCTGCGTGGGTGCTACGGCAGTACGTAGACCGGTGCGCCGTCCGGAGCGCAGCCCGTCTGACGCATGCAGCCGCGCTTGAGCAGTGTGCGTAGGCAGTCGTGGACGCGAGCGAGGGAGAGCCCCGTACGAGTGGCGATCTCCTCCATGCGGTAACTGGCCGCCCCCCGGACGAGTGCAGGTGCCAGGTAGGCGGCCACCGCGTGGATGTCCTCGGTGAAGACGAGGTTCTTCGCATTCCAGGTGGCCAGGAGCTGCTGGGGCGTCAGCTTCGGTTCCGGGTGGCGGAGCCTGAGGGTTTGGGCGATGTCCTGAAGCGCGTCGGCGATCATGCTTTGGTTGCGGCTGATCTTTCGTAGGAGAACGGTTTGCTCCTCCTGGAAGGCTGCCAGCATCTCGTCGGCCTGGATGTTCCTCACTTCGAGTCGGACGATGGCGTCGGCGACCACTTGGGGCATGACATAGGCGGGAGCGCCGGTGGCGGGGGTTTGTGCGGGGGACGGTTCCAGGGAGTAGGAGCCGTCGCGTTGGATGGTCGTGACGACTTTGGAGACCCAGTCCTTGAACGGCTCGCACTCGGGCTTGGTGCAACCGTGCACAAGCCGGAGGAGTCCCTGGAGGTTCACCATCTTCATCGACTTCTGCAGCCTGTGAGCTGCAAGTTTGCTCAAGGTGTCTGCTGTACAGACGCCTTGTGCAAACTCACTCAGGCGTTTGTGACAGGCTGCGGGGACATGCATTTGCAGTGCCTGGCGGGTGTTTGCGTACCCCAGGTTCCTGGCCACGTCGGCAGCCGGGAACCAGTGCTCTCCCTCCGGGGTTGTCAGTCTCCGCACTCGCGCCCCCGTGGCCGCGAACACGAAGTCACTGATGTCGACCGCGTCCTGTCGCTGTCCCGTGTTGTTCTGCTCGTACATCGAGCATCACCTCCACCTCGGAAGCTAGGCACAACCAGGGGCAACTCGCGTCTATGGCAAGGATGTTCACCCGTTGGTGGCGGAGACATCGATTCTGCGCACCGGCCCCCCGTTCGGCGCTCCCGGCGCGACGCCGTATCTGACGTATGGCCAGATGGGAGGGTGCCCGCGTCGCAAGCCCCGCTTCCCGAGCCCGTGAGACGGCTCGCCGCCTGGTGTGCCGTGATTCTGCTGGTCGCCGGAGTGGTGTACGTCGGGATCAGGCTCTGTGCGGAGTTCCGTACCGCCGTCACGCCCGTGCTGCTCGCGTTGCTCGGGACCGCCTTGCTCGGTCCGCTGTACCGGCGGCTGGTCAAGGCCAAGGTCAATCGGTCGGTTGCCGCCGGGCTCACCTGCGTGGCTGTGGTCGCTGTGGTCGGTGGGGCCGTGTACATCGTCGTCGCCGCGCTCATCGACACCGGGGACGAGATCAGCGCCTCGCTGAGGAACGCGGGCCAGGACCTTGCCGATCACTTCGGGGCTGCCGGGACCTCGCTCGACGATATCGCCGGCAACGCGAAGGAGCTGCTCTCCAAGTTCGGGGGAACGGCGGCATCCAATGTGATCAGCGGGGTGAGTGTCGTCGGTGAGGCCATCGCCATGGCGGTGCTGGCGCTGCTCCTTGTCTTCTTCTTTCTGCGGGATTCGCATCGGGCCGTCGACATCCTGCGGTCGATGGCTCCCCATGACGCCGGTGACGTGATCGAGGCCATGGCGCGGCGGGCGTTCGACGCCGTCGAGGGGTTCATGCGCGGGACGACCTTCATCGCGCTCATCGACGCCACCTGCATCACCGTCGGGCTGCTCGTCCTCGATGTGCCGGGGGCCGTCGGGCTCGGGGCGCTCGTATTCGTCGGCGCCTACATCCCCTACCTCGGCGCTTTCCTCTCCGGTGCCATCGCCGTGCTGGTCGCGCTCGCCGACCGGGGGTTCGTGATCGCGTTGTGGGCGCTCGGCATCGTGCTCGCCGTGCAGGTGCTGGAGGGGCATGTGCTGCAGCCGATGATCCAGAGCCGTACCGTGCAGATGCACCCGGCTGTCGTCATGGTGGCCATCACGGCCGGGGCCTCCGTCGCCGGGATCCTCGGGATGCTGCTCGCCGTGCCGCTCACCGCCGCCGCGACCGGGGTGCTGCACGAGCTGCGTGCGCTCTACGGCTCCCCGTCCGCAGGCGCGTCCCCGTCCGGGGACACCTCCTCCGTCGACTCGTAGAGCTCGAACCAGATGCTCTTCCCCTCGCCCCTCGGATCCACCCCCCACGCATCCGCGAGCAGCTCGATCAGCACCAGTCCGCGCCCGGACGACGCCAGCTCGCCCGGCCTGCGCTTGTGCGGGAGGTCGTCGCTGGTGTCCGTGACCTCGACGCGCATCCGGCGTCCGCCCGCCTCGCCCCGCACCTCGGCCAGCAGCAGCGCGTCCGCGTCGGTGTGGACCAGGACGTTGGTCAGCATCTCGGAGAGCAGCAGCACCGCCGAGTCGATCTGGTCCGGGGACGGCCAGTCGTGCAGGAGCTCGCGCAGCTGCTGTCTGGCCACCGCCACCCGTTCCGGTTCCGCCTGGGCCACCGAGAGCATCGTGCGGCGGACCCGGGGACGTACGACGATCGTGTCGCCGCCGGCCTCGCCCTGCCGGGACAGCAGCAGCACCGCTATGTCGTCCTCGCGGCGGTCGGCCAGCGGACCGGTGGTGTGGTGGGAGGAGGGGCCGTGCACGGCCTGGACCAGGGCGTCGGCGAGGGCCTCCAGGTCGCCCCCGTGATCCTCCAGGATCGTGCGGATGCGCTTCCAGCCGGTCTCCATGTCGTGGCCGCCGGTCTCGATCAGACCGTCGGTGCACAGCAGCAGGGTCTCGCCGGATTCGAGGGTGATCCGGGTGGTGGGGTAGTCGGCGTCGGGGTCGATGCCCAGAGGGAGGCCGCCGGCCGTGGGGCGGGTGAGGACCGTGCCGTCCGCCATGCGGATCGCGGGGTCGGGGTGGCCGGCGCGGGCGACGTCGAGGATGCCGGTCGTGGGGTCGGCCTCCACGTACAGGCAGGTGGCGAAGCGGAGGTCGGCGGTGTCCGCATCGCCGTACGTCATTCCGTGCAGGAAGCGGGAGGCGCGGGAGAGGACCGCGTCGGGGCGGTGGCCCTCCGAGGCGTAGGCCCTGAGCGCTATGCGGAGCTGGCCCATCAGGCCCGCCGCGCGGACGTCGTGGCCCTGGACGTCGCCGATGACCAGGGCGAAGCGGCCGTTGGGCAGGGGGATCATGTCGTACCAGTCGCCGCCCACCTGGAGGCCGCCGCCGGTGGGGACGTAACGTGCGGCGACGCTCATGCCCGGTATTCGGGGGCCGAGGGTGGGGAGCATCGAGCGTTGGAGGCCGTCCGTGAGTTCCCGCTCCGACTCGGCCGCGCCGGCCCGGGACAGGGCCTGCGCGAGCATCCTCGCCACCGTCGTCAGGACCGAGCGCTCGTCCGGCGTGAACGCCACCGGATACGCGAAGGCCGCCATCCACGCGCCCATCGTGCGGCCTGCCACCGTCAGCGGCAGGAAGGCCCAGGACTGGCGGCCGAAGTGCCGGGCGAGCGGCCAGGTGACCGGGTAGCGGGACTTGTAGTCCTCGGGGGAGGAGAGGTAGACGGCGCGGCCGGTGCGGACCACCTCGGCGGCCGGATAGTCCGTGGCGAGGGCCATGTGGGAGAAGGGGCTCTCGTCGCCGGGCTGCTGGCCGTGGTGGCCGATGATCGTCAGGCGGTCGCCCTCGACGCCGAAGACGGCCAGTCCGTCCGGGGAGAAGCCGGGCATGGACAGGCCGGCCGCGACCCGCAGGACCTCGGCCGTGGAGCGGGCCTCGGCCAGGGCGCGGCCCGCGTCCAGCAGGAAGGCCTCGCGGGAGCGGCGCCAGTCGCCGGTGACGGCGGTGCGTCCGGCGTGCGTGCCGGGCCTGGGCTCGGTGACCTCCTGGATGGTGCCGATCAGTTCGTACACCTTCGTCGCGGGGTCGAAGGACGGCTTGGAACGGCTGCGGACGACGCGGACGATCTGTCCCTGGTCGTCCATGATCCGCACGCGCACTTCGGCGAGGGTGTCCTCGGCGACGGCGAGCTGGATCACTCCCGTGATCTCGTTCCAGTCGACGGGGTGCAGACGGGCCCGGGTCTGGGCTTCCGTGAGGACGGTCTCTTCGGGGGGCAGACCGAGCAGCCGGGCTGCCTCGGCATCGACCGTGACCAGTCCGGTGGCGGTGTCCCAGTGCCACAGGCCGGTCGCGAGGGTGGCGAGAACCTCCCCCACGGCGGGCAGAGGCTCACCAGTGCGCATTGACCCACTTTAAGAAGAGGAGGGCGAAGAGTGCCACTGATCACCGGCCCGTAATGGTGGGGAGTCGATCGTGGGGCGGCCGGTACGCTGGGGAGAGTTTCACGTGAAACGACGCGCTAAACAGACCCCGATCAGCGAAGGCTGGATGAACGACGATGCATCGGTACAGGTCCCACACCTGCGGCGAGCTCCGCGCCTCTGACGTCGGCACCGACGTCCGGCTGAGCGGCTGGCTGCACAATCGGCGCGACCTGGGCGGCATCCTCTTCATCGATCTGCGCGACCACTACGGCATCACGCAGCTGGTCGCCCGCCCCGGCACCCCGGCGTACGAGGCCCTCGACAAGGTCTCCAAGGAGTCCACGGTCCGCGTCGACGGCAAGGTCGTTTCACGTGGAACCGAGAACGTGAACCCGGACCTCCCCTCCGGCGAGATCGAGGTCGAGGTCGGTGAGGTCGAGCTGCTCGGCGCGGCCGCTCCGCTGCCCTTCACGATCAACGCCGAGGACGGCGTCAACGAGGAGCGGCGCCTGGAGTACCGCTTCCTCGACCTGCGCCGCGAGCGCATGCACCGCAACATCCTGCTGCGTACGTCCGTCATCTCGGCCATCCGTCACAAGATGACGGCGCTGGGCTTCAACGAGATGGCGACGCCGATCCTCAGCGCCACCTCCCCGGAGGGTGCCCGCGACTTCGTCGTGCCCTCCCGCCTGAACCCGGGCAAGTTCTACGCCCTTCCGCAGGCCCCGCAGCAGTTCAAGCAGCTGCTGATGATCTCGGGCTTCGACCGCTACTTCCAGATCGCGCCCTGCTTCCGCGACGAGGACGCCCGCGCGGACCGGTCGCCGGGCGAGTTCTACCAGCTCGACGTCGAGATGAGCTTCGTCGAGCAGGAGGACGTCTTCCAGCCGATCGAGAAGCTCATGACCGAGCTGTTCGAGGAGTTCGGCAACGGCCGTCATGTGACGTCGCCGTTCCCGCGCATCCCGTTCCGTGAGGCGATGCTGAAGTACGGCTCCGACAAGCCGGACCTGCGGGCCCAGCTGGAGCTGGTCGACATCACCGACGTCTTCGAGGGCTCGGAGTTCAAGGCCTTCGCGGGCAAGCACGTGCGCGCCCTGCCGGTGCCGGACGTGTCCGCGCAGCCCCGGAAGTTCTTCGACCAGCTCGGCGACTTCGCGGTCTCGCAGGGCGCCAAGGGTCTGGCCTGGGTGCGGGTCGCCGAGGACGGTTCGCTCACCGGCCCGATCGCGAAGTTCCTCACCGAGGAGAACGTCGCCGAGCTGACCAAGCGGCTCTCCCTGGCCGCCGGTCACGCCGTGTTCTTCGGCGCGGGCGAGTTCGACGAGGTCTCGAAGATCATGGGCGCGGTGCGGGTCGAGGCCGCCAAGCGCGCCGGGCACTTCGAGGAGAACGTCTTCCGGTTCTGCTGGATCGTCGACTTCCCGATGTACGAGAAGGATGAGGACACCGGCGCGATCGACTTCTCGCACAACCCGTTCTCCATGCCGCAGGGCGGTCTGGAGGCCCTGGAGACCCAGGACCCGCTGGACATCCTGGGCTGGCAGTACGACATCGTCTGCAACGGCGTCGAGCTGTCCTCCGGCGCGATCCGGAACCACGAGCCGGAGATCATGCTCAAGGCCTTCGAGATCGCGGGCTACGACCGGGAGACCGTCGAGGAGAAGTTCGCCGGCATGCTGCGCGCGTTCCGCTTCGGCGCCCCGCCGCACGGCGGCATCGCCCCCGGCGTCGACCGCATCGTGATGCTGCTGGCCGACGAGCCCAACATCCGCGAGACGATCGCCTTCCCGCTCAACGGCAACGCCCAGGACCTGATGATGGGCGCGCCGACGGAGCTGGAGGAGGCGCGGCTGCGGGAGCTGCACCTGTCGGTGCGCAAGCCGCAGCCGAAGTAGGGCAAGCCGCAGCCGAAGTAAGGCAAGCCTTTCAACAGGGCTGACCGCAAAGGGACCTGAAATCGCCCGTCGATTTCAGGTCCCTTTCGCGTGAGCGGGGAAAAGGGGCTGTTTTCTCAGCTCGTTGACAGGCTTCTTACCTAACTTCCCGGCGCATGACAGCGAATGAACAGCCTCAAGCGAATCAGCAGCCTCAAGAGGCGACAGAGGCGCGGGATGTGACGCGCCGTAAGGTCGTCGCGGTGGGCGCCGGCGCGGTCGCGGCGGCGGGTCTGGGCGGCAGCGTGTTCGCCGCGAACGCCTTCGCCGGGGAGAAGACGGACACGTCGTCCGGGGCCGAGGACTGCTACAAGCTGACCTCGGAGACCGTCGAGGGTCCCTATTACATCGACGCGGACAAGATCCGCCGGGACGTCACCGAGGACCGGGAGGGCATTCCGCTCCTCCTCGCCGTCAAGGTGATCGACTCCGAGACGTGCAGACCGATCCGGAACGCGGCCGTCGACATCTGGCACTGCGACGCGGTGGGTGTGTACTCCGGATACGAGGACCAGGGCAACGGCGACGGGGGCGGGCCCGCTCCGACCGGAGCGCCGACCGATGCTCCGACCGGTACGCCCACCGATGCCCCGACCGGCACTCCCACCGGCCCGCCCCCCGGCGGCGGCCACCAGGAGCCCACGGACGACGAGCGTTACCTGCGGGGCACCTGGAGGACGGACCGGCACGGCCAGGTCACGTTCAGGACGGTCTTCCCGGGCTGGTACCGGGGCCGCTGCGTCCACATCCACACCAAGGTGCATGTGGACGGCGAGTGGACGGACGCCGGTTACGAGGGCGGGCACGCCTGCCACACGGGCCAGTTCTTCTTCGACGAGGAGTCGGTGCTGGCCTCGGCGGAGCTGGAGCCGTACGTGTCCAACGCCGCCGAGCGCACGACGCTCGACGAGGACACGATCTACGACGGCAGCGGCACCCAGGGCGGGCTGCTCAGGCTGAGGTACGACAAGAAGGACATCGCGAAGGGCGTCCGCGCGACGATCACGGTCGGCGTGGACCCGGAGACATCGAATAACGGGTAAGGGAAGCCTTTCCTAAATCCCATTGGGGAAAAGGGGGCGTAAAGGGGCTTGAAGTCGATGTCGATTTCAAGCCCCTTTGTGTGCGGGTGAGAAGGCCATGGGAAACCACAGTCCTCTCCCACGCCTTTGACAGTCTCCTTACCTAACTTCCCTGCCATGACGGGAAACCAGCCGGCCCAAGGGCCGAAGCACAAGCAGGACCTGACGCGTCGCAAGGTCGTCGTGGCGGGTGGCGCGGCCGTGGCCGCCGTGGGTGTCGGCGGCGCGCTCGCCATGACGGCCTCCGCGGACGAGGCGACGTCGACCGCGACGGCGTCGAGCACGTCGAGCACCGCGGAGGTCTGTTACAAGCTCACCTCGGAGACCACCGAGGGCCCCTACTACATCGACGCCGACAAGATCCGCCGGGACATCACCGAGGACAAGGAGGGCATCCCGCTCACCCTCACCCTCAAGGTGATCGACTCCGAGACCTGCAAGCCGATCAGCAACGCGGCCGTCGACGTCTGGCACTGCGACGCGCTGGGCATCTACTCCGGCTACGAGAGCCTGTCGACCGGCGGAGGCGGCACCGCCCCCACCGACGCGCCCTCGGGCACGCCGACCGACGCGCCTTCCGGTACCCCGACGGGTGAACCGCCGTCGGGCGCGCCGTCCGGCGGTACCGGCGGCGGGGTCCACGAGGAGCCCACCGACGACGAGCGCTATCTGCGCGGCACCTGGAAGACCGACAAGCAGGGCCGGGTCACCTTCAAGACGATCTTCCCCGGCTGGTACCGGGGCCGCTGCGTCCACATCCACACCAAGGTGCATGTGGACGGCGAGTGGACGGACGCCGGTTACGAGGGCGGGCACGCCTGCCACACCGGCCAGTTCTTCTTCGACGAGGAGTCCGTGCTCGCCTCCGCCGAGGTCGAGCCGTACTCCACCAGCACCACCGAGCGCACCACGCTCACCGAGGACACCATCTACGACCAGAGCGGCACCCAGGGCGGTCTCCTCAAGCTGAAGTACAACAAGAAGAACATCGCCAAGGGCGTCGTCGGCTCCATCACGGTGGGCGTCGCGCCGGACGAGACGAACGACGGCACCTGATCCCGTCTCCGGGTCGATGGGTTGTCCGCGTTGTTCGCGTACATGAACATCTGCTCAACCCATTGACCCGGAAGATCGGCCTCCGTAACGTCCCCCAGTGCCCGCGTACGTGATTGCAGTTCACGTATGTGTACACGAGGGAGACAACGATGTCAGAAGTCGTGTCGGAAGTCGCGACACCGGACGCCGAACGCCGAGCAGTCGCCAAGTTCCTGCGCCGCATGCTGCCGATCCTGGTCCTGATGCTGCTGGTCAACCAGATGGACCGGACGAACGTCGGTTTCGTCCAGGACGAGCTGCGGGCCGATGTGGGGGTGAGTGCCACCGCGTACGGTCTCGGCGCGGGCCTGTTCTTCATCGGGTACGCGCTGTTCGAGGTGCCGAGCAACATGCTCATGGAGCGCTTCGGCGCCCGGGTCTGGCTCACCCGCATCATGATCACCTGGGGCCTGGTGATCGTGGCGATGTGCTTCATCCACAACGTCACGATGTTCTACGCCCTCCGCTTCCTCCTCGGCGTCGCGGAGGCGGGCTTCTTCCCCGGCGTGCTCCTCTACTTCACCCAGTGGCTACCCGACTCCAGTCGTGGCAGGGCGAGTGCGATCTTCCTCGGCGGTTCGGCCACCGCGTACATCGTGACGGGACCGATCACCGGAGCCCTCCTGGAGCTGCACGGCGCGGGCGGATTCGCCGGCTGGCGCTGGATGTTCGCCCTGGAGGGCGCCTTCTCGATCCTCGTCGGCTTCATCGCCGGATTCTTCCTGGTCTCCCGCATCGAGGACGCCCGCTGGCTCACGCGGGAGGAGAAGGACGCGCTGAGCGCGGCGGTCGCCCGGGACGAGGAGGCCCGCAGCCGCGCCCCCAGGGTCTCGCGCCTCAAGCTCCTGTTCCACCCCCAAGTCGCCCTGCTGACCGGGGTCTTCTTCGCGATGGCACTCACCGGGTACGCGATCACCTTCTGGCTGCCGAGCCTGGTCGACGACATCGGCGGGCTGTCGCCCTTCCAGGTCGGGCTGCTCACCGCAGTACCGTGGATCTGCGCCGTGATCGCGATGTACACGGTGAGCCACTTCACCGACGGCGCCCCGGACCGCCGCCCCTACCTGGCGATCGCCCTGGTCCTGTCGGCCGTGGGCACCTTCCTCGCCACCCTGGGTTCCCCCTGGTTCGGACTCGCCGCCCTCACGCTCGCCGCGGTCGGCGGGAAGTGCGCGGCCACCCTGTACTGGCCGATGGCCCAGTCCGGACTCGATCTCAAGATCGCCGCGCCGGGACTGGCCGTGGTCAACTCCATCGGAAACCTGGGCGGTTTCGTCTCCCCCACCCTCTTCGGCTACCTCAAGGACACGACCGGCAGCACGAACGGAGGCCTGTACACCCTCTCCGCCGCGTCGCTGCTCGCGGTGCTCGGGGTGGTCTACGTCAAGAACACCCGCGGGACGTCCGACGCCGTGCCGCGGACCGCGCAGGAGGCGAGCGCACAGCGCCCCGTCGTGTCCTGACAAGCGCGAAGGCGCCCGGGGTGAACGCACCCCGGGCGCCTCGCGTTCACCACTCGCCGGTCAGGACAGGGACTTGTAGCCGCTCCAGCCGGTCGCGATCTTCGCCCGTGCCCCGAACGACCCCTTCCCGTCCCCGCTGTTGCGGTAGAGGTTTCCGCCGGTGTCGCGGGAGACGATGTCGGCCTTGCCGTCGTCGGTGATGTCGCCGACGCCCACGATCTTCTTGTACGTCTTCCAGTTGTCGTAGAGCTTCACGCGGGCGGACAGCGTGCCGGTGCTGGTGCCCTTGTAGAGGTAGACGGCCCCGGTCGACGCGTTCCGCGCGATCAGGTCCGGGCGGCCGTCGCCGCTGACGTCACCGGGCGAGGTCAGGACGTCGTACTGGGTCCAGCCGCTGGACCCGAGGGTCGTGTACGCCGTCGACGGCGTGACCGCCTTTCCGCAGCCCGGCTTGTACAGGCGCAGGGCCCCGCTGCTGTAGCGGACGAGGACGTCGTTGCAGCGGTCGCCGCTCAGGTCGCCGATCGGCACCGCCTTGACCGACGTCGCCCAGCCGCTCCCGCTGACCTTCCCCGAGAAGGTGCCCGTGGACGCCTTGCCGAGCTGGTAGGTCAGGGCGCCGGACGAGTTGAGGGTGAGCAGGTCGCCGGTGCCGTCCGGGGTGGCCGAGGCGCCGCCGAAGTCGCGGGAGACGGCGGCACCGCCGGTGACGGTGACCGTGCCCGAGGCCAGCTTCACGGCCGAGGACGCGCCCTCCTGGGTGGCACGCAGCGTCCAGGTCAGAGGGCCGTTGGGGGCATAACTTCCGGACGCCGTACGACCGTTCCAGCCCGCGGTGACCTTCAGGTCGGCGGTCGTGCCGGTGAGCGTGCGGACTGCCTGGCCGGCCCGGTCGCTGATCGTCACCGACCAGGACGAGGTGGGCCGGCTGAGCGTCCAGGTGGGTGCCCAGGCGGTGCTGGTCGCGGTGGTGCTCCCCAGCGCGGCCGTGCTCGGGACGGTGGAGCCGCTGACGGCGAGGGCGGGCCAGGCGGTACGGGAGCCGTACAGCCGGTCGACACCGCTCTCGCTCGCGGCGCCGGACCAGACGGCGGTGGCGCTACCGTCGGTGCCGACGCTGATCTGACCGCGGACGTAGGCGCCCGCGGATCCGGGCAGTTGGGCGGCGGCGGTCCACTCGCCCTCGCTGCGGACGGACTGCATCAGCACCCGGCCGCTGCCACTGCTCTGCGTCCACAGGGTGTGGACGGTGCCGTCGGCGCCGACGGCGGCGTCGTACTGCTCGGAGACGTACGACGTCGACAGTGTCCGTACGGCCGACCAGCTGCCGGTGTCGGCCTCGCGGGTGGCGGTACGGGTGCCGAAGGTCGAGGTGTAGTCGACCCAGACGAGGGTGACGTCGCCGTCGGGCGCGATGAGCGGCTCGGGGGTTTCGGCGAGGTCGTCGGTGGCGGTCACGGTCTCGGGCGCGGACCAGGTGTCGTCGGCGGAGCGGGTGGCCGTGAGGATCGACTCGTTCTCGGACTCGTCGGTGCCCTCCCAGGCGACGGTCAGGGTGCCGTCGTCGGAGGCCGTCGCCTCGGGGTCGCCGACCGACTGGTAGCTGCCGGTCGCGGCGACGGGAGCGCTCCACTCGGCGGCGCCCGCCGCACGGGAGGCCGCGCGCAGCGAGGCGGACGGACCGTCCCACTGCTTGTAGACGACGACCGCCGTGCCGTCGGAGGTGATCACGACGCTCGGGCTCGACGCCGAGTCGGCCCCGTCCGTGCCCGCCTTGCTGACCTGCACGGGCGTCGACCAGGTGCCGTCGCCGCCGCGGGTGGCGGCGTAGACCTCGAACTTGGTCGACGAGTCGGCCCGGGTGCTCCAGGCCGCGGTGACCGTGCCGTCGGGGGCCTCGGCGAGGTCGATGCCGCCGTCGCCCCAGGCCGCGTCGGTGCCGACGAGCTCGACGGGTGCGGACCAGGCGGACCGGTCGGCCGTGAGCACGGAGCTGACGAGCCGGATGTCGAAGGGGCCGGTCCCGGGTGAGGGCGCGTCCGGCATCTCCACCCACAGGGCGGTGACCGTGCCGTCCGCGGAGGCGTGCAGCTTGGCGCTGCCGGCCTCGGTCGGGGTCGTGGCCAGCAGCGTCGGCGTACCCCACGCGTCGCTGCCGGCGGGCCGTACGGCGGCGTACAGCCTGCGCTCGTTGCTGCTGGTGCTCGCGAACTGGTTCCACAGCGCGACGGCGGAGCCGTCGGCGGCGGTGACGACGTCGAGCACGGCGGCGTCGACGTCGGTGCCGGTGATGGCGGTGGCCGTGGTCCAGGGGGCGACCGGCGCCGCGACGGCCGACGTCGGAAGTACGGCACCGCCCGCCACGGCGAGTGCCACCGAGGAGATCGCGACCGCGAGACGGCGGCGCGACAGGGCGTATCTGCCCACGTGTGTGTTCCTCCCTGCGAGGGCACACGCCCTCGCCCAAGTGTGCGAATGCCAGCGGTGGGATCTGTGGCCGGACGCGGACGGCCCGTCAGATCACCCAGAGCAGCCCGTTCCCCCCGAGCAGCGTGCCGTTGTCCTGGGTGAGGCCGACCGAGGACGCCGTGAACATACGGCTGCCGGTGGCGGTCGGGCGGGAGCTGCCGCCGGGGAACACCCAGACGGCGCCGGTGGAGTTGTTCTCGCTCGCCGCGCCGACGAACAACTCGGGCCTGCCGTCCTTGTTGATGTCCCCTGCCGAGACCGTCGTACCGAAGAAGTCGTCGGTCTCCGAGGCGCCGGGGACGCCGGCCGTGTCCTGGGAGAACGAGTACGCGCCGGTGCCGAGGGCGCCCGTGCGACGGCCCGGGACGACGGTCACCTGGCCGGCGCGGGGCTTGGCGAGGTCCTCGTACGGGGAACCGATCACGATGTCCGCCAGGCCGTCCCGGTTGAGGTCGGCCACGGCGAGCGAGCCGCCGAAGGCGTCTTCCTTCTCGCTCGCGCCGGGCACCCCGCTGGTGTTCTGGGTGATCTGCACCGGCTTGGCGTCGCTCGCGATGCCGCTCGCCGAGCCGTACCAGACCAGCACACGGCCGCCCGACGCGCCGTCCGCACCGGCGACTTCGGGCTCGTCGGGGTCGCCGACCACGAGGTCGGAGTAGCCGTCCCCGTTGACGTCGCCGCTCGCGGCGATGAGGCCGTTGCCCTTCTCCAGGTGGGGCGGGAGGTACTCCGAGGACGCGTAGTCCTCGGGGTTCACGAAAATCCAGCCGCCGGAGTCCCCGCTCTGGCGGTACGTGACGTTCACATGCTCCTGGGAACCGTCGCCGTCGAAGTCGCCGAGCGTGACGGACTCGCCCCAGGAGTCGCTCGCCGGCACCGCGGAGGCACCGTAGGTGCCGGTGCGGCTGAACGGCCCGCTGAAGCGGGAGGCGCCGTGCCACCCGCCGACGAGAACCTCGGTCCTGGCGCCCGGCCCGGCGCTGACGGCGGCCAGGTCCAGGCCGTAGTACAGCGCCGGCATGTTCGGTTCCACCGGAGCCGGCAGACCGGTGCCCTGCGTGAGTCCGCTCTTGCCGCCCCACAGCACCGTCACCGTGCCGGCGTCCTTGCCCTGCGTGGTGTCCTCGTAGGGAGAGGACACCACGAGGTCGGCGTAGCCGTCCCGGTTCAGGTCGGCCGTGGCGGTGGCGGCGCCGAACCGGTCGTACGCCTCCGCCGCGCCCGGCACGCCCGCGGTGTTCTGCGTGATCGTCTTGCGCCGGGCCGCCGACAGGCCCGAGGACGCCCCGTACAGCACCACGACGGCGCCCGCCGCCTCCTTGCCGGACACGTTCGCGCCCGGCGCGGGCAGCACCGCGTCGCGGTAGCCGTCTCCGTTGAAGTCACCCGGCACGGCCCCGTGCACGGCGGCCGCCGGGGCGGCCGGCAGCAGCGCGCCCCCTATGAGGCTGACGGCGACGAGCGCGGCAGCACCCCATCTGCTGTTCATGTGAGTCCCTTCCCCTCCCCTGTCCGGTCAGGACAGGGCCTTGTAGCCGCTCCACCCGGTCGCGATCGTCGCCCGTGCCCCGAACGACCCCTTGCCGTCCCCGCTGTTGCGGTAGAGGTTTCCGCCGGTGTCGCGGGAGACGATGTCGGCCTTGCCGTCGTCGGTGATGTCGCCGACGCCGACGACCACGTTG
>NZ_LGDG01000211.1 GCF_001279775.1 Streptomyces sp. MMG1533 | reverse complement strand
CGCCGACGCCCACGATCTTCTTGTACGTCTTCCAGTTGTCGTAGAGCTTCACGCGGGCGGACAGCGTGCCGGTGCTGGTGCCCTTGTAGAGGTAGACGGTGCCGGTGGTGGTGTTGCGGGCGATCAGGTCCGGGCGGCCGTCGCCGCTGACGTCACCGGGGGAGGTCAGGACGTCGTACTGGGTCCAGCCGCCGGCCGACAGCGTCGTGTACGACGTCGACGGCTTGACGGCGGCGCCGCAGCCCGGCTTGTACAGGCGGAGCGCTCCGCTGCTGTACCGCACCAGAACGTCGTTGCAGCGGTCGCCGCTCAGGTCCCCGAAGGGGATCGCCTTCACCGAGGTCGCCCAACCGGTGCCGGTGTACTTGGAGTTGACCTTGCCCGTCCCGGTGCCGCTGTGGAACGTCAGGCCGCCGGAGGAGTTGAGGGTGAGCAGGTCGCCCCTGCCGTCCGGGCCGTCGGGGCTGGTGAAGTCGCGGAGTACGGGCGCGCCCCGGGTCAGGAAGCCCTCGCCGGACTTCACCGTGACCGGGACCGAGGTGCCCAGGCCGGTTGCCTTCAGCGTCCAGGTGAACCAGCCGTTGGGGAAGTAGCCGCCGCTCGCCGTCTTGCCGTTCCAGTTCGCCGACACCACGGCCGAGGCCGCGGCGCCGGTGAGTGCGCGGGTGGCCCTGCCGGTCGCGCCGCTCTGGACCGAGGTGAAGGTGAGCGACCAGGAGGTGACCGGGCGGGACAGCAGCCACTGGCCGGTCCAGGCGGTCGACGAGCCCGGTTCGAGGTAGCTCCCGGCCTCCGTCTCGAAGGCCGTCGGCGCGGACGGGGTGACGCCGGTCGTGGCGACGTGCGTCTGCTCGAACGAGTCGAACCAGGCGACCAGGCCCGTGTACTCGTCCACCGTCCAGCGGTGGCGCCGGTCCACCGCGAGCCCGCTGTCCGGCAGGCCGGAGGCGATCACGCGAGTGGTGCCGGTGGCCGCGTCGGTGAGGACCAACCGGTCGGCGTCGTGGTCGTGGCGGACGGTGAAGCCGTCGCCGAGCAGCACGTCACCGGGCTGTACGGCGACCGACGTGCCGGCCTTGGTGTCGTACACGCCCGCCGAGGCCGTGCCGCAGGACCAGTACACCCAGCGGCCCGCGGCCTGGAGCTCGCTCGGCACGCAGCCGAGCGAGGGGACCGTCACCGTGGCGAGGGTCTTGTTCTCGGTGAGGCTGTAGGAGGTGAGCTTGCCGGTGGTGGAGGCGCTCCAGAGGGTGGAGCCGTTCAGGGCGGCGGCGCGTACGGTCCGCTTCAGCTTCTGGCCCTGGCCGAACTCGCCGACGTACTGCATCGGCGTGGAGCCGCCGGAGTTGTAGACGGCGTAGTCGTCGGAGACGTCGACGATCGAACCGCCCTCGGTGCCGAACGACAGCGGGTTGTAGCCGATGGAGACCAGCCGGTCGGCGTTCTCCAGGCCGCTGCCGCCCTCGTCGCCGTCGTAGAACGTGTCGAGGTAGACGTCCTCGGGGTCGGTCCCGTCGAAGTTGCCCCACATGGCCGAGCAGGTGGTGTTCGGGTACGGGCACGTCGGGCTGACCGAAGAGCTCTCCGTGGCGGCGGACGCGGTCAGCTGGGTGCCGCCGTTCGTGGTGAGGGTGCGCACGGACGTGGTGTCCGAGGCGCTGGTCCTGCTGTCCTCCGCGACGCGCAGGCTGCCGCGGCTGAGCGCGAGCCCGGTCTTGGTGTTCTCGTACGGGGTGGCCCGGTACAGCTTCTCCAGCTGCGGGGTGCCGTCCGCGCCCACGAAGACGCGCTGGACCCACCAGTCGGCCGTGCCGGTGCCGCCGGTGACCAGGGCGGAGCCGTCCGGGGTGGCCAGCGGGTTGCCGTAGGTGTACGTCAGCAGGGTGCGGGTGGCGCCGTCGGTCAGGGACACGGCCGTGGTGCCGCCGTTGGGCTTGGTCAGCACGAGCCAGTCCCCGACGAGGACCGGGACGGGGACGGAGATGACTTCGCCGATGTCGGGGTCGCCGGCCACCGGGACCGTCTCCTCGGCGGTGAGGTCGGTGCGGGACTTCAGGTGCAGGCCGGAGGCCGGCGTGTACCAGCCGATCCGGTCGTCGCTGAGTACGAGCTCCGGCGAGGTGTCCGCGCCCGTGAAGGCGGTGGTGAACGCGGCGGTGGCGAAGTCGAGATAGCCGATGGTGAACGTCCTGTCGCCGGTCTCCGCGTCGGTGACCGGGTAGGCGAGCAGGGCGCCGTCCTGGTCGCCGGTCCGGAGGATGCCCCTCGACACGTACACGTCGGTCGGGAAGCCGGTCACCACACGGTCGCGCTGCGCGCCGTCGACGAAGTCGGCCAGTCCCAGCCAGGTGCCTTCGAGGCCCTCGCCGTCGACGGTGGCACTGCCGTGGACGAGCACCGTGGAGCCGTACGTACTGATGTAGTGGCCGTTCGGCGGCATCTCGACGGTCCGCGGCGGGCTCCCGTCCGGGCTCCACAGGGACATCGGGTAGTCGTAGTTGTCGACGTCCGGCAGGGCCACGGTGTCGCCACCCTGCCCGTACATGCCCGAGGCGCAGACCACGGTGATGCTGTAGCAGGTGGTGGACGACGGCTTGTAGACCCCGTCGGGTCCTTGGACGGTGACGGTGCTGCCGTCCTCGTACCTTGTCCACAGCAGCCCGGGGACGCCGTCCTGCCGGTGCAGGAATCCGGTCTCACCGGCCGCGAGCAGCCGCTCGGTGCGCGGGGTGTCGGTGCGCGGGTCGTCCAGGACGATCTCGGTGGTGCCGGCCGCGGCGGCCGTCGTGGCGGCCTGCGCGGCGCCGCCGCCGTCCTCAGAACCGGAGAACAAAGTGATGGATCCGGCCGCCACGGCGACCGCGAGCGCGGAGACGAGCGCGGCACGACCGCCCCGTCTCGGGGCGTGTCTGCCCACGTGAAGTTCCCTCCCCAACGAGGGCCCCCGCCCTCGCACAAGTGGCCGGATGTTATCAAGAGCGCTCCGCGGTCCCCGCGTCAGTGCTCCCTGGCCCCGCATCGTTCATCTCACAGACGTGTCCCGTACTTCTCAAAGTGGCTTAAGGGAACTCAAAGGGACTTCACAGGCCTTTGCCCGACCGTCATCTCATGTCCACAACGGCCCTTCACCAGCTGGCACTTGTCGCCGCCGACCTCGTCGCCATCTCCGTCCTCACCTTCGGCGTCTACTTCCCGCGCCACCACCGCCGGGACCTGGTCACGTCCTTCCTCGGAGTGAACGTCGGTGTGCTCGCCGTGGCGATGACGCTGAGCTCCACGTCGGTCGGGATCGGGCTGGGGATGGGCCTGTTCGGGGTGCTGTCGATCATCCGGCTGCGGTCGTACGAGATCGCCCAGCACGAGATCGCGTACTACTTCTCCGCACTCGCCATCGGCCTGTTGAACGGACTTCCGCACAGCGTGAGCGTCCTGACCGGGTGCCTGACCCTCCTGATCGTCGCCGCCCTGTACTTCGGCGACCACCCCCGCCTCTACCCCCGCCACCGGCAGCGCAGCCTGCGTCTCGACTCGGCGCACACCGACGAGGACGCCCTGCGCGCGCACCTCGAAGTGCTGCTGGGCGGCCGCGTGGTGAACCTGTCGGTCAAGGGCATCGACCTCGTCAACGACACGACGCAGGTCGAGGTCCGGTACGTCGTGAGTGACGGCATGCGAGCGTCGAAGGACGCCGACCTGCCGCTCGAGCAGGGCGTACGGGCGTGAGTGCCCTCGACTCCCTCGGTACGGCCGTCGGCGCGCTGCGGCCGATCGGGCTGGACGAGCTCGTCGCCCGGGCGGAGCTGCTGACCCGGCTGGACCGCAAGTACATGCTGCCGGTCGTGGACCTGCCCTTCGTGTTCGGCGGCCTCGACGAGGACGTGCGGGTCCTGGACATCGACGGGCGGCGGGAGTTCGGCTACCGGTCCGTGTACTTCGACACCCCCGGCCTGGACGGCTACCTCGGTGCCGCACGGCAGCGCCGGCGCCGCTTCAAGCTCCGGGTGCGGACGTATCTGGACTCCGACCAGCACTTCTTCGAGGTCAAGACCCGCGGGCCGCGCGGCACCACGGTCAAGTACCGCATCCCCTACGACGGTGACCCGTACCGCCTGGGCACACAGGCGCGGGCGTACGCCGATGCCGTGCTCGCGCAGGCCCGTATCGACACCGTGGGCTTCCGCTGGCAGCCGGTACTGACCACCTCCTACCGGCGCACCACCCTCCTCCTCCCGGCCACCGCGAGCCGCCTCACCCTCGACACCGGCCTGACCTGGGCCCTTCCCGACGGCACCGCACTGCGCACTCCGGAGCGGGCGATCGTCGAGACCAAGGCCGGCCGGGCCGGGTCCGGCGCCGACCGGCTGCTGTGGTCGCTGAAGCACCGCCCGTGCCCCGTGTCGAAGTACGGCACGGGCCTGGCCGCGCTGCGCCCCGACCTTCCTTCCCACCGCTGGCTGCCCGTCCTGCGGCGCCACTTTCCCACCGCACTCGACGGGAGTCCGGCATGAGCAGAAGACCATTTCGTACGAGGGCCGCAGGTGCCCTCGCCTCAGCTGTGCTCGGCGCGGCGGCACTCGTGGGGTGCACCGCCGATACCGAGTCCGACACCGCTTCCTCCCAGGAGAGTTCGGGTACGGCCGCTGCCGTGGCCGGCGCCCAGGATGCCGCCGCGGTCCTCGCCGACAACGAGGAGGCACATGACGCGGCCGTCGACGCGGACGCCTCCAAAGCCGTGGAGATCACGCTCGACGGCGACTCGGCCGGCGTGGAGGGCGAGGGTGCCAAGGCCGACGGGAGCACGGTCACGATCAGCTCGGGCGGGACCTACCGGATCAGCGGGAAGCTCACCGACGGGCAGATCCTCGTCAACGCCCCCGACCAGACGGTCACGTTGATCCTCGACGGCGTCGACATCTCCAGCTCCTCCGGGGCGGCGATCGCGGCGACCGAGGCGGAGGAGCTGGTGGTCGTCCTGGCGGACGGCAGCGAGAACACGCTCGCCGACGCCGACTCGTACGCCGAGAAGGACGAAGCCGACGCGGCGCTCTTCAGCGCCGGGAACCTGACGGTCGGGGGCGCCGGCTCGCTCACCGTGCACGGCAACGGCAACGACGGCATCGCGAGCAAGGACGGCCTGGTCATCGCCTCCGGCAAGGTCACCGTCGAGGCCGCCGACGACGGCATCCGCGGCAAGGACTACCTCGTCGTGCACGGCGGCACGGTGACCGTCACCGCCGACGGCGACGGACTGAAGGCCGACAACACCGAGGACGCGGAAGCCGGTTACATCGCCGTCGACGGCGGCACGGTGAAGGTCACCTCCGCGGGCGACGGCGTCGACGCGGCCACCGACCTCGTCGTCACCGGCGGCACGCTGGACGTGCACAGCGAGGCCACCGACGACAGCTCGGCGCACGGACTGAAGTCCGGCGTCATCACCGTCCTGGAGGACGGCACGGTCGGCGTCGACTCCTCCGCCGACGGCGTGCACAGCGACGCCGCCGTGCACCTCGGCGGGGCCACGGTGACGGTCGCCGCCGGGGACGACGGTGTGCACGCCGAGGGCGACCTGGTCGTCGACGGCGGCACGGTGAAGGTCACGCGGTCGAACGAGGGCCTCGAGGGCAAGGACATCACGGTCGGCGGTGGTTCGACGCAGATCACCTCCTCCGACGACGGGGTGAACGCGTCCGGCGGGACGACGACCGAGGAGGGCGGCGGCGGTGGCCGTGGCCCGGGCGGCGGTGGCGGAGGGGAGTCCGCCGGCGACTTCACCCTGAAGGTCACCGGCGGCACCCTCGTCATCAACTCCGACGGCGACGGCTTCGACTCCAACGGCACCGCCGAGATCACCGGCGGCACGCTCGTCGTCAACGGCCCCGAACAGGGCGGCAACGGCGCGCTCGACGTCAACGGCAGCTTCACGGTGAGCGGCGGTGTGCTGCTCGCCGCGGGCAGTGCGGGCATGGCCGTCGCACCCGACACCGAGTCCGGGCAGGGCTGGGTGTCGGCGACGCTCGACTCGACGGTCGCGGCGGGCACGACGCTGCACGTCGTGGACGCCGACGGAAAGGTGGTCGCCACGTACGTCACCTCCAAGGCCATCCAGAACGTCGTCTTCTCGTCCTCCGCCGTCAAGAGCGGGGAGGAGTACCGGATCTACTCGGGCGGCTCGGCGTCGGGCGCGAGCACGGGCGGTCTCGCGAAGTCCGGGGAACTCGGCTCGGCGGAGAAGATCGCGACGGTGACGGCGGGGGAGGCGCCGGAGGGCGGGTTCGGGGGCGGGCGGAGGTAGGAAGGCCGGAGCTCGGGTGGCGCGGGCTTTCGCCTCCGGCTCCGGCCAGGAAGAGTTCGGTCAGTTCCGGCAGGTGTCCGTCGCGCCCGCGACGGTCATGGGCGCCTGGAACATCCAGTGGACCGAACCGGGCCTGTTCTCCTGCCGCTGACGGGGAACAGGGACACCAGCCGGAGGCCCGTGGCTACTCGTCTTCGAAGATCTCCGCGGCGGATGTGGCGGTGGCGGCGCGGGTGAGCCAGGTGCTCAGGGTGGCGTGGTCCGTGCAGTTGGTGATGCGTTCCCGGGTTTCGTCGGAGACGTCGATGCCCCGGCCGGCCAGGACCAGCAGGAGCGCTTTGGCTTCGCCTTCGGCTTTACCCTCGGCGCGGCCTTCGTCACGCAGCTCCTGTGCCAGCGGGGACTGGAAGAAGGAGAGGTCCATGGTCACGAGTTTCCTCCAGTGTTCGGCGACCGTGCCTGTGCCCAGGCCCTGTGCGGTCAGTTCGATGAAGATGTCCGCTGCGTTCAACCTTCCGGTCTTCAGGCCCCCTCCGCATACCTACCTCGCCACGAACTGGGTGAGGATCGCCTGCACTTCGTAGATGTCGACGCCCTTGGTGAAGGTCTTCTCGACCGGCGTGGGGGTCCCGGAGATCCAGATCTTCAGCTCTGCGTCGAGGTCGAAGTGGCCGGCGGTCTCCACCGAGAAGTGGGTGATGCTGCGGTACGGGATGGAGTGGTACTCCACCTTCTTGCCGGTGATGCCCTGCTTGTCGACCAGGAGCAGCCGCCGGTCGGTGAACAGGATGGTGTCCCGGATCAGCAGATACGCGGCGTGCACCTGCTCGCCGTGGCCCAGCAGGCGCGCGTAGTCCTGCTGCGCCGACGCCGGGTCGACGGTGTGCGCGTTTCCGAACAGTGCCACGGGTGGCCCCCACTCAGTTCAGTTGATTCACGTATCCCGGGAGACGCCGGGGGCCGGAAAAAAGATGCGCGCCTGCGGCAACTCTTCGTCCGGCGGCGACAACTGACGAGTCGTAAGCGCCTTCACCGGAGCTTCACCACCCGCACGTGTCCCACCACCACGTAAGGACTCCTCCGTGGCAGCACCCTCCCACCGCCGGTCCCTCCGCTCGCGGCGCACCCTCGTCGTCTCCGTCGCCGTCCTGGCGGCCGGGGCCGGCGCCGGTGTCTTCGTGATGAACGCGAACGCCGGTGCCGTCGACCTGTACCACCAGACGCTCGCCGCCAAGGACGGCTGGGCGTCCTCCGGCACCGGTACGACCGGTGGCGCGAAGGCCGACTCCGCGCACACCTTCACCGTCTCCACCCGCGCCCAGCTCGTGAAGGCGCTGGGGTCGGCGTCCGACACCACCCCCCGCATCATCAAGATCAAGGGCACGATCGACGCCAACACCGACGACGCGGGCAAGAAGCTGACCTGCGCCAACTACGCGTCGGGCACGGGTTACTCGCTCTCCGCCTACCTGAAGGCGTACGACCCCGCGACCTACGGCCGCTCCAAGCTGCCCTCCGGCACCCAGGAGAAGGCCCGCGCCGCCGCCCAGGCCAAGCAGGCGAAGAACATCGCCTTCAAGGTGCCGGCCAACACCAGCATCGTGGGCGTGCCCGGCACCAAGGCGGGGATCAGCGGCGGCACGCTCCAGATCCAGAACGTGGACAACGTCATCGTCCGCAACCTCGCCTTCGCCGCTACCGAGGACTGCTTCCCGCAGTGGGACCCGACCGACGGCGACGACGGCAACTGGAACTCGAACTACGACTCGGTCACCCTGCGCGGGGCGACGCACGTCTGGGCCGACCACAACACGTTCACGGACGCGCCGCACCTCGACAGCGCCAACCCGAAGTACTACGGCCGCGAGTACCAGATCCACGACGGCGCCCTCGACATCACCAAGGGCTCCGACCTCGTGACCGTCTCGCGCAACCAGTTCACCAACCACGACAAGACGATGCTGATCGGCAGCAGCGACACCGACAGCGTCGGCAAGCTGCGCGTCTCCATCCACCACAACGTGTGGAAGGGCATCGTCCAGCGCGCCCCCTTGGCCCGCATCGGCCAGATCCACATCTACAACAACTACTACGACGTCACGACCCTCAACGGGTACGCGCCGCAGTACAGCATCAACTCCCGCGCCAAGGCCCAGGTCGTGGCGCAGAACAACTACTGGAAGCTCCCGACGAGCGGCAAGGTCGCCAAGCTGCTGAGCGGCGACGGCACGGGTTCGGTCGCGGGCAGCGGGAACCTCGTCAACGGCACGACGACCGACCTGGTGGCCGCGTACAACGCCGCGTCGTCCAAGGACCTGAAGACGACGGTGAACTGGAAGCCGACGCTTACGGCGGGGCTGGAGTCTTCGGCGAAGAGCCTGCCGACGTCGCTGGCGACGACCACGGGTGCCGGAGTGCTTTCGTAGGGCACCGCGAGTGCAGCGGGGCTGGGGAGCGTTCGGCTTCCCGGCCCCCTTCTTTCGACGCTCTCGACCCTCTCGGCTCTCTCTCGACTTCTCGACCGGGACCGGGAGGTCAGCCACCCCAGGCCGCGATCACGTCCCGCGCGCCCCACGTGAGCCCGACCGCGCCCTCCGCCACCGCCCCGGTCGTGCCGGAGAGCGATACGACGGCGAGCCCGGTGGCGCCCGGTGTGAAGCCGGGGACCTGGGCGGCACCCTGTGCGAGGGCGGTCAGGTCGTGCTGGTCGAAGGGGGAGGCGAGCCACTTCACGGAGCCGGCGAAGAAGACCGTCCCCGCCACGGGCGAGCGGTCGGCGCCGATGAGGTCGATCTCCGGTGCGAACTGCCGGTTCCACCAGCCGCCGACGACTTCCGTGTCCGGCCAGGGGAACTCTCCCGTAGCCGCGGCCAGCTCCAGTGCCTGACGGACCAGGGGTTCGACGGCCCGTCCGCGCCAAGCCGCCCACCGTCGTTCGACCACCCGGTACGCGGACTCGGGTCGGCCGCGCCGGGACAGCTCCTGCGCGGAGCGCATCGCGGCGAGGTAGAGACGCAGATTGCTGTCGGCCACGCGGTAGAGAGCCGGTTTGCCGGGCTGGGTGGAGAGCGGCGAGTCCGACGCGAGGGCCCGCTTCTCGTCGGTGAGGCGCCGCAGCAGCGGGGACAGTATGCCGGAGGGCAGGACGCCGCTCTGGCTGCCGGCCGTCGCGGCGATGTTGGCATGCGTGCGGTCTCCGCTGCCCACCGCCTCAAGGACACGGCGTGTCTGGTCCGGTGCCGGGAACTCGGCCATGAGAGCCGCTTCCGGGACACCGAAGAGCGGCGAGGCCGGATCGGCGCACTCCGTCTTGACGAAGTCGAGCGCCGGGGTGCCGTGCGGCCAGGCCCGCAGGATGCCCGGCAACCCGCCTGACACGAGGTGCGCGTCGATGGCGTCGGCCGCGTCCAGCCCGAGCGCGCTTCCCACCTCGGCCGGATTGAGCGGACCGAGCACGAAGGGGTCGGCCCGGCCGTAGAAGGGCCGGTCGTACGCGGTGAACCGCTCCATCATGTGCAGATCACTGCCGAGCAGCAGCAGAAGCACGGGCCGACCGGACAGCAACCGGTCCCAGGAGGTCTGCAGCGCGCCGTCGAACACGGTGTCCTGCTCCGAGAGCCAGGGCAGTTCGTCGAGTACGACGATGCTGGGCGAGGCGGGCAACACGGCGGCGAGGGTGCGGAAGGCGTCGGGCCAGTTCGTGGGGGCTGTCTTGGGTACGAGTTCCGGGTCGGCCGGCAGGGAGGACTCGCGCAGCTCCGCCATGAAGTCGGCGATGCCTTCCACGGGGGACGCGCCCTTGGTCGCGGTGAAGAAGACGTACGGGCGCCCGGCGCGGTCGCAGAACTCCTGGACGAGCCGTGACTTCCCGACCTGCCGCCGCCCCCTCATGGCGACCGCGACCCCGGCGCCGTCGGCGTCGACACGATCGAGACGCTTGTGAAGGAGGGCGAGCTCGGCTCGGCGGCCTACGAAAGGGGCGGGCATGGCACCTCCAGGGTCTATGTAGATTCATTCTACGTAGATTGCTTCTACGTACGTATCCCGGCAGCGCCCCTGTTTCAGGCCGCGGCGGACAGTTCGCACCAGACGTACTTGCCTCGGCTGCCGTTCCTGGCCAGCGGCTGCCAGCCCCAGAGGTCGGCGCAGGCGCGGACCAGGGCGAGGCCGCGGCCGTCCTCCGCGTCGGTGAGGTCCGCCAGGTCGTGGGGCGGGTGCGGGGGTTCGGGGTCCGCGTCCCACGCACCGATCCGCAGGACGCCGCCCGACCAGTGCACGCGGAGGGTTGCGGGGCCCTTCGTGTGCAGTACGGCGTTGGCGACCAGCTCGGTCGCGAGGAGTTCGGCGGTGTCCGCGAGGCGGATCAGGCCGTGCATGGTGAGGATCAGGCGGAGGGTGCGGCGGCAGACGGTGACGGCGCGGGGGTCGTGGGGGATGGAGAGGGTGTATTCCCAGGGTTCTGTTTCAGACATGGGTGAACTCCAGGTGGCGTCGGGAAAGTTGATCCGGGCGGTGGCAGTGCCGCAGCCGCCATGGCAGGACGGGGCGGTGCGCTTCCGGTAACCCCGGGTTCCGCAGCGTGTGCGTCACGTCACTGACGGTAGAGAATAAAGTTAGTACGTCGCAACCTGTTGTCGTAGTCTGGTCACTCGATGTGATGGGAGCGGGGAGGCGCAGGTGCCACGGAAGCAGCCGACGGCCCGACAGCAGCGGCTGGGGCGGGAGTTGCGCAGACTGCGTGAGGCCGCAGGGATGACGGCACGCCAGGCAGCCTCGCTGCTGGGCGTGATCTCGGTGACGATGAGCCAGATCGAGTCAGGCGTCGCCGGTGTCAGTGAGGCGCGGGTACGGCGGATGGCGGCTCAGTACGCCTGTGCGGACGTCGAGTTGATCGACGCGCTGGTGGAGATGGCGACGGACCGTACCGCGGGGTGGTGGGAGGAGTACCGGGAGGTGCTTCCGCCGACCTTCCTGGACCTGGCAGAGCTGGAACACCACGCGAGCTTCGTTCAGGAGATCGGCACCACGCATGTCACCGGGCCCTTGCAGACCGAGGACTACGCTCGCGCCGTGTTCGCGTACTGGCGGCCGGAGCTCCCGGCGAGCGAGTTGGAGGCTCGGGTCTCCCACCGTATGAACCGCAAGGCGGCCCTCGCCAGGGACGGCGATTGTCCGTACACGGCCGTGCTGCACGAGTCGGTGCTGAGGACCCGGGTCGCCGACCGACGGGTGGCGCTGGCCCAACTGGACGAAGTCATCCGGCAGTCGGAGCGACCCGGCGTCACCGTGCGGGTGATCCCTTTCGCCGCCGACCGTTTTGGCGGGGCGAGCGCGGCGTTGCTGTACGCGGGCGGGCGGGTCCCCCCGCTGGACACCGTGCAGAAGGACACACCGTCCGGCTCGGGCTTCGTGGATGCGGCCGCACAGCTCCAGTCGATGCGAACACTCTTCCGTAAAGTGGAGTCGGCATCGCTTGACCCCGCCCCGTCGCGGGACTTCATCCACCGCCTCGCGAAGGAGCTGTAGAAGTGGTCCAGTGGCAGAAGTCGTCCTTCTCCAGCGGCTCGGACGGGTCCTCCTGCGTCGAACTCGCCCACGCCGATACCTCGTTGCTCCTCCGCGAGAGCGACGACCCCGACCGAATACTCCGGGTGGCCCAGGACGGCCTCGCCGCCCTACTGCGTCGGCTGCAAGCCGACCGCTCGTGAGCAGCGGGGTGCGCATATGTCGGCTGGCCACCGCCCTGTCGAGGGACGTGATCCAGTGGCAGAAGTCCACGTACTCCGGCGGTGCCGACGGCAACGAATGCGTCGAACTCGCCCACGTCGAAGACTCGTTGCTCCTCCGCGAAAGCGACGACCCCGACCGAATACTCCAGGTCACCAAGGGCGGCCTCGCCGCCCTTCTCGACCAGCTGCGCCTCAGGTGACGTACCGGCCGTCCCACGGTTCGCCGAATTCGAGGCGGTCCGGGTAGAGCTCGGCCCAGGTCTCGCCTTCCTCCTCGCGGATCACCAGGCCGAAGCGGACGCCGTCGACGGTGAGTTGGAAGGGGCGGATGGCGATGTCCGTGTAGGCGCGGCGGGGCAGGCTGCGCAGGAGTTTCGCCAGGTGGATGCGGGCGCGGCCGAGGACGGAGTCGTTGCCGAGCGGGGCGCGCTGTTGCTCGGCCCAGGTGCCGGCGCACCAGATCTCCGAGTCGCGGTAGTGGCCCTCGGCGTCGAAGGTGTGGAGCGCCACGTAGAGACGTTTGTGTGCTTCCCAGCCTTCGCCGGGACGGAAGCCTTCGGGGAAGGCGTACGTGATCGACGCAAGGAACTGACCGTCCGCGTACCGGCCGATCGACTCGGTGTGACGCCTGGGCACGTAGGCGATCGGAATCACCTCGGGCACTGCCATTGCCATGGCGGAAACCATACGGGTGGACGTGGACATGCAGGTAGGGGGTACGGGTACGGCAAGGGCCCGGAAAACGAGATGTTTCCCGGGCCCTGCGCTGTTCGAGCGTGTGCGCTACGCCGTTGGCTTCTCCTCCAGGCGCGGGAAGAGGACCGCGCCCTTGGTGACCGTCGTGCCGGCCGGGAGCCTGCCCCACTCGCCCGCCTCCTGGACCCGCTGGTCCGCGAGCGCGCCGAGGGACGCCTCCGCGCCGAGCGAGTCCCAGAGCTTCTGGGAGGTGTCCGGCATGATCGGGTTCAGGAGGACCGCTACCGCGCGGAGCGACTCCGCGGCCGTGTAGAGGATCGTGGCCAGGCGGGCCTTGCCCTCGTCAGAAGTGTCCTTCGCGACCTTCCACGGCTCCTGCTCCGTGATGTAGCCGTTGACCTGCTTGACGAAGTCGAAGACGGCGAGGATGCCGCCCTGGAAGTCCACCTCGTCGCCGATCTTCCGGTCGGCTTCCGCGACCGCCTTCGCCAGGCCGTCCTGGATCGCCTTCTCCGCCTCGCCGGACGCCGTCGCCTCCGGCAGGGCGCCGTCGAAGTACTTGCCGACCATGGCCGCGACGCGGGAGGCGAGGTTGCCGTAGTCGTTCGCCAGCTCGCTGGTGTAGCGGGCGGAGAAGTCCTCCCACGAGAAGGAGCCGTCCTGGCCGAAGGCGATCGCGCGCAGGAAGTACCAGCGGTACGCGTCCACGCCGAAGTGCGAGGTCAGGTCCTGCGGCTTGATGCCGGTCAGGTTCGACTTCGACATCTTCTCGCCGCCGACCATCAGCCAGCCGTTCGCGGCGATCTTGCCGGGCAGGGGCAGCCCCTGCGCCATCAGCATCGCGGGCCAGATGATCGCGTGGAAGCGGAGGATGTCCTTGCCCACGAGGTGCACGTCGGCGGGGAAGGTGCTCTCGAACTTCGCCGGGTTCTCGTTGTAGCCGACCGCCGTCGCGTAGTTCAGCAGCGCGTCGATCCACACGTAGATGACGTGCTTGTCGTCCCACGGGACCGGGACGCCCCAGTCGAAGGTGGAGCGGGAGATGGACAGGTCCTGAAGGCCCTGGCGTACGAAGTTCACGACCTCGTTGCGTGCCGACTCGGGCTGGATGAAGCCGGGGTTGGCCTCGTAGTGGGCGAGGAGTTTGTCGCCGTACTCGCTGAGCTTGAAGAAGTAGTTCTCCTCCTTGAGGATCTCCACCGGCTTCTTGTGGATGGCACACAGCTTCGTGCCGTCCTCGGCCTCGATGAGGTCGCCGGGGAGCTTGTACTCCTCGCAGCCCACGCAGTACGGACCCTCGTAGCCGCCCTTGTAGATCTCGCCCTTGTCGTGGAGATCCTGGACGAACTCCTGGACGCGGTCCGTGTGACGCTTCTCCGTCGTACGGATGAAGTCGTCGTTCGCGATCTCCAGGTGCTCCCAGAGGGGCTTCCAGGCTTCGGTGACGAGCTTGTCGGCCCACTCCTGCGGGCTGACGCCGTTCGCCTCCGCGGTGCGCATGATCTTCTGACCGTGCTCGTCCGTGCCGGTGAGGTACCACACCTTCTCGCCGCGCTGACGGTGCCAGCGCGTGAGCACGTCCCCTGCAACGGTCGTGTAGGCGTGGCCCAGGTGAGGAGCGTCGTTGACGTAGTAAATGGGGGTCGAGACGTAGTACGCCTTCGCCCCCTGCTTCTCGGTTCCAGTGGCCGCCATGCCCGAAATCCTACTGGGCGCGTGAACATCGACTCACATGCGTTTCGGGGTGCGGACGGGGGTGGACGGTGATCCGTCCACCCCCGGCGGCGTGCGGCTGTGTCGTTACGGGCGCCAGGCGGCCAGTACGCCTTCGTACAGCTCGGCGTCCGTGAGCTCTCGGGGGGCCGGGCCCGCGTGGAAGAAGGACGTGTTGTCCGTCTTCAGTTTGCGGAGGTAGTCGAAGGCCTTGTTGTCGTGCTCACCGAAGGCGACGAAGGAGAAGAACACGGTGGGGTGGTTCTTCGCGGCGTCCGTGAGGGACTGGGTGGCGGGGGTCTTGGCGTCGGGGGCGCCGTCGGTCTGGAAGACGACGAGGGCGGGGGTGCCGGGGGCTTCCTTGGTGTGGTGGGTGACGACTGCCTCGACCGCGGCGTGGTAGCTGGTACGGCCCATGCGGCCGAGGCCGGCGTGCAGCTCGTCGATCTTGTTGTCGTGGTCGGTGAGGGTCAGCTCGCCGGTGCCGTCGAGTTCCGTGGAGAAGAAGACGACGTGGACCTTGGCTTCCGGGGCCTCGGGGTCGAGGTGGGCGGCGAGGGCGAGGGTCTGCTCGCCGAGGGCCTGGGCGGAGCCGTCCTTGTAGTACGGGCGCATGGACGCGGAGCGGTCGAGGACGAGGTAGACCTTGGCACGGGTGCCGGTGAGGTTCTTGTCCTTGAGGGTGGCTTCGGCTGCGTTGTATGCCGTGCGGAGGGTGGTGGGCACCCGGCCTTCGGCCGGGTTGTCGTTCCCACCCGCACCACCCGTGCTGCTTTCGTCGTCGGCTGCGGGTGGCCCCTGTGGGGCGTCCTCGCCGTCGGCGGCCAGCGGTTCGGGGGTGGAGACCGGCTCGGGCTCGGGCTCCGGCTCGGGCTCCGGCTCGGGCTCGGGGGTGACCTCCGGGGTGACCTCGGCGGTCGGCTCCGGCTCGGGCTCGGTGACTGCCTCGGGCTCGGGCTCGGGGGTGACCTCGGCGGTCGGCTCCGGCTCGGTGACGGTCTCGGGGGCGACCTCCGCCACCGGCTCCGGCTCGGGCGTCACCTCGGCAACCGGCTCCGGTTCGACGACCGGCTCGGGCTCGACGGTCGGCTCCGGCTCCGGTTCGGGAGCCTCCTCCGCCACCGGCTCCGGCTCCGGCTCGGCGGCGGGCTCCGGCTCCGGCGCGACCTCCGCCACCGGCTCGGCGGCGGGCTCCGCCACCGGCTCCGGCGTCGGCTCCTCAGCCGCCGCCGGTTCTTCCGCCGCCGCCGGCTCCACCGGCTCCGACGCGTCCGCCGGCTCGGCCGGCTTCGGCACGGCCACCTTGTTGAAAGCCGCCGCTACCAGGTCGTGCTCGTCCTTCGCGGAGAGCGTGGACTCGGGCGTGGACTCGGGCGTGGACGGTGTGGAGGGGCGGGGTTCCGGGACCGTGGTCGTTGATGTTGCCGTCGGCTGCGGGGACGGTGTCGGCTCCGTTGCCGGGGCCGGCACCGTCGGTGCGGCCTCCTGTGAGGCAACCTCGGTTTCCTGCGAAGGGGACGTGGTGTGCCCCTTGCGTGACCGGCCGAACGCGTTCCGCAGGAGAGTGAGAATGCCCATGTGCGCAACCCTTCGCATGAGTTGATGCCCGTAAATCCCTGGCCAGGACGGACACGTAAGGTTAGCGGCCTCAGATGGTGATCTTTGGCAGGGGCGGGTCATGCGGCGCCGGAGACGTCAAGGGGGACATCCGGCCTTCACCCGCGCGCCCGCCCGGCGACGCCAACTGACCTACAGCCACCTCGGGTTCACCCCCCGTTCATCGGTGCGCCCCGCTCCCGAACGGACGTGCCCATAACGTCCGTCACGCCGGACTCAAGGGGAAGCAAGGGGAGAGCAAAGTGCGCATGCAGTTGCCGTTGATCAGGACCTCGAACGAGTCGCATCCCGGTGGGCGGTCTGCCCTGACTTGCCGGTTCCGGTGTGGTAACGCCTGTTTCCACGAGGCGCCCAACACCTCCGCCAACCCGTACGTCGGTGACGTCATCGCCGGCGCGCTCAGTCGCCGTTCGATCATGCGGGCCGCGGCCGTCGTCACCGTGGCCGGTGCCGCGGGGGCGGGGCTCGCCTCGCCGGTCGCCGCGTCCGAGAACAGCACAACAAACAGCACCACAAACAGCACCACGACACGGAAACCCGGCACCTCCAAGGGCGCCCGCGGCCTCCGGTTCACCGCTGTCGCGCCCAACACCGCCGACGCCGTGACCGTCCCGGACGGGTACAGGCAGAACGTCGTCATCCGGTGGGGCGAGCCCATCCTGCGTGGTGCGCCCGCCTTCGACCCGGAGAAGCAGACCGCCGCCGCCCAGGCCGGTCAGTTCGGGTACAACAACGACTTCCTCGCCCTCCTCCCGTTGCCGGGCGAGCGCAACAAGCAGATCCTCGTCGCCAACCACGAGTACACCGACGAAGTACTCATGTTCCGTGGCTACGACGCCGCCAACCCCACCCGCGAGCAGGTCGAGATCGCGTGGGCGGCCCACGGGCTGTCCGCCGTCGTCGTGGAGGAGGACCGCAGGAGCGGGAAGCTCTCCGCCGTCTCCCGGCACCCCCTCAACCGGCGCGTCACCGCCACCTCCGAGTTCCGGCTCACCGGGCCCGCCGCCGGGTCCGACCTGCTGAAGACCTCCGCCGACCCGACCGGCACCAAGGTGCTCGGCACCCTCAACAACTGCTCGGGCGGGACGACTCCCTGGGGCACCACCCTCCACGGCGAGGAGAACTTCAACCAGTACTTCGCGGGCGCGAGCCGGGCGACCGACAAGCGGTACGGCATCGGCACGGCGGCCAGTGAGCGCAAGTGGGAGCGGTTCGACAAGCGGTTCGACGTGGCCCAGGAGCCGAACGAGGTGCACCGCTTCGGGTACGTCGTCGAGCTCGACCCGTACGACCCCGCCTCCACGCCCCGCAAGCACACCGCCCTCGGTCGCTTCAAGCACGAGGGCGCGACCGTGCGGCTCACCGACGACGGCCGGCCGGTCGTCTACACCGGTGACGACGAGCGGTTCGACTACTTCTACAAGTTCGTCGGCAGCAAGCGGATGAAGAAGGGGTCCTCCCGCTCCGTGCGGGAGCACAACCTCTCGCTGCTCGACGAAGGGACCCTCTACGTCGCCAAGCTCACCGGCGACTCCCCCGCCATCGAGATCGACGGCACCGGGAAGCTGCCCGCCGACGGCGAGTTCGACGGCAGCGGCGAGTGGATCCCGCTCGCCACCGCCACCGCCGACGGAGCCGTCTCGCACGTCGAGGGCATGACCGCCGACGAGGTCTTCGTCTTCACGCGTCTCGCCGGTGACAAGGTCGGCGCGACCAAGATGGACCGGCCCGAGGACATCGAGCCGAACCCGCACTCCGGCAAGGTGTACGTCGCGCTCACCAACAACACCAACCGCGGTGTCGGCACGAACGCGCCGGCCGACGAGGCCAACCCGCGCAACGCCAACAAGCACGGCCACATCCTGGAGCTCACCGAGCGCCGGAACCGGGCCGAGAGCACGAAGTTCGCCTGGACGCTCTTCCTCGTCGCCGGTGACCCGGACGACCCCGCGACCTACTTCGCCGGGTTCCCGAAGGACGACGTCAGCCCGATCTCCTGCCCGGACAACGTGGCCTTCGACCCGTACGGCAACCTGTGGATCTCCACCGACGGCGCCCAGCTCGGCTACCACGACGGCCTCTTCGGTGTCGCCACGAAGGGTGTGCGGCGCGGTGAGCTCAAGCAGTTCCTGACCATGCCGATCGGCGCCGAGACCTGCGGCCCGATCGTCCAGGACCGGCGGGTGCTCGTCGCCGTGCAGCACCCGGGCGAGATCAGCGGCGCCTCCGTGGAGAAGCCGGCCAGCACCTGGCCCGACGGCCCCGGCAGGATCGTCCGTCCGTCGGTCGTGGCCGTGTGGCGTGCCGACGGCGACGACATCGGCGTCTGAGCACATAAGGCACAGAAGGCACAGAAGGCATAGAAGGCACAGAAGGCACAGAAGTCGAACAACCACACCGGCGATCGCGTCACCCGGCTCTCACCGCGGTGGCGCGATCGCCCTTGTCATCTGTCATCCCCGCTGGTGAAGCGTGATGTCGACGAGCAGGGCGCGGTGGTCGGTGTCGTCGAGGCCGAGGAAGCGGGCCTCGCGTGCGGCGAAGTCGCCGGAGACCAGTACGTGGTCGATCTGGGCGCCCAGCGCCGGAGTGGTCCCGGCCGTGCGGGCGGGCCAGGTGGGGGTGCGGTCGGAACCGGCGAGGCGGGCCGCGTCGCGCAGGCCGGTGTCGAGGATGCGGCGGAAGGCGGCGTGGTCCTGCGAGGCGTTGAAGTCGCCGGCCAGGATGGTCGGGGTCTTGGCGTGGGCGGCGGCGAAGTCGCGCAGGGTGCCCAGTTCGCGCCGCCAGACGTCGACCTGGCCGGGCAGCGGTGGCATCGGGTGCGCGAGCTGGAGCCGTACGGCCCGCCCGCGCACCTCGGCGACGGCGCCCGGCATGCCCATCGTGCCCGGGATGCGAGCAGCGTCCCGGAGCGGGAAGCGGCTGAGGAGGACGGACCCCGTCGATCCGCCGCCCTCGACGGCCTGCCGGTGGGGATAGTCGGCGGCGAGCGACTGCTTCAGCGCCGCGTCGCAGCGGTATTCGCACTCTTGTACGAAGACGAGGTCAGGCCGCTCGCTGCGCACGGTGGCGATGAGGGATTCGGTGGCCTGTCCGAACTCGACGTTCGAGCTCAGTACCCGGAGAGAGGCGACGGCCGCCCCGCCGGGTGCGGTGGTCCTCCCGTACGGCTCCATGAACCACGCCAGCAGGCCGAGCACGGCGACCGCCCACACCACCCCGGCCCACCACCGGGCCAGCAGGGCGATCCCCAGCCCCAGCCCGGCGGGCGCGAGCAGCCACGGCAGGAAGGCGAGGAGCTGGGGGACGGGGGTGATCCCGTCGGTGTCGGCGACCCGGCACCCCACGACGACACTCACTCCGGCGAACAACAGCGCGGCGAACCAGATGCCGGGCCTGCGCAAGCGCTGTCGAGTCACCGTCCCGAGACTACGAGCGGCCGTCCACCCGCGCCAGGAACTCCCCGAGCGCCCCGTTGAACTCCTCCGGCCGCTCCAGGTTCGGCATGTGTGCCGCGCCCTCGATCACCCGCAACGTCGAGTCGGGGAGCGCCGCATGCATGTCCTGTGCGTCGGAGACGGGCGTGTACGCGTCGTCGGTGCCCACGACGACCAGTGCGGGGACGGTGACGCGGGTCAGCAGTTCGCGGTAGTCGGGGCGGCCGGCGCGGGCGCGGAGGGCGGCGGCGGCACCCTGGGGCGGGGCGGACGTCATCATGCGGTGGACGTGGGCCTTCACCTCGGGCGAGGCGTACGGCGCCACCATCTTCTCCAGCACCTCGTCGGCGTACCCCCGCATCCCCTCCCGCAGGAGCCGGTCCGCCATGGCGTTGCGGGACTTCACGCCCTGAGGTGTCTCGGGCGCCGGGAAGGTGTCCGCGAGGACCAGGCCCCGGATGCGGCTCCCGAAGCGCCGGTAGCCGTCCATCACGACCTGGCCGCCCATCGACAGCCCGGCGAGGACGAAGGTCTCGACCAACAGGTCGTCGAGGAGCGCCTCGATGTCCTCGGCGAACTCCGCGAACCGCGTGACGCCGGGGGTCCGCGGGGACTCGCCGTACCCGCGCAGGTCGGGGGCGATCACCCGGCGCGTGGCGGGGAACTCCGCGATCTGCGGGGCCCACATCGTGCGGTCGAAGGGGTGGCCGTGGACCAGGACGAGGGGGACCGCGGAGATATCGGTACCTTTGTCCTCGTACGCGAGGAACTCCGGGAAAGGGGTCATGTGAGCGACCCTAGATCGCTCCAACTCGTCGGTGCAATAAGATCTTTGCCCTCGGTGCAATCTGATGGGGGACCCCGTGGACGACTACCGGCGCCTGGCCGACCGTCTGGCCGACGACATCACCGCCGGACGGCTCAAGCCCGGGGAACGGCTGCCTCCGCAGCGGGCGTTCGCGCGGCGGCGGGGGATCGCCGGGTCGACGGCGGGGCGGGTGTACGGCGAACTCGTCCGGCGGGGGCTGGTCGTCGGGGAGGTGGGACGCGGGACGTTCGTGCGGGCGGCCCCGCCTGCCCCCATGAGCCGGGCGCTCACCGAGCCGGCCACGGTCGCCCCCGTCAACCTGGAGCTCAACTACCCGTCCGCACCGGGGCAGTCGGAGCTCCTGGCACCCGCCCTCGCGCCCCTGCTCCGCCCCGACGTCCTGGCCGAGGCACTGCTCCCCGCCCCCGCCGACGGCACCACGTCGGCCAGGGACGCCGCGGCAGCCCTCCTCGCCACCCCGGGCTGGCAGCCCGGCCCTCGCCAACTGCTCTTCACCGGCAACGCCCGCCAGGCCGTCGCCGCCACGCTTGCCTCCCTCGTCCGGCCCGGCGGCCGTGTCGGCGTCGAGCCGCTGACGTATCCCGTGGTCAAGGAGATCGCCACCCGGCTCGGCATCACGCTGGTGCCGCTGGCGGCGGACGAGGACGGTCCGTCGCCGGAGTCCGTGGCCGCCGTCCACCGCACGGCTCCCCTCTCGGCCCTGTACGTGCAGCCGACGCTGCACAATCCGACGTCCGTGACGATGAGCGAGCAACGGCGTCGGCAACTCGCCGACACCGCGACCGACTTGGGCATTCCGGTCGTCGAGGACCGCATCTGGTCCTTCCTGGCCGACAGCGACCCCCTCGCGGTCCACGCTCCCGGCATCACGCATGTCGTCGACGGTCTGTCGAAACGGGTCGCCCCCGGGCTCACCGTCGGATTCGCCGTCGTACCGCCGCATCGGGTCGAAGCCGTGGCCGCCGCGATCCGGTCCGGGGGCTGGAGTGCCGGCCGGTTCGCGCTGGAGGCGGGCGTGCGATGGATCGGGGACGGCGCGGTGGCGCGGCTGGTCGCGGTGAAGCGGGCGGACGCGGGGCGCAGACAGCGGATCCTCGAAGAGGAGCTGCACGGGTTCGCCGTACGGTCCGATCCGCGCGCCTATTACGCCTGGTGGGAGCTGCCCGCCCCCTGGCGCGCGGACACCTTCACCGCCGCGGCCGCCGCGCACGGCATCGCCGTCACGCCCGGGCCCGCCTTCGCCGTCGACCCGAGCCGCACGCCGGACGCGGTCAGGCTCGGGCTCGCGTCGGCTGCTGTGGGGGATCTGCGGCGGGCGCTGCGGACGCTGGCGGACGTCGCACGAGATGGCCGTACCGGCCGATGAGCCAGCAGGTCAGGGCCACCGTCACACCGACGGCGACCAGCAGCCAGGAGACCGTGCGCAGGGTGGCGGTGAGGGCGTCGTAGATCGCGCCCGCGGCCGGCTGGTGGGCCGGGTCGGGCAGGTCGGCGAGGGTGAGCCGGCGGCCGACGGCGACCGCGAGGCCGAGGAGGGCGCCGCCCAGGGCCGTGCCGAGGGCGGTCGCGGTGACCGCGCGGCGGCGGCAGGCGGCGACGGCGATCCCGGCGACCGCGAGCACGGCCGCCGTGACGGGCAGCCAGAAACCGGCGACGTCGAGCACGTGGAACCCCTTCCGGAGCCGGGTCAGGTCCTCGGCCGGGAGCACCGGGACCTCGGTGTGCCTGACCGGGATGCGGTACGCCAACGGCACGTGGTCCGCGGTCAGTCGGTCCTTCACCTCGGCGGCGACCGGCGCGAGGTCCACCGTCACCGCGCCCTCGCCGCCGCCCCGCAGCGCGCTCAACACCGCGTCGTGCACAGCTCGGTTGCCCGCGTCCCAGGCCGTGCGGAAGGCCTCGGTCCGGGTGAACGAGCGCACCGCGTCCCGGACGAAGGGGCGCATCTGCCCGCCGACGCCGGCCTCTTGCACGATTCCGGAGCCGACGGTGTCCGCGATCGCGTCGCACACGTCCGGGTCGGCGGCGAGCGGCGCCAAGGTGGTGACGTACCGGTTCGTGTCGGCGAGCCCGTACGCCACCCAGGCCGCCAGCGCGCCGAACGGCACGAGCAGACAGGCCAGGGCGATGAGTACGGCCGACAGGGCGTTCCGGAGTCGTGTGGGCACCCTTCCAGGCAAGACGGGCGGGGGCGGGGGTGCGAGCGGCGTGACTGCATATGGGCGCACGGGGCAAGCCGAACGGGAACCGGGCGGCCGCAAGCCTTGGCGGAACTGGGGATTCCGCTCTCCGGTGGAGGGTTCACCCGAACGGGTGTTTCCTGGATCTGGGGAGAAGGAGGCCGATTCATGCGCACCACTCCGGCCCTGCGGACCCTGGCCGCGATCCTGCTCAGCGGCGGCACCTTCGCCGTCGCGGCGGCGGGAACCACGGCAGCAGCCGCGACCCCGCCGACCTACGCCGACGGACACGGCAGCGGCGGATCCGGCGGTCCGATCTGGGGCACCATCGTCTCCGGTACCGCCCTGAACGTGAGAGCGGCGCCCACCACCCACTCAGCAGTCGTCGACCGGCTCTCGCCCGGCAGCCAGGACCGTGTCGAGTGCAAGGTCCGCGGCCAGAGCGTCAACGGCAATGCGTACTGGTACTGGTTCGTCGGCGCCCAGGGCTGGGTGAGTGCCGACTTCGTGGACACCGGCGGGCGCTGGGTGCCGACCTGTTCGGACCCGTGCCCGGAATGGAAGAACGACGCCTGGGCCAACCCCGACTGGAACGACCCCAGTTGGAACGAGTCCTGGGCCGTGTCGAGTTCGGGTTCCTGGAGTGTCTCCGGTTCCGGCTCCTGGAGCGCCTCGGGCTCATGGAGCTGGAGCGCGGCCGGATCCTCGTCGGGCGGCTGGGAGTGGCTTCCGGTCGTCCGGTGAGTGGAGGGATGAGGGATGAAGGAGACACAGGGGCCCCGGCTACCGACCGGGGCCCCTGTGCCGTTCAGCTGTGCCGTTCAGCGGATGCGGTTTCCCTCCGCGTCCTCGCGCGTGTAGTAGCGGTAGAAGAACACGGCGAAGATGGCCGCCGCGACCACCAGTCCCATGACCGCCGACCGCAGGACGCTCGCGCCGGTCTGGCCGTACAGGAAGCCGAAGGCCGCTCCGGCGAAGCCGGACTTCGTCAGCGAGTGCAGCTCCCGCTTCAGACGCGGGGCGAACGTCGCCACGGCGAGGCACAGCACGATGAACGCGATCGCGGTGACGAAGCCGAACAGGACGTTCCAGCCGGTGATGGGCCCGCCGTCGCGCCGGTTGGCCGCGGCCCAGTAGCCGTAGACGAGTCCCAGTACGACGGGGATCGCGTACCTCGCCACCGTGTGGACCCGCTCGCTGAACAGGTCCGGTGTGCGGGTCGGCCGGGTCATGCCTCGCCGGGCCGGACGACGGTGCATGCCGCGCATTCCGCCGGGCCTGGGTGCCGCCTGAGCCATGAGAGCACTCCTCTCTCCTCGCCCCCGCCTTCCAGAGCACACCTGGGGACAGGCCCTGGCAAGTCGGCGGACAGGGGTTTCCGGTGCCCAGGCGCCTTCGGCGGGGCGCCGGGGCAGGCTCGTTTGCAGTCCTGAGGCCCACCTTTGCACCCGCAGCGGTTACGGTGCTGCCGTAAGTGATCGACGGGGGACGGGGAGGGACCGATGCCGGGAACCGTGCTACTGCTCGCCGCATCGCCGGTGGGCAAGGGCTGTCTGGTGGACGCGGCGTCCGTGCTCCCCGTGCTCGCGGCCGTGCCGCCCGCCGTGCTGTCCGGCACCGACACCGCCAACGTCGTCGAGCTCGCCGACCCGCTGGAACCCCAGGCCGTCCTGACCCGGCTGCGGGCCGCCGCGACGGCCCCCGGCCCGCTGACCGTCTTCGTCACCGGCCAGCTCCTGCTCGACCGCCGCCAGCACCTGCCCCACCTCGCGCTGGCCCGCACCACCTCGGCGACCGTCCGCTACACCGGCTTCCCCTGGCACTGGATCCGCGAGGAACTGCGCCTGCGCACGCCGGGGACCACGACCCTGCTGCTCGATCTGCACGCGGACGCGGAGACCTGGGCCTGGTTGCGCGCCCACCCGCTCGACTCCGGCCGCAGCAGCGCGGTGTACGGCCGTATCGCGCCCCCGCCGTCGTCCCGGCGGACGGTGGCCGCGCCGGCGTACATGAAGGCGATCGCGACGATCCTGCGCAGCGGCTGGCGTCCGCCGGTGGAGCAGTTGCATGAGCAGGCGTTGGCCCGGCTGGGAAGCGACGGGTACGGGGACCTCGTGCTGGGGGTGCCCGGCGCCGCCGTTCCCGAGGGCCCCGCCCCCAGGCCCCCGTATCGGCCTGAACGGCCTCGTCCTCAGGTGCCGGAGGGGCCGAACACAGCCGAACGGCGTCGAGTCGACGTCGTCGGCCCGCGTCAGGAGCAGCCCGACGACCCCCACGTCGCCATCACCACCGCCGTCCAGGACGGCCGTCACGACGCCGCCGACGCCCTCGCCGCCGAGCACGAGCAGGCCGCCGTACGGGCCCACGGCAGGGCCTCCGAGCAGGCCCTGCACTGGGCCGAGGTCCGGGCGGATCTGGCGATGTTCGCGGGGGATCCGGTGCGCAGTTGCCGGACGTGGCTGGCGGTGGCGTCGGCCCGGCTCGGCGCCGGGCAGGCGGTGGACGCGCCCGCAGTGGAGGCGGCCGTGGACCGGGCCCACCACCAGTGGGGGCAGATCGGCGACCCGGCACCGGCCCGTGAACTCGGGGCCGAGCTGGCCGGCCTGCGGGCCCGGGTACCGGGACGCCGCGAGGGCGCCCTGGACCACATCCAGCGGCAACTGAGCCAGCTGCAGACGCTCAGCTCGTGAACATGCGACCCCGCCGACCCCTCCCCTGACTCCAACCACGGTGCCATGATGGTGAGTTATGGCTGAGGGGGATGGAGTGGCCAACCAAGGCATACGCGTTCGGCTGGACGGGACCGCGAGCGAGAGTGACGTCGGCGCTCTGCGCAAGTGGCTGGAGCGGGAGAAGCCACTCGACGAACTGGTGCGGGCCGGCCGGCTGCAGATTCACGAGCAGCGCAAGGCGGACGAGCCCGGTGCCCCGATGGGCGTCGGCATGGACATCGTCGTCGCCGTCGTCGGGGCGGGCGCGGCCACCGTCTTCAAGGAGCTGCTGACGCAGGTCAAGCAGTCCGTGGAGGCCTGGCGGGCCAACCGCAGAGAGGTCGAGGACGGCGATCCGCCCGAGGGTCGTGTCGACACCGTGGACCTCGACGACAGGTAGGCCGGTGACCCGCTTCGACCCGCGTGGACGGGTGAACCGGGCGCTGCTGGTGGGGGTCTCCGAGTACGACCTCACGAAGCCGCCGCACGGCGTGCCCGGCGACCTACCCGCCGTCAAGCACAACCTGAACCGGCTCCGGGACGCGCTGCTGCGGGGCCGGGTCTTCGGCGAGCACGAGATCACGGTGGCCCGCTCGCCGTCCCTGGACGACTTCGACCACGCCCTGCGCAGGACCGCCGGGGAGGCCGAGGGGCTGCTGTTCCTGTACTTCACGGGGCACGGTGCCATCCCCAGCGCGGGCGACGAGCTGTTCCTGCAGATGCGCAACGCGAGCGTGGTCGCGGGCGGGCACGCGGTCTTCCCCGGCGCGGAGGTGTTCACGACCGCCCTGACCGTGCTCGCCGCCGGTCCGGCCGAGCGGATCGTGGTGGTCCTCGACTGCTGCTTCGCCGGCAACGCCGCGTGGATCTGGGAGACCTTCCGCGACAAGCGGCGCGTGCTGCTGCTGATGAGCGTGCAGGCCAACCACCGCACCGACGCGGGGGACGGCGCGGCACCGACGCCGTTCACCGGGGAGCTCGTACAAATCCTGGAGCAGGATGAGGAGTTGGGCTTCCAGGAACTCGCGGACCGGCTCCGGGACCGGATGGCGGCAGCGGGGCACAAGACGATGCGAGAGGAGCCGTGGGAGCCGCAGAGCAGGACGGAGCCGGGTGAGGACGTCCTGTTGTCCGCGCGGTCGGCTCCGTCGGTTCGGTGGGCGATGGGCGGGGCGGGACCGTGGCCCTCCGGAGGGCAGCGGGGTCCGCGCGAGCAGCCCGGCGACGAACGGGATCAGCGCCCCTCCCGTCTGCGCACCGCCGCGGCAGCCGTCCTCGACCCTCTCCACAGCGGCGCCACCGCCGTCACCCGCGCCTACCGCCGCCTGTGGGCCGCCGGCCGCCCCGGCCTTCGCGTCACCCTCGTCCTCGCCGTCGCCCTCGTCGCCGTGGGCTTCGGCTCCTACAGCATCGTCACCCTCAACGGCGGCCGGTCCTCCTGCGCGCCGCCGCTCGAACTGCGGGTCCTGACCGACCCCGACCTCGAACCGACGGTGAGCGCGGCGGCGGAGGCCTATCTGACGTCGGACGAGAACACCACCGGCGACGGCTGCCGGCGCAGCGGCATCACGGTCTACAGCGCGGGTTCCGCCGACGCGGTCACCGCACTCGCCGGGCAGTCGGACGCCTGGCAGGAACCCCGGGACGAGGACACCAACCCGCAGCGGGACGTCGGCCCGCAGCCGGACGTCTGGATCCCCGCCACCGCCGCCGATGCCGCCCGGGTCAAGGCCGCCCAGGACACGGACGCCGTGGCCCGCCTGGACCCCGACGACGATCCGCTGGCGTACTCCCCGGTCGTGCTCGCCGTCCCGAAGCCCCTCGCCGCCGACCTGGACGGCCGTGTCGAACCCTCGCTGTCCCTGCTGATCACCGCCCTGCGCGAACGCGACGCGGATGCCGAAGTGCGCCGCTCCGACCCGGAGTTCGCGGCCTCCGCGCTGCTCGCCACCGTCGGCCTGTACGCCGGCGGAGCCGACCCGGGCGGGGCGGAACTGAAGGTCGCGCAGCCGGGGCCGCCCTCTCCCACGGCCGCCGACCTGCTGTGCACGCTGCCCGACGACGACGCGGTGGACGACGGCACCGCCGCCCTGGTCCCAGAGTTCCTGTTGAGGAGCGGCGTCGGCTGCGACCGGGCGACCCGGACGCCCCGGGTCGCCCACTACCCCGGCGACGTACCGGGGCTGGAGCCCACGTTCGTGCGGGTCCGCTGGCAGGACGCCGACCGGGACGAGGCGGCGCGGGACGAGGCGGCCGAGGACTTCCGCACCTGGCTCACCGGTGAGGAAGGGCGGGCCGCGTTCGCCCGGGACGGCTTCCGTTCCGCGAGCGGCGAGCACCCCCTGCTGGACGCCGACGGTCCGGTCCCCACCGGGGTGTTGTCGGCGCCGTCGCCGCTCACCGAGACCGCCGGAGGGGACGAGATGAAGAAGGCGCTCGACGGCTACCGCGCCGCACACGGTCCCGGCCGCGTCCTGTTCCTGCTGGACAGCTCCGGTTCGATGGCCTCCCTGTGGGAGGGGCCCAGCGGCGGGCCCGGCCTGCTCAGGCAGTCCCTGGGCGGGCTCGGGGGCGGGGACGAGTACGGCGTGTGGGCGATGTCCGGGACGTCCGGCGCCGAGCGCCCGTACGAGACCCTGCTCCCCTTCGGCCGTCACACCCGCAAGGACGCCGAACGCGCCGTCGACGCGGCCCGCGTGCGGGACGCCGAGGCCGACCCGCACGCGGCCCTGCTCGCCGCGCTCGACGACCTGAGCACCCGCGGCCCGGCCGGACGCCCCCGTCTCCTCGTGCACATCACCGACGGCGAGGACGACGACCGGCTGACCGGCACGGACCTCGACGAGGTGCTGAACAGGGCCCGGACGGCGAAGGTGCCGGTGGCCATGGTGTCCCTGGAGACCGGCGGCTGCGACCCGGGCAAACCGGCCGCCCGCATCTCCGCCGCGAGCGGCGGCCGCTGCCTGGACGCCGACGAGGACCCCGGCGCGGGCCTGACCGACGAGGTCGCGCGCGCGGGGAGGGGGGAGGACTGATGGCCGGAAGCGGCACCCGCGGCGGCACCGCACGACTGATGGCGCTCCGCGGCACCGGAGCGCGCCTCGCGGCCCTGCTGACCGTCCTCCTGGTCACGGCGGTCACGGCGTGCACCGGCGGCGACGCCGGGGAGTCCGCGAAGCCCGCCGCCGACGTGCCCGGCGACATCGTCGTCGCCAGCGGCCGGGACGTCACCGGCAAGAACGGCATCCGTCAGCAGCTCATCGACGCCTGGAACCGGCAGCAGGAGAAGGCCGGCACCGGCTACCGCGCCCGCCTGGTCGAGCTCCCGGGCAGTGCCGACGAACAGCGCAGCCAGCTCCTCGGCGCCCTCCAGTCCGGCAGCGCCGCCTACGACGTCGTCAACCTGGACGTCACCTGGGTACCGGAGTTCGCCGCCGCCGGCCTCGTGCGCGGGCTGCCCGACGCGGTGCTGGACGACGACATCATCAAGTCGGTCGCGGACACGGCCCGTTGGGACGGCAAGGTGTACGCGGTGCCGTTCAACAGCGACGTCGGACTCCTCTACTACCGCCGCGACCACCTCCGCGCGGCGGGCATCACGCAGACCGACCTGAGCACGGGCGTCGACCGGGCACGGCTCCAGGACACCATCCAGTTGCTGGAGGACAAACCGCCCAAGGGCTATGAGCAGGGCTGGACCACCCAGCTCGCCCCCTACGAGGGCCGCACGGTCAACGCCGTGGAGGCGTTCGCGTCCGCGACGCCGGACCTCGCGCTCACCGACGCCGAGGGCCGCTACATCGCCACCGTCGAACAGTTGACCGAGGGCATCGCCGAACTCCGGCAGCGCACCGGTAAGCCGTACACCCTCCAGGACGCGGTCCACTCCGACGAGGGCGCCTCACTCGCCGACTTCGCCGCCGGCCGCACCGCCTTCCTGCGCCACTGGCCCTACGCCTACCGCACGCTGCACCAGACCTTCACCGCCGAACAGCTCGGCGTGGCCCCGCTGCCCGGCCGGGCGGTGCTCGGCGGCCAGAACCTCGCGGTGACCGCCGCGTCGCAGCGGGCGGGCAAGGCGGCCGAGCTGATCGGCTTCCTCACCGGCAGGGAGAGCGAACGCTGTCTGCTGGACGCGGGGTTCGCGGCGACGCGGGCATCGGCGTACGGCAGCGCCCCGGTGAAGTGCCCCCTCACCGCGGCGAGCCCCTCGCCCTCCCCCACCGGCGAGGGTGCCGACCGCATGCCCCGCGACAAGGCCGGCCGCCCCGCCTACGCCGGCCGCATCCTCCTCCCGGCGCTCCGAAGTGCCGTCCAGCGCCCGCGCACCCCGCTGTACGGAGCGTTCACCCAGACGTTCACCGCCCAGCTCGGCGCCTTGTTCGGCGACCGCCCGCCGACCGACGCCCAGCTCGCGCAAGGCCTGGACGAGGCGCTGCGGAAGGCGCTGCCGGACTAGCTACACCAGGTGCGCGAGGGCCCCGGACACCAGCGCCCGTACGCCCGGGGCCAGCGTCGACAGGTCCGGTGCGAAGCGGGGGCTGTGGTTGCCGGGGACGGCCGCGAGCTTCTCGGACAGGTCGTCGCCGGGTGCCGCGTCCCACACGTCGGCGGGGGTCGTCGCCACGAACCAGTACGCGTACGGCATCCCGTCCTTGGCCAGATGCGGGAAGTCCTCGCTGGCCATCGCCGGGCCGGGGTCGAGGACGGTCCCGGCGCCGAAGACCTCGCCGTGCACGGCGGCGACCCGCCGGTCCGTGTCGGCGTCGTTGACGGTGACCGGGAAGGACGCGCCGACCGTCACCTCCGGCTCGCGCGGGCAGCCGGCCGCCGCGCACTCGCCGGCCGCGATCCGTCGTACCGCCGCGATCATCCGGTCGCGGACCTGCTCGGACCGGGTGCGGATGTTGAGGGAGATCCGGGCCTCGGGCGGGATGATGTTGGGCCGGGTGCCGGCCTCGATCCGTCCCACGGTCAGGACGGCGGACTCGGCGGCCGCCACCTCGCGCGAGACGACGGTCTGGAGCCGGGTGACCAGGAAGCACGCCGTCACCACCGGGTCGACGGCCGTCTCGGGGCGCGAGCCGTGCCCGCCCACCCCGTGGACGACGATGTCGAGGTCCGTCGAGGCGGAGAGGATCAGACCGGGCACGTGCCCGTAGAACCCCGTCGGGCCCGGCACCGCGTGCTGGCCCAGCAGCACGTCCGGGCGCGGGAACCGCTCGTACAGCCCGTCGGCCACCATGCGGGCCGCGCCCAGCCCCGTCTCCTCGGCGGGCTGTCCGACCACCAGCAGCGTGCCCGACCAGGTCTCCCGCCCGGCGGACAGGGCCTGCGCCGCGCCGGCCAGCCAGGTCACGTGCAGGTCGTGGCCGCAGGCGTGCATCAGACCGGGCGTCTCGGAGGCGTACGGCAGCCCGGTCTCCTCCCGCACCGGCAGCGCGTCCATGTCGGCGCGCAGCAGGACGACGGGGCCGTCGCCGTTGCGCAGGACGCCTGCGACTCCGGTTCCGCCGATGCCGTCGGTCGTCTCGAACCCGGCCCGCTCCAGGCGTTCGGCGAGCTTGCCGGCCGTGCGGTGTTCCTTCAGGGAGAGCTCGGGATGGCGGTGGAGGTCCCGGTAGAAGTCCTCCAGGGCGGTCACCGGGAGGCCGGCGGTGAGGTCCAGCGCGGTGCGCGCGGCGGGAGAGGTCACGTCGGCAGCGTACGCGGGGGCAGGTCGCCCGCACGGCGGAAAGCCGGAAGCGTCCCACCCCCCTCCGGCGGTACACCGTGGACGCCGCCCTCCGGCCACCTGGGCCGCCTTCGTCAACGGCGTCGCCGACCGACCGTGGGGCCGCTCGCTCCAGCGCGCCACTGCCAGGAAGCGAGCGGTCCGACGGCAGCGCGACAAACCGCCCGTGCCGAGATCAGCGCGTGTCCCCCAGTGACACGAGCAACGTCCGCAGCAGTGCGTTGAACTGTTCGCAGTCCTCGGCGCCCAGTCCCGACAGCAGCTTGCGCTGGTTGCTCACGTGGCCTTCCACCACGTCGTCGACCCGGGTCCGGCCCTCCTCCGTGAGGGCGATGTGGAGGCTGCGCCGGTCACCGGGTACGGCCTCGCGGGTGACCAGGCCCTGGGCGACGAGGCGGTCCACGCGGTTGGTCAGGGCGGCGGAGCCGATCATGACGCCGGCGGCCAGCTCCTTCGCGGTGAGCGGTCTGTTGCTCCGGCGCAGGGTGGCGAGGACGTCGAACTCCCAGGTCTCCATGCCGTGTTCGGCGAAGTAGTCCTTGAGGCCGGCGCCGACGAGCCGTGAGAGCCGCATGATGCGCCCGACGGTACCCATGGCGTCGAGGTCCAGGTCCGTGCGCAGGACGGTCCATTGGTCGAGGAAATCGTCGACGGAGTCGCGCAAGACGGTCACCTCCCCTTCATTAATTCGATGTCAAACCGTTTGACTAAGTTCTAGCGTACTGCTTAGCTTCTCGATGTCAGATAGTTCGACGTCGAAAGGCCGGATCGTGACGACCGCCGAGGCAGATCATTCCACCGTGGCGCGGGTCATCCGCACGCGCCGCAGTGTCCGCCACTACCGGCCGGACCCGGTCCCCGCCCCGCTGCTGCGCGAGCTCACCGACCTGGCCCTGGAAGCGCCGTCCAGCTTCAACCTCCAGGCCCGCTCGATCGTCGTCGTGGCCGGCGAGGAGGGGCGTCAGGCCCTCACCCGGGCCACCGGAGGCCAGCCGCATCCCCAGGAAGCGCCGGTCATGCTGGTCTTCGTCGCCGAGTCCGCCGCCTGGTGCGAGGACCGCGGGGACATCTGGGAGACGGCCCTCGAGGGCGGTGCCTGGTCGGGGAAGTTCGCCGCTGCCTCGCCCGACGACGCCCGTGCCTTCTACGAGGACCCGAGCCGGCGTGGCCTGGAGCGCGAGTACGCCGTCAAGGACGCCATGATCGCCGCCTCGTTCCTGATGATCGCCGCGCAGGCGGCCGGTCTCGCCACCAGCCCGATGAACGGCTGGGACGAGGAGGAGGTCAAGAAGGCCATCGGCGTCGACGGACGCGACGACGTGCACATCGCCCTGCTCATGCCGCTGGGCTACCCGGCCGAGACCCGGCTCCACCCGGGCCGCCGGGACCGTGCGCTGACCTGCTTCAGTGAGTCGTACGGCCGCTGAGGCGCTCCGCGAGAACACGTTTGCCATTCAATCAATCACGTCGAACAACTTCACCAGCAGGTTCTTCAACAGGGGGATGGTCTTCATGACCACTGTGAACAAGCTCGTCCAGGTCGCCGGCATCATCGACGCCGCCGAAGCCGACATGGTCATCGCGGAGGGCGCCGACTGGATCGGCTTCGCCCTGCGGCTGCCGTCCGGCAAGGACGACATCGCCGAGCAGGACGCCGCCGTCATCATCAAGGGCCTCGACGCCCCGCACGCCGGCGTCCTCATCAGCTACCTCACCGACGCCGAGGAGGTCAGCGAGTTCTGCCACGAGCTCGGTGTCGTGGCCGTACAGCTGCACGGGGACGTGGCGACGGAGGAACTGCGCCGGCTCAAGGAGATCCGGCCGGAGCTGTTCGTCCTGAAGTCCCTCGTGGTCAAGGAGGACAACGCCGACGAACTGCTGAAGCTGGTCGACGAGACGCACCCGTACGTGGACATGTACATCACGGACACGTTCGACCCGAAGACCGGCGCCAAGGGCGCCACCGGCCTCACCCACGACTGGAGCGTCTCGGCCGAGCTGGTCCGACGCTCCCCCAAGCCGCTGATGATGGCGGGCGGTCTGAACCCGGAGAACGTCGGCGACGCGATCCGCACGGTCCGCCCCGCCGCCGTGGACGCCCACACCGGCCTCGAGGGCCCCGACGGACGCAAGGACCGGGCCAAGGTCGCGAAGTTCGTCACCGAGGCGCGCCGCGCCTTCGACGAGATCGCCTGACCCTCCCCGGACAGGGGCGGCCGGTCCGGGGACAGCCCGGCCGCCCCGCTGCCCCGCCTGCTCCTTCGAGTTCGAGCCGTACATCCCGCAAGGAGCACGCGGCACACCCCGGCGCACCGAGGAACACCCCGAGGACCACCGAGGAGATCCCGTCGTGACCACCGGCCACAACGTCCACCCCCTTCCGCAGACCGACCAGCTCCGCGCGATGCACACGATCATCCGCGACCGGGACTGCGCCCGCGAGGACTTCGTCTTCTACTCCCGCCGCATCATCCGCCTCCTGCTGGAGTCCGGAATGGACCTGCTCCCCTTCACCAAGAAGGAGGTCACCACTCCGGTCGGCACCACCTACCACGGCCTGGAGTTCGCCGCCGAGCTGTGCGGCGTGTCCGTGATCCGGGCCGGCGAGGCCATGGAGGGCGAGCTGCGCGATCTGCTGCCCGGCGTCCGGATCGGCAAGATCCTGATCCAGCGCGACAAGCAGACCAAGCAGCCCCACCTGTACTACCGGCACCTGCCCGCCGACATCGCCGAACGGCACGTGCTGCTGCTCGAGCCGATGCTGGCCACCGCGGGGTCCGCGCTCGCCGCCGTCGACGTCCTGCTGGAGGCAGGCGTGCGCGAGGACCGCATCATCATGATCAATTTTCTGTCGTCGCCCGAGGGCCTGCGCCGCGTCGCCACCGAGCGGCCGCGCGTGCGGATCGTCACCAGCGCCATCGAGGACCGGATGAACGAACACGCGTTCATGATTCCGGGCATCGGCGACTTCGGCGACCGGTTCTTCGGCACCACCGATTCCGGAGCCCGGACATGACCAGCCAACGCCTCGCGACCACCTCCGCGGTCACCGCCCTCGCCCCCGCCGTATGGGGCTCCACCTACCTGATCACCACCGAGTTCCTGCCGCCCGACCGGCCCCTGCTGGCCTCGACCGTACGGGCGCTGCCGGCCGGCCTGATCCTCCTTGCGGCCACCCGGGTTCTGCCGAAGGGCAGTTGGTGGTGGCGGGCGATCGTGCTCGGTGTCCTGAACATCGGTGCGTTCTTCTACTTCCTCTTCCTGGCCGCCTATCACCTGCCCGGTGGCGTGGCCGCCCTCGTCATGTCCGTCCAGCCGATGATCGTGCTGCTGCTGGGGGCGGTGCTGCTGGGGGACCGCATCAAGCCCGTGCACGTGGCCTCCTGTCTGATCGCCGCGGCCGGTGTCGCCCTGCTCGTCCTCCAGCCGCACGCGGGCCTGGACGGCATCGGCGTGGTGGCCGGTCTGCTGGGCGCGCTGTCCATGGCCGCCGGCATCGTGCTGACCAAGCGGTGGGGCCGCCCCGAGGGCGTCACCCTGCTGACGTTCACCGGCTGGCAGCTCACGGTGGGCGGCCTGTTCCTGCTGCCGATCACGCTGGCCGGCGAACCGCTGCCGGACCACCTGACCTGGGGCAACGTCGGCGGCTTCGCCTACCTCGGCATCATCGGCGCCCTCGTGGCCTACGTCCTGTGGTTCCGCGGTCTGTCCCGGCTTCCCGCGCTGGCGGCCTCGTTCCTGTCGTTCGCCTCGCCGCTGTGCGCGACGATCCTCGGCTACCTCTTCCTCGACCAGTCGCTGCGCCCGCTGCAACTCCTCGGCGCCGCGGCCGTCGTGGGAGCCGTCGTCCTCGCCCAGCCCCGCGCCGGGAAGCCCGCGCCGCCGGCGGCGACAGAGAGCCCGGCCGTCGGCCGCGTGGCGAACGACGCCCGCGTCTGAAACAGCCGTACGCACAAGCCGTACGAGAAGCGACAGCACGCCTGCCACAAGGCGACACCACGCCTACGAGAAGCGACAGCACGCCTACGAGAAGCGACACAACGCCCACAACCGGCGCGCGCACCAGGGAAGCGCGCGCCGTGCGTGAGTGAGCATCCGCATATCACCGCCCTGAACGGGGCGTATTTCTTCCGGGGGGAAACACCGTCATGAGCACCCGTGCGCCGATACCCGGCGTGTCCCACATGGGCGTCTCGCTGCCCGCTCTCCTTGCCCACCAGGCCCGCCTGCGGTCCGACGACATCGCCGTCACCCTGCCGCAGGCCTCCGGGGAGAGCGGTCACCTCACCTTCGGCGGGCTGGACGCGGCCGCCCGCCGGCTCGGCACCCATCTGGTCCGGCTCGGCGTCGAACCGGACACCTGCGTCGGTCTGTTCACCGAGCCGTCCGCCGAGCTGATGACCGGCGTGTGGGGCATCCTCACCGCCGGCGCCGCCTATCTGCCGCTGTCCCCGGACTATCCGGAGGACCGGCTGAGATTCATGGTCGAGGACTCCGGAGCCCGGGTCGTCGTCACCCAGGACCATCTGCGCGAGCGCGCCCTGCGCCTGGTCCCGGAGGGCACCACCGTCGTCACCGCCTCCGACGTCCCCGACCTGCCACCCGTCCCGCTGCCGCAGAACCGCGGCCACCACCTCGCGTACGTCATCTACACCTCGGGCAGCACCGGCCGCCCCAAGGGCGTGATGATCGAGCAGCGCAGCATCGTCTCCCAGATGCAGTGGCTGGCCAACTTCGGTCACCTGGGCCCCGAGGTGTCGATCCTGCAGAAGACGCCGATGAGCTTCGACGCGGCCCAGTGGGAGATCCTGGCGCCCGTCACCGGTGCCCGCGTCGTGATGGGCGCGCCCGGCATCTTCCGGGACCCCGAGGCGATCGTCACCACGATCTGCGAGCACCGGGTGACCGCCCTGCAGGCGGTGCCGACCCTGCTCCAGGCTCTCGTCGACACCGAACAGCTGGGCGCCTGCTCCTCGTTGACGAGGGTCTTCTCCGGCGGCGAGGCCCTGACCCGCACCCTCGCCAAGGACCTGTTCGCGGCGCTGCCCGGGGTGTCGGTGGTCAATCTGTACGGGCCGACCGAGACGACGATCAACGCCACCTCGCACTGGATCGACCCCGACACCCTGGGCGGGGCACCCTCCGGGATCGTGCCGATCGGCACCCCGGCCGACAACGTCACCTGCTACATCCTCGACGAGAACCGCCAGCCGGTGGACATCGGCGAGAGCGGGGAGCTGTTCCTCGGCGGCGCCCAGGTCGCCCGCGGCTACATCGGCCTGCCGGAGCAGACCGCGGCCCGGTTCGTCACCTCGCCCTTCAACCCGACGGAGCGGCTGTACCGCACGGGCGACCTGTGCCAGTGGAACCCGGACGGCACGATCCAGTTCATGGGCCGTACCGACAACCAGGTCAAACTGCGCGGCTACCGCGTCGAGTTGGAGGAGGTGGCCTCGCGCGTCGAGGAGCACCCGTGGGTACGGCGGGCCGCGTCCGTCGTCACCGACGACCCGCGCACCGGGAGCAAGGCCCTCGTCGCCGCGGTGGAGCTGAACGAGCGCACCGCCGCCGTCATGGACCAGGGCCGCGGCGACGCCGCCCACCACCAGTCCAAGGCGTCCAAGCTCCAGGTCAAGGCCCAGCTGTCCAACCCGGGCCTGCGCGAGCCGGAGGAGCTGGCGGGCCGCGAAACGGTCGAGCTGCCCGGCCGGGAGGCGACCGCGGCCCAGCGGCGGGCGGCGTTCGCCCGCAAGACCTACCGCTTCTACGACGGCGGCCCGGTCACCGCCGCGGACGTCCTCGGTCTGCTCGCCCCGCGCCCGGTGTCGTCGTACACCCGGCCCGTCGGCGAGCTGTCGTCGGCCGAACTGGGGGAGATCCTGCGCTGGTTCGGCCCGTTCCGCAGCGCGGAGCGGCTGCTGCCGAAGTACGCCTACGCCTCCCCGGGCGCCCTGTACGCCACGCAGATGTACCTGGAGGCGAGCGGGCTGCCCGGTCTGGAGGCGGGCCTGTACTACCACCACCCGGTCGACCACACCCTCGTCCGCCTCGGTGACGTGTCCGAGGGTTTCCCGGCGCACGGGCTGCGGGTCCACTTCGTGGGCAAGCTGCGGGCGATCGAGCCCGTGTACAAGAACAACATCGCCGAGGTGCTGGAGTTCGAGGCCGGCCACATGGTCGGCGTGTTCGAGGAGGTCCTGCCCGCCCACGGCCTGACCATCGAGCCGTACGGCTTGGAGCCGTCGGTCAAGGACCGGCTCGGCGTGGCCGACGAGGACCTGTACCTGGGCACCTTCGCCGTCACCGGCAACGACGGGCGCGTGCGGCCGGAGCAGGTGGACCTGTACGTGCAGGCCCACGAGGAGCGCGTCCAGGGGCTGGCCGCCGGTCTGTACCGGTACCGGGGCGGGGAGTTGGAGCCGATGGGCTCCGACGTCGTCGAGAAGCGGCACGTCATCGCGATCAACCAGGGTGTGTACGAGCGGGCCGCGTTCGGAGTCAGCGCGGTGGCCCGCCCCGACGCCGAGTGGCTGCGCTACGTCGTCCTCGGCACCGCGCTGCACCACCTCCAGCGGCGGCCGGACTTCGGCCTCATGTCGTCCGGCTACTCCTCCAAGTCCGGCCATCCGCTGCCCGCCTCGCGCCGCCTGGACGACCTGCTGGCCGCCGCCGGTGAACCGGCCGCGCCCGCCTCGTACTTCTTCGTCGGCGGCCGGATCAGCGACGAGCAGGCCGCGCACGAGGGCATGAACGAGGACGCCGTGCACACCAAGGGCCCGGCGGAGATGATCCGCGACGACCTCACGCGGTTCCTGCCGGACTACATGATCCCCGCCCGGGTGCTGGTGGTGAACGAGCTGCCGCTGACCGCCAACGGCAAGATCGACGCCAAGGCCACCGCCCGCCTGCCGGAGATCGCCCAGGCCCGCACGTCGGCCGAGTACGTGGCGCCCGCGACCGCCACCGAGCACTGGCTGGCCGGCGAGTGGGGCCGCGCGCTGAAGTACGAGGACGTCTCCACGCAGGACGAGTTCTTCGCCTCCGGCGGCAACTCCCTGCACGCGGTGGCACTGGTCAACCGGATCAACCGGGAGTTCGGCATCACCCTGCCGCTCCAGGTCGTCTTCGAGTCCCCGAAGCTGGCCGACCTCGCCGCCCGTGTCGACGAGGGCGCCCCGAGCCGCGTCTCCCGCCTCGTCCCGCTGCACGGCGGTGGCGCCGGGGACCGCCCGGTGTTCTGCTGGCCCGGCCTCGGCGGCTACCCGATGAACCTGCGCCTGCTCGGCCGCGAGGCCGCCCCCGACCGCGCCTTCTACGGCGTCCAGGCACACGGCATCAACCCGGGTGAGATGCCGTACGGCACGATCCGCGAGATGGCGATGGCCGACGTGGCCGAGATCCGGCGGAACCAGCCGTCCGGTCCTTACACCCTGTGGGGCTATTCGTTCGGCGCGCGGGTGGCGTTCGAGGCGGCGTGGCAGCTGGAGCAGTTCGGCGAGAAGGTCGACCGGCTGCTGCTGATCTGCCCCGGCAACCCGCGCGTGCGCACCGAGGACGGCCGGCAGTGGGGGCGCGAGGCCTCGTACGCCAACCCCGCCTATGTGACCATCCTGTTCTCCGTGTTCACGGGCACGATCCACGGGCCGGAGCTCCAGGAGTGCCTCACCCGGGCGGTCGACGAGGACTCCTTCGTCGGGTATGTGTCCGGTCTGCTGCCCCAGCTCGGCGCGGAAACGATCCGCCGGATCACCCGGATCGTCACGGAGACCTACGAGTTCGAGTACAGCTTCCGCGAACTGCGCGAGCGCCGCATCGAGGCGCCCGTCACGATCTTCAAGGCGCGGGGCGACGACTACTCCTTCGTGGAGGACAGCTCCGGCTACTCCGCCGCACCGCCGCGGATCGTCGAGCTGGAGGGCGACCACTACGGCGTGCTGAAGGAGCACGGCGTCGGTGAACTCGTCGCCGCCATCCATGACATGACGGGTCGTCGGTAACACCCGTCATCCGCAGACTCCTCGCCCCCGTGTGACACCCCCGCCACGGGGGCGAGGTCCCCGGAACCCCGGAAAGGAGCCGTGCGATGCCGCACGTCAGCATCAGGCACTGGCCGCGCACCTTCACCGACGCCGAGAAGGCGGACCTGGTCGCGGCGCTGACCGAGACGATCACGAAGGGCTTCGGCTGCGAGCCGGGCGCGGTGTCGATCGCCGTGCAGGCGGTGGAGCAGTCCCGCTGGGTCGCCGAGGTGCACGTGCCCGAACTCGAGGCGCGCGCCCACCTGTTGTGGAAGCAGCCCAGCTACTCCAAGCCCGTCCCGACCGAAGGAACCTCATGAGCACGATCCCCCTCGTCTTCACCGAAGAGGTCCGTGCGGCCCTGCACGAGGGCCGTCCGGTCGTCGCGCTGGAGTCCAACGTCATCACGCACGGCCTGAAGTACCCGTACAACGCCGAGACCGCTCACCTGGTCGAGGCCGCCGTCCGCAAGGGCGGCTCGGTGCCGGCGACGATCTGTGTCGAGGACGGCGCGATCCGGGTCGGCATGACCGAGCGGGACATCGAGCGGTTCGCGTCCGAGCCCGGCATTCCGAAGGTGTCCAGCCGGGACCTGCCGATCGTCCTGGCGGGCGGCGGCCGGGGTGCGACCACCGTCGCCTCCTCGCTGGTGGCCGCCGAGCTCGCCGGGATCCCGTTCTTCTCCTCCGCGGGGCTCGGCGGGGTGCACCGGGGCGCCGAGACCACCATGGACGTCTCCTCGGACCTGATCCAGCTGACCCGCTCCAAGGTCGCGGTGGTGTGCGCCGGGGCGAAGATGATCCTCGACCTGAAGCTGACCATGGAGTACCTGGAGACGCACTGCGTCCCGGTCGTCTCCTACGGCTCCGACGACTTCCCCGCGTTCTACTGCGCCTCCAGCGGCGTGAAGTCCCCGCACCGCATCGACGACGAGGACCTGATCGCCAGGGCCGTCGGCCTGCACTGGGCGGCCGGCCACCCCGGCTCCTTCGTCGTCACCACCCCGCCCCGCGCCGAGGACGCGGTCGACGCCGCCGAGGCGGAGGCCGCGATCGCCGACGCGCTCGCCCAGGCCGAGCGGGACGGCGTCACCGGCCAGGGCCTCACCAAGTACCTGATGCACGCGGTCGACCGGGCCACCGGCGGCCGTACCGCGCAGGCCAACATGGCCGTCCTGATCTCCACCGCCGAGGTGGGGGGCCGGATGGCCGCCGCGTACGCCCGCCTGCGCACCGACCACTCGTGACCACCGCCACTCATAGGGAGACCACCCGCATGACCTCGCTGTTCGACTCCGTGACCTTCGGCAAGATCCCGCTGGCCAACCGGTTGGTGATGGCGCCGATGACCCGCAACCGGGCCAAGCCGTGCGGCGGCGCCACCGAGCTGATGGCCGAGTACTACGCCCAGCGCGCCTCCGCCGGCCTCGTCATCACCGAGGGCGTGCAGCCCTCCCAGGTCGGCCAGGGCTTCCTCAACACGCCCGGCCTGCACCACCCCGAGCAGGTCGCGTCCTGGCGGGCGGTGACCGACGCCGTGCACGCCGCGGGCGGCCGGATCGTGGTCCAGCTGATGCACTCCGGCCGGATCGGCCACCCGTCGCTGTACGACAGCGCCCACACCTCCGTGGCGCCCTCGCCGGTCGCCGCGGCCGGCCAGTGCTTCACCCCGGGCGGCATGCAGGACTACCCGGTGCCGCACGAGCTGACGGTCGACGAGATCGCCGCGACCGTACGGGACTTCGCGACGGCCGCCCGCAACGCGGTCGAGGCCGGCTTCGACGGGGTGGAGATCCACGCGGGCAACGGCTTCCTGCTGCACCAGTTCCTCGCCGAGAACACCAACCACCGCACCGACGCCTACGGCGGCTCGATCGCGAACCGCATCCGCTTCACGGTGGAGGTCGCCGAGGCCGTCGTCGCCGCGATCGGCAACGAGCGCACCAGCATGCGCATCTCGCCCGGCAACCCCTACAACGACATCGCCGAGGGCGACACCGAGGCCCTGTACGCGGCCCTGGTCCCCGCCCTGCCGGAGCTCGCGTTCCTGGAGGTGTGCGAGATCGTGACCCGCCCGGTGACGCGGGCCGTGCGCGACCTGTGGCGGGGCAACCTGGTGCTGAACCCGCACGCCGCGCCGGACTCCTTCCCGGCCACGGCGAAGTCCGCGCAGGAGGTGCTGGACGAGGGTCTGGCGGACGCCGTGTCGCTGGGCGCGCTGTTCCTCGCCAACCCCGACCTGCCCGCCCGGATCGCGGCCGGCGGCCCCTTCAACGAGGCCGACGAGTCGGCGTTCTACGGCGGCGACCACCGCGGCTACACCGACTACCCCGCCCTCGGCCGGTGAGGGGCGAACTCGCGAGGGGCGCCCGCAACAACGAGCGCACCCTGCTCCTCTTCGCCGGCCGGGCCCACCCGGACCTGGCCGGGAAGGTCGCAGCGGAGCTGGGCGCGCGCCTGGTGCCCACGCAGGCCCGGGACTTCGCCAACGGGGAGATCTACGTCCGTTACGAGGAGTCGGTGCGGGGCGCGGACTGCTTCGTCATCCAGTCCCACACCGCGCCCATCAACACGTGGATCATGGAACAGCTCATCATGATCGACGCGTTGAAGCGGGCCTCCGCCCGCAGCATCACCGTCGTCGCCCCGTTCTACGGCTACTCGCGGCAGGACAAGAAGCACAAGGGCCGCGAGCCGATCTCGGCGCGGCTGCTCGCGGACCTGCTGGCGTCGGCGGGGGCGGACCGGATCATCACCGTCGACCTGCACACCGACCAGATCGCGGGGTTCTTCGACGGTCCGATGGACCACCTGTTCGCGCTGCCGACGCTCGCCGACCACATCGCGGCCGGCAGCGATCACGGCCGGCTGACGGTGGTGTCGCCGGACGCGGGCCGGGTGCGGGTCGCGGACCGGTGGTGCGACCGGCTGGGCACCCCGCTGGCGATCGTCCACAAGAAGCGGGACAAGGACGTGGCCCACCAGGTCAGCGTGCACGAGGTGGTGGGCGAGGTCGAGGGCCGGGTGTGCGTGCTGGTCGACGACATGGTCGACACGGCGGGCACGATCTGCGCGGCGGCGGACGCGCTGTACGACAGCGGCGCGGAGGACGTCATCGTGGCGGCCACGCACGGCATCCTGTCCGGTCCGGCGGTGGAGCGGCTGAAGCACTCGCGGGTCAGCCGCTTCGTGTTCACCGACACCCTGCCGACGGCCGCCGCGACGGGCCTGGACAAGGTGCAGGTCCTGTCCATCGCCCCGGTGATCGCCCACGCGATCCGGGAGATCTTCGAGAACGGCTCGGTGACGAGCCTCCTCGACGACCTGTAGGCCGGGGGTGGGCAATCAGGGGTACGGCTAGCGACCGGCGGGAGCCGCGGAGCCCGTGACCTGCGTGGCGTGTTGCGCGGGCCGGGACTCCGTCGCTCTCGCCGGGCCCGCGTTCGCCGCCAGTACCAGGGCGGCGACCGCGACGACGGCGGCGACGATGCCCCTGGCGTAACGCTCGGTGGCGCTGGTGCGTTCAGGCACGACAACCTCGCAGCGGCGACAAGAACAGCAGGAACAGGAACACCCACGGCAACAACGAGAACAACAGAAGCAGCGGCGTATTAAGCATGGTTAATACGCCGTTTAACCTAGGGGCTGTCCGAGTCGAACGGCAAGAGGCACCAGGGGAGTTGGTCATGTCGGAGCGCGACGACCCGGTGACCATCGGGCGAAGGGTGCAGCAGCTGCGGATCGATCGCGGGCTGACCCAGAGGCAGGTGGCCGAACCGGCCTACACGCCCGCCTACATCTCCACCCTGGAAGCCGGCCGCGTCCGCCCCTCCGACGACGCGCTCAGGCATCTCGCCGAGCGGCTCGGCGTCGGCTTCGAGGAGCTGGCGACCGGGCGCCCGGCCCGCCTGGTCACCGAGCTGCGGCTGCATCTGACCGGCGCCCAGCGCACCTTGGCGACCGGTGCCACCGAGGCCGCGGCCGAGGGGTTCGCGGCGGTCCTCGCGGAGGCGGAGGCACACGGTCTGGTGGGCGAACAGGCCGACGCCCTGCTCGGGCTCGGCGAGTCCGGCATCGACACCGGCGACCTGGCCGCCGCCCGGCTGTACTTCGAGCGGGCCGAGGAGGCGCTCGCCCGTGCGGACGCCCCCCTCCCCGCCCGCGTCCCGGCGATCCGGGGCCGGGCCGTCGCTCACTACCTCGGCGGCGAACTCCGCTACGCCGTATACCTGTTGGAGTCCACCCTCGACGAGCTCAACCGCGGCGGCCTGCACGACCCCGACGCGCTGCTCCTCCTCTACGCCAGCGTCATCGGCCCCTACATGGACATGGGCGCCCACGCCCGCGCCGCCCAGGCCGCCGAACTCGCCCTCGCCCTCGCACCCCAGGCCGGCGACCCCGCCCTCGTGGCCCGTATGCACCGCTCGGTCGCCCGCACCCTGCTCGCCGAGGGCCGCATCGCCGAGGCCGACGCCTCGCTCGCCAAGGCGGCCGAGCTGTACCGGCAGCTCCAGCTCCGTACCGAACTCGCCAACTGCCACTGGATGCGCGGGTACGTCTACGCGCAGAACGGCGAACTGGGGCGCGCCGAGGCCGAGTTGCGGGAGGCCCTCACGATGCTCTCCGCCAAGCGGGCCGCCCTCTACTCCAGCCAGGTCGGCGTCGAGCTGGCCGACGTACTGCACCGGCGCGGCAAGTCCGAGGAGGCCGCCGCCCTGTTGCACGACGTGCTCAGCGACTTCACCGCCGAACGCGGTGCCCTGCACTCCGCCGCCGCCCACCGCCTCCTCGGCATCATCGCCGAGGACACCCGGGACACCGAGGCAGCCGAGGAGCACTACGTACGCGCCCTGAGCCTGCTGGAGCGCGCGGGTGCGGCCGGTGACCTGGCCGACCTGTGCCGGCTGCTGGGGGATCTGCTGCGCCGCACGGGGCGGGTGGAGGCGGCGCTGGACGCCTACCGGACGGGGCTCGGACACCGTACGGCCCCGGGGACGACCACCCTCGGGCCCGCGCCCGCACAGCCTCCTCTGTGACGAAACCGGGGCGGCCCACAGCGGTCCCGGCTACCGTGCGCTGAGACCAACGGACTACCGGGACAGGCACGTGGAGAACCAACGGACGGCGGGCGACAGCGTGCGCCTCGCCGTGCGCGCGCTCTTCTACGCCGTCTTCGGCGGGGCGGCGCTGCTCGCCATCGCGACGGTCGTGTCCGTCCTCGGGCCGATGCTCGCGCTCGATCTGTACACCCCGACCGTCGCCGCCTGGTGGACCGTCTTCACGGCGGTCGCCGTCCAGGGCGTGCCGTTCCTGCTGCTCGGCACGGTCGTCTCGGCGGCGATCGGAGCGTTCGTGCCGGAGAAGGTGTTCAAGCGGCTCCTCCCGCGCAACCAGGCCCTAGCGGTGCCGGTCGCGGGGGCCGCGGGAGTCGTGCTGCCCGGGTGCGAGTGCGCGTCCGTGCCGGTGGCCGGGAGCCTGATGAGCCGGGGGGTGGCCCCCGCGGCCGCCCTCGCCTTCCTCCTCTCCGCGCCCGCGATCAATCCGGTGGTGCTGGTGGCGACCTCCCTCGCCTTCCCCCGGCAGCCGGAGATGGTGCTCGGGCGGCTGGTCGCCTCGCTGGGGACGGCCGTGGTGATGGGCTGGCTGTGGGCCCGGTTCGGGCGGGACGAGTGGATACGACTGCCCAGGCGGCGCACCCCGGCCGGCGGGGGTGGTCTGCGGGCCTTCGGCGCCGGGCTCCAGCACGACTTCCTGCACGCCGGCGGGTTCCTCGTCCTCGGTGCGGCGGCTGCGGCGACCTTCGACATCGCCGTCCCGCGGTCCGTGCTCGACGTCTTCACCGGCTCGGCGTGGCTGTCGGTGCTGCTGCTGGCCGTCCTGGCCGTCGTCCTGTGCGTGTGCAGCGAGGCCGACGCCTTCGTCGCCGCCTCGCTCAGCGGCTTCTCGCCCACCGCCCGGCTGGCGTTCATGGTCGTCGGGCCGATGGTCGACCTGAAACTGATCGCCCTGCAGACGGGGACCTTCGGGCGTGCCTTCGCCGTACGGTTCTCGGCCGCGACCTGGGTGGTGGCCGTGGCGAGCAGCGTGCTGGCGGGGTGGTGGCTGCTGTGAGCGTACGACGGTACGGCTCCCCCCTCCTCCTCGCCCTCATGGGCGCGGCGATCCTGCGGATATCCCTGTTCAGCGAGCTGTACCTGCGGTACGTGCAGGCCTCGTTGCGCCCGTACCTGGTCGTGTCGGGGGTGGTGCTGTTGCTGCTGGGGGTGGTGATGGCGGTGGTACGGCGGTTCTCGCCCGCCGGCGCCGAACACGCCGAGCACGCCGAGCACGGGGAGCACGGGGAGCACGACGAGCACGGGGACCACGACGAACACGCCGAGCACGGGGGGCACGGCCATGACCATCACCACGGCCCCCGCGTCGCCTGGCTCCTCGCCCTGCCCGCCCTCGCCCTGCTGCTGTTCCCGCCGCCCGCGCTCGGGTCGTACAGCGCCGGGCGCGAGGCCGCCCAGCGGGCGGCGCAGGGGGTCGGGACCTTCCCGGCGCTCGCTTCCGGGGACCCGGTGGAGCTGACCCTCGCCGAGTTCAGCTCCCGGGCGATCTACGACAGCGGGCGGTCGCTGCGGGGCCGTACGGTCCGGATGACGGGCTTCGTCACGCACGGCGACGACGGCACCTGGTACGTCACCCGGCTCTTCGTCACCTGCTGTGCCGCCGACGCGACGGCGGGCAAGGTCGAGATGCGCGGGGACGACGCGCCGCCGGTCGACACCTGGATCACCGTGACCGGCACCTGGCATCCGAAGGGCAGGCTCGGCAGCGACGCGGCCTGGCCGCCGGTGCTCGACGTCAGCTCGGTGAAGCGGGTGGAACAGCCGGCGGATCCGTACGAGCAGCGATAGGGGGTACCCGGCGAGCGGACCACGGTCATCCACCGTGTCGTCGTTCTTGGGAGGCCTTCGTGACGGATTCATCTTCCGCTTCCCCGCCCACCGGGCCTGAGGGCGGCGAGGAGCTCCTCGTGCGGTTGCAGGCGCTGCTGCTGGAGGCCGACGGGATCGAGGACTTTCTCCGGGAACTCGTCGCGCTCGCCGCGACGGCCCTGCCGGCCAAGGTGCACTGCTCGGTCACCCTGCGCGCCGAGGACCCGGACCATCCCTACACCGCCGCCGCCAGCGACGAGGCGGTGGACGTGTTCGACCAGCGCCAGTACGACGTGGGTGAGGGCCCCTGTCTGGAGACGCTGCGCACGGGCACGCCCCACCACATCGACGACGTCGACGAGGAGGAGCGCTTCGGCGCCTTCCCGAAGCTGGCCCGCGAGAGCGGCATGTGCAGTGTGCTCGCGCTGCCCCTGGTCCCGCCCCGGCAGAACGTCGCCGGCGTCCTGAACATGTACGCCGCGAAGCCGCACAGCTTCACCCGGCCGGTGCGGGAGCAGGCGGCCGTGTTCGCGGGGCACGCGTCGGGCGCGCTCGGCGTCGCGCTGAAGTTCGCGGGGCAGCTGCAGTTCAGCATGGACCTGCAGACCGCGATCGCCTCGCGCACGGTCATCGACCAGGCCCTCGGCGTCATCATGTCCCAGGAGTCGTGCACCGCCGGGCGGGCCTTCGAGATCCTCACCCAGGCCTCGCAGCACCGGAACGTGAAGCTGCGAGAGCTCGCCGCCGACATCGTCACGAAGGTCGGCGGGCAGCCGCCCGAGGTGCGCCCGCTGTGGCCCCGGCCCTCCCCCCTGAGCGGGGAAGGCCGGGCGGGGTTTCGCCCTTCGGCCGAGGGGTAGTCGGGCGTCGCCCCCGAGGGGGCCAGTACGAGGGTGGGCGCGCTGTGATCAAAGGAGGCGGTGGCCGTGCGTCCCAGGGACGGCCCAGAGGGCGCCCACGGTGACGAGCCCGGCCGGCACGGGGCGGATAGCGGCGAGCCCGGTCACCCTCGGCATCCGCCGCACCCCCGGTACCCGGAGCCTCTCGGGGCGTCGGACCTCGATGCCGAGCGCGAACTCGCCCGGGACCGCCTGCAGGCCGTCGACGTGATCGCGGAGGGCGTGCGGGACGTCGAGCCCAGGGAGCTCCCCGGGCGGCTGTGCGGGGTGGCGGTCGAGCTGCTGCCGGTGGTCTGCGCGAGCGTGGCGCTGCACAGCGACGGCATGCCGGTACGGCTCAGCGCGAGCAGCGAGCAGGCCCGCCGCGTGGCGGAGATCCAGGCCACCCTGGGTGACGGGCCCTGTCTGTACGCGGCCCGGATCGGCGCCCCCGTGCTCGCCTGCGACCTCACGGCCGGGCGGGACGTCCACCGCTGGCCGGTCTTCGCCCAGCAGGCCACGGCTGCCGGGGTACGGGCCATGTTCTCGATCCCGCTGGGCAACGACTCCGTGTGCTTCGGCACCCTCGACCTCTACCGCGACACCCCCGGCGAGCTCACTCCCCGCCAACTGCGCACCGCACTGCTGGTGGCCAGCGTGATGACGGTCGCCCTGATGGCACTGCCCCGCGGCGAGGAGAACGAGGGCCGGGAGTCGGAACCCTGGATGAGCGGCCTGGCCAAGGACCAGGACGAGGTGTACCAGGCCGTCGGCATGATCATGGCCCAGCTCGGCGTCGACTCCGACGAGGCCCTGGCCCGCCTGCGCGCCCACGCCTTCGCGGAGAGCTGTACGGCGCTGGAGATGGCGCGGGACGTGGTCGGACTCCGTACGAGGTTCGACCGGGACGGCGACGGGGACTGAACCGCCGTGGCGTCGTGGGAGCTCAGACCTGCACCCGCGCCTGTTTGCGGACCTCCGTCAGGCGTTGCGCCCCGAGTTGGACGACCGCCTGCGCGACCTCGGGCGACACCTCGCCGAAGCCGCCGTGGGTGAGACCGATCGCGTCGTCGCCGATGCGGACGGCGGCGACGTTCAGGGTGAACGCGGCCGGTTCGCCGTCGGCCGTCTCGCCCCACACGATGATCCGCAGCCCCGCCCGGGCTTCCCCGACCTCCGGCAGCGGGGCCGCGGTGACCTCGACGGCGTGCACGTCGCCCTGGGCGGTCTTCGCCGTGAACCTCCCGCACTTCTTCGGCAGCGTCCTCAGCCAGGCCAGCGTGCGGTCCACGTCCGCCGCCGGGTGGGCGACGAACTGCTGGCGCAACTGGGCCTCGTTCCAGTCGTCGTCGAGCCTGACCACCGCGCGGGGGCGGGCGTCCGCGCCGAACAGCTCCTCGGAGTAGAGGGTGCCGAGCAGGCGCCGGCAGTCCGGCAGTTTCGTCGTCGCCTTGAGCACGGTGTCGTGCCAGGTCGCGGTGGACTGCGTCGGCGTCCACGGCTCCCCCAGATCGGCGTCGGTGAGCAGCGTGGACTGCGCCTGCGCCTGGGTGAGGGCGGAGGTGGCGGCCGGGGCCGGGCTCTTCCCGGTCGCGGAGAGATCGGGTTTCTCGGCGGTGGGCGGGGTGGTGAGGGCGGAGCAGGCGGTCGCGGTCAGGAGGGCGCACAGGGTGAGCGCGGCGGCGAGAGTGCGGGCCGGGGGTGGTGTCATCGAGGGCTCCTTGAGGCGGCCAAGATCGAGTGCGCCCTCTTACGGCACCACCGGGACCGACCCGCCACCAGCGAGCCGGTCCGTCCGGGTGAGGGGCCTCGGTGCCGAGGGGGTGCGCAGCCCGGCGCTGCGGGGTGCCGCCCGGCGGAAAACCCGTCGCCCCGCTCTCCACCCCTTGTTAGCGTTCCCCCATGCAGCGCGCCCACGTAGTACTCGTGTCTCTCACGACGACGCCGGAGAGTGTCCCGGCGCGCTGACAGCTGACCCAGTCGAAAGCCCCGGGGCGAGTGCCCCGGGGCTTCGCCGTGCGGGGGCTCGTCTCCGGTCACCGTGAGGAGAAACCGCCATGAGCGCCATGACCGGTTCGCACGACCACCGCCGGCTCGGCCGTGAACTCGGCCTGTTCGACACCGACCCGCTGATGGGCGCGGGTCTGCCCTACTGGCTGCCCGACGGGGCCGTCGTACGGCACACCCTGGAGGAGTACGTCCGGGAGGCCGAACGCGCCGCCGGCTACCGGCACGTGTACTCGCCGGTCCTCGGCAAGCGGGAGCTGTACGAGATCTCGGGGCACTGGTCCCACTACAGCGAGGACATGTTCCCGCCGATGGAACTGGGCGCGGAGGAGGTCGTGCTGCGGCCGAGCCTGTGTCCCCACCACGCGCTGATCTACCGTTCCCGCTCCCACAGCTACCGTGAACTGCCGTTGCGAATGGCCGAGTTGGGCGGCATGTACCGCTCCGAGCTGTCCGGGGTGCTGGGCGGCCTGACCAGGGTCCGGTCCATCAACCTCAACGACGCGCACATCTTCTGCACCCTGGACCAGGCCGTGGACGAGGCCCGCGCCGCCCTGGAGCTCATCGGCCGCGCCTACGCCGACCTCGGCATCCGCCCCGCCCGCCACCGGCTCTCCCTGCCCGGCGAGGGCGGCAAGTACGTCGCCGACCCGGACCTGTGGCGGCGGGCCACCGCGCTGCTCAGGGAGGTGCTCGACGCCTCCGGCGTGGAATACGAGGCCGCGGAGGGCGAGGCCGCCTTCTACGGCCCCAAGATCGACGTCCAGATCGCCGATCCCGCCGGCCGCGAGGCCACCCTCTCCACCGTCCAGATCGACTTCCACCAGCCCGAACGCTTCGACCTGCACTACATCGGAGCCGACGGGGCGAAACACCGGCCGGTCATGGTGCACCGCAGCATCATCGGCAGCGTGGAACGGATGGTCGCGCACCTCATCGAGCAGCACGGCGGCGCGTTCCCGGCATGGCTCGCGCCCGTGCAGCTGGTGGTGCTGCCGGTGGCGGACGCGCAGGAGGAACGGGCTCACGAGGTCGTACGGCAGGCCCTGGCGCGGGGACTGCGGGCGGAACTCCACGGCCCCGGCGACGGCACCCTCGGCGCCCGCATCCGGGCGGCGCGACTCGTGCCGTACCAGGCGGTGATCGGGGAGCGGGAGGCCGAGGACGACCTGGCGGCCGTACGGCTGCGGGACGGGAGCCGTCCGGGGGCGGTGCCGGTCGCGGAGCTGCTGGACCGGATCGCCGCCCGGGTCGGTGCTCGCGGGACCGAACTGTGGGGGCCTGCGTAAGGTCACTGTCGTAGGACCGCGGACACACCTATGTAGTGAGGAGCGCCGCCGTGACCGGTCAGCCCATCCCGGTGATCATCGACTGCGACACGGGAGTCGACGACGCCCTGGCCCTGCTGTTCGCCGTACGACACCCGGCGCTCGATGTGCGCGCGGTGACCTGTGTGGCCGGCAACACCGACGTGGACGGGGTCGTACGCAACACCCTGACCGTGCTGGAGCAGGCCGGCGCCGGTGACATCCCGGTCGCTCGGGGTGCCGAACGCCCGCTCATCGAGCCGGTGCGGGTGGCACGGCACGTGCACGGGCAGGACGGGATGGGCGACCTGGGGCTGCCCGCGCCGACCCGGGTGCCGGTGGACGTGGACGCGGTGACCCTGCTGCGGCGGGAGATCCTCGCCTCGCCGACGCCGGTCACCCTCATCCCCACCGCGCCGCTGACGAACATCGCGCTGCTGCTGCGCACCCACCCCGAGGTGGTCCGCAACATCGAGCGGATCGTGTTCATGGGCGGCGCGGTGGCGACCGGGAACGCCACGCCGGTCGCGGAGTTCAACGTGTGGCACGACCCCGAGGCGGCCGCGATCCTGCTCACGGCCGGGGTGCCGATCACCATGTACGGCCTGGACGTGTTCGAGCGGGTCGTCGTCCCGGCGGCGGACGTGCAGCGGCTGCGGGCGAGTTCGGAACCCCGCCTCCGCCTGGCCGGCGAACTCCTCGCCCACCGCGACCCGGCCACCTCCGGCGACCCCACCCCCACGGGCGGCCTCGGCGACGCGGGCGCGGTCTGCGCGGTCGTCGACCCGGAGGGCATCACCACCGAACGCCTCCCGGTCGAGGTGAGCCTGGCCCCGGGACCGACGCGGGGCCAGACGATCGCCGACCGCCGTCCACGCCCCGGCGAGGCCGAGATCCACGAGGGCGGCCGTGAACAGCGGCTGGTGGACGTGGCGTTGGGCGTGGACGTGGAGCGTTACGTGAAGCTGTGGCTGACGACGGTGGAGGGCGCCTAGGCCGTGAAGGGCCGTACGGGCCGGGGTGACCAGCCCTTCGGCCGCGTGCGGCCGTTGGCCTAATAGGCAGTGGACCAGGCCTGCGTGGTGTGGTGGATCCAGCGCTGGATGGTCATGTTGATGCTGTCGGGCAGGGCGCTGAGCTGGTCGATGGCTTCCCGGTCCTCGAGCTGGGGCGGGACGCCGGCCGTGGTGAGGGCGGCGTGCAGGTCCAGTCGCCTTCGGTCGCGCGGGCCGACCGAGATGTCGAGGCGCTGGGCGGGGTTCGGGGGCGGCAGCAGGTAGTCGTCCTGCTCGGGCTGCGGAGCCGGCTCCCGGCTGGAGGAGTCGGGGACGTCACAGGCGTAGGGATCGAAGAATGCCTGCGCCGCGTCGGACTCGAAAACCGTGGCAGTCATGAGGATCTCCTCGCGTGAGGGGTATTCGGTTCTGCAAGCCAGGAGTCGGTCCGTGCACCAGCCGGTTGCAGAACGGGCCGCATGTCACGCGGACGGCGGCATCGGCAGCTCATCCGCCCGTCACATCAGCCTGCCGCACCCGGCTGCTGCCGCACCCGGCTCCTGGTCCCCCGGTACCAGGACGGCGTCCTCACGGCGGGCGGCCTGCAGGGGCGTTGTCAGTGGTGGCAGGCAGGATGACGGGCATGACGACACCAGCTGCTCGGATCGTGGATGCCGCCGCCTACGCGCAGGCGGTCGAGACCGTGGTGAAGGCCGCGGCCGCCTACTACGCGGACGGCACTTCCCCGCTGGACGACGACACCTACGACCGGCTGGTGCGCGGGATCGAGGCGTGGGAGGCCGGTCATCCCGACGAGGTGCTGCCGGATTCGCCGACGGGGAAGGTGGCCGGCGGTGCGGTGGAGGGGGACGTCCCGCACACGGTGGCGATGCTGAGTCTGGACAACGTGTTCTCCCCGGAGGAGTTCACCGCCTGGACCGAGTCACTGGCCCGGCGCATCGGCCACGACGTCACCCGCTTCAGCGTGGAGCCGAAGCTCGACGGGCTCGCGGTCGCCGCCCGCTACACCCGCGGCCGGCTGAGACAGCTGATCACCCGCGGCGACGGGACCGCCGGGGAGGACGTCTCGCACGCGATCGGCACCATCGAGGGCCTGCCCGAGCAGCTTGCCGAGCCGGTCACCGTGGAGGTGCGTGGCGAAGTCCTGATGACCACCGCCCAGTTCGAGCACGCCAATGAGGTGCGCACCGCGCACGGCGGGCAGCCGTTCGCCAATCCGCGTGGTGCCTCGGCCGGCAGCCTGCGTGCCAGGGAGCGTGCCTACACCGTGCCGATGACGTTCTTCGGCTACGGGCTCCTCCCCGTGCCCGGTACCGAGACCGCGCCGGCGGAGCGGCTCCTGGAGCTCGCGCACAGCGACCTGATGGCGCAGGCCGCCGCGTACGGAGTGAACACCACCGCCGCCACCGCCGTGCCCGGCGTCACCGCCGCCACCGCCGAGCAGGTCCTGGCCCGGGTGAGCGAGATCGCGGAGCTGCGGGCCGAGTTGCCGTTCGGGATCGACGGGATCGTCATCAAGGCCGACCTGGCCGCCGACCAGCAGGCCGCCGGCTCGGGCTCGCGTGCCCCGCGCTGGGCGATCGCCTACAAGCTGCCCGCGGTGGAGAAGATCACCCGGCTCCTCGAGGTGGAGTGGAACGTGGGCCGCACCGGCATCATCGCCCCGCGTGCCGTGCTGGAGCCGGTCGAGATCGACGGCGCCACCATCACCTACGCCACTCTGCACAACCCCGGCGACATCACCCGCCGCGACCTGCGCCTGGGCGACCACGTCATGGTCCACCGGGCCGGCGACGTCATCCCCCGCATCGAAGCGCCCGTCGCCCACCTGCGCACCGGCGACGAACAGCCCATCGCCTTCCCCGAGGTCTGCCCGCGGTGCGGGTCGGACATCGACACCAGCGAGCAGCGCTGGCGGTGCGAGAACGGCCGCAACTGCCACCTCGTGGCCGCCCTCTCCTACGCCGCCGGCCGCGACCAGCTCGACATCGAGGGCCTCGGCCACACCCGCGTCGTCCAGCTCGTCGAGGCCGGTCTGGCCGCCGACCTCGCCGACCTGTTCACCCTCACCCGCGACCAGCTCCTCGGCTTGGAGCGGATGGGGGAGACCAGCACCGACAACCTCCTCGCCGCGCTCGGCCGGGCCAAGGAGCAGCCGCTGTCGCGGGTGCTGTGCGCGCTCGGCGTGCGGGGCACCGGCCGGTCCATGTCCCGCCGTATCGCCCGCTACTTCGCCACCATGGATCACATCCGGGCCGCGGACGCCGAAGCGATGCAGCAGGTCGAGGGCATCGGCACCGAGAAGGCCCCGTCGATCGTGGCGGAACTCGCCGAACTCGCCCCGCTCATCGACAAGCTCGCCGCGGCCGGGGTGAGTATGACCGAACCCGGCGCCACCCCGCCCTCCCCCACGACCGGTGCCGCCGCCGATGCCGGAGACGGACCGCCGGTGACCGCGGACGGGGTGGGTCTGCCGCTGGACGGGATGACGGTCGTGGTGACGGGTGCGATGACGGGCGCACTGGGGGAGCTCAGCCGGAACGAGATGAACGAGCTCATCGAACGCGCCGGCGGCCGCTCCTCCTCCAGCGTCTCCAAGAAGACCAGCCTGGTCGTCGCCGGAGAAGGCGCCGGATCCAAGCGGGCCAAGGCGGAAAGCCTCGGCATCCGGCTTGCCACCCCGGACGAGTTCGCCGCCCTCATCGCCGACTTCGTCGGCTGAGACGCGCGGCGCGTCTCAGCCCGCGGACCGGGACCCGGCTCCCGCCGGCCGTACCGCCCACCGCTGTTCCACCTTCGCGAGCCGCCAGTAGCCGATGGCCGCCGCCCACACCACCACGAACAGGCCGACGATGACGTAGCCGACGCTGTCGAGGTTGATGCCGGCGATCCAGGTGGTGACCGTGTCGGTCAGGTCGAGCTTCTCGTGCAGGACGCCGACGAGTTCGATGGTGCCGATGAAGAAGGCGACGGCGATGGACAGCCCGGTGATCGTGAGGTTGTAGAAGACCTTGCGAACCGGGTTGGAGAACGCCCACTGGTAGGCGAAGTTCATGAACGTGCCGTCGAGGGTGTCGAACAGGCTCATGCCGGCGGCGAAGAGGAGGGGCAGGGAGAGGATCGCGTACCAGGGCAGCCCGGCCGCCGCGCCCGAGCCCGCCATCACCATCAGGGTGACCTCGGTGGCGGTGTCGAAGCCGAGGCCGAAGAGGAAGCCGAGCGGGTACATCTGGCCGGGGCGGCTGATGGACTTGGTGAGGCGGCCGAGGATCCGGTTCATGAACCCGCGCGAGTCCAGGTGCTGTTCGAGCTCCTTCTCGTCGTACGAGCCCGCCCGCATCGCCTTGAACACCTTCAGGATGCCGAGCAGGGCGGCGAGGTTCAGGGCGGCGATGAGGTAGAGGAACGTGCCGGAGATCGTGGTGCCGAGGAAGCCGAGGACCTGGTGGGTGCCGGAGTCCTCGTTCATGACCTTTCCGGCGAGCTGCGTGCCGCCCGCGATCAGCAGGGCGAGGAGCACCACCACGCTGGAGTGGCCGAGCGCGAACCAGAAGCCCACCGACACCGGCCGCTTGCCGTCGGCCATGAGCTTGCGGGTGGTGTTGTCGATCGCGGCGATGTGGTCGGCGTCGAAGGCGTGCCGCATGCCGAGGGTGTAGGCGGTGATGCCGAGACCGATGCCGAAGGCCTTGTTGTCGACCTCGTAGTGCCCGGGGACGACGAGGAGGAACAGCACCCCGAAGGCCACGACGTGGAGTGCGGCGACGACCGCCATCAGGCCGGCGGTCTTGAGGGTGTCCTCCCGGCGCCACTTGAACGACGCCGACGTCGCGGCGGGGGACGTCGCGGCGGGGGACGTCCGGGCAGGGTCGGGCAGGGTCATGCGGTCACGCTCCAGCACCTCGTGGATCACCTCGTGAGATGCCGCGGCCGGTCTCCTGGCTGACGGGTCGTGCGTCCGCGCACCTGCCTTCCCGGCCCCCTTGCGGCGGCCAGTGGCTCGTCCCTCGCGGGACGGCGGTACGCGAACTCCCCGATCACAGTGGCGAGGGCCGCTCCGGCATGGACCCCCTGAGGGGCCGTCACCGGCTTCCCGAGCACCACGGCCCGCCCACCGTAGGTGGGCAGACGGTCTTCTGCATAGCTGCGCACCTGCGCAGGTATGGAAGATCACACAAGAGCGCCTGCGAGGATGGGCGGCATGCATCTCGTTCCGGCCGACCGAGCGGATCGCCGAACCATTGACGGGCACCGGGTGTGCGACGCGATCGCCGCGATCGGTGAACCCGGCCACGTCCGCACCTGGGCCGACCGCTTCTCGCTGCTCGCCGATCCCAAGAGGCTCGCACTGCTGCTCGCCCTGCACCGGACCGGGCCACTGGCCGTGTCCGACCTGGCGATCGCCACCGGCATGAACGACCCCGCCGTGTCGCAGGCGCTGAGGCTGCTGCGGGCGGCGGGGGTCGTGGAAGGGGCCAAGGAGGGGCGGGTCGTGCGGTACCGGGTGGTGGACGCAGACGTCGCCGCGCTGCTCGAGCACTGTGCGGCGGACGGCTGAACGCCGGTCGAGCGGGCTGCCCGACCGGCGTTGTCGTCACCCTGCCGAAAGCGAGCCGCCATGCGGCTTGCTGTCGTCACCTGACCAGGAGCGAGCCGCAATGCGACTCGCTGTCGTCACCTGACTACGGGCGAGCCGCCTTGCGACGTCGCGTGGCCACCACGATGCCCGCGCCGCCCGCGAGGAGCACCGCCGCGCCGATCGCGATCGGGCCGGTCGCGCTGCTGCCGCCGGTCTCGGCGAGGTCGTCGCCGCCGCCGTTCGGAGTGGTGGCCGGGGCGGTGGTGGACTCCGAGACCGACGGCGTCGGGGTCTCGGTCGTCGTCGAGGCCGACGGGGTCGGGGTCGGGGCCTCGGTGGCCGGCTCCGTGGCCGGGGGCGTCGTCTCCTCCGACGGGGTCGACGGGGTCGGGGTCGGGGTGGCCGGGGGCTCGGACGGGGCCGTCGTGCAGTCCTTCGTGCCGCCGTTCCAGGCCGCGATCAGCTTGTCCTTGATGACCGGACGGTCCGGGCCCTTGGGCAGGTCGCCGTGGACGAAGCCGTCGTTCGCGTCGAGGACGCCGTCGAACTTGACCGCACCCCGGTAGAGGTCGATCTGCGCGAAGCAGCCCGCGTCCGGCACCGCGATGTCGAGGGATTCGGTCTGGCCCGGCTTCACGGTCACCGTGTCGAAGTCGACGAAGACCTGCTCGCCGGAGGTGGCGAAGGTGGCGCCGTGGGCGAGGTAGGAGGCCAGGGAGGCCGTGCAGGTGGTCGCGTCGCCCGCCGTGCGGACCTTGACGTGGACCTTGCCGTCGTCGGTCGGCTTGAGGTTCTGGTCGTCGACCTTGACCGAGTCGTAGAAGTTCGTGCCGTCGAGCGAGAACTGACAGCGGTCGGTCACCGTCTCCGTGCCGGCTCCGGTGCCGGGCTTGTAGCTGCCGCCGGAATTCCAGCCCTCGCCACCGGGGGTGCCGGTGGCCCAGGAGGTCGGGGCGGAGACGGCGCAGAGGACGAGCGCCGCGGCGCCCGTCCCCAGCAGGCGGCGCGCGGTGACACGTCTGACTATGGACATGCAGATCCCATCGGGGTGAGGGGGTGGCGGTGCTCCCGAAGGGCACCGGTCTCAGAAACACTGGGCTCATTGGTCACATGCGCCACAGTGTCCGCTCATCGTGGATCTCCCCACGGAACGCTGTCAACCTGCGGTGATGCAGAGCGAGTTCAAGAGTCCATCACAATTCCGCCACACAGGGAATGAAGTGCTCCGGACGGCGTTCGAGTTCGCTTTCCCGACAATGGGGACAGGTACCTGAGTGCCGCTGACCACCGTCATGACCGCCATGAGGGAGACCGCCGCGTGACCGACCTCAACCCCGACCTTCCCGACCTCTCCTCCAAGGACCCCGACTGGTGGCGCCAGGCCGTCGTCTACCAGGTCTACCCCCGCAGCTTCGCCGACGCCGACGGCGACGGGCTCGGCGACCTGCGAGGCGTCACCCGGCGCCTGAACCACCTCGCCGCGCTGGGCGTGGACGCCCTGTGGCTCAGCCCCTTCTACCCCTCCGAACTCGCCGACGGCGGCTACGACGTCGCCGACTACCGTGACGTCGACCCGCGCCTGGGCACCCTCGACGACTTCGACGCGCTCGCCGCCGAGGCCCACCGTCTCGGCCTCAAGGTGATCGTCGACCTCGTCCCGAACCACACCTCCCACCAGCACGTCTGGTTCCAGGAGGCCCTCGCCGCCGGGCCCGGCTCGCCCGCCCGCGACCGCTACGTCTTCCGCGACGGCCGCGGCCCGCACGCCGAACTCCCGCCCACCGACTGGCAGTCCGTCTTCGGCGGCAGCGCCTGGAAGCGGGTGCCGGACGGACAGTGGTACCTGCACCTGTTCGCCCCCGAGCAGCCCGACCTGAACTGGTCGAACGAGGAGGTCCGCGCCGACTTCCGCACCACCCTGCGCTTCTGGTCCGACCGCGGGGTCGACGGCTTCCGCGTCGACGTCGCCCACGCCCTCGCCAAGGACCTGGACGAACCGCTGCGCGACCTCGGCGCCCCCGAGCTCAGCAGCGAGGACGCGCTGTCCGAGTTCCCGCCCGGCACCCACCCCTTCTTCGACCGCGACGAGGTCCACGAGATCTACCGCGACTGGCGCAGGGTCCTCGACGCCTACCGCCCGCCCCGGATGGCGGTCGCCGAGGCCTGGGTGCAGGGCGATCGCCGGGTGCGGTACGCCCGTCCCGACGCACTCGGCCAGGCCTTCAACTTCGAGTACCTGCAGGCCGGCTGGGACGCCGACGAGCTGCGCCAGGTCATCACCGACTCCCTCGTCACCGCCCGCGCGGCCGGCGCCTCCGCCACCTGGGTGCTGTCCAACCACGACGTCGTACGCCACGCCTCCCGGCTGATGCTCCCGCCCGGCACCGACGACAACGCCTGGCTGCTGTCCGGCGGCCACGCCCCCGCGATCGATCCGGCCGAGGGCCTGCGGCGCGCCCGCGCGGCCACGCTCCTGATGCTGGCGCTGCCCGGATCCTCGTACGTCTACCAGGGTGAGGAACTCGGTCTGCCCGAAGTCGCCGACCTGCCCTTCGAGGTCCTCCAGGACCCGATCTGGGAACAGACGGGGCGGGTCCGCAAGGGCCGCGACGGGTGCCGGGTGCCGCTGCCGTGGACGACGACGGGACCCTCGTACGGCTTCGGCGCGGGCGGCGCCTGGCTGCCGCAGCCGGAGAGCTTCGCGGCGTACGCCGTCGAGGCACAGAACGGGGCCGAGGGCTCGACCCTGGAGCTCTACCGCACGGCCCTGAAGCTGCGCCGCAAGCTGCTGGAGGGCGAGTCGCTGACCTGGACGGCCGACAGCCCGGCCGGAGTGCTGGACTTCGCCCGGCACGACGGCTGGCGGTGTGTGGCCAACCTGTCACAGACGGCCGTACCGCTGCCGCCGGGGGAGGTGCTGCTCTTGAGCCGCCCGTTGGAGAACGGGCGGCTCGGGCCGGACACCACCGTCTGGCTCGCGTCCTAGGACAGTCCTGGGACAGGCCCTGGCGACCGGTCACCCCACCGACGGGCTCAGGGCGTGATGGTCGGGGTCGCGGTCGCGGTCGCCGGCGGACTGAGGACGACCATCGGCTCACCGGCCTGCGGCGCCGGCGGGGTGAGGTCGTCGCTGGGCAGTTTCGGCGGGGTGGTCTGCTGGAAGAGGGCCTGGTCGTAGTTGACCAGGCCGGTCTTCTCCATGACCGTGATGTGGTCCAGGACGGTGTTGTTGGCCTGGTCGGCCAGCTGCCGTATCAGCGAGTTCTTGGTGGTGGAGCGGATCTTCGCGATCGTGTTGAAGATCGAACCGTGCGTGGTACGCAGGATGTTGGCGAAGTTGGAGTCGAACGCCTTGCCGGTCTGCGAGTCGATCTGGTTCACGAAGGACACCTGCTGCGGACTCGCCACGTTCGGGAGGGTGATGTTCAGCATCGGGGCGATCTTGCGGCAGCTGGCGTCCAGCGCCGCGTGCCCGTCGACGAGGTGCTCGGATGCGGTCTTGACCTCCGGGGTCGTCCCCTTCTTCAGGCCGATCTGCCCCAGCGGGTACTCCCACAGCCCGGCCGCGCGCACCTTCACCACGAAGTCCCGGTCCCCCTCCGTCAACGGCCCCCACTGTGTCTGGGCGATGATCCGGTCCTGGGAGCTGGAGACGGTGTCGAGGCCGAGCATCGATGGGTAGGCGAGTGCGCCCAGAGTCAGCGTGAGGGCACCGCCCACAAAGAGGGTTCCCATCGCATTCCGTGACAGCGGCACCTTGCCTCCTACCCGGTCGGGGGCCCGCCGTCAGGCGGGTCGGACGCATATGAGTACGCACGTCGAGGCGTAGGTGTTCATCAGCCCCGGGTGCTTCCTCGTCGCCGCCTCAGAAATGCATCCCTCGCCCGTACGGCCGCTCGGCGCAGACCACCTGCGGAAACGGCCCGCGAGGATCGCACGCAACGAGGGCCGCGCCGACGGGTGTTGCGGTGGCGGGCACGCCGGCCGTCCGGATCCGCCGGTCGGGATTGACACAAGCTTGACCGGTTCGCGGGCGAGTGCAGAGGGACCCCGGAGATACCTTCACGCGCATGTCCATGTCAGCAAGGCGGCGCCCGGCGGGGACCCCCGGGCCCCCGCGGACGCCCCTCCCCGTCCTCCCTTACCGCAAGCCCACCAAGGGCCGTGACTACTGGGTCCTGGACGACGTACTGCCGGACGTGGACGCCGTACGGGAACGCTGCCTCGCCAAGGACGACTGGACCGAGGGATACCCGCACAAGCCCGAGGCCTGGCCGGGACTGCGTGCGATGCCCGGCCTCGAACCGTCCGAACTGGCCCGCGTGGAGCGCCTGGTGCGGCAGGCGACCGGAGCCGGGGAACTGTGGGTGCAGCGCACGCCCGGCGGCGGCACCCTCAACCACAACTGCGTCCAGGTGGTGGGGGAGGGCGAGAGCACGCCCCGCCCGCACACCGACTCCCGCTCCCTGTGCCGGTACGCGGCCGTCCTCTACCTCAACCCCGGCGTCCCCAAGGACTGCGGCACCAGCTTCTACCGGCAGTCCCTGCCCGGCGGACGGCTCGGTGGCAACGTCGTCCAGGCCCCGCACAACAACCTCGTCGACGCCCTCGGCACCCGGTTCGTCGCCCCGGACGCCTTCGAGGAGGACGTCCGCGTGCCCCACAGGTACAACCGGCTGCTCCTCTACAACGCCAACCTCGTGCACAGTGCGACCGGTTACTCCGGCCTCACGCTGGAGGAGAAGCGGATGACGGCGGTCTTCTTCTGGATGGCGTGAGCCCCCACCAGGGGACTCAGCTGACCACGGCCATCTCGTGCGGTGTCGCGTTCAGCCGCCGCCCGCCCGTCTCCGTGCACGCCACGATGTCCTCGATACGGACACCGAAGCGGCCGGGCAGATAGATGCCGGGCTCGATCGAGAAGCACATCCCGGGCACCAGCGGTCGCTGTTCGCCCGCCACGAGGTACGGCGGCTCGTGCGTGGTGACACCGATGCCGTGGCCGGTGCGGTGGATGAAGTACTCGCCGTAGCCGGCGTCCTCGATCACCATGCGGGCCACCCGGTCGATCTCCTCGCAGGGCACCCCGGGCTGTACGGCCTCGAAGGCGGCCTGCTGCGCCAGGCGCACGACGTCGTGCACCGCGCGTTCCTCGTCCGTGGGCTCGCCGACATGCACGGTCCGCGTGGTGTCCGAGCCGTACCCGTCCTTCAGACCGCCGAAGTCCAGGACCACCATGTCGCCGTCCACGATGGTGCGTCGGCCCGCCTCGTGGTGCGGGTTGGCGCCGTTGGGCCCGGAGCCGACGACGGTGAAGTCGACCTGGCTGTGCCCGTGCCGGCGCAGCAGATGGGCGAGGTCGGCGGCCACGTCGGCCTCCCGGCGCCCGGCGAACCGTACGGACAGGATCGCCTCGTACGTCGCGTCCGCCGCCGCCCCCGCCGCCGCGAGCCGTGCCAACTCGTGGTCGTCCTTGACCGCCCGCAGCATCGGCAGCGAGGTGGTCAGGGCCCGGTAGGTGGTGAGCGGCAGGGCCTCCTGGAGGCCGAGGAGGTGCAGGGCCCAGGTGGAATCGGAGATGCCGATGGGGGCACCTCCCACGCCCTTGAGGCTGTGGGGGAGGCCGCCCGGGCGCAGGAGGCCGGCCGCCGCCGCGTACGGGTCCTGGCCGTCCCGCCACTCCGACAGCCGCAGGGCGCCCGCACCGGGGGCCGCCTCCGCCTCCGGGCGTTCCAGCGCGGGGACCAGCAGCCGGGGTTCCGACTCGGGGATCAGCACCAGCAGGGTGAGGCGTTCGGTGACCGCGGTGGGCCGGTAGCCGCACAGCCAGACCAGGTCGGGGCCGGGGGTGACGAGCAGTCCGGAGAGTCCGGCGGCGGCCGCGTCCCTTGTGGCCCGGGCCATACGGTCCGCGTGGTCCTGCTCGGTGAAGGCCACCGGTGTCCTGCTCATCGGTGTCTCGCTCATCGCCCTGCCTTGTCGCCGCGGTGCCGTGCGCTGACCTGTTCATTGGACGGGGGGAGGGGGCGGTGCGTGCGGGTGGACTGGGCCGTTCGGGTGAACCGGGAGGTCCCGGCACCGCACCTCGCCGCACCGCTCCGTACCGCCTCACCTCTCAGTACCGCACCGCCCGCCCCACCTTCGCTCCCACCTCGCCGCCCAGCTTCCGTGTGCTGCGGGCCGTGGCCTTGGCGGACTCGCCGGAGGAGACGTCGGAGACGGTGACGACGACCGTGTCGACCCGGTTGCCGCCCTGGTCGGTGAAGTCGACCTGGACGAGGAACGACCTCGTCGAGCCGACGGTGTTGTCCACCGTGACCTCGACCTTCGTACGGCCGTCGCCGTCGGTGGCCGGGATTCCCAGCTTCACGTCGCCCTTGGCGTCCACGCCGCCCTTGACCTCGTCGAACTTCCGGCCCGCCTCCGCCGTCGCCGACGCGAACGCGGCCGTCGCCTCCGCACCCGCCGAACGCGCCGCCGACGCCGCCCTGCTGACCGCGTCCGAGGGGCTGTCGTCGTCGGAGCAGCCGGTCAGCGTGGTCAGCGCGGCGGCCACGACCGCCGTCAGTGCCGTGCCGGTCGCCCAGCGTGCCCGGTAACCGGCCATGTCGCCTCCAGGAGTGCGGTTGGGATGCCCGTCGGGTGCCCTTCGGGTTCCAGTGAAGGCCCGCGGGCGTACGGCCGCATGCCGGACGTCACCCGGACGGTCCGTCCCTCTGGCGACGGCCCCCGTGCCGCCCGATCGTCGAAGGAGTCGAACGACTCAAGCGACTCAAGCGACTCATGCGACTCGAACCGCTCGCAGACTCGGAAGAAACGGGGCTCGCCCATGACCCAGCAACCGCACCGAACCGAGCCGCAGACCGGCGCAGGTCAGCAGCCGACGGGCGGGCAGCAACCGCCGGTCTGGGACGACACCCACCGCTCGGCCGGCATGCCGCCCGGCCGGGCCGACTACGGCTACACCCCGACGCCGACCGAGACCGGCTGGGCCGCGGGCGGCGTCGTCTTCGCCGGTGTCCTGATGCTGATGAACGGCGTCCTGGCGATCTTCCAGGGCATCTCCGCGCTCGCCGAGGACGACGTGTGGGCCAACCTCGGCGACTACGTCTACAAGATCAACCTCACCGGCTGGGGCGTCATCCTCATCTGCCTCGGCGCCGTGGCCGTGCTCACCGGCGCGGGCATCCTCAAGGGCGCCGAGTGGGCCCGCGTGACCGGCATCTTCCTGGCGTCCCTCAGCCTGGTCGCCCAGTTCCTGTTCCTGCCTTACGCGCCGGTCTGGTCGGTCATCATGGTCGCCGTCAACCTCTTCGTGATCTGGTCGCTGGCGGTGTACCGGCACAACTCTTCAGCGCGCGGCAACACTTCGGCGGAGCGCTGATCCCCGCCGGTTCGGTCGTTACCGGGGGTCACACGGTCACACGTGCCCGAGGCCCCCGCTGCCGAAGGAACCGCTGGAACCAGGCAGCCAGCGCTTTCGGTGCTGGTCCTTTCCTCGTCTGGTTCCGGCGTGGTGGAGTTGATACGGCATGAGCCGTTCCCGCTTGTCCTCGGGGATCGGCAACTCGTCCGGCTCCCGCATCTCCCGCATCTCGCGGACGGCGCCGGTCGAGGGAAGATGCGCCTGCTCGTCGGGCCGGGGCCGGGGCAGTTCCCGGTCCTGGACCCGCATGCCGAACTGCACGGCCCACACCAGGGCACCGGCGATGAGCAGGCCACCGGCAAAGGCGGCGATCACGTTGAGTACATCGCTCGACGAGGCCGCCAGTACAAACGTTGCGGTACTCATGGTTCCGATTATCGCCGAAATGGGCGGTTGATGTGTGGCTCGGGCCACATGATTTTGCTATCGGGGCGTCGGTGCCGACGCCGGTGCCGGTGCCAGTGCCGCGAACGCCTCGTCCAGCAGCGTGACCAGGTCGAGACGGCCGTCGGAGGCGGTCCAGTGGTCCAGGGCGACGTTCAGGCAGTCGAGCGCGGCGGCCGCCCGGACCGTCTGCCCGAGGGTCACGGACTCCGGGTTGCCCGCACGCTCCGCGAGTGCCTCGGCCAGTGCGGGCGTCCAGCTGCGCTGCTTCTCCAGGTGCCGGGCGCACAGCGCGGGTGTCTCCCGGACGAGCCGGGTCGTCGCCAGCGCACCCGCCGGGTCCTCGTGATACCGCCCGATGACCGTGTCCAGCGCCCGCCGCAGCGCCGTCCAGTCGCCCTCGTCGGCGGGACGGGCGCGCAGGGCGTCGGCGACCCGCCGGTCATGCCCGTCGAAGGCGGCCAGGACGGCGTCCTCCTTGGTGCCGAAGTACCGCAGGAAGGTGCTCCGGGACACCCCGGCGGCCGCGGCCAGGTCGTCGAGGGTGACCTTGTCGAACCCCTCGCGACGGAACAGCTCGAAGGCCACCTGGGCGAGTTCGGCCCGCACGGCGGCTCGGGCGATATCCCTGGTGTTCGTACGCGTGTTCGCATTCGCTTTCGTGCTCGTGCTCGTGCTTGCACTGGTGCTCGCGCTCGTACGTGCTGCTGCTCCTGTCACCCTGCGATCGTAGCCCGCTGGAAGGACCTTGCTTGCAGTCTCGGTACTCAGTGGCTAGCGTGACGCTGAGTTTCACATACGGCACTTCTCTTCACGTAGGCCCGACCCTGCGGCCCTGCTGCAGGAGCAGGAAAGGCACACACCATGACCCCCGTGCACGGCTCGCCCGTCGACATACCCACCCCGGACGGCACCGCCGACGCCTACCTGGCCCACCCCGACGACGGCGCCCCGCACCCCGCCGTCCTGCTCTACATGGACGCCTTCGGCCTGCGCCCGCACCTGAAGTCGATGGCGGACCGCCTGGCCGCGGCGGGCTACACGGTCCTGGTCCCCAACGTCTTCCACCGCTACGGCCGCGCTCCCGTCGTGGACCTGCCGGAGTTCATCAACCCGGCAGAGCGCCCGGAGATCATCCAGGCCCTCCGCCCGGCCGCCGAAACCCTCACCCCCGAGGCGGCGATGCGCGACGCCGCCGCCTACCTCGACTGGCTGGCCGCGTCCCCGCTGACCACCGACGGCCCGGCCGGCGTCACCGGCTACTGCATGGGCGCGGGCCTCGCCCTGCGCACGGCCGGCACCTACCCCGACCGCATCGCCGCCGCGGCCGGCTTCCACGGCGCCTACCTCGCGACCGACGCCCCGAACAGCCCCCACCTGCTCGCCGAACACATCACGGCCGAGCTGTACTTCGGCCACGCGGACCAGGACTCCACCAACCCCGCCGAATCCATCGACCGCCTGGACAAGGCCCTCACGGAAGCGGGCGTCCGCCACCGCACGGAGGTCTACGAGGGCGCCCACCACGGATTCACGCAGGCCGACACGGCGATGTACGGGGCGGAGGCGACGGAACGCCACTGGAGGGCCCTGCTGGACTTGCTCGACAGGTCCTTCCGGTAGTTGACGGTGTCGCCGGAGGAGCGGCACCTGCCCTGGTGGTGGGGCAGTGGTGCTCCGCCGGACTTATGGTGTGTGAGGCGCTGTACAGGGAGTCTGGCGGGGGACTGATGTCTGAGATCGGAGTGCCCGGCCCGGGACTTGTCCCGGACGAGACGGACGAGACAGGCGAGACAGGCGAGACAGGCGAGACGGGCGAGGCAACGGAGCCACAGGGTGCCGAGGGCCACGCCGCGCATCGCGGAGCCTCCCCGACCCGGCGGCGACTGTCGTGTCTGGCGGTCGGCGTGGCATTTCTCGCCCTGTCGGCCGGAGGCCTCGTCTGGCTCTTCCAGGACGAGCTGTTCCATCCCTTCGGAGACGCCCGAGCCTGCGAAGGCAGCGACACGAGCCTACCGAAGGTCATCTCGGCCGGCGGCACCCCGCTCCCCGCCGACGCCTCGGAAATCCACTACGCCACCGACGACGGCACCGCCCAGGTCTCCTTCCTGACCAGCCGGCTCCCGGACTACCTGCACCGCGCGGGCCTCGTCCCGGACGGCGCCCCCCTGCTCGACGAGCGGTACGGCAGCGCGTACGCGCTCGGCACGGACGAGACCGAGTTGCCGAAGGGGCTCTGCGGCCCGGCCCTTCGGGGCCCTGCGTGGAGTTACCTCGCGACCGGGTCGGGGCCGGGGGTGAACGTCCTGGTGGAGCGTTCGCCGATCGGGACAGACGGGTTCCGGGATCCGGCTCGGGTGATGGTGTCCTTCGACGTCGGCTGAGCGGGAGGAGCCGGGCGTTCGTCCGGTGCCCTAGCTGTTCCGGTCGAGGTGGTCGAGGAAGCGGGCGGTGCGCAGGGTGTCGGGGTGGTCCTCGCCCAGGACGCGCCGTTGGCGGTCCAGTGTGTCTTCGGCGAGGGTGCGGGCCTGCTCGGTCTCGCCCACTTCCGACAGGTCGATGGCGTGGTTGCCGGCGGTGGTCAGGGTGTCGGGGTGGTCCTCGCCCAGGACGCGCCGTCGTCGGGCCAACGTGTCTTCGCTGAGGGCGCGGGCCTGTTCGGTCTCGCCCAGGTCGGCCACCCGGATGGCGAGGTTGTTGGCGGTGCTCAGGGTGTCGGGGTGGTCCTCGCCCAGGACGCGCCGTTGGCGGTCCAGTGTGTCCTGGCCGAGGGTGCGGGCCTGTTCGGTCTCATCCAGATCCGCCAGCCAGTTGGTGAGGTTGCTTGCGGTGCGCAGGGTGTCGGGGTGGTCCTCGCCCAGGACGCGCCGTCGTCGGGCCAGCGTGTCCTGGCCGAGGGTGCGGGCCTGTTCGGTCTCGCTCAGAGCCGCGTGCCAGATGGCGAGATTGCTTGCGGTGCTCAGAGTGTCGGGGTGGTCCTCGCCCAGGACGCGCCGTCGTCGGGCCAGCGTGTCCTGGCCGAGGGTGCGGGCCTGTTCGGTCTCGCCCAGATCCGCCAGCCAGATGGCGAGGTTGCTTGCGGTGCGCAGGGTGTCGGGGTGGTCTTCGCCCTGGACGTGCCGTTGGCGAGTCAGGGTGTCCCGGCCGAGGGTGCGGGCCTGTTCGGTTTCGCCCAGAGCCGCCAGGCGGTTGGCGAGGTTGCTTGCGGTGCGCAGGGTGTCGGGGTGGTCTTCGCCCTGGACGTGCCGTTGACGGGTCAGGGTGTCTTCGCCGAGGGCGCGGGCCTCTTCGGTCTCATTCAGAGCCGCCAGCCAGTTGGCGAGATTGCTGGCGGTGATCAGGGTGTCGGGATGGTCCTTGCCCTGCTTCTGACGCAGTCGCGTGAGGGCGTCTTCGTCCAGGTCGCGGGCCCGGGTGTGGTCGTTGGTGTCGGCGTAGGCGCGGGCGAGGTTTCCTGCCGCCCACAGGGTGTTCGCGTTGTCGGGTCCCAGGTGCCGGGTCCAGCTCTGGTGCAGGCTCTGCAGGCGGGGCAGGGCGGTGGGGGCGGCGGCGCGGTCCATCAGATACCAGGTGGCCTGGCAGGCGGCGGCCCGGGCCTCCGAGGTGGTGAGGTCGGTGGGGTCGATGGCCAGCAGGTGAGGCAGGAGGGCGGGCCAGCGGGGCCAGGTGCCCGGATCAGCGGCGTCACCGGGGGAGGCGGAGGCCAGTAGGAGGCTGGCGTGGTGGCCGGCCTGGGTGCGCTGCTCAGGGGTGAGCCGGCTGCGAAGGATGGCCTGCGTCAGGCGATGCAGCTGCACGCTGCCGCCGGCGATGCGGGCCAGCCCGAAGCGGTCCACCGCAGCCAGCACCCGCCTGAAGGCGCGGGGGTCGGACAGCATGTGCACCAGCCCGGAGTCGTCACCCCCGTCGGGATGGCCGCTGACGGTGGTGATGGCGTGCAGGGGGAAGGGCTCGGGGGCCAGCAGGGCGCAGGCGCGCAGCAGGTTGGCGGCGGCGGGATCCTGAGCGGTGAGACGCTCCATGCTCAGGCTGATCTGTGCGGTCAGGGAGCGGGGGTAGTCGGGCGGGGCACCGTCGTCATTCGCGTCGCTGGCATGACGTTCCAACAGGTCCAGGTACTGCCGGGGAGTGAAGGCCGTCAGGGCTTCGGCAGCCTGCACCAGAGCCAGCGGCAGATCATCCAGGGCCTCGGCCAGCCCTCCGGCGTCCTTCTCGCTGAGTCCGCGGCTGCGGGAACGCAACAGCGCGACGGACTCCGCGCGGGCCAGGACGTCGACATCCACCAGGGCGGCGATGTGATGCCAGCGCGGGTTGCGCGAGGTGATCAGCACGTGCCCCGCTCCGGCCGGCAGATACCCGGCCAGCTCGGCCGGGTCCTCGGCGTTGTCGAAGACCAGCAGCCATCGCGCCCGGGTCCGCAACTCCGCACCCAAGGCCTCCAGCGCTTCCACCGGGGGGCTACCGCGCTGAGCACAACCGGTGGCGACGGCCAGCGCGGCCAACTGGTCCGGAATCAGCGTGGGATCCTCCGCCGCGACCCACCAGGCCAGCTCGTACTCCCCGCTGAACCGGTGGGCGTACTCGATCGCGAGCTGGGTCTTGCCCACCCCGCCCCGCCCGTCCAGTGCCAGGACCGCGACCGTACGCGTCCCGGCCAGCCCGGTCCGCACGGTCACCAGCAGCTCGTCCCGCCCGGTGAAGCCGGCGTTGCGGGCCGGGATGTTCCACACCCGCGGCAGACTTCCCGGCAACCGCGGGCCGGTCGCTCCCATCTCCCGCAACCTGCCCGGCACCTCGCCCTCCGGGAAGAGGGGCGGACTGTCCGGCGCACCGGGCGGCCCCGCCACCGCCCGCAGCAGCACGGCACGGGCCTGCTCCTCACCCAGCCCGAACAGATCCGGAGTCAGCAACGGGCGCAGCAGCTTCGGAGTGGCGGCGTCCTCGATGCGCACCGGCACCAACTGCTCCCGCGCAGCCAGCACCGCCGTCCACTCGTCCTCGGTGAACCGGCCGAGGTCGAAGTACGCGCGGGAGAACAGGGCCACCGTCCGCCCCTGCTCCAGGGCACGGCTCATCCTCGTGACGAAGTTCTCCCCGGCACCCCAGTGCCACACATCCAGCTCGACCTCGTACCCGGCATCCTGCAACTGCCAGGCCACCCACTCCGCCCACGCCCGATCCGCACCCGCATGCGACACGAACAACCGCCCGCCCACAGCACCCCCGACACTCACCCGCGCACCCCCGTACTCGTCCCCCACCGAGGCTAGAACCACCAGGGCGGCCCCGTCCTCCTCTCACCCTGATACCTGAACAAATGAGCATCCGGCTGCTTTCACCGAAATTCCCCCCTGCGCGACCATCAGCTTCCCCGGCGCCCGTCGGACGCGAAGACCTCGGCAAGCAGGCGGCCCGGGGGCGCCCGGGAGGCGGCGCTCGGACCGGCCGGTCGTCCTCCGGCTAGCGTCGGTTGAGGGAACGTGTGATGCCGATGACCATCGTCGTGGCGAGGATCCATCCGCAGCCGGTGAGCAGGTAGCCGATCCACTGGGTGCCGGGCGTGGGGGTGAACGCCGTCCCCTGTCCGAGGCCTATGACGGGGAGCAGATGGTCGAGGGTGAAGATCACCGGGTTGAAGACCTCGGTACCACCGGAGGCGTTGCGGGTGGGCCGCTGGACTGTAAAGACGACGGAGCCGAGGGCCAGCAGGCCTGTCAGCCAGAGGCCGGCGCGCATCGGCCGATAGCCGTAGCCGACCGTGATGTCCTGGATCGCTCCCCAGGCGCGGGCAGGTCGTGGCAGGGTCCTGCGGCGGAGGCGCTCCTTGAGCAGCGAGACGGTGCGTGCGTCGTCGTCGTGGCCCAACGAGCGGTATGCGAGGGCCAGTTGCTCGAACGGTTGCGGGGCGTAACCGGAGCTGTCGCGAAGCAGCCACCGTATGCGCTGTCTCGGCGGCAGCGGGTTCTCGAACCGGTCGTAGCGCAGACCGTCGAGCTTCAACTCGTCGGGCCAGCTCTGCGATGCGTCCCGGATGATTCCGAACATGGCGTGACGGAGGTCGACCAGGCCCCGCGGGTGCTGCCTCATCCGCAGATCCACCTCTTCCGCATGGGCGTGCGGCATGGCAAGCGCGACGCCGCCCGGGGTCATGACCCGCGCATCCCGCAAGGTGATCCGGCCGTTCACCCTGGCTCCAGCCAGATCGATACTCCCTTCCGCGGTGAAGCCGCTGTTGAGGTGCAGGCTTGTGCCGACCTCCAGGTGGTATCCGTGCAGCGCCCTGCCGCCCGGGTTGCTCAACTGAGCACCCCAAAAACGCACGACCCCCTCGACTCTGGCGCCCGGAAAGTCGACTTCGCCCACAGTCTTGAGCCGGTCGCACAACACGTCGCCCTCGACGTGCATCCGTGAGGCCGTCAGCGCTGCGCCCCCGGGGCTCGACAACTGGGCGTCACTCATGTCGAGGTCACCGCCGACGTGAGCGCTGCGCAGGATCACCTCGCCCTCAGCGGTGAATCCGTGGCGCATCCGTATGTGGTCGTCCACCTGAAGCCGGTTGGCGGTCAGGGCGGGTCCGTCGGAGTTGGTCAGCAGGCTTCCGTCGAGGTCGAGGATGCCGGTGATGTGAGTACCGTCCAGCTTCAGCAAGCCGTCCAGCCGGCAACGACGAACCTTCAAGGTGCCGTCGACCGAGGCATTGGCGGCGTAGAAACGGACCAGGCGGCAACGCTTCAGGCTGAACTGCCGGGTGCGCGCGCTGTAAAGGGTGACCCTGCCTCGGAAGTCGCAGCCGTCCATGGTGACTCGGTACGGAATCTCGGCATAGTCGAGCTCCAACGATCCGTCGACGCGCGCGCCGTCAAGACGCAGTGCGGGTACGTGCCCCGGCTCGGCGACAGCGCCGTCGAGCAGCAACCACGTGAGCGCAGCGCCCCTGACCACGCGGTCGGGCCCCCAATGATCGCTGTTGGCCGGATCATCCTCCACCGGATCACCGACCCGCAGATCCAGTCTCTCGCCGCGCGAGAACGCGTCCCGAACACGCAGTTCCACCGGAGTCAGATCCTCTGCGCGCACGCTCGTCCCCCCCGGCCGCGTTGCCCGTAGGTTACCCACGAGGGCCTGGCCCAGGGCAGCTTCGCCCGGGAATGGGTGACGAGAACCGAACTCGCGCTCTCGGCTCCAGAGGCCGCCGGACCGGCGACCTGGTGCACCGGGGCGAACGGGCCTTTGCCGAGTCTTTGAGGCCGTCCACCCCCAATCCACTTGCCTGCAGCAACCATCCGAAACCATGCTTGCCTTACGCAACAAGCAGCGCGGGAAGCGAAGGGCGCCCATGGCATCGTCCACACCGACCGGAGTGCGGGCTCAGGGAAGCCAGGGGCCCGGATCCGCCGAAGCCGCCGCCGCTCCCATGACCCACCGCCAGATCATGGAAGCCCTGACCGGACTCCTGCTCGGCATGTTCGTGGCGATCCTCTCCTCGACGATCGTCTCGAACGCCCTCCCCCGCATCATCGCCGACCTCGGCGGAGGCCAGTCCGCCTACACCTGGGTCGTCACGGCGTCGCTCCTGACGATGACCGCGTCCGTCCCCCTCTGGGGCAAGCTGGCGGACCTCTTCTCCAAGAAACTGCTCGTGCAACTCGCGCTGAGCGTCTTCGTCTGCGCCTCCGCCGTCGCCGGGATCTCCCAGAGCCCCGGCATGCTCATCGTCTGCCGAGCGGTCCAGGGCATCGGCATGGGCGGCCTGACCTCGCTCGCGCAGATCATCCTCGCGGCGATGGTCCCGCCACGGGAGCGCGGTCGGTACAGCGGCTACCTCGGTGCCACCTTCGCCACCGCGATGGTCGCCGGACCGCTGATCGGTGGCGTCATCACCGACACCAGCTGGCTCGGCTGGCGCTGGATCTTCTACATAGGCGTGCCGTTCGCGGTCGTCGCGCTGGTCGTGCTGCAGCGCACCCTGCGCCTGCCCGTCGTCCGCCGGGAGATCAAGGTCGACTGGGCGGGGGCCTTCTTCATCACCTCCGGTGTCTGCCTGCTCCTCCTCTGGGTGACCTTCGCGGGGGACAGGTACGACTGGCTGTCCTGGCAGACGTACGCGATGGTCGGCGGCACCGCCGTCCTCCTCGCCGCCTTCGTCCTCACGGAGACCAGGGCCGGCCAGCCGATCATCCCCCTCCGCCTCTTCCGCAACCGCACCATCACCCTCGCCGCCCTGGCCTCGCTCTTCGTCGGCGTCGCGATGTACGTCGCGATCATCTACTTCAGCCAGTACTTCCAGCTGGCCCGCGGCAAGTCGCCCACGATGTCCGGCGTGATGACCATCCCGATGATCGTCGGGCTCGCCGGCGCCTCCACGGTCTCCGGCCGGATCATCACCCGCACCGGCCGGTGGAAGGCGTGGCTGCTGGCCGGTGGTCTGTTCGTCAGCGCGGGCCTCGGCCTCCTCGGCACCATCCGCTACGACACCACGTACTGGCACATCGCCATCTTCATGGCACTGCTCGGCCTCGGGATCGGCATGATGATGCAGAACCTGGTCCTGGCCACGCAGAACCAGGTCGAGGTCGCCGACCTCGGCGCCGCCTCCTCCACGGTGAACTTCTTCCGCTCGCTCGGCGGCACCCTCGGCACCTCCGCGCTGGGCGCGGTCCTCGCCCACCGCATCACGCACTACCTCACCGACGGACTGGCCGGCCTCGACCCGAAGTACCGCGCCGCGCTCGCCTCGGCCGACTCCTCCGACACCATCCCCGACGTCGCCACCCTCCCCGGGCCCCTCCGCACGGTCGTCGAGAGCTCCTACGGCCACGGAATCGCCGACATCTTCCTGTACGCGGCCCCCTTCGCCCTCGTCGCCTTCCTCTTCTGCCTGTTCATCAAGGAGGTCCCGCTGAGGAAGGCGAAGGGGACGGGACCCGCCAACGTCCCGTCGCCCAAGGGAGAACCCACGGAAGAACCCAGGCAAGAACCCAGGCAAGAACCCAAGCCAGAATCCACGCCAGAACCCAGGCCGGAACCCACGCCGGAAGAAGCCCCCAGCGGCATCCCGGTACGCGGCTCCGTCCGCGGCACCGACGCCACCCCCGTCCCGCACGCCGCCGTCACCCTCATCTCCCTCACCGGCCGGCAACTGGACCGCGCGCTCGCCCGGCCCGACGGCTCCTACGCCCTGCGCGCCCCCGCCCCGGGCTCGTACGTCCTCATCGCCTCCGCCGACGGCTTCCGGCCCCAGGCCTCGACCATCGCCATGGACGACGGCGCGCCCGTCTCGTACGACGTCCTTCTCGCCGGCGCGAGCGGCCTGACCGGCGTCGTCCGCGCCGCGCAGACGGGCACGCCGGTCAAGGACGCGATGGTCGTCGTCACGGATGTGCGAGGTGATCTGCTCGCCACCCGGACCACCGGTGAGCAGGGCGAGTTCGACTTCACCGAACTGCCCCCCGGCCCGGTCACCCTCGCCGTCAACGCCGACGGGCACCGCCCTCGCGCCCTCCCCGTCGAGATCGGCGGCACCGGTGTCACTCGGATCGAGGTCGACCTCGACTCCGGCGCCCGCCTCCAGGGCGTCGTACGAGCCCCGAGCGGCCCCCTCGCCGACGCCCGGGTGACGCTGGTCGACGCGGCCGGGAATGTCGTCGGCACGGCGACGACCGGAACGGACGGGGCGTACGCCTTCACCGATCTGGCCGTCGGCGAGTACACCGTGATCGCCACCGGATACCCGCCCACCGCCACCGCGCTGACCCTCAACGGCCGTGCGGTGGACGACCACGACGTCGAACTCGGCCACTCGGACGCCTAGTTCGCGTCACTCCCCTTCGTTTCATCCTCAACAGGCAACCCCGACACGGCTCTCACAACTCTCACAGGGCGCTCACAGTCTCGATCGAGAACCTCTGGAGACGAGAACCGATGACCAGCCAGGAACAGCACAGCAGTCGTAGAAGCACGCGCAGCCACTTACAGCGCTCCGCCCTCGCCGCCGGAGCAGTGCTCGCCGTCGTCGTCACGGGGGCCGGAGCCGTTCCCGGCACCGGAGCACAGGCGGCGGAAGCGGTCCCCGGCAAGCCGAAGCTGAAGCTGATCGCCGCGTCGAACTCCGTGACGCTCGACCGCTACGAGGGGAACTCCGGCGTCTATCTCGACCTCGGCACGTACGTCACCGTCGACGACGCGCCGCTGGAGTTCAAGGTGACCCGGAAGTCGTACAAGGACCCGGTCGTCGCCCGGCAGATTCTCCGCGACGGGACCGGCACACGGACCAAGACCCTGCCCGCCGGGCTGGTGAAGGACTTCTCCGGGCTGCAGGGCTTCCTGAACGTGTCGATCACCGACGCGTCCGGCAAGGAGGTGACGACGAGCGAGGGAACCTTCTGCCCGAACAACGCCTCCGGACGGCTCCGTCCGGACGCCCCCGCGACCTCGCACTATCCGGAGAGCTGCCCCACCAACCCGTGGACGCTGGGCTCGGTGTGGGGTACCGAGAAGGGCTGGGCGTCCAACTCCAGCACGGTCGACTACGACAAGCCGGTGGACCTGCCGGCGGGTGAGTACACGGCCAAGGTGTCGGTGGCGAAGAAGTACCGCGACCTGTTCGACATTCCCGACGACCAGCCGATCATCAAGGTGACGGTCCGCGAGAACAGCGACGAGGGCGGCGGGGCAGGTCTCAAGACGTCCGCGTCCGGGGCCCGGGCCCACCACTCCGGCGGACACGACGCCCACGCGGCCGGCGCCTCCCACTACGGCCCCCGCGGCGCCGACGAACCCACACCCCCCGCCCTCTCCCACGCCCTCGAAGACCGAGGTCTGGCCCACCACCTGGGCGACGGAACCGGCCACACCGACGGCTCCCGCATCGCGCCCGCGCTGACGCCCGCCGCCAAGCGGCCCACCGGCCGGGCCGGCGTCGCGGCGAGCGTGCCCAAGCCGGACCTGCGTTCGCTGCCCGCCTGGGACATCGCCGTCACCGACGGCGAGGACGGGGACGTACCGGGCAAGGACTACCTGGCGTTCAGCGCGAACGTGTGGAACGCCGGCCCCGCTCCGCTCGTCGTGGACGGGTTCCGCAGTCCCGGCAAGGAGGTGATGGACGCGTACCAGTACTTCTACGACGCCGACGGCAAGCAGGTCGGGTACACGCCCACCGGCACCATGGAGTGGGACCCGCGCATCGGCCACGAGCACTGGCACTTCACGGACTTCGCCAGCTACCGGCTGCTGAGCGAGGACCAGACGAAGGAGGTGCGCAGCGGCAAGGAGGCGTTCTGCCTGGCCAACACCGACGCCGTCGACTACACGGTGAAGAACGCCAACTGGAAGCCGTACAACACCGACCTGTCGACCGCCTGCGGTCAGCAGAACTCCATCTCCGTGCGCGAGGTCCTCGACGTCGGCTCCGGCGACACGTACACCCAGTACCGTCCCGGGCAGTCCTTCGACATCACCGACCTGCCGAACGGCACGTACTACATCCAGGTGATCGCCAACCCGGAGAAGCGCCTCCAGGAGACGAACACCGACAACAACGTCGCGCTGCGCAAGGTAGTCCTGGCGGGTGAGCCGGGCGCCCGCACGGTGACCGTGCCGCCGCACGACCTGGTCGACGCCCCGTAGGCCGTAACGGATCGAGGGCCGCCGCTCAGCGCGGCGGCCCGGTGTCGATGCCGATGAGGATCTGTCCGGCCTGTTTGAGGTTGTCGGCGCGGACCGCCTCGGCCATCGCGGCGCGGGCCGCGTCGGGCGGTGTGTGCGGAGGGACGAGGAGGAGGGAGAAGTGGTCCCCCTCGCCGCGGCTCACCAGGACGGTGTCGTCGCCCACGGCCGACGCGTCGATGTGCACCACGCGGTCGTCGACGACCAGACGCGTCGGCAGAGCGTCCCAGGCGGCGGAGTCCAGCCCCACCCGGGTGATCGGCCCGAGCCGTTCGGCAAGCGCGCGGATCAGGCCGGGGAGCTCGGTGGCGACGTTCCGGGAACGGGGCCACCACGCGCCGTCGAGCACTCCTCCGCGCTCGTGCGTGGTCTCCAGCCTCAGGAGGGCCGTCCCGGGGCGCACGGACTCGTGGATGCCGTTCGGCAGGAGCCGTGGCGCCGACGGGCGGTCGCTACCGGTCATCGCGCTCACCTGCCTGTTCCTCTTGTCCCCACGCTACTCCCGCGGACTGCCCCGCCCGGGGGCTGGCGGGGTTCGACCGCCATGAGCGCGCTCGCGGCGAGGCGCGGGGCGGGACGGGGCACTCCGGCGACGCCACACGGGCCGTGCGCGGGGGTATCCACCCCGGGGAAGCTCACCTAGGCTTGCGCTGCTCGGCCGCGGCATTCCGCAGGTCGGCCGCAGGATTCCGCAGGACAGTAAGTCGCACGGCAGCTCACCGGCCGCCCGCGTCCCGAGAGCCAGTCGCCCGGGCGGTTGCCCGGGCAAGGACCGTTTCGCCGCCACCGCAGGGCAGCCGGCCGTCACCTCGCCCGTACGCCGTCGGTCCCTGCCGCCTTCGCCTCCCCCGTCGTGAAACCACCGCGGTGACCTCCCGCATCCGCCGCGGATCCGATGTGGGGTACCCAGGCTCCGACGCGCGCGCCCGCGAGGGGGAGCGGCCACGCGGCGGAGCCGCAGAAGACGGCCGCCGCCGGCCCCGTCCACCACGGGGCCCGGCGGCGGCCGTCGGACGTGCGCGTACGGCTCGGGCCGGTGCGAGTCAGCCCGGCTCGTCGGTGTGGGCGCGGCGGCCCTGGGAACGGCTGCTGACGAGCCAGGTCGAGGGGTCGGGGGAGGCGTCTGCGACGCGTCCGGTGTCGACCGTCAGGTGGAGGAGGGTGCCGTGTCCGTCCGGGCCCGTGGGGTAGCTGCGGGGTTCGTCGCAGTGGAAGACCTGGCGCAGGAGCAGCGCGACCCGCTGGGCGACATCGGGGTCCGCCGCGATGATGCGCACCTCGGCGAGGTCGTCTCCCTCGGGCGGGCGGTCGGACGTCGAGCCCATGTCGGTCACCGTTCCTCTTTCGCCGCAGGTCTGCCGCATGCCCCCGGTCATGTCCACCGTACCCGGCGGGGTCATGACGTGCCGGGGAGTTCCGGTACGGGACGGGCCGGGCTCACCCGGCCGACGGGTGTCGCACATCTATGTCCGCCGCAGCAGGGATTCGGCCGGGGCGACTAGAGTTCTCGTACGGGGAAACTGCCCCATGCGGCGGGCCGCGCCCTGGCGGCCCGCGGGAAGGCGTACATGCCCTCGGAAGACCAGTCGCAGGCCGCCGACCGGCTCGACGACGACCACTACCCGGCGTACACCATGGGCCGGGCCGCCGAGCTGATCGGTGCCACGCCCGGGTTCCTCCGGGCCCTCGGCGAGGCGAACCTCGTATCCCCGAAGCGGTCGGACGGCGGCCACCGCCGCTACTCGCGCCACCAGCTGCGTCTGGCCGCCCGGGCCCGTGAGCTGGTCGACCAGGGGACCCCGATCGATGCCGCCATCCGCATCATCGGCCTCGAGGACCAGCTGGAGGAGGCCCTGCGCGAACACGAGGAGCTGCGCCACCCGGCGGAGGGGCCCGGGACCGGGTTCGAGCCCGACCCCGACAAGCCCGACGAGTGAATATCTGACATGACCGCAGAAGAAACCTGACGCGGCCGGGGCAGAAAACTGGCGCGACCGGGGAAGAAATTCGAGCGGGCCCGGGAAAAGGATTCTCAGATCCTCCGAAGCTCTCCAGGGCGTGTTTATCCGGGTGATCGGCTCGCCGAAGTCATCCCCTGTTGCCGAATTCTTTCCGTGCTACGCTCAACCTCAGTTGCAGTTGTGGTTGCCATTTTGCTGCCGGTTTTTCCGGGCAGGTGATCATCACGGCGATGAGGAGATTCGCGAGGTGCGGGTCCCCAGCACTGCCTCAGGAGATATGACATGGCCACCGGTACCGTGAAGTGGTTCAACGCGGAAAAGGGCTTCGGCTTCATCGAGCAGGACGGCGGCGGCGCCGACGTCTTCGCCCACTACTCGAACATCGCCACCCAGGGCTTCCGCGAGCTGCAGGAAGGCCAGAAGGTGACGTTCGACGTCACTCAGGGCCAGAAGGGCCCGCAGGCGGAGAACATCGTTCCTGCCTAGTCAGCGCTGCGACAGGGCCCGCACCTTGGGTGCGGGCCCTGTTCGTTTTCCCTGGACCGGCCATGCGCCGGCCCTGCGCTTTTGCGCGCACCCCGCGTTTCCCGCCTGCTCCGCCCGACCCTTGGTGAGGCACCCATGCGCTGTGTGATCGCCCGTTTCCCCTTCGACCTCGTCAAGTCCGAGGTGGAGTCGAAGATGGATGGCCTCGCCCCGGAGGAGGTCACCGGGGCCTGCGTGGTCATAGGGCGCAAGGTGTTCCCGGTCAAGCAGGTCGGCGAGGTGATCACCCGTCAGGACCGCCGTGACTTCACTGCCGGCGAAGTGACCCGGGCACTGGTCCGCCTGGGCTTCGTCTGCCACGCGACACCCCCTCAGTCGCCGCTCGCCTCCGGCTCGGCGCCGGACCCGTTCGGGGAAATGGGCGGCTGACACCGGCCGATTCCCGGCCCGTTCCGCACCGGCACCACCGCCATCAGGCCATCCCGGCGCGGAACCATCCTCCTTCTCACCTCCGCCCCGCGCAGGTCACCGCGCCCGTACGCCGACCGCCGTCACGTCCCTCCTGGCAGGGCCCGCACGGATCCTGGCGCAAAGCCTCCCCGAGGCCGGGGCCCCTGCCGCACGGTGTGCTTCGCTGACTGCGACTCCCGAGGATCCCAGGCGCGCCCGGAGCAGGGGGCACGAGGAGGAAAGGGTGCCCCGCATGCCCGTGCCGTCGCTCTCGCTCTCATCGCCGCCGCCCCTCGCCGGGAGCCGGCTCGCCGCGTGGCTGGGCGGTCGGGCCTCGGACAGTGTGCTGTCGGCGGTGACCCGGCTGGCCGGCCCGTTGACCAGCCCCCTCGCCCCGGACGACTACCTCGGCATGCTCGACCCCCTGCTGTCGGCACGGCACCCCGCCGGCCGGGTCGTCGCCGTACGGGCGGAGGGGCCCGAGGCCGCGACGCTGGAGATCCGGCCGGGACGCGGCTGGGCGGGGCACCGGGCCGGGCAGTTTCTGCCGGTGGGCGTCGAGATCGACGGCGTACGGCACTGGCGTACGTACTCGATCACCTCACCGCCCGGCGCGACCGTCACCATCACGGTCAAGTCGGCCGAGAAGGGCGTGGTCTCCCCGCACCTCGTGCACCGGACCGCTGTCGGCACAGTGCTGCGACTCGGCCCCGCCCAGGGGGAGTTCGTGCTGCCTGAGCCGCCTCCCGCGCGTGTCCTGTTCGTGACGGCGGGCAGCGGCATCACCCCTGTCATGGGGATCCTGCGCACCCTCGCCGCTCGTGGCACGCGCCTCCCGGACGTCGTACTCCTGCACAGCGCGCCCACGCCGGAGCGGTGTCTCTTCCACGCCGAACTGACCGAGTCGGCCGACCGGTTGCCGTGGCTCACGCTCCGACTGACGTACACGCGCGCGGACGGCAGGCTCACCCCCGAGCGGATCGCCGGGCTCTGTCCCGACTGGCGTCGGCGGGAGACGTGGGTGTGCGGGCCGGCGGGGCTGCTGGGCGAGGTGGAGCGGTGGTGGGCCGACGCGGGTGAGGGGGACCGGCTGCGGACGGAGCGCTTCCGGCCGGCCGCGGTACCGGCACCGGGTCCGGACACGGGCGGCAGCCGGGTGCGGTTCGACCGCAGCGGGGTCGAGGCCGACGCGCCCGCGTCCACCACTCTGTTGGCGACCGGTGAGGCGGCGGGGGTGGTGCTGCCGTACGGCTGCCGTATGGGTGTGTGCCACGGCTGCCTGGTGGCACTCGTGGACGGGCGGGTCCGCGATCTGCGGACCGGTGAACTGCACGGTGAACCCGGCGAGTTGATCCAGACCTGCGTCAACGCGGCCGCAGGTCCCCTCGCCCTCGATGTCTAGGACCTCCCGAGGAGGCTCCCATGGCCGTAGCAACTGCCGTACCGACCGAGCGAGTTGACCATACCGACCGTACCGACCGTACCGGGGAACTGGGCAGGGAACTCGACCGGATCCGGTCCGAGGTCGTCGCGGCGCGCGGGGCGGACGACGCCCGCTACATCCGCAGGGTGATCGCCGTCCAGCGCGGACTGGAGACCGGTGGCCGAATCGCCCTCGCCGTCTCGCTGTTCCCGCCGGCATGGTGTGCCGGTACCGCGATGCTGACCGGCGCCAAGATCCTGGAGAACATGGAGCTGGGCCACAACGTCCTGCACGGCCAGTGGGACTGGATGGGCGACCCGGCGATCCACTCGACCACCTGGGAGTGGGACTTCCTCACCCCCGCCGACGCCTGGAAGCACACCCACAACCACCTCCACCACACCTACACCAACGTCGTCGGCCTCGACCGCGACCTCGGCTACACCGTCCTGCGGATGAGCCCCGAACAGCCCTGGCGGCCCCTCCACCTTCTCCAGCCGCTGTACGCCGCCCTGCTCGCGCCCGTCTTCGAGTGGGGCATCGCCGTGTACGACCTGGAGGCCGACGCGGTGACGGCCGGCCGCAAGAGCGTGCGGGCCTTCCTCGGCGATCTGGCGGGGCTGGTCGGCAAGGGGGTGCGGCAGGCGGCCAAGGACTACGTCCTCTTCCCCCTTCTCGCCGGGCCGTCCGCGCTGCCCTGTCTGCTCGGCAACCTCACCGCCAACACCGCGCGCAACGTGTGGGCCCACACCATCATCTTCTGCGGTCATTTCCCCGGTGACGTGCAGACCTTCGCCGAGGAGCAACTGGAGGGGGAGAGCCGCGGGCAGTGGTACCAGCGCCAGATCCAGGGCTCGGCCAACATCGAGGGCGGCTTCCTCTTCCACGTGCTCACCGGCAACCTCAGCCACCAGATAGAGCACCACGTCTTCCCCGACCTGCCCAGCAACCGTTACGCCGAGGTCGCGCCGCGGGTGCGGGAGATCTGCGCGCGGTACGGGCTGCCGTACGTCACCGGGCCGCTGGGGCGTCAGTACGGGTCGATGTGGGGGCGGGTGCTGCGCCACGCGCTGCCTCCGCGCTGACCTGGGCATCTTCCAGCTGTCGCGTTTCTTCAATACCCGTCGCCGTCGTACCGCCTAGCGTGGCGGTCATGGAACTGGCACCTGTGATGGCCCGGGCCTCCGCGGCCGCCGTGGACGTCGTGCGCGGGATCGGGCCGGGCGACCTCGACGGGCCCACTCCGTGCGAGGAGATGACGGTCGGCGCCCTCGTGAACCACCTGATGTTCTGGACCGCCGTACGGGGGCACACCGCCGGGCTCAAGCAGCCGCCGTCGGACCAGGTGGCGGAGGGGTACGACTTCACCGCGGAGCCGGACTGGGCCAAGACGTACGCCGCCCGTTCGGCGGCGACCGCCGCCGTGTGGAGCGACCCGGGGGCCTGGGCCGGCGAGACGGCCCTGACCGGCAGCGGCCGGACGATGCCGGCCCCCTTCGTCGGCGGAATCCTGCTGTGCGAGTGGCTGCTGCACGGCTGGGACCTCGCCGTGGCCACCGGCCGGAAGCTGACGGTGGACGACGAACTCGCCGCGGCGGTGTACGAGGACGTCTCCGGCAGGGCCGAGACGGCCCGACGCTACGGCGCCTTCGGCCCCGAGGTGGCTGTGCCCGCGACCGCCCCGCTGTTCGACCGCGCCCTGGGCCTGGCGGGCCGCGACCCGTCCTGGAAGCGCGGAGCCTGAACCGAGGGCCGGCCGGGAGGACCACGCCGGTAACGTTGTCTCACCCGCTTCCCGTCGTACGCCCCACTGGAGCACCAGCGTGAGCAACTCCCTGTTCGTCAAGATCTGTGGTCTGAAGACCGAGAGGGACGTCGACACGGCCATCGAGGCGGGGGCCGACGCCATCGGGTTCGTGTTCTCCGACAGCCCGCGCCGGATCGACGCCGCCACGGCCGCACGGCTGTGCCGTCGCGTACCCGAGAGTGTGCTGACGGTCGGCGTGTTCCGCGAGGAGCCCCTGGACGAGGTGCGGTCAGTGGCCGCCGACGCGGGAATCCGGGCCGTACAGCTGCACGGGCCGGAGGACCGAGGGTATTACGCCGGCCTGGCGACGGGCGGGTGGACGCTGATCCGGGCCGCGGCGTTCGGCGACTCCGTGCCGCGCTTCGGAGACATGGGCGAGGACATGCTGCTGCTGGATGCCCCCGTGCCGGGCTCCGGTGTCGCCTGGGACTGGTCCGACGGGCCGCTGGCCGGATCCGGGGAGAAGTGGCTGCTCGCCGGTGGCCTCAGCCCGGACAACGTGCGGGACGCCGTCGATGCCACGCATCCGTGGGGCGTCGACGTGTCGAGCGGTGTGGAGCAGAGCCGGGGGGTCAAGGACCCCGTCCTGATCACGGCGTTCGTCAAGGCCGCGCGCGCACGATCCTGACGCGGCTCAGCCCGCCCCGGAGCGGGAACCGCCGGCCGCCTCGCTCGCGGCCCGGCGGTACTCGGCGTTGATGCGCTGGGCCTCCTCCAGCTGGTCCTCGAGGATGACGATGCGGCAGGCCGCCTCGATCGGGGTGCCCCGGTCGACGAGCTCGCGGGCGCGGGCGGCGATCCGCAGCTGATAGCGGGAGTACCGGCGGTGCCCGCCCTCGGAGCGGAGCGGTGTGATCAGACGGGCCTCACCGATGGCCCGCAGGAAGCCCGGCGTGGTGCCGAGCATCGCGGCGGCCCGGCCCATCGTGTACGCGGGGTAGTCGTCGTCGTCCAGACGACCGCTGAGCGGAGTATCTGCTGTCATGTCACCTCGTTGACCAACGCGTCGAGGGGCCCCAGTGCCGTACGGCACCAGGGCCCCGAAGGAAATTGAACACCATCTGTCGGCTCTACTGCTGTGCCGACCTTCTACTTCCGTCACCCGGCCCGGAAGAGGGGCGGGGGTGCGGGGATCGCGGCTGCGTGACCGGGGACCACCTTCCAATCCGGGGTCTTGCGGTACCCGGGCCGAACGTGCTCGGTCCGGGCGATCCTGATGGCGTTTTGCTCCTCCATCCGTCCTTCGATCTCGTCTACGAGAAAAACGCTACCCGCAGCGACGGCCAATGTCTACCCTGGCAAAGATAGATTTCACTCCTCTGGAGGGCCAGGTATCCTGCCGCCTGCACATCCTCGGCCGTCCGCCGCATAGACTTGGCTCTCATGCCGAACCCTGACGAGCTGCTCGTGTCCATCTCCGCCATGGTGGAGTCCGAGCAGAGCAATCAGATGTCGCTGACCGTGGTCGTCGGAGGTGCCGTCATCACCGGCCGACTGGCTCCCGAAGCCGTGTGGCGGGAGCGGGTGTCGGAGGTCCTCAAGGACTCGGACCACCTCGGCCCGTTCGCCGACGTCTTCACCGCGGGCCGGACGGAACCCCGGCCCGACCCCGGCGAAGCGCCCACGCATCTGCACTTCCATCTCGCCCGGATCCTGCAGGGCACCGTGGGGATCCCCGAGACGGGCGGGATGTACCGGGTCGCGATCAAGGACGTCAGCGCCTGGACCGTGGGCGACTTCAGCTACTCCGACCACTGAGCACAGCAGTGAGGGCCCTGCCGACGAGCGTCGGCAGGGCCCTCACTGCTGTATTGAGGCGGCTTTCGCCCGTCCTCACACTTCCTGGGGCTCGGGGCTGCCGAGCAGCGCCGAGGCGGTCTGGAGCGGGCTGAGGACCGGCGCGGGCGCCGGCACGGCCTGGGGGTGCTCGTGACAGGTGAAACCGAGGCGGGCCATCGCGCGGGTGACCTCACCGGCGGAGAAGTCGCGGCGGTCCTGTCGGGTGAGGATCTCCCCCACCTGCTTGACGGGGTAGCGGCGGCGGCCGATGGTCACGGACTCACCCGTGATGAGCTCGGGCTTGACGCCCTTCATCGAGTCCAGGACCCCGACCTTGGTGAAGTCGAACGGGTAGCGGGCGATGACACAGCGCATGATGCCTCACAGAGGGAAGGAGAACGGGCGGGGCGAGTGGCCGCCGAGGATGTCCCGCAGCCGGATCCGGTCCGTGTACGCGGAGCTGTCCCGGAGGCGGGCGAGCTGGGCCCGGGTGATCGAGCCGGTGCTCTCGTCGTCCCCGTCGCACACGAGCAGATACTGGACACGGGCGCCGGCCATGACCGACAGCGCCACCTCGACCGTCATGTCGTCACAGACCCGCGGCCCGGACACATCGACGTCGACCACCGTAGTGGTGACGGGACCCGCCGGATGCCGCTGCATCTGAACCGATGTCAAAGAGTGCCTCCTGCGAGATGACGGACAGGGCGGACAGGGCGGACAGGGCGACGAGAAGGGAGGGGAGCCGGGTGGGCTCCCCTCCCACAAAAGCGCTACGCCGCCGAGTCGAACGAGGACCTACGACGCGCCGTGCGGCGCCCGGCCTCACTCGTCGTCCGGCTCTGGCCGCTCTGGCCGCTCTGACCGCCACGGCTCTGACCGCCCTGACCGCCTCGGCTCTGGCCGTTCTGTCCGCCACGGCTCTGACCAGCCTGGCCGCCCTGCCCCGCCTGGCCGCCGCGGCCACGGCGACCCCGGGACGAGGAGGAGGACGCGGCGCGGCGGGGGCGTTCCACGACCGGCGCGGTGATGACCACCGGGACGCCGGAAGGTGCCTGGGCGCCCGTGATGCGGCTCAACTCCGCCTCGCCCGAGCGCACCGGGGTCACCGTCGCGGTGATGCCGGCCGACATCATCAGCCGGGTCATGTCGCGACGCTGATCGGGCGTCACCAGGGTGACGACACTGCCGGACTCGCCGGCGCGGGCCGTACGACCGCCGCGGTGCAGGTAGTCCTTGGGGTCGGTGGGCGGGTCCACGTTCACGACCAGGTCGAGGTTGTCGACGTGGATCCCGCGGGCCGCGACGTTGGTCGCCACCAGCACCGTCACATGCCCGTCCTTGAACTGGGCGAGGGTCCGGGTGCGCTGCGGCTGGGACTTGCCGCCGTGCAGGGCCCCGGCGCGGACGCCGTTGTTCAGCAGGTGCTTGGTCAGCCGGTCCACCGCGTGCTTGGTGTCCAGGAACATGATGACCCGGCCGTCGCGCGCCGCGATCTCGGTGGTCGTCTGCTGCTTGTCCGTGCCGTGGACGTGGAGCACGTGGTGCTCCATCGTGGTGACGGCGCCCTGGGACGGGTCGACGGAGTGGACCACCGGGTCGGTCAGGTAACGGCGGACCAGCAGGTCCACGTTGCGGTCCAGGGTGGCGGAGAAGAGCATCCGCTGGCCGTCGGGACGCACCTGGTCGAGCAGGGCGGTCACCTGGGGCATGAAGCCCATGTCCGTCATCTGGTCGGCCTCGTCGAGGACGGTGATGTCGACGCGGTCGAGGCGGCAGTCGCCCCGGTCGATGAGGTCCTTGAGCCGGCCCGGCGTCGCGACGACGACCTCGGCTCCGGCGCGCAGCGCGCCGGCCTGCCTGCCGATCGACATCCCGCCGACGACGGTGGTCAGTCGCAGCTTCACGGCCCGGGCGTACGGGGTGAGCGCGTCGGTGACCTGCTGGGCGAGCTCGCGGGTCGGTACGAGGACCAGGGCGAGCGGCTGCCGGGGCTCGGCGACGCGACCCGCCGTACGGGCCAGCAGCGCGAGGCCGAAGGCGAGGGTCTTGCCCGAACCGGTGCGGCCACGCCCGAGGACGTCACGGCCGGCGAGGGAGTTCGGCAGGGTCGCAGCCTGGATCGGGAACGGCACGGTCACGCCCTCGTGGCCGAGTGCGGCCAGCATCCGTGCCGGCATGTCGAGTTCGGCGAACGCCTCGACGGCGGGCAGGGCGGGCGTGATGGTCTTCGGCAGGGCGAACTCGCCCTGCGGTGCGGCCTGTCGGCCGCCGCGGCCGGTGTTGCCGCGCTTCCTGGGAGCCGAACCCGAGGCCGTGCCTCCGGTGCGGGTACGGGCGAAGCGGTCATTGGTGCGGGTGCGCGTGTAGGCGCGGTTCATACGGAACCTTCCTTGATGCGGCACGTACCAAGGAATTCCCGCAGCAGATGAGCAGCGCAGAGAATTGCAAGAACGGGCCGAATGTGAATTCCAAGCCGAGATGGGTCAGGAATTGGATATCGGATCCGATATCCGGAGTCGGGCGTGATATTTGCTTGTGGTGCCCTGGAATGCAGCGAGCTGGGGCCCGCACCCCTAGGTGCGGGCCCCAGCTGCGAAGTCAGCGTCTGATCAGTGTCAGGCGGGGACGATGTTCTCGGCCGTCGGGCCCTTCTGGCCCTGCGCGATGTCGAACGACACCTTCTGACCCTCCAGAAGCTCGCGGAAGCCCTGGGCGGCGATGTTCGAGTAGTGGGCGAAGACGTCGGGGCCGCCGCCGTCCTGCTCGATGAAGCCGAAGCCCTTTTCCGCGTTGAACCACTTCACGGTGCCGGTAGCCATATTGTTTCTCCTTTGGGACGGTGTTCGGAGTCGCCGTGTGCGAACTCCGGTCGCCGTGATGATCAGCCCGTCGGAAAAAACCTTCTGGCAACCACACCTGCAACTGAGATCGACAGTAGCATGGTGCGATCGGCCGTGCACGGTCGATAATTTCGCCTGGTCTGCCGACCGGGGAATACTCATCGCGCGTCGCGTCGATTTCTCACTTCACGGTCACAGATATTGCTCCGTGGTCAGCGGATGGGCCGCCTTCGGCCGCGTCGGACGCCTCGTACCGTGATGAAGACCACATCTGCCAGGAACACCACGATGCCGATGACGAGCAGGTATCCCAGGCCGTCCGCTGCCACGCCGATGATGCCCAGCGCCACGGCCACGAGGACGAGCAGCAGGAAGGTCACCATCAACTCGAACCACCTCCGGCGCCGCGGTGAGAGGTCAGCGGCGCGCGAGTTGACGTTCGCCGTTGGCGCCCGGCCGGTACGTCATGCCGTAGTGCTGGAAGATCGCTTCCTCCCGCTCGGCGGGCAGTACGTCGTCCGTCCCGATCGAGGGGGCCTTCCGCACCTCCCCCCTGGAGTGGGAGACCTTGACGTAGTCCGGCCCGAGGACCACCTCGTCGAGCGGTACGAAGACCAGTCGCCGGCGGGCGGGCAGCCCGGTGCGGACGGTGGCCACGGCCGGTTCGTCCGTGGTCGTGTCCACATAGACGGCCTCGAGCATGCCGATCTTGTGTCCCTTGGGGTCGACCACGTCGTGGTTGCGCCACTCGCGGATGTCGGCTGAACGGATCATGCCTGCTCCCTGTGTGCTGGCCCAGTTGTCATCGTATGACCGGAAGGGCCTTCCAGCACCCGCCGAACCAGGTCCACCCAGGTGGCCTGGAGGCGTGCGGTGGGGATTCCGCGCTCGTTGTGCAGGTAGTCCGTCGTCTCGAAGCCCGCGAAGGCGAGCAGGGCGCGGGCGAGCATGTCGTGGTCCCCGTCGACTCCCGCCTCCCGCAGCAGGGTTGAGACGTGGCGATGGAAGGCCCGGCCGGTGTCCGAGGCTTGGCGGCGGTCGTGCCTCCACGGCACGTAACCGGAAATTGATTTTCCGGTTATCTGTGCAGACCTGAGGAGGCCCCCCATGACCGTGCCGGCCGACCCCCGCATCCACGCCGACGTCCCCTCCGACTTCCGTGGCACGGTGCTCCGGCCCGGCGACGACCGGTACGACGCGGCGCGTGCGCTGTATCAGGGCCGCGCCGCCGACCAGGGCCCGGCGCTGATCGCGCAGTGTGCCGACGAGGGCGATGTCGTGACGGTCGTGCGGCACGCCCACGCCCACGCCCACGGCATCCCGGTGGCCGTGCGCGGCGGCGGGCACGGCTCGGACGGCTACGCGATGCCCGGTGGCGCGCTGGTCGTCGACCTCTCGCGACTCAAGGCGATCACCGTCGACCCGGAGACCCGGGTGGTGCGTGCCCAGCCGGGCGTTCTGCTCGGTGAGTTGGACGCCGCGGCGCAGCGGCACGGTCTCGCCGTGCCCGCCGGCACGGTCAGCAGCACCGGCGTCGCCGGACTGACTCTCGGCGGCGGGATCGGCCACCTGATGCGCCGCCACGGCGCGACCGTCGACAACCTGCTGGCCTGCGGGATGGTCACCGTCGACGGTCGCCGGGTCCGGGCCGACGAGGCCGAGAACCCCGAGCTGTTCTGGGCGTTGCGCGGGGGTGGCGGCAACTTCGGGATCGTCACGTCCTTCGAGTACCGGGCGCATCCGGTCGGCCCCGAGGTCGTGGCGGGACAGCTGATCTTCCCGTTCGACCAGGCCGCCGGCGTCCTCGGAAAGCTGCCCGCGTACATGGCCGGCGCCCCGCGTGAACTGGGCCTGCTGGCCGCGATCGCCCCCGCGCCCGCACTGCCGATGCTGCCCGAGGAGGCGCACGGGAAGCCGGTGCTGGTCCTCGTCCCCGTCTACACCGGGGACCCGGCCGGGGCCGACGAGGTCGTCGAGCCGCTTGCCGCGCTCGGCCGGCCCCTGGCCGACCTGGTCACGAAGATGCCCTGGTCGCGGGCCAACAGCATGCTGGACGCCGTAGCCCCCTACGGCAGGCGCATGAACCTGCGCGGCGGATACCTCCCGGAGCTCTCCGCCGAGGTCGTCGGCACGCTGCTGGCGAACGCCGCCGCGGCGCCGTTGTCGCACTCCGGCGCCGCCACGATCAACCTCTGGTGCATGGGCGGCGCGATCTCCGAGGACGTTGTCGAGGACGCGACGGCCTTCTCCCGCGCGGGTGCCGCCTGGCTGTGGGAGGCCGTCGGCATGTGGGACGCCCCCGACGACGACGCCCAGTACGACCAGTGGGCGGCGACCCTCGGCGAGACCATGCGCCCCCACTCCCTGACCAACGGCTACACCAACCTCACCGACGACCTGGGGGAGGCCTGGCGCCGCGGAGTCCACGGCGCGGAGGCCAAGCATCGGCGGCTGCGTGCGGTCAAGGCCGCCTGGGACCCGGACAACCTGCTCCGCTTCAACAAGAACATCGCTCCGGCGAACGCCGGATGACCTGGCCCGATCAGCCGAGGCGCACCGGCAGTTCGGCCAGGCCCCGCAGCAGTGTGCTGGTCCGCCAGGTGAGGGCCGACGGTTCGGTGGCGAGGGCGAGAGCGGGGTGCCGGGCCAGGAGCAGGCGAAGGGCGATCTCGGCTTCCAGGCGGGCCAGCGGGGCGCCGAGGCAGTGGTGGAGTCCGTGACCGAATCCGAGGTGGCCCTGCACACGCCGCGTGATGTCGAAGCGGTCGGGGTCGGGGAAGGGCAGCGGATCGCGGGAGGCCGCGGCGAGGGACACCAGGACCGCGTCGCCGGCGGTGATGCGGGTGCCGGCCAGGTCCAGGGGCTCGGCGGCGAAGCGGAACGCCGTGGCGTGGACCGGTGAGTTGTGGCGCAGTGACTCCTCGACGGCGCGGCCGGTCAGCGCGGGGTCGGCGCGGAGCAGGTCGAGTTGGTCCGGGTGGGCGAGCAGGCTGTGGAGGGTTCCGGAGATCAGGTTGACCGTCGTCTCGTGGCCTGCGACGAGGATGAGGAAGGCCATGCCGAGGAGTTCCTCGGCGGTGAGGCCGGATCCGTCTGCCGCCGCGTCGTCTGCCGCCGCGTCGTCTGCCGCCGCGTCGTCTGGCGCCGCACCGTCTGCCGCCACGCCGGCCGCGGCCGCGGGTTCGCGGGACGCCGCGGCCAGTTCGCCGAGCAGGGTGCCGTCCGGGGCGTCGGCCTTGCGGTCGATCAGCTCGGTGAGACAGCCGGTCAGCGCGGTGGCCGCCGAAGCTGTCGCCTCCTGCGAGGTGGGCATGACCAGCTCGTTCGACCAGGTGTGAAAGGCGGAACGGTCCTCCGCGGGGACACCGAGCAGGTCGCAGATCACGGTGACGGGCAACGGCAGCGCGTACCGGCCCACCAGGTCCGCGGTCCCTCGCCGCGGCAGTGCGGCGAGCAGGTCGCGGGCGATGCCGTCGATCCTCGGGCGCAACGCGGCGACCCGGGCGGGAGTGAAGTGGCCCGCCACCAGTCGGCGCAGCCGGGTGTGCTGCGGGGGATCGCTCTGGAGCATGTTGCGGCCGAGGGCGTGGCCGCCGTCGGTGCGCCAGGTCGAGGAGTGCCGGATGTCGTTGCGCAGGCGCGGGTCGGTCAGCGCGGCGCGCGCCGCGTCGCGGGTCACGACCAGCCAGCACTCTCCGCTGCCCGGGACGAGCACGCGATGCACGGGGCCCTCGGCGCGCAGGGCCGCGTAGACGGGATACGGGTCACTCGCCAGGTCGTGGCCGTCGGGGGCCAGTTCATCCAGGGTCGGGGCCTGCATGGCCTCGCCTCTCGTCAAGGACTGTCCGGTCACCGCTCGCTCCGCGAGTCGTGCCATACGCCTGCCACGCCGTCCGCGAGGGCGGTGGCCTGGGCGTGCCCGGCGAGGGCGGCGTCCAGGCGGTGGGTGTCGGCGGTCAGGTCGCGGCCCATGGCCCGGCGGGAGGCGCGGTCCGGGGCCAGCAGCGTGACGGCGACTCCCTCGGCGGCGAGTTCGGCGGCCTCCTGCTGCGCGCTGGGGTGCGGCCCGACGGCGGAGGGAATCGGGGCGACGGCCAGCACCCGCTCATAACCGCGGGCCAGGCGGATGTTGGTGGTGGAGCGGCTGCCGCCGTCCATCCAGCGGCGACCGGAGGCCGTGATGGGCGGCCAGACCAGGGGTACCGCGCAGCTGGCGGCGACCGCTTCGACGAGCGTGAGCGCCGAGTCCGCGCCGAAGGTCTCCACCTGCCCGGTGTGGGCGTCGACCGAGGCGATCCGCAGGGCGCGTGCGGGCCAGTCCGACGCCCCGCGCAGCAGGGGGCGTACGACGTCCGGCAGGTCGGCGCCGGGGGTGGGCCGGGCGGTCAGGGCGGCGCGGCCCAGGCGGCGTACGGAGCGGTCGGGGTTGCGGGATCCGAGTGCCGCCCACAGGAAGCGGAGGGTCTGGGCCGCGGTGACGTTCATGAGCAGCCGGTCGGCGCCGGTGAGTTGACGCTCGTACATCTCGCGCGGCGGCTCCCCGCACGCGAGCCGGGAGCCGAAGATCGCGCCCGCCGAGGTGCCGATGACGACGTCGGCCCGGTCGAGGTCGATGCCGGCGTCGGTGAGACCGGCGAGCACGCCGGTCATCCAGGCGCCGCCGACCGGGCCTCCGCCGCCGAGTACGAGTGCCGTTCCGCCCATGCCCTGCCCCTCCCGAACACCCGAAGTGGGGAGTGGTCCCCATTTCATGTTCCGACGATAACATCGCCGGCGGGGAGTGCTCCCCACTTCGGGCTCGGTGACGCCGGGCCCCGGAGTTCCCCGTAGGGAGGGTGATGATGGCCGTCGGCGCACACCGTGCGACGCCCCCACGGCGCCGCGACGCACGGCGCAGCTGGGAACTCCTGGTGGCGGCGGCCCACGAGGTGTTCACCGAGCAGGGGCTCGAAGCGCCGCTGGACGTGATCGCCCGCCGGGCGGGCGTGGGGAACGCGACGCTGTATCGGCACTTCCCCACCCGCGCCGCCCTCATCGACGCCGTCTTCCACGGCCTGCTGACGGACACGATGACCGCCGGGGAGCAGGCCCGGAGTGCGTCGGACGCGTGGGCGGGCCTGAACGCGTACCTCCAGGTCGTCTTCACCACCCTGGCCGCCGACCGCGGCACCAACGACCTCATGACCACCCGCCTGGACGGCGTCGACTCGCTGGAGGCCGTGCACGCCCACAATCACGAGACGGTGGAACTCCTGCTGCGCCGTGGCCGCGACGAGGGCACGGTCCGCGCCGACGCCACCGTCGAGGACGTCCTGTTCGGGCTCGCCGCCCTCGGCCGCGCCGTCCCGGCCCTGACCACCGCGACGACCCCCGAGGCCTGGCGCCGCCCCCTCGCCCTCTTCCTCGCCGGCCTGCGCCCTTCGCCGACCTCGCCGCCGCTTCCCGACCCCGCACTCAGCCCCGCCCAACTCGGCGATGTCCTTCAGGAGCTGGGGCCCCACCGCACGTCGCGCGGCACCGGGAGCTGAGGAAGGGCACGGGAGCTGAGGAAGGGCAGCAGAGAACCCCCAGGTCCATGACCTGGGGGTTCTCTGCTGCTGCTGGTTTGCTTCTCCTTCTCCTTCTTCTTCTCCTTCTACTTCTGCGGGGACGGGGACGCCGTGACGGCGTCCGAGGGTTTGCCGGGCAGGGGCTCGAAGGCCAGGGCGTCCCAGGCGATCGAGTCGTCGCCGGTGCCGTCGGCGGTGTCCGAGCTCAGGGAGACGCTCGGGGTGCCGTGGAACTCGTACGAACCCAGGGAGACCCAGGTGTTCTTGCCGCCGGTGTCCTGGGAGATCGTCTTCTCCACGACGGTGCCGTCACCGAGGTCGACGCGGTAGGTCGCCTGGTCGGTGTTGGCCTCGTGGTCGGGCAGGTGGACCATGACCCGTGCCCAGCCCTTGAGCGACCGGTCTGGTGTCCAAGTGCCGGTGACGACCGAGTCGGTGTAGGTCGGCACCCTGGTGTGGGTGAACCAGAAGTGGCCGCCGAAGCCCGAACCGAGTTGATGGAAGTCGATCTTCGACGGGTAGACGGTCGCGCCGTTCTGCTCCGCGGAGCCGAAGGTGAACGACAGGGTGCCCCGGCTGGTCCAGTTCCTCTCGCCGGCGCACGGGTTGGTGCTGCCCACCCGGAACTTCACCGTGTTCGGCACGTCGTCCACGATCAGCGCGTTCGACGGCAGGGAGGAGGTGCAGGACGCCGGGTGGGTCGAGGTGGCCTTCGGCTCGGGGTCGGTCGCCTCGTAGGTCAGGACCTCGGTGCCGCACGTGGCGGTGCAGTCCGTCCAGGTCGACGGCTGGTGCCACCAGCACTTGAAGTCGTCGCGCTGGCAGGGGCCTTCGGGCTGGCTCGAACCGTCGACCTTGTGCGGCTTGGAGGTGTCGCACGCGTTGGCGGCGGGATCGCAGAAGGCGTCGTGCGGCGGCTCGGCGTCCGGCGCGTTGCCGGTGGGCCAGGTGCCGACGGTGAAGGCCGGACCGGTCGTGCCGGTCGTCGGGTCGGTCTTCTGCTGGGAGTACGCCGCCCAGCCCAGGACCCGCTCCGGGTAGGACCACAGGTTGGGGGTGCGGGAGTCGTCGTAGCCGGACGACAGGAACATCTTCCGGTCCGGCGGGTAGAGACCGTTGGCCGGGTTGTTGAACCAGCCGAGGCCCCAGGGGGCGGCGGCGTCAGAGGCGTCCGGCTGGTTGAAGCCGCTGTTGTACGCCCACAGCGCGAACCACCAGTTCTCCAGGTACTGCGGGTCACCGCCGTTGGCGAGAATGCCCTGCGCGTACAACTGGTTCCACTTGTCCTGGAGGATCTGCACACTGGCCGCGATGTTGGCCGCGTAGTCGACGGTGATCGCCTTCTGCTGCTCGGCGGTGTAAGTGGTGTCCGAGCGGGCCATGCCGCTGGTCACCTGGCCGATGCCGTAACCGCAGTCGACGGCCGACCAGTCGACGGTGTGGACGCTGCCGGCGTTGCCGTAGTAGCCGCCCTGGATGAAGTTGCCGCTCTCGCCCGCGGACGCCCGGGAGGTCGCCTGCACCAGGTTGGACTCCTGGGTGAGCACACCGAGCATGATCTGCGCGGGCACCCGGCCGCCGCCCTTGAGCGCGACCGGCGGGAACAGCCCCTGGGGGGTGTACGACGAGAGGTCGGTGCCGTTCCATCCCGAGCGGCGGCGGACGTCGAGCCGGCCCTGCACGGCGAGGTCCGTGGCCCACTCGACCATGTCGGGGGACGGCTGGAGCGCCTGGAGTTCGGGGTCGTTGCGGGTGACGGCGCAGGCCCGGTCCGGATCGGTGGTGGTGTGCGCGGGGCCGTCGTCGACGCTGTCCAACCGCATGGCGTCCGACGGGCTCTGGACGCTGTTCGTGTGCAGGCCGTCCGACGGGGCCTCGCCGCTGATCGACAGGGCCGGGGACTGTTCGGCGCCCTCTCCCTGCTGCGGCGACTCGGGCTTCACCCGGAAGTCGAAGGTCGCGCCGGTGCCCGGTGCCAGGGCGTCGATGCCGACCGGCTCGGCGGTGTCGGTGGCCGGCCCCACGGTGACGGTCTTGCCGCCGGCCGCCTCGGCGCCGTTGCCGACACTGGTCAGGGCCAGAACACCGGTGGTGGAGACCTCGGACGAGGCCGGGACGTCGAGGACCTTCCAGCCCTTCGGCCAGCTCTTCGGAACGACGGAGCCCGCGGTGTCCTCCTGCGCGCCCTTCCCGGTCACGAAGACCCGGCCGCCGGTGCCGTGCACGGCCAGGGCGCCGAGGGCGCCGGAGCCGAGCAGGCGGTCGGAGCCGGCGTCCGTGACCCGGCGGACCTCCACCTTCTTCCCGGCGGCCGGGACCTGGTAGGCCAGGCCGCTGTCGGCGTCCGGCACCAGACGGAACGGTGCTCCCGCCGTGCGGGCCAGGGTGCGGATGTCGCCCTGCCGGTCGACCGAGACCACCGAGTCACCGGTGGCCGCCGCGATGCCGGTACCGAAGGGCACGGCCGAGGTCAGCTGACCCGGCACGGTCTGCTGACGCGTCACACTTCCCTGCCGCGCGTCGACGGTCAGCAGTTGCGTGCCCTCGCCCTGCGGCCGGGAGAGCACGGCCTGTTCGCCGTCGCCGCAGCCGGGGTTGAAGTAGGCGAGGGAGACCAGCTGCGGCAGCTTGGTCACCGTGCCGTCCGCCAGGTCGACCACGGCCGCGAAGGCGCCCTGCTGGAAGCCCAGTTGGTCGTTGACCGCCTGCCGGGGCGCGTAGACCACCACGGCGCGGTCGCCCGAGGCCGTCACACAACTCTGCCCGATCCACTGGTCGGTGTCGATGCCCGGCTCGGACAGGGTGGCCGCGGTGCGCCACTTGTAGGCGTGCGCGGCGTCGGCGACCAGTACGTGCAGTCCGGTGCCGTCCCCGTCGTAGGTGACGACACGGTCGTCGGACTGCCGCCATCCCGACGGCAGTTGGGAGGTGTCGGTCACCCGGTCCGGCAGTGGCGTGGGGGCGGGCCCGTCGGAGCCGGTCAGTGCCGCCGACGCGAGCGGGGCGACGAGTGCCATCGCCAGTACGGACATCGCGCCGGCCGCGAGTATTCGACCGCGTCGGCTCTTCGGCACCCGCCAGCGGTGCCTTCCTCCTGAGGTTTCACGAGAAGCGCGCAAGACATTCCGTCCGGATTCACTTGTGAAGGTCTGAAACCGGCTTCGATGGTTCCCCCGAGCCGGTGAAGCGGAAGTTATCAGTCCGCTATGACGGCAGTTGGCGGCCGAGGAGCCCTACCGGGGGGTATCCACGAAACATCCACGAGAGGTGAGGATCAGTTCATCTCTCGCTCCGCGACGCCGAGTTGCCTGCGGTTGCCGCCACGTGTCGCGCACTCCCCGCCTCGGCCGTTCGGCTGATCCGCCGGTCTCCGGCCGCGGGTTACGCTGCCGCCCATTCACCCGAGCGAACCCGAAGGATCAGCGCGTGTCGTCGAAGAACAGTCGTTTCAGGGTTGCTTTCCTGGCTCTCGCCGTGGCACTGGCCGGATTGGCCGTCGCAGGGCCCGCTGCGGCGGCCACCACGCATCAGGCCGCCGCGGCAGTGTCCGTACCCGTCGACTTCGTGGACCTGCCCACTGCCCCCCTCGCGGCCGACAACCGGAAGCACGAGTTCACGGTCACCTATCGCAACGAATCCTCGGCGGACCAGACCGTCGCCCCGCAGCTCCTGGTGGAGTCGCCGGACGCGGGACCGTTCCTCGAGCCCTCGGACATCAAGGTCGAGCAGCGCACCGCGACCGGCTGCTGGGATGCCGTCCCGCTCGCAAGCCAGACCGGCACGCTGTACACGGACCTTTCGACCACACAGCGCACGCTGCACTCCGGTGACACCCTCACCGAGCACTACCGGATCACCGTCCTCGACCCGGAGGCCGAGGGCACGGTGCATCCGAGGGTGGCGCTGTTCGGCTGAGCCCGCGCACGCGCATGTGCCTTGTGGTCAGCCGGTGTGTATGACCCGCCCGGAGATGCGCCGGCCATCGGCGGTGCGCCGCAGTTCGTCCGTGTGGACGGCGCTCGTGACGGTGCCGCCGTCCATGATCCCGAGGGCTTACGCGTTTGGGACGACCGGGGTCCCGCTGGTCTGCATGAGGACGGCGACGTCGCCGCGCTCCGCCGCGCACGGCGCGGGCGTCCAGTCGGAAGTGTCTTCGTCCGTGGGTTTCATGTCGATCAGAGTCCGCTCAGCATGGTCAGGACGTCGTCGTACGTGCCGTTCGCCTCCGCGTCGCGCACGAACCTGGCCCGCTCGACGACGAGTTCCCTGGCGTCGGGCCGGTCGCGCAGGAGGGCCAGGGTCTCGGAGAGGAAGTCCTCCAGGGGCATGGAGTTCTCGTCGTTCTCCTGGCCCAGCAGGGTCGTCCGCACGCCCGGCGGGGCCACCTCGATCACCTGGACGCCGGTGCCGGTGAGCTGGACGCGCAGGCTCTCGGAGAAGGAGTGCAGCGCGGCCTTGGTCGCGCTGTAGGTCGGAGTGACGGGCAGCGGCACGAAGGCCAGCGCGGAGCTGACGTTCATGACGACCGCGTCGTCCTTGTCCACCAGCAGCGGCAGGAAGGCGTACGTCATCCGGATCGTGCCGAGCAGGTTGACCGTGACGTGGTCCTCGGCGACCGGGAGCGAGGCCGGGTCGAGGAGGTTCTCCGCCAGCATGATGCCGGCGTTGTTGACGAGGACGTTCAGCTCCGGATGGCTGGCCGCGACCGTTTCGGCGGCGCGGGCGATCGACGTGGGGTCCGCGATGTCGAGGACGAGCGCCTCGATGCCCGGGTGCTCGGTCGTGATCCGGTCCAGCAGTTCCTTGCGCCGCCCGGCGACGATCACCTTGTTGCCGGCCTCGTGCAGACGCAGGGCCAGGCCGAGCCCGATGCCCGAGGTGCCGCCGGTGATCAGGATCGTGTTGCCGGTCATCTTCATGGGGTGTTCCTCTTCCTTCGCCGCCGCGGGCCGGTGAGCGCCCGCGGCCTCGACCGTAGGAGCGCCTCCGCAGGGGCGGGAGAGGACGGTTCATCCATGGATCGGCGATCCCTGGATGGGAAAACGAAAAGCGGCGACGATGGACGGCATGGACAGGAAAGAACTGGCGGAGTTCCTGCGCCGACGGCGGGAGACGCTGCGCCCCCGCGACGTCGGGCTGGTCGAGGGCCCGCGCAGGCGCACCCAGGGGCTGCGCCGCGAGGAGGTCGCCCAGCTCGCCGGCATGTCCACCGACTACTACGCCCGCCTGGAACAGCAGCGCGGCCCGCAGCCCTCCGTACAGATCGCCACCGCCCTCGCCCGGGCGCTGCGCCTGACGCCGGACGAACGCGACCACCTCTTCGGCCTCGTCGGCCACAACGCCCCGGTCCGCTTCCAGCGCTCCGACCACGTCAGTCCGGCTCTGATGCGGGTCCTGGAGCGCCTGAACGACGACACCCCGGCCCTGGTGCTGACCGACATGGCCGACACCCTCGCGATGAACCCGCTGGCCACCGCACTGCTCGGCGACCAGACCCGCCACACCGGCCTGGCCCGCAGCGCCTATTACCGCTGGTTCACGGACCCCGCCGAGCGCCTGGTGTACCCCGAGGAGGACCACGAACGCCACGGCCGCGCCCAGGCGGCCCGTCTGCGGGTCGCGCTGACGGCCGGCAGCGACGTCTCCCGAGCCACCCGTATCCTCGCCGAACTCCAGGAACACAGCCCCGAGTTCGTCCGCGTGTGGGACCTGCAGGAGGTCGCCCAGCGCTACGGCGACAGCAAGACCATCGTCCATCCGGACCTCGGCCGTATCGAGGTCGACGCCCAGGTCCTGTTCACCGAGAACCGCGCCCAGACCCTGGTGGTGCTGACCGCGCGCCCCGGTACGGAAAGCCACGGCAAGCTCGAACTGCTCTCCGTCATAGGGCACCAGCAGCTCACCCACTGATGCACCACCGGAAGGAACACGACGCCCGAGCGCGACAGAGCCGGCCCCACCGCGCACGCACACGCGGTGGGGCCGGCTCCCGGGCCCGGGGGTGACCGTCAGGGAGTGACGGTCAGCACGGTCGTGCCGATGGTGTCGCTTCCGTCGCCGTATCCGACGAGGCCCAGGTAGGTGTGGCCTGTTCGCCACCCGTTTGCCAACGCCCTTGACCTGAGGGCCTGTTCGGGGCGGCCGAAGGGGAAGGCCGACCGTCCCGGGTCACGCCGGCGACAGGACCATCGGCCGCACCGACCGCGGGGTCTTCGACCGCGCCGGAACCAGGACCGGAACAGGGGCGAGGACCGGAGCCGGAGCAGTGGCAGTGGCCGCGGCAGGAGCCGGGACCGGAGCGGGAACCTGGGCCACGGCCGGAGCGGACGGGGACGCCGACCCGCTCGTCTCCCGGATTCCCGCCGGGCTGTTCACCGGCGCCGCCACCGGCGCGGTGGTCCGGTTGCGGCCGGTGGCGAAGACGAACAGGCGCAGGACCACGAAGCGGCCGATTCCGGCGAGGCCGGAGGCGCTGAGGTAGACGATCTGCTCGGTGAGCATCCCCGGCGACGACTGCACCAGGTGCAGGACGAATATCGCGGCGCAGGTCACGGCATAGGCGGCCGTGGCCGAACCCGCCGACTGCCAGTGCTGGCGCCACCCGGGGCGCCGCCCCGAACCGAAGGTGAAGCGCGCGTGGAGCTCGGTGCACAGCAGGGTGGAGGCGATGGTGATCAGCGCGTTCGCGACCACCCAGGGCATCAGCCCGGCCAGCATCGGCACGGCGAGGCCGGAGAGGAGTCCGACGCCGCCGCCGAACACCACGAACCGGGCGAAGGAGGCGAGCGGGCCGGGTGCGGCCGGGGTGACAGGCGCGTTGTCCATGGCGGTCTCCATCCGCTCCGTACGCTGCGCCTCGGTTTCACGGCCGCGTATGTTTGCTTGACTTACTCAACCATAATTGAATTGCTTGAGTTACGCAAGTACATCCGGATCGGATGTTGCACATGCCGAACGGCCGCCTCCCGTGAGGGAGACGGCCGTTCGGATGGTGTGTGAGCGCCGGTGTCACACCTTGGCTGTGGTGATTTCGGTGGTGTCGGTGGGGGTGTCGGTGGTGGGTGTGGTCTGGGGGGTGCGGGGCTTGGGGATGAGGGTGGCGATGAGGAAGGCGAGGAGGGCTGCTCCGGC
>NZ_LGDG01000210.1 GCF_001279775.1 Streptomyces sp. MMG1533 | reverse complement strand
CCCGCACTCGAATCGCCCGCACCCCCACCGGAAACCGCCGCCCCCGAGCCGGCGACCACCGCCACCCCCAAGCCGAAGCGCCGCTCCCTCCGCCGCCCCGCCTCCGCCGCCCTGCTCGCCACCCTCCTCGTCGGCGGCATATGGCTGGGCACGTCCTCCTACCTCACGGAGACCGAAAGCGGCTCCGCCGCGAAGCTGCCCCGCACCCCCGCGGCCCTCGACCCCTCTTGGACCACCCGCCGCGAGCCGGGCATGAACGCCACACTCGCCCTCCCGGCCGACTACAAGGAAGCCGCGCGAGAAGGCGGCGCGAGCGACCCGCCCCGTGTCGTCGTCTACGACCACGACGACACCATCCAGATCCGCCTCACCCAGTGGGACAAGGCCCCCGGCTCCCCGATGGCCCAGGCGCAGAAGGCGCACGCCACCTGGAACGGCTACAGCGGGGACGCGAGCACGCAGACGACCCCCACCAGCTTCCACGGCTACGAGGCGGTCCTCGCGGACACCACGTACGACATGGACGAGCATCCCACCCGGGTCATGCAGCTGATGATCCTGACCTCCGACAGCCGGATGTACGAGCTGCGGGTGGACATGCCCAAGGGGACCCCGGACGAGAAGAAGGGCACGGCGGTGTTCAAGTCGACCCGTGACCGTCTTGAGATCGAAAACACCGGAAGCGACTGAACTCCCGGCGGCCGCCACCGGCCAACGCCCTGATCAGCGCATTCACTGCCAGCGACCACTGGCACCATGTGAGCACTCGGTGAATCCCGATTACCGACGGGTACACAAAGCCTTCCCCGCGTCATACCCTGCGGCTCATGACCGACGCGCAGGCCCCGGCCAAGACCGGTACCAACCCCATCGCCCCCGCCCCCGAGGGCGCCCGCACCGCAGCGGACGTGGTCACCCCGGAGCTGGTCGCCCAGCTCACCAAGGGCGTGGCCGGCTCCGGCCGGACCGCGAACCACACCCCGTTCACCGGCGAGAAGCTGGCGGACCTGCCCGCGTCCACGCCCGAGGACGTACAGAAGGCCTACGAGGCGGCCCGCAAGGCACAGTCGGTGTGGGCGCAGACGCCGGTGCGGCAGCGTGCCGCCGTGCTGCTCCGCTTCCACGACCTGGTCCTCGAACGCCAGGCCGAGGTCCTCGACCTCATCCAGCTGGAGACCGGCAAGGCCCGCCTGCACGCCCACGAGGAGGTGCAGGCCGTGGCCGTCGCGGCCCGGCACTACGGCCGCAGGGCCACCGCGTACCTGAAGCCGAAGCGGCACGCCGGCGCCGTACCGACGCTCACCAAGGTCACCGAACTGCGCCACCCGCGTGGTGTCGTCGGTCAGATCGCCCCGTGGAACTACCCCCTGGAGCTGTCGGTCGGCGATGCGCTCCCCGCCTTCGTCGCGGGCAACGCGGTCGTGATGAAGCCGGACACGGAGACGTGCCTCACCGCGCTCTGGGCCCGCGATCTGCTCATCGAGGCCGGTCTGCCCGCCGACGTCTTCCAGGTCGTCCTCGGCGAGGGCCCGGTCGTCGGCCCCGAGGTGGTCAAGCACGCCGACTACGTCTCCTTCACCGGCTCCACCCGCACCGGCCGCGAGGTCGCGCAGGGCGCCGCCGCCCGCCTGGTCGGCGTCTCCCTCGAACTCGGCGGCAAGAACGCCATGCTGGTCCTTCAGGACGCCGACATCGAGAAGGCGGCGGCGGGCGCCGTGCGCGCCTGCTTCTCCTCCGCCGGCCAACTGTGCATATCCATCGAGCGGTTGTACGTCCACGAGTCCGTCGCCGACGCCTTCCTGGAGCGCTTCGCCGCCCGCACGAAGGCGATGCGGCTCGGCACGTCCCTCGCGTACGGCGCCGACATGGGCTCCCTGGTCGGGGAACGGCAGCTGGAGACCGTCACCCGGCACGTCGAGGAGGCCGTCGCCAAGGGTGCGAAGGTCGTCGCCGGCGGGGTGGCCCGCCCGGACATCGGCCCGTACTTCTTCGAGCCGACGATCCTCGACGGCGTCGAGGCGCCGATGTCCGTGTGCGGAGAGGAGACCTTCGGCCCGGTCGTCTCGATCTACCGCTTCACGTCCGAGGACGAGGCGGTCGAGCAGGCCAACTCCACGCCCTACGGCCTCAATTCTTCCGTCTGGACGAAGGACGGCCGACGCGGCCGCGAGGTCGCCGCCCGCCTGCGCACCGGCACGGTCAACATCAACGAGGGCTACGCCCCCGCCTACGGCAGCGTCCAGTCCCCGATGGGCGGCATGAAGGACTCCGGCCTCGGCCGCCGCCACGGCTCCGAGGGCATCCTCAAGTACACCGAGGCCCAGACGGTGGCCCAGCAGCGGCTGCTGCCGATGGCCCCGTCCCTGGGGATGGACGACGAGAAGTACGCGCAGTTCATGAGCCGCAGCCTGCGGCTCATGAAGGCATTCCGGTTCCGCTAGACCGCACCCGTTCTCAACGAGGAGAGCACGTGTCCCAGGACGCTTACGACTTCGACGTCATCGTCGTCGGATCGGGCTTCGGCGGTTCGGTGACCGCCCTGCGCCTGACGGAAAAGGGCTACCGCGTGGGCGTCCTGGAGGCCGGCCGCCGCTTCACCCGCGAGTCCCTCCCCAAGAATTCCTGGGACCTCAAGAACTACCTCTGGGCGCCGAAACTCGGCATGTACGGCCTCCAGCGCATCCACCTGCTGGGCAACGTCATGGTCCTGGCCGGGGCGGGCGTGGGCGGCGGCTCCCTCAACTACGCCAACACCCTCTACGTACCGCCGAAGCCGTTCTTCGAGGACCCGCAGTGGCATGACATCACCGACTGGCAGGAGGAACTGGCGCCGTACTACGACCAGGCGCGGCGCATGCTCGGCGTACGCCTCAACCCGACGATGACTCCGTCCGACGTGCACCTCAAGGCGGCCGCCGAACGGATGGGCGTCGGCGACAGCTTCCACATGGCGCCGGTCGGGGTGTTCTTCGGCGACGGCGAGGACGCGGACGGCACCACGAAGGCCAGACCCGGCGAACAGGTCGACGACCCCTACTTCGGCGGTGCGGGCCCGGCCCGCAAGGCCTGCAAGGAGTGCGGCGAGTGCATGACCGGCTGCCGGCACGGCGCGAAGAACACCCTCAACGAGAACTACCTGTACCTCGCCGAGAAGGCCGGCGCGGTCGTGCACCCGCTGACGACGGTCGTCTCGATCACGGACGACTCGCAGGGCGGCTACGCGGTGGCCACGCTGCCGACCGACCGGAAGAAGAGCGAGGGCCGGACGTTCAAGGCCCGCCGGGTCGTCCTCGCGGCCGGCACCTACGGCACCCAGACGCTCCTGCACCGGATGAAGGCGGGCGGCCAACTGCCGTACGTCTCCGAGAAGCTGGGCGAGCTGACCCGCACCAACTCCGAGGCGCTGGTCGGCGCGCAGACCAGCGACCGCCGCTACCGCAAGATGACGGGCGAGCAGAAGGCCGACTTCACGCGCGGGGTGGCCATCACCTCGTCCATCCACCCGGACGCCGACACCCACATCGAACCGGTCCGCTACGGCAAGGGCTCCAACTCGATGGGCAGCCTGTCGATCCTCCAGGTCCCGTACGCCGAGGGCTCTTCCCGTGTCCTGGCCTGGCTGCGCAACGCGGCCCGCCATCCCGGCCTGGTCCTGCGGTCCCTCTCCAACCGCCGCTGGTCGGAGCGGACCATCATCGGCCTGGTGATGCAGTCGCTGGACAACTCCCTGACTACGTACCTGAAACCGGACGGAGTCGGCAAAGGCCTGCTGACCGCCCGTCAGGGCCACGGATCCCCCAACCCCAAGCAGATCAAGGCGGCTTCGGAGGGCGCGTCGGCGATCGCCGCAGAGATCAACGGCTTCGCCGGCTCCAACGTGGGCGAACTGATGGGCACCCCCCTCACCGCCCACTTCCTCGGCGGCTGCCCGATCGGCTCCTCCCGCGACACCGGAGTCATCGACCCCTACCACCGCCTCTACGGCCACCCCGGCATCTCGGTGGTCGACGGCGCCGCGGTCTCCGCGAACCTCGGCGTGAACCCCTCCCTCACCATCACCGCCCAGGCCGAGCGAGCCATGTCGTACTGGCCCAACAAGGGGGAGGCGGACCCGCGTCCGGCCCAGGGCGGGACGTACGAACGTCTCAAGCCGGTCGAGCCGAAGTCCCCGGCGGTCCCGGCGGACGCCTTCGGCGCACTGAAGCTGCCGTTCCTGGGGATACCGGCGGTGCCGCCGAAGAAGTAGGCACCCATGGCACGGAGAAGGACCTGCACCCCCCTCCGAGTGCAGGTCCTTCTCTGTTCTTGCAATGAAGCCTTGCTGAGTCCTACTGAGCCCTACCGGACCCTTACGCCTCGGCCCCGGCCTTCCGGCGCCGCACCACGAACACCGCGCCCGCACCGGCGACGACCGCGACACCGCCCACCAGGCCGATCATCGGCAGTGCCGAGCTCGAACCGGTCTCGGCGAGGGTGCCGGTGGCGGAGACCTCGTTCACGTCCGTGAGGTCCGTCTTGCCGCCCTGCGGCTTGGCGTCGTTCGGGTCACCGGCGTCGGAGCCGGCGGCGAGGATGTCGAAGAAGTAGATCCAGCCGTTCGGGTCGTCGGCGACCCAGCAGCCCTCGTCGTCCGCGTACTGGGCGAGACCGCCGGTCAGGCCGAGGGAGTCCGGCACCTTGCCGCTGACGCTGAGCCGCAGCTTGTACGAGATCGACTGGCCCGCGCCGAGCGAGAACGCGGGGAACGTGCCTCCGTCGCCCGCGGCGTCCGCGATCGTGTCCCACGAGTGGGTGGCCGTGTTGAAGACCTGGACCTTGATCTCGCCGGAGTAGTCCTCCGCGTCGTCCCAGCCGATCGCGGCGACGCCGATGAGGGGCTTGATGTCCTTGATCTCGTCGTCGCCGTGGTTGGACACGTTGAACGAGAACGCGGTCCAGCCGCTGCCGGCGACGATCGTCTCGGGCAGTCCGGCCAGGCCGCTGGTGACCTCGTCGCTGAGCTCGGCGGTGCTGTTGCCGTCTTCGTCCAGGCAGAGCTCGGGGTCCTCGGGCGTGCTGGCGCTCGGCGACGGGGAGGTGGCCGGGGAGCTCTCGGCGCCGGCCGGGGTGCTGGTGTCGGCGGCGGGCGTGCTCGTGTCCGCGGCGGGGGTGCTGGTGTCCGCCGCCGGGGTGCTCTGGTCCGCGGCCGGGGTGCTGGTGTCGGCGGCGGGGGTGCTGGTGTCCGCGGCCGGTGTGCTCACCTCGGCTGAGGGAGTGGTCTCCTCGGCCGCAGGGCTGCTCGTCGACGTGTCCGGAGTCCCGTCCGTCGCGAACGCGGCGGGCGCGGAGAGCAGGGCGAGCGGAGCTATGACGGCCGTCGCGGCCGCTGCGGCCATGGCGCGGCGAAGCTTCATGAAGACCTCGAAAATCCGGTGTGCCACGGATGGCAGCACGCTTGGGAGGCCTCCGCTGTGGGGCGCGGGTGTGGCCTTTGATTCGCATGGTTTGATCCGCGAGACCTGTGAATGGTTGCCCCCGCCTTCACAGGGTTTTTATGTGACCTGGCTCACTGTTCGGGCCGGGCGGGAGCTGACGTACGCTCAGCTGCCCGGAATCCACTCGCAGAAAGGCCTACGGCGCCGTGGCCGACAGATCGTCCGAAGAGCCGAGATCCGGTTCGGGTGAGGGGGGCGACTCCTCCGGTGACTCCTCCGGTGGCTCCTCCTCCATGCCCGACGAGGTGTGGGAGAAGTTCATCCGGGACAGCGAGCTCGACATACGTGCCGCGGCCCCCAAGGAGCCGTCCGCCCGCGCCCGCATGGTGACCGAACGGCTGCGGCAGCAAGAGGCGCGGGGTGAACGGCCCGAGGGCTGGCGCACGGTTCCGGCCCGGCAGGAGAGTCACGGGCGGAACGCTCGGCGCCGCAGGCTGTGGGCGGTCATCGGCGTGCCCGTCGCCATCGCCGTGGCCGTCGTGGCGCTGAAGCCGTCGCTGCTGCCGGGCGACCCCTTCGGCGACGGCACACCGGACGCCGCCGCGGCCTCGCCCCTGGGCGAGGAAACCACGGCCCCGACCGCGCCCCCCGCCGCCATGGACCCCGAAATCCCCACCCTGGACGAGCCGTTCGCCGGTTCCCCGGCACTGCGGTGGGCCGACGGGGCGGCCGGCATCGTCCTGCCGAAGGCGACAGCGGTCGGCGGAATACCGAAGGACCGGGTCGAGTCGGCGCTCCGGCTGACCAGGAAGCTGCTGGTCGGGGCCAACCTGGACCCGAAGACCGTACGAGGTGAACGCCCTGAGGCGGCTCTCGCGGTGCTCGACCCGAAGCAGCCGGAGTTCGTCGACGACCTGAACCGGTCCCTGCGCGCGCCCGACGAGGAACACGACCCGCTGGACCTGCTCACCCGCTTCGACCCCGCGGACGTACGACTCGTCGGCGACGTGATCAAGACGCGGGGCCGGATGACGTTCGAGAAGGGAGACCAGGAGGGGGTGGCCGTGCACGCCGACTACACCTTCGTCTACCCGGTCGTCCGCACCGACGGTTCGACCGAGGTCACCCGCACCGTCGTGCGCCGCGTCCTCGACGTCGAACTCCTCGACCCCGCCCGCTATGTGGCCACCCCCGACCGCCTGAACGTCCTGCACTACGACCGCGACGTCGGCAACACGGCCTGCGAGGTCCACGACGGCTATCTGCACCCGCAGTTCCCGTCGGCCGCCCCCTCGGGCGAACCGGCGAGCGGCCCGACGGTCGATCCGTACGACCGCAGCCGTGACATCGCGGACGGCGACGGGAGGTGCGGGACGGTGTCGCGAACCTGACGCCGGACGCTTGCCGAGGCATGCGGAAGGGCCCCGCAGACCGCAGTCGCGGGGCCCTTCTTTCGTCAGCACCGACGTCAGGGCAGCGTCGGTGCCTGGGAGCGGCGCCGGGGGGTTGCGCCGCTTGCCTGTTGCCCTCGGTCGGCGCCCCGGCGCATTCGGGGCGCACAGTTGGTCTCGACCTTTGGCAGTACGGCCGTGCACGTCAATGCAATTGTCTACGGGGGGACTTGGGGGCTTTCCAGGCATCGTGCTCGATGGATGCCGCCACCGCAACCGTTTGACTCAGACTTGGACATTTTGACTCGGACACTTTGACTTGGACGTCCCGCCGGTCGGCCCCGGGCGTCCCCGGAGCCGACCGTTCTCTTGGGTGACCGGGCTGCTGTCCCCTGCCGTCCGGTCACTTACCTGGAGCGAGGTCCCACGACGCACAGCACGATCCGTACGTCTCATCGCTCCAGCGAGCCACGCGTGGTTCTTTCGGGCCCGCCCCTGGCTGGCACGGACACCACCACCAACGAAGCGCTTCGCGTCGCGGTCACGCGCCGTACGGGTGAGAGCGGGCCCGAACTCAGATGCGACCCCGGCACAGTTCGAGGAGCGTCATCGCGAGGGACGTACCGGGCTTGCCCAGCGCGTCCCTGTAGTGGCCGAGGATGTCCATCTCGCGGGAGAGGTTCACGCGCCGGCCGCCGGAGGAGATCCGCGCCTCCTGGATGACGGCGGACACGGCCATCCGTTCCTGGATCAGCCCGATGATCCGGTCGTCCAGGGCGTCGATGCGCTCACGCGCGCCGGAGATCACATCGGCGGCCTCGGAGGTACGGGCGCCGGTCACGTCGGTGGCGGTCATGTCGGGGCTCCTCATGGGGTGGGGATCGGGGTGAGGTGCCCCGGAGCGACAGGACCCGGAGAACGCCAGACGCCCCGGGCCTTGTCGGCCCGGGGCGCCTGGGAAGTCGCTTGTCAGTTGCTCAAGCAGTACGACCATGGCAGCCGGCGGGCCGGGTGCCATAGGTAAAGACGAAGGTCGGGTGCGTGAGCATGGGGGTCAGTATGCCACGGAACTTTTCGGCGTCGGTCCGTGCATCTCGGGTGCCCGGGGCCCCGCCCCCGCCCACCTCGGTAGAATCGGGTAACACAGAGACCCCGCCCCACCGCCGGAAGGCCCCCGTGTCATCAGCGACCCCCGCCCCCGACACCGTCCTGGTCGTCGACTTCGGCGCGCAGTACGCCCAGCTCATCGCCCGTCGCGTCCGCGAGGCCCGGGTCTACAGCGAGATCGTGCCGAGCACCATGCCGGTCGCTCAGATGCTCGCCAAGAACCCGGCGGCGATCATCCTCTCCGGCGGCCCCTCCTCGGTGTACGCCGACGAGGCCCCCCGCCTCGACCGCGAGATCTTCGAGGCCGGCGTCCCCGTCTTCGGCATGTGTTACGGCTTCCAGCTGATGGCCACGACCCTCGGCGGCATCGTCGACAACACCGGCGCCCGCGAGTACGGCCGTACGCCGCTGCACGTCTCCAAGTCCGGCTCGACCCTCTTCGAGGGCACCCCCGACGAGCAGTCGGTGTGGATGTCGCACGGCGACGCCTGCTCCGCGGCCCCCGAGGGCTTCTCCGTCACGGCCTCCACGGACGTCGTCCCGGTCGCGGCCTTCGAGAACGACGAGAAGAAGCTCTACGGCGTCCAGTACCACCCCGAGGTCATGCACTCCACGCACGGCCAGCAGGTGCTGGAGCACTTCCTGTACCGGGGCGCGGGCCTGACCCCGGACTGGACCACCGGCAACGTGATCGACGAACAGGTCGCGGCCATCCGCGAGCAGGTCGGCGACCGGCGCGCCATCTGCGGTCTGTCCGGCGGCGTGGACTCCGCCGTCGCCGCGGCCCTCGTGCAGAAGGCCATCGGCTCCCAGCTGACCTGCGTGTACGTCGACCACGGCCTGATGCGCAAGGGCGAGACCGAGCAGGTCGAGAAGGACTTCGTGGCGGCGACCGGCGTACAGCTGAAGGTCGTGGACGCCGAGGAGCGGTTCCTCACCGCGCTCAAGGGGGTCAGCGACCCCGAGGAGAAGCGGAAGATCATCGGCCGGGAGTTCATCCGGGTCTTCGAGCAGGCGCAGGCGGAGATCATCGCGGACGAGGGCCCGGCGGTCGAGTTCCTCGTCCAGGGCACGCTGTACCCCGATGTGGTCGAGTCCGGTGGCGGTACCGGCACCGCCAACATCAAGTCCCACCACAACGTCGGCGGCCTGCCCGAGGACCTCGAGTTCAAGCTCATCGAGCCCCTCCGGAAGCTGTTCAAGGACGAGGTCCGGATGGTCGGCCAGGAGCTCGGCCTGCCGGACGAGATCGTCCAGCGCCAGCCGTTCCCCGGCCCCGGCCTGGGCATCCGTATCGTCGGCGAGGTCACCAAGGAGCGGCTCGACCTGCTCCGTGACGCCGACGCCATCGCCCGCGAGGAGCTCACCGCGGCCGGCCTGGACCGGGACATCTGGCAGTGTCCGGTGGTCCTGCTCGCGGACGTCCGCAGCGTCGGCGTCCAGGGCGACGGCCGTACCTACGGCCACCCGATCGTCCTGCGGCCCGTCTCGTCCGAGGACGCCATGACGGCCGACTGGTCGCGACTGCCGTACGACGTCCTCGCGAAGATCTCGACGCGGATCACGAACGAGGTCGCGGACGTCAACCGGGTCGTGCTCGACGTGACGTCGAAGCCGCCGGGCACCATCGAGTGGGAGTGAGCTCCTGCTCGAAGGTCAGGTCCGCCTGAGCGTGCGCACCGGCTCCGAGGGCTTCCAGACCTGGACGACCAGGTAGGTGTCGTCCTCGACGCAGGTCCGCACGACCTCCGTCAGCTCGGTGCGGAAGAGGTGGAACGGCTGCGGCGGTCCCACCTCTTCGACGTATCCGGCCCTCGCCTGCGGGTCGTCCACCTCGATCGCCCGCCCGCTGATCCGGACGTCGCCGCCGCCCATGCCGGTGCCGTCCCCGGGGTTCGCCTGGAGCGCGAACCGCGGGTCGCGGCGCAGGTCGAGCGCCTTGAGCGAGTCCGGCATCATGCCCAGCCACAGCTCACCGTTCAGGAAACGCACCTCCAGGCCGGTGGTGCGCGGCGACCCGTCCGCGCGGAGGGTCGCGAGGACATGGTGGGTGTAGGCACCGAAGCGTTCTTCGACGGTCTTGGCCAGGTCGGGTTCCGCGGAGGAGAAAGCTGCCCAGTTCATATCAGCCAGTCTCCTGCCGATACCCGACATCTTCTGTCGGGTATCGGCCGGGTGCGCCATCTTTACCCACCAGCGCTGTTCTCCTGCGCTGACCGACGGTAACTTCCGCCCCGTAAACCAACCCAGTGCTGGAGGACGACACATGCACGGGACGCCCGAAGCCGGGCCCACTCCACCCCAGCCGCTCCCCACCGACCGGCTCCGCTTCGCCATGCCGCCGATGCACGAATCGGTCGACGACGAGCGCCGGCACCGCAAGGAACGGCTCGCGGGCGCCCTGCGGATCTTCGGGCGGCTCGGCTTCGAGGACGGAGTCTCGGGGCACATCACCGCCCGCGATCCGGAGTACAGCGACTGCTTCTGGGTCAATCCGTTCGGGATGCCGTTCAAGCACGTCACCGTGAGCGACCTGGTCCTCGCCAACGCCGACGGCCAGGTGATCGAGGGCCGTTACCACGTCAACCAGGCGGCCTTCACCGTGCACGTCCAGGTGCACGCCGCCCGCCCCGACGTCGTCGCCGTCGCCCACTGCCACTCGGTGCACGGCCGTGCGCTGTCGGCCCTGGGCGACTTCCTGGACCCGATCACACAGGAGAGCTGCGCCTTCTACGAGGATCACGCCCTCTACGACGCCTACACCGGCGTCGCCGTCGACGCCGACGAGGGCCGCCGCATCGCCACCGCCCTCGGCACCCGCAAGGCCCTCGTGCTGCGCAACCACGGGCTGCTGACCGTCGGCGACTCGGTGGACGCGGCGGCCTGGTGGTTCCTGTCCCTGGAACGCTCCTGCCAGGTCCAGCTCACCGCGAAGGCGGCCGGACGGCCCGTCCTGATCGATCACAAGGCGGCGGTGGCCACCCGGGAGCAGCTGGGCGGCGACCTGGTGGCGTGGATCAACTACCAGCCGATGTGGCAGGACATCAGCCGCAGCGAGCCGGATCTGCTGAGCTGACGCTTCAGATTCGTCCCGGAATCCTCGGATCGTCTCAGAATCCTCTCAGGACGGCGGCTTTCGTCATCGCGAACTCCTCGTCCGTGAGCACCCCGTCCCGATGCAGCTCTCCCAACTCCCGCAGCCGCCGCAGGAGCACGTCGTGATGGTCGGCCTGGTGCGGTACGGCCGCCGTCGGTGCGCGCCGGACGGTCTGCTCGCCGCTCTCGACGGCGACGCGGGTGGAGGGGTGCGGCAGCCGGGCCGTCACCGCGGTGGCGACGAGGGCCGTCAGCAGGTCGCGGCGGGCGCTGCCCCACAGGTCCAGGGCGTAGGGGTCCTTCTCGGGCGGCAGCTTGGAGAGCGTGGTCTCGCGGGTCACGAAGCGCAGGAAGCCGTCCTCGTAACCGGAGTTGGGCAGCCACTCGACCTGGACGAGATCGCCGAGGCCGATGATGCGGGGGCCGGTCGCGCGTTTGACCCGGTCCGAGGTGTCGGCCCAGTCGATCCGGACCCGGGTGCCGTCGAAGGAGACCGTGCCGTCGGAGGACCGGACCGAGACCGGGACCGGCGGGCCGGGCAGGAGGTAGGCCTTGGTCGGCTCGGTCGGGATCTGGTCCAGGAGCAGGGAGCGGCGGATCTCCTCGGCCACGTACTCGGCGACTCCCGCCCGGTCGACCTCCACCAGCAGCCGGTACGGATCGGCCGGGTCGGGCAGGCGGCCCCCGGTCGCGTGCAGGAGCGGGTCGGCGCCCTCGCGCAGCCGCATGCGCAGCCGGCCGCGCTTGCGTTCGGGTTCGAAGGCGACGCCCGAGATGGCCTCCAGGGGCACGGCGATCTCGCCGTACGTCTGCCGGAACAGCGGCACGGAGCGGTGGAGTCCCGGCGTGATCCTGACCGTGCTCCCGTCGAAGGCCCAGGTCCCGTCGCGCTGGATGATCTCGGCCATGGAGGAATTCTCGCAGCCGGGTCAACACGGCGAACCGTCCTTCCCCCGCCCTGACCGGACCTGCCCGGCACGGACCGTGTTCCGTAGGGCACAATTCGCTGTCATCGCACGTGAGTTGTGAGGCACAAAAATGCGGGGAAGGGCGGCGTCGGGCGTGGCGGTGCAGGAGGCGAGACAGGGCGCGGACTCGGGCGCGCACGGGAGCGCGCACGAGGGCGGCTGCACCTGCGGGGACTGCCCGCACGGGGCACGTGCGGGACACCGTAGGGCGGTCGCCGAATTCCTGCTGAAGCGGGACGAGTTCGCGGCCGGGCAGGGGTTGCCGGCGGCGGTGGCCCACTCGGCCTCCGCCTCCCGCCAGTGGGTCTCGGAGGAGCTGACCCAGTCCGCGGACCTCGTCGCCGAACGCGGCCGGGCCGAGGGCTTGGCGTGGCTGGCGCGACTGTGGCGCCGGACGGCGGGTGCGGTGTGGGCGCTGGTCGTCCTGCTCCTGCTCGTGCAGTCGCTCACGGCCATCGGCGCGGGCTGGACCTCGGCCCGGACGGCCGGACTGCTGGCCGCCCTGCTCATGGCCGGCGCGCTGACGGCGGCCTCGTGGTTCCACCGGGCGCGCGGCGGCGCGCTGGCGCCGCTGATCGGCGAGGACAACCGCCTCTCCACGTCCCGGGCGGTCGCGGTCGGCTGGGTGCTGTTCGTCGCGTACGCCGTGCTCGTGCTGGTGGGCCGCCTCGCCGCGGCGTCCGACCACGCGGAGCGCGATGCGCTGATCTCCGGGTTCGAACTCGCCCGGGCTGCGGGCGTGGTGACCGTCCTCGCCGTGGTGTGCGCGATCGCCGTCCTGGTACGGCGCGTGGTCGGGCTGCGGGTGCTGGGGCAGCGGCTGCAGAAGGTACGGGCGGACCGGCCGAGGGCGGCCGACCTGCTCACGGACGACGCGGGCCGCGGGACCTTCGCCGACATCCAGTACGTCGTCATCAGCACGGTCGCCCTCCTGTTCGCCGCCGTACGGCTGGCCCGGCGCCCCGACCAGCTGCCGGACCTGCCCTGGGGCCTTGCGGTGGTGGTCCTGGTGTCCGCCGCGACCTACCTCGCCGGGAAGTACGCCGAGGGCGGGCGGCCGGTGATCCTCTCCGTCGTGCGCGCCCGGGAGGCCGGCGACCTGGACGGGCCGATCCGCACGGGCGACGACATCGAGATCCGCGGCGCCGGGTTCGTGCCGCCGGGAGCGCAGGGCGCGGACCGGCTGTCCCGGATGGTCGTACGCATCGGCCCGGTCAACGTGCACGTCCCCCTGGTCCCGGTGACCGGCGGCTTCAGCAACCCCACGGACGCCGTCCTGACCGTGCCGGTCCCGGCCGACGTGGAGCCGGGCCGGGTGGACGTGCAGGTGGTGACGGTGGCGGGCGTCGAGACGAACCGGTACGCGATCGACGTCACGGACTGATCCGTGCGTTCGTCACCCATGCGCCTTTCGTGTCGTGGGCGTGGCCGAAGCCGGTCAGGTCGGAGAAACTGGTCGGGACAGGGACGCAACTGGCCGCGACGGGATTGAGCGGGGCCTCCCTGTCGTACGTATCGTCACCTGAGGGGTCACGGCACGGCGGGCGAGAGGCGGCTAGCAGCTATGACTCACGGCATTCGCACGGATACGCACTCCCCTTACGCGAACGGCGGCCCGGACTGGCGCGACACCGCCACCCGCTACGCCCTCCTACCGCTCCGTGTCTTCCTCGGCGTCACCTTCATCTACGCCGGCCTGGACAAACTCACCGACAGCGCCTTCATGAAGGACTCCGGCTCCGGCTCGATCGGCGACCTGATGCGCACCGTGCGCGACTCCGCCGCCATCCCGGACCTGGTCGACCTGGCCCTGAAGAACCCCGTCGGCTTCGGCTACGCCATCGCCTTCGGCGAACTCGCCGTCGGTATCGGCATCCTCGTCGGCCTCCTCGCCCGCCTCGCCGCGCTCGGCGGCGCACTGATCTCGCTCAGCCTGTGGCTGACGGTGAGCTGGGCCACCGACCCGTACTACTACGGCAACGACCTCGCCTACCTGATGGCCTGGATCCCCCTCGTCCTCGCCGGCGCTCCCGTCCTCTCCCTGGACGCGGCTCTACGGTCACGGCGACGGCGGCGGGTGGGGGACTACCGGTAGCTCCGGCAGGCGTGGGGCGCTGTTGCCGACGCAGCAGTGCCCTCGCCGACCGGCAGTGCTGCGTCGCACGGCGCTCGTCAGTGCGGTTCCACCGGCTGCGGCCCGGCGGGGTTCGTACGGCCCACTGCGCGGCGTCTGCGTATCGCCCGGGTCAGGACTCCGACCGCGCCCGCCAGGCAGAGGCCGCCCGTGACGACGGGGATGACCACGAACCACGGGGTCTCCCAGGTGCCGCCCGCGTCACCGGCGTAGATGACGCCCGCGAGGATCAGGAAGAACCCGGCGACCAGTTTCCCCGGCTGGAACTCATGACGCAGCACGGCTCACCTCCGCCTGTCCGATGCCGACCCTGAGATCGAGGTCCAGCGTGCCGGTGCCGGTGCCGCCGCCCGTCGGCGTCAGGGTCACCTCCTTGTGCTTGCCCGGTGCCACGTCCACGTCCTTCTCGTCGTCGCCCGGCAACTGGATGTCGCCCATCCCCACGTCGATGCTCAGCTTCACGGTCACGTCCGCGGGCACGATGATCAGGAGCCGGCCCATGCCCACGTCGGCCTGCGTGGTCACCGTCTGCCCCTTCGCCAGGTCCAGCCGGCTCAGGTCCAGGGTGCCGACGCCGGTGCCGAGGTCGTAGTCCTGCGCGACGTCCGCCACCGTGGCCGGCCGCCAGTCCGTGCGCTCCCAGTGCGTGTTGATGTCCGCGGGCAGGGCCGCCGCCCCGGCGAGCAGGCCCGCCGTCACGATCGCCAGGAAGATCGACCCCGCCCCCGTGCGTCCGAGGAACGCGCTGACCGCTATGCCCACGCCGAGGACGATCAGCGCGCAGGCCAGCCCGGTCTGCAGGCTGGTGCCGAGGGTGTGGTCCTCCCACGTCAGGCGTGTGCCGAGACCGCCCGCGAGCAGGGCGAACAGGAACACCCAGCCGCCGATCCAGCGGGGGCCGCGCGGTTTGGGCGGCCGGCTGTCCGGGGTGCGTACGTGCTCGCGGCTGCGCCAGGACGTGCCCAGGCCGATGTTGACGGCCGCCGAGATGTCCCGGTCCCGGGAGTCCGCGGGACCCCACAGATAACCGGTGCCGCCCACGTGCGTGCCGTCCTTGACTATGGGGTCGCGCCACCAGGACGGGTAGGCGGTGGGCACCGGCGGCGCCTGGGCCTCCGGCGGGGCGTCGGCGACGGCCTGCGCGGCCAGTGGATCGGTGTCCGGGGCGCCGCGGTGCCGCGACCAGTACCCGGCGCCCGCGAGGAGCAGGGAGAGGACGACGGCGAAGGCCAGCACGCCGCCGTTGTTCAACAGGGTCAGGAACACCCCGCAGCCGACCAGCGCGAACAGCACGGCCGTCAGGGCCTGGCCGTCCACGCGGCCGGTCAGCAGCTTGCGCACCTCGTTCTCGTCCTCGTCGTCGTACGGGACGAAGAGCCACGCGAAGCCGTAGAAGAGGAGGCCGATGCCGCCGGTCGCGGACAGCACCGCGAGGGTGATCCGGAAGATCACCGGATCCATGTCGCACTGCCGCCCCAGCCCGGCGCACACTCCGGCCAGCATCTTGTGCCGCCGGTCGCGGCGGAACTTGAGGGGCAGCTCGGCCGCACCCGCTTCCGCCGCGGCCGCCTCTCCTTCCCCCGCCGCTTGTCCCTCGGCGCCCGCCCGCACGTGCGCGCGCGAGGCGCCGCCCGGGGCGCCCGCGTGCGGATCCGCCCCCGCGGCGAGCGGAGGGGTGGCCGCGGCATCCGCGGCGGGCGCGGCATCCTGCGGCCCGGCGCCCGGTCGGGGGCGCGGGCCGGAGCCGGGTCCCGGACCCGTCGCGGCGTGCTCGTGCTCTGTCATGTGTCCATGGTGACGGCCGAGCCGCCGTCGCGGCAGTCGGAACGACCCTGGCCGGACCCTGATATCTGCCCTGAGCCGACGCCGGGGAAGCGTTCGACGGACCCGCCCGCCGAAGATCAGGGGAGTCTCGGGGGACAACCCTGATGCCCGGGCCCTCCCGCCGTGTGAACATCGGTGGCATGCCGGAAGCCGCAGCAGCGCCACTCGTGGAACCGCGGCCGCCGCGCAAGCTCTACCGCAGCAGTGACGGACGCTGGCTCGGTGGCGTGGCGCGGGGGCTCGCCGGACATCTCGGCCTGCCCGTGATCTGGGTGCGGCTGGTCTTCGTCGGCCTGTTCCTGGCGGACGGCCTCGGCGCCCTGCTGTATGCCGCGTTCTGGTTCTTCGTACCGCTCGGCGTCGGCGGCGTCGGCGGGCAGAAGCCCCCATCGCTCGTCGCCACCGAGACCTCGGCGGACGGCCGCCGCAGACTCGTCACGCGCAGGCCCGACAAGGGCCAGATCGTCGCCCTGCTCCTCATGGTCGTCGTGGCCATGGTCTTCGTGGGCAATGTGAACCTCGGCAATGGCGCCAAGGCCTACCTCTGGCCGGTCGTCCTCGTCGGCGCGGGCGTCGCCCTCGTCTGGCGCCAGGCGGACAACGCCCGCCGGGCCCGCTGGGTCGAGGCCGGCCGCCGCCGGCGCACGCTCACCCTGCTGCGCGCCGTGGCCGGCGTCCTGCTGGTCACCGCCGGTGTCTCCGGCATCTTCGTCCTGCAGGGCTCCGCCGCCCACCTCGGCTCGGTGCTGCAGGCGGCCCTCGCGGTCCTCGTCGGCATAACGCTCCTGGCCGGCCCCTACCTCGTGCGCATGACCCAGGACCTCTCCGAGGAGCGCCTGATGCGCATCCGCGCCCAGGAGCGCGCCGAGGTCGCCGCCCATGTCCACGACTCGGTCCTGCACACCCTGACCCTGATCCAGCGCAACGCGGAGAACGCGAGCGAGGTGCGTCGCCTCGCCCGCGCCCAGGAGCGCGACCTGCGCACCTGGCTGTACAAGCCCGAGGGCACCGGCAAGGACGAGGCCGACGAGCCCACCACCCTCGCCGACGCGGTGCGGCGCAACGCCGCGGAGGTCGAGGACAAGCACGGCGTCCCCATAGAGGTGGTCGTCGTCGGCGACTGCCCCCTCGACGAGAGAATCGGGCCACAGATGCAGGCCGCACGCGAAGCGATGGTGAACGCCGCCAAGTACGGTGGCGAGGGTGGCGCAGTCCAGGTCTACGCCGAAGTCGAGGGAAAGACGGTCTTCGTGTCCGTCCGGGACCGCGGCCCCGGCTTCGACCTCGACTCGATACCCGCCGACCGCATGGGCGTCAGAGAATCGATCATCGGCCGCATGGAGCGCAACGGCGGCACGGCGCGGCTGCGCGCGGTGCCGGACGGCGGCACGGAGGTCGAACTGGAGATGGAGAGGGCGGAGAAGACGTGATGAGCGACCCGACCGAGGGGAACGAGACGGCAGGCGGCGGTGCGGGTTCGCGCCATGTACGCGTGGTCCTCGTCGACGACCACCGCATGTTCCGTACCGGCGTCCAGGCGGAGATCGGCCAGACCGAGCAGACCGGGGTGGAGGTCGTCGGCGAGGCGGCCGACGTCGACCAGGCGGTCACCGTCATCACCGCGACCCGACCCGAGGTGGTCCTCCTCGACGTCCACCTCCCGGGCGGCGGCGGCGTCGAAGTCCTGCGCCGCTGCGCCCCGTTGATGGCCGACGCCGAACAGCCCGTCCGTTTCCTCGCCCTGTCCGTGTCGGACGCGGCGGAGGACGTGATCGGCGTGATCCGCGGCGGCGCGAGGGGCTACGTCACGAAGACCATCACGGGTACGGACCTCGTCAACTCCGTCTTCCGGGTCCAGGAGGGCGACGCGGTCTTCTCACCGAGGCTCGCCGGTTTCGTCCTGGACGCCTTCGCCTCCACCGACGCCCCGCCGGTCGACGAGGACCTCGACCGCCTCACCCAGCGCGAGCGCGAGGTCCTGCGGCTCATCGCCCGCGGCTACGCCTACAAGGAGATCGCCAAGCAGCTCTTCATCTCGGTGAAGACGGTCGAGTCCCATGTCTCGGCGGTGCTGAGGAAGCTGCAGCTGTCGAACCGGCACGAGCTGACTCGGTGGGCGACGGCACGCAGGCTGGTGTAGGCGGCTCCTGGACCGGGAGTTCGAACCAGACCGTCTTTCCGATCCCATGAGGCCGCGGTTCCGCACCCCAGGTGTCCGCGAGCGCGGCCAGCAGCGCGAGGCCCCGGCCGGACTCCTCGTCAAGGGACGCTTCCCGGGGCGTCGGCAGTGTGTCGTTCGCGTCCGTCACCGAGATGTGGAGGCGGTCGGCCGCCAGGACGCAGCGACACCGGATCTCGCGGCCGGGGGAGACCTTCGCGTGGCGGTACGCGTTCGCCATCAGCTCGCTGAGGAGCAGCACGGCCGTTTCCGTCACCTCGTCCGGGAGCTTCCAGGAGCCGGCCTGTTCACGGAACAGGGCTCGGGCTCGGCCGACGCTGCGGGCGTGGCGGGGCAGGCGCCACTCGACGTCCTCGGACATGCGCGCTTCGTTCCTTGCGTGTGATTCTCCGTCATTTCCGGTGATCAGGCTGATGGCAGGCGCGTAGCCTCGGGGAGTGGCGAAGCGGGTACACAGCGTGCTTGTACACGCTGTGTCGGCGGGAGGCGGACGCGCGCGGTGACTTCCGGGGCATCTCAGCAGGCGCAGCAGAACTGGCGGTACTGCGGCGGCCAGATCAAGTTGTGGCGCGAGGAGGCGGGGGTCGACCGACAGGCCCTGGCGGCGGAGGCCGGCTACGACTACGAGTACGTCAAGTCGATGGAGTGCGGGCGGCGTCGGCCGACGTTGAGGCTGTTGCAGGTGGCGGATCAACTGTGCGGGGCGCGCGGGAAGTTGATCGCCGGGCATGAGTTCCTGAAGCCGGAGCCGTTTCCTGCGCGGTCGCAGGAGTACATGGGGATCGAGGCTGAGGCGATCGCCGTGCACGACTACTCGTTGGGGCTGGTTCCGGGGTTGTTGCAGACCAGGGAGTACGCGCAGGCCCTGATCAGCGAGAGCTGCCCGCCGCTGGACGATGAGACGGTCGAGGAGCGCGTTCGGGCTCGGCTGGCGAGGCAGGAGGCGCTGACGCACCGTTCCAAGACGGTGTACGGGTTCGTCATCTACGAGGCTGCGTTGCGGGCCGGGGTCGGTGGACGGGAGATCATGCGACAGCAGGTGCTTCATCTGCTGCAAGTTGGTGTGCTGCGCAATGTGTCCATCCAGGTGCTGCCGTTCGCAACAGCTCCCCCGGTCGCACTCGGCGGCGCGTTGATCCTGGTGGAGACCAAGGAGCACGAGCACTACGCCTATGTCGAGGGGCAAGAGACAGGAGTGCTGTACGGCGATCCGGACAAGCTCAACGCCTTGACGCAGCGCCATGGCATGATCCGCATGCAGGCGCTTAACGTCGAAGAGTCTGCTCGGTTCATCAGGAAGGTGGCGGAGGAGATATGAGCGCCAAGCTGGCGTGGTTCAAGTCCAGCTACAGCGATGACCAAGGCGGCGAATGCCTCGAAATCGCCTACACCTGGCGCAAGTCCAGCTACAGCGATGACCAGGGCGGCGCCTGCCTAGAAGTCGCCGCCTGCCCCCACACCATCCACGTCCGTGACTCGAAGCTCGGAGCTCGAAGCCCTCGCTTCGCCGTCCCCGCCGACGCGTGGAGCACCTTCGTCGAGTACGCCGCCCGCGAGGCCTGAGCCCCGGGCTTCGGGACTCGGGATTCGAGCCCCTTTTGCAAGGAATGGGCGGGAAGACTGAACCCACCCTCCCACCCTCCCGTGCGCACAACCGCCGTGCCCGCCTGCGTACATGACTTTTCGTGATCGGCTTGCGACGCAACGTCGCGACCCTCTAGCGTTCGCGACAACAAACAACCCCGGTCGGGTGTTACCAGCACCCGCCGGGGTCTCACCCCAAGATCGAAGAGGCCGATCTCGTGGCTTACGAAAACTCTAACGCCGCCCTGCCCGCACCCGCAGCGCATCCCATGGCCAAACCCGGCTACGGCAAACGATCCGCGCCGGACCAGTCACCGCCCAGGCGGGACGACTTCGACCGGCTCCCTCCCCGTGAGGCGTACCTCGCGAGTCTCCTCGACCGGCTTTGCGACAACGCGGCGATGGACGCCAAGACCATCGCGAAGGCGCAACCCCTCTACGGACAGCAGGCGGTCCGCTCCGCGCTCAACGAACTCGGCCGGGCCGGACACCTGCGCCGCGTACGCCGCCGTATCCAGCCGGAGCAGGGCGACACCGGCATGCGGTGGGTCTTCCACACCTACTGGTCCCGGACCGCACGCGACGACGAATGGTGGGCCCGGTTCCTCGCAGGTGACGTGACGTCGTCCCAGACGCCCGCCGAAGCGGCACCCGTGCCCGAGCCCCGGACCGCACCGGCGCAGCCCGCCGCCTACGTCGTCCTCGCCGGTCTCGGCCTCCGGGAACCGCGGCTGGCGCTCTCCTCCGCCGACTGCACCGCTCTTGAGCCGCTGGCCGCCGACTGGCTGGCCCGGGGTGTGACGCCCGATCAGTTGTCCCGGATCCTCGCCGCGGGGCTTCCGGAGCGGGTGCATGCGCCGCGCGCCTTCGTACGCCGTCGGCTCATGGACAAGCTGCCCCCCGCTCCCGCTGTCACCGCACCGAGCCGAGCGCCTCGCGCCCTGATGGAGTGCACCGACTGCGGTGTACCCGGCCGGCCGGAGGCACTGCCCGGCGGCCTCTGCCGGGCTTGCGACGGCCGGGAGGGCAGCGCGGACGGCGAGCCGAACGAGACGCGGACCCGGGTGGTGCAGGCCAGGGTCGCAGAGGTGCGAGCCGCCATGCATGCACTTCAGGGCACCTGAATTCACGACCCCGGGGTGATTGAACGGCGCTCGTTCCGGCGCGACGTGTAGAGGGACTGAAACGGGATGAGAGCGGCGCCGACGGCCGTAATCGCCGAGAGGAGGACTGACTCGTTCTTGAACCAGATGACGCCCACGGCGCCGGCTGCGAACATGAGGACGACTATGAACACGTTGCTCAGAAGGCGTACTCTGCGCTTCTTCCTGGCGTCAGCCTGCGACTCCGTCAGATAGGCCGTTTCGAGTGGCCCGAGCCGGATCCGCAGGTCTGCCGTTGCGGTTCTGACGAATGACACGCTCTGCTCACCGAGGAGTCCTTCGCGATCGCGGCCGGAACGGTCCCAGTCCTCGGCGGCCAGGGACAGCTTCTGGCGCAGCGCGAGCTCGGACATGGCCTCCGCGATCCACTCCCGGAACCTTGGCCACGCGTCCATGACCGCTTGGTGGGAGAGCCGTACGCAGGGTTCGTTCTGAGCGTCCTCGGTGGTGACGAGCAACCGATGGCGCAGCATCAGCTCACACACGTCGGCGGCCCCCATCGCCGTGACGGTACTTGTGAGGACTGTCCGCCCCATGTGGTGACCGTTGGGATCGATCGCGACAAGGCTCAGCAGGAGTTCACGAAGGAGGCGTCGGTCTTGCGGTGAGAGGGAGTCGAACAGTGTTTCCGCGGTGTGGGCCAGGCCACCCTGCACCCCGCCGGCCATTTCGTACGACCGGTGGGTGAGGTAGCCGTCCTCCCGCCGCCGCCACATGTCGAGGAGAGTGGACTGCATGAGTGCCAGGGCACGTGGCTCATCGCCCATGTCCTGCAACAGCCGTTCGACGAGCCCCGGCTCCAGCTGTAGTCCGGTGGCCCGGGCCGGCAGCAGTACCGCCTGCCGCACCTCGTCGGTGGACATGGGCGGGACGAACACGGTACGTCTCGTCAGGAAGGGCGCGTGCTCGTTGGCCTGGACGAGGAAGTCGGTGCGCAGGACGGCGAGGGGGAGGATCGCCGGATCACGAGCGTCCATCATTCTCTGCAGCAGCGCGATGACGGGCGCGCGCCCGTCGGCAGGCGTGGTGGTGAGCAGTTGCTCGAACTCGTCGAGTACGACGACCACCCGCCCGACGCGTGCGCCGAGCACTTCGTTCAGGGCCTCCGGGCTGAGTTCAGTGCCGTCCTCCCGAGGCTCCGCCAGCGCACGCAGCGCCTCCAGCAATCCCTGTCCATCGCCTTGGAAGGGGACTTCGACGATCGGCCAGAGATGGCTTCCCGGCAGTGCACCCCTGCGCAGCGCCGGAAGCACCCCCGCCTGCACGAGGCTCGTCTTGCCGCTGCCCGGGCCGCCGATGATGGTGCACATCCGGTCCTGGTCCAAGGACATCAGGACACGGCTGACCAACTCGTCCCGTCCGAAGAACACATCGGCGTCGGCTTCCGAGAAGGGCATGAGTCCGAGGTACGGGCTACGTTCGGTCCGGCCCGACCCCGGGCGAGACGATACCGGTGGCCTCAGGCCCGCTTGAACGGTCTCCAACAGCCGTTCCGCGTCCACCCCCATACTGAAGTCCAGAAACGCGTACCCGCGCAGCTCCTCCGGCGGCGAACTGACCCCAGGCAACAAGACCGGCAGCAGACTCGCGTCCTCCCTGGCGGCCAGGGCTGCGAGTTCGTACCGCTGGTACATGCTCAGATCGCCCGGCGGGCTGACGAGCACCAGGCTCACCTTGGCCCGGCGGGCCTCCTCCGGCGGCGATTCGCTCAGTGCCTCGGCGACGAGCAAGTTGCCCCGCCCGGTGAGCAGTTCACGGATCTCGTCCGCCGTCTCCCTGTCGGTGTGGCGGTACGACAGCAGGACATCCGGCGAAGCGAACCGTGTCGTGGGGTCGTAGCGCGTCTCGACCGGCCCCGGTCCGCCCCCGAGCGGGTCGTCGTCCGTGAGTGCGGGTCGCAGTGCCGCCAGCGGGTTCCCGTCAGGCGCCAGCAGCGCGATCGCGTTGCGCAGGCTGGCGTACGCGTTCGCGAGACCGCGGCGTTCCTCCGCTCGGCCCGGGTCGGTGATGACCTGTTCGTCGAAGGCGTACGCCGGCTCGTAGGGGATCTGGAGTTCCCAGAAGGTCATTCCCGCCTGGGTGAGGGCGGCCGGGGTGAACGGGTCGAACCCGCTCCGGAAGCGGTCGGCGAAGGTGTCGAGGAGGCCGGTGTCGTTCTGGTCGACACGGGCGGGGGCCACCAGGACCTCAAGCGGGCGGTCGCGGCGTACGGCGCGGACCTGGGGGGAGAGGAAGTGGCGGACCATCCACGCCGTGCCCTCGATGTTCTGGAGGTTGGGCGCGCACAGGGTGACGATGGTGTCGGCCAGCTGGTAGGCGCAGACGCCACCCAGTTCGGTGACGCCGGTGCGGCTGTCGACGAGGACGATGTCGTACCGGTCGGCGCAGGTCCGGCGGAACCATTCGAAGAACAGCTCGCCCGACCAGACGTAGTAGAAGTCCTGCCAGTCGAAGCGCCGCAGCTCGGCACCGTAGCGGGCGATCTGTTCGTCCGTCAGGCGAAGACCGGCCGGCATCAGGTCCAGGGAGCCGCCGGTCGAGCCGCTCGGGTACACGGTGGAGATGTAGCGGTCGAGGTCGCGGAACGCGTCGTCCTGGCCTTCGTCCGCGTCCGAAGAGGCCACGGACATCGCGTACTTGAAGGCGAGCAGCAGGTCGAGCAGGCCCTCCCGGCCGCGTACGCGCTCGTGGTTGATGGGGAAGAAGTGCTCCAGGCCGGGCGCCTCCAGGTCGAAGTCGACCATCAGGACCCGCATGCCGCTTCGGCACAGCTGGTCGGCGATGTTGGCGAGGGCCATGGAGCGGCCGACGCCGCCCTTGTAGGAGTAGAAGGTGACGATCACGTCGCTCCGCCTTCCGTGATGAGGCGGGCCATCGAAACGCTGGGGCGGGTGCCCAGTTCGGCTTCCAGGCGCCGGGCCTTGTCGGCGCTGGGCCGGGCGTTGCGGTAGGCGTCGAGGGTCTGGGGCAGGCTGGCGCGCAGCCACCGGTCGAGGTGGGGTCTGCTGGCGACGTTCATCTCGCAGAGCGGGTCGAGTTCGCGGCCGAAGCGATGGTCGGCGTGGCGGAGGCGGCCGGCCAGTTCGCGCCGGATCAGTTCGTGCGGGGTTCCGGCGGCCGGGTCGCCGGGGGAGAGGGTGATCAGGGAGACCTGGGCGCCTTGGGAGAGCGGGGACGCGAGGAAGGCGGACTCCAGGTCCTGGTGGAGGAGGGAGAGTTCGTCGGCGACGACCAGGCAGCCGTTGCGGGCGATGTCCTTGAAGACCAGGGAGAGGACCGGGTCGTAGGAGAGCAGGTCGTCGAAGAGGTAGGGCTGGAGCCTGATCTTCCTGCCGCGCAGGAGCAGGTCGGGATCGTTCACCCCGGTCACGGCGTTCTCCAGGACCTGTCCGATGGTCCGGCCCTGTTCGCCGAAGGGTCTCCAGTCCGCCCGGGACGTGCCGTACCGGGCACGGGCCGACTGCGGGGACAGCCCGAAGCCCCGCACGATGTCCGCCACCGGCCCGGCCGGAGTACCGATCAGGTCGTCCGCCTCCGTGTCGGTCATGGCGACCACGACGACGGGGAGGCCGATCTCGTGTTCGGGGCGAAGCAGCCCGACGGCTTTCGAGAGCGCCGCGTGCACCTGGTTCTGCAGCGGGTGTGCCGGGGACTCGGCCAGGACCTCGGATATCCCCCATCGCGCGCTGTCGGGCGGCGCCCAGTCGCCGTAGCCCGGTGCGGTGATGCCGAACAGCGGGCCGAGGGCGCGGGCCCGGGCCAGGTTCAGGATGCGGCGGGCGCGTTCGGGGTTCTCTTCGAGGACGGTCACAAGTGACGGGGACAGCAGGAGGCCGACCGTACGTGCCGATGTCACCGCGCGGTCCAGGGCGAGCATCTCGTCGGGAGCGGACGCCAGCAGGTCCGTGGAGGAGGTGGTGATGTTCCACATGCCTCGGAGCGCGGAGACCAGTCTGTCGGCAACGGCCTGGTCCTTGGCGGCATGCAGCAGATGCAGGTCACCGGTCAGTCGCCGGGGATGCGGCGGCTCCGCGACGGGCCTGGGCGGATGGGCGCCGCCCACCGGAAGCTGCAGGTGTGCCGCGACGGCCGACACCACCGCGGAAGCGAGCTGGTCGGGGTTGCTGAACCAGCCGACGCCGTGGCCGTTCATCAGCTCGGTGCGCAGCTGCTTGATGCTGTCGCCGGAGCTCTCGCCGGGGTTGGTCAGGGCGTCGATGTGGCCGGTCGGCCAAGGGGCGCCGTCCTTGGCCAGGAAGATCAGCCGCTTACGGCCGGTCGCGCTCGCCTTGCGGTACTCCAGCTCGGTGATCGACCGTCCGTCCGGGTTCAGTGCACTCGGCTCGGGCACGAAGCCGTAGCGGAAGGCGAACAGTCCGATGTAGAGGTCGCAACTCTCCACGTCGGCCAGGCACTTCTCCAGCGGACGCTCGTCGAAGGCGGTGTACGCCTCCATCGTGACGATGTCGAACGGGAGCCGACGCAGTGCGGCCAGCGCCGCTGCCCTGTATTCCTCCAGGTCGGACACCGTCGACGACAGATAGACCCTCACCCTACGTACCTCGCTCCTCACGCGGTGCAGAACAAGGTACAGGTGGCCGGGAGGAGTTGGTGGTGGACTCCGCTGGGCCGTCCACTCCTCACGCCACCCGAGTCGCCCCCGCGAACGGCATCTCGCTGATCGGCGCAACCCGCACCGGCGCCGACGGGTTGGGGGCGTGGACCATCTGGCCGTTGCCGACGTAGATGCCTACGTGGCTGATGGCGGAGTAGAAGAAGACCAGGTCGCCCGGTAGCAGTTCGGTGCGGGAGACGCGTTGGCCGGCGTCGATCTGGGCGTAGGTCGTGCGGGGGACGGAGATGCCCGCGGAGCGGTACGCGGCCTGGATGAGGCCCGAGCAGTCGAAGGCGTCCGGGCCGGTCGCGCCCCAGACGTAGGGGCTGCCGAGTTTGGCGTAGGCGTAGGAGACGGCGGCCGCGGCACGGGAGTTGGGTGCCTGGGAGGTGGCGGAGCCGGGTGCCGCGAGGCCGTCGCGGGCCGCCGTCGAGGAGCGGGAGGCGCGGGACTGTTCGCCGCCCTCACCGAGCCGCGCGCGCTCCTCGGCGGGCAGCTGGGACAGCAGGCGGCGGGCCGCGACCAGCTTGCCGTTGATCGTCTCCTTGTGCCGCTTCAGCTCCGCCTGACGGGAGTTCAGGGAGACGAGTTCGATGTGGGCGGCACCGCGCAGCTGCTCGATCTCCCGCAGCTGTTCGCGCACGCCGGCGACGGACGAGGCCTGGCGGTTGCCGGCCCGTTCGGCGAACGCGGCCCCGTCCAGGTACTGGTCGGGGTCGGCGGAGAGCGCGAGCTGCAGGGCGGGGTCGAGGCCGCCGTCGCGGTACTGTGCGGCGGCCATCGAACCCAGCGCGTCCCGGGCCGAGTTGAGGCTCTCCGTCCTGCGCGCCGCCTCGTCCCGCAGGTTCGCGAGCCGGGTCTCGGCCGTCTCCGCCTTCTCCTTCGCGCCGTTGTACTTCTCGGTGGCGACCTCCGCCTCCTGGTACAGCTTGTCCACCTTCGCCTTGACCTGCGCCGGCGTGAGCTGAGGCTCGGCGTGTCCGGTCCCGTCGAAGCCGGTCGCGGTCGCCGCGCCCGCGAGGGCGATGGTCGCCGCCGTACGGGCCTTGGTGCCACTGACCGAGCGTTGACGGGGCTTGCGGTGCGCTGCCACGTGGACTGCACGTCCTTTCGTACGACCGCCTTGTCCGTACGAACGCCAAGCGGAGCGGACGTACGGCCGCCCTGGGGCGGTCACGCGTCCGGCGGCGGCCCGCACAGGGGGAGCGGGACGCCGCCGGACCTTCTCGGCGGTGGTGGCCGACTGCCGCCCCTGGCCGGGCGGCGGTGGGGAGCCGGTCACCTGGTGGAGGACGCTAAACCTGACGGTGACGGCGGGGTAACGCGATGTGCGGAAGTTCTCCCAGCTGATCGATGGGTGACCGTATGTGACCGTGATCCGCCGTCGGTGTCGTCGGCTTCACGCAGAGCGATGACCGATGTGCCGAATCCGGACCCATGAGGGCGATGGGGTGCTACGGGTCGCATATATGCGAGATCAGGTCGACCGGGGAGGCGGCGAGGCGAGGCAGGGGGAGGAGGGGGCCCTTGAGGCGGGGCGGTGTCGGGTGGTGCCCGAGCCCCTGATTAGGCTCCGGCCTCATGGACGTACTCATCCATCTCTTCGTCGGCCTGCACATCATCGGCATCGCCGCGCTGCTCGGCGGCTTCTTCACCCAGCTGAAGGCGATGGGCCAGGGCACCGCCCGCTTCGTCCCGGCGATGCTGCACGGCGCCCTGACGATGCTGGTCACCGGTGTGATCCTGGTCGGCCTCAACCAGGCCGACGACCAGTCCGTCAACAACATCAAGATCGGCGTGAAGCTGGCCCTGCTGATCGTGATCCTCGGGCTCGTCTACGTGAAGCGGGACGACGAGAAGGTGGAGAAGGGGGTGTTCGGTCTGGTGGGTCTGCTGACCACGGCGAACATCTTCATCGCGGTGCTGTGGACGTGACCTCGGCCCTGCCGGCGACGTAGGCCGCCGGCAGCGCCTCCGGGCGGGGCGTCAGGCCGGCCGCACCACGCTGTAGATCGACGACTCGCCGTCGTAGAAGATGGACTCCTCGCGGACGTAGGCGCCCGGCTTCGGGGCGTGGATCATCATGCCGTTGCCGATGTAGATGCCGACATGGCTGATGTCGTCGTAGAAGAAGACCAGGTCGCCGGGCTGGGCGGCGGAGAGGGAGACCGTGGTGCCGGCGTTGACCTGGTCGTAGGTGACGCGTGGGATGTCGACGCCGGCGGCCTTCCAGGCGGCCTGGGTGAGGCCGGAGCAGTCGTAGGACTCGGGGCCGGTGGCGCCCCAGACGTACGGCTTGCCGATCTGGGCGCGGGCGAAGGCGAGCGCCTTCTCGGCCTTGGTGGCGTACGAGGAGTCCGTGGCGGTGGAGGAGGAAGAGCTCGACGTGCCGCTGCTCGCCTCCTGCTGAGCCGCCGCCGCCTCCTCCTGGGCCTTCTGCTCGGCCGCCTGCTGCCGCGCCAGCTCCGCCGCCTTGGCCGCGGCCTCCTCCTGCTTCTTCTTCTCGATCGCCGCGAGCCGGGCCTTCTCCTCGGCGGTCAGCTGCGACAGCAGCGCGCGGGCGTCGGCGAGCTTCTTCTGAACGGTGGCCTTGGCGGTCTTCAGGTCGCCCTGCGACTCGGTGAGCGTCTCCAGGCTCTGGGTGGCCTCCTGGCGCTTCTTCATCGTCGCGGACTGCTCGGCGACGTAGTCGTCGACCGCGCCCTTCTGACGATTGGTCATCCGACCCATCAGCTGGGTCTGGTCGAAGTAGTCCTGCGGGGAGTCCGCGAGCAGGAAGGTCGCCGTGTCGGGGGCGGACGCGCCGGTCCGGTACTGGGCCGCGGCGAAGGTGCCCAGCTCCTCGCGCGCCTCGTTGAGCTTCTGCGTGCGCTTGGCCACGTCGTCGAGGAGGGTGTCGACGCGCGTGCGCTGCTTCGCGGTCTTCTCCTGGGCGGCGTTGTACTTGTCGGTCGCCGACTCCGCCTGCCGGTACAGGTCGTCGACCTTCTTCTCGACCTCTTCGAGGCTCGGTTTGTCGTCGGCCGACGGGGCGGCGTTGGCCGTCTGGGACAGCAGGGCCACGGAGGTGAGGGCCGCCGTGGCAAGGGCGGGGGTCCGTAGGCCTGCTACGCGCGTACCCGAAGGACGCGACTTGCGGTGCGACGCCAAGGGAGGCGACTCCTTCCACGTTCCGCCTACCGAGTTAGCTGTCGGGTTCGGGCGGGTGGTTAGGAAGGTTTGCCCTACGGCCGCTCCCTGGAAGGGAGTCGGGTCGATTCACCCCAAGGTCGGTGGGTCCCCGGCTCCGGGCGCACGGCGGCGCGTCGGACTCGGCGGAGGCCGTGCGGCCCGGCGACGTTCGCCGGTGGGTGTCGTACGGCCTGTCCGGCACCGTAGCCAACGGGTGTGGTCCCTGTGAAGGTTGATGTGCGATATGCCCGATACATTTTCGTGACCTTGGGTCAGGACATCGCATGGCGCGGCAAATGCGGAGTGATCTGCGACGACTTGTGCGTATTTTCACCGGAGTGGCGACGTCCGCCCGCTTCGGGGCTCTGACTTCCGGCCAGTCGCGCTCGCCGTCACCGCGGGCACCGCGCCCGCCAGTGCGGAACAGGGCGGTCACCCGGGCGGCAAACCGGTCGTCCGGGTGACCGCGACCGGCCTCGACAAGCCGCGCCGGCTGGCGGGGAAGCACCACAGGGTGGTGAAGGGGCTGCCCTCGGGCGCCGCCCCCGACGGCGGCTACGCGACCGGCCTCGACGGAGTCTCCGCCCTGCACGGCAAGGTCTGGGGCGTCGAGACGTACGCCCCGCCGGAGGCCGGAGGCCGGAGGTCGGAGTCCGGAGTCCGGAGTCCGGAGTTCCGACGGCCCCGCACTGGAACACGCTCGGCAAGGTGCTGGACCTCAAGCACGGCAAGGCGAAGATCGCCGCGGACATCTCCGCCGTCGGGTTCAGGCACAACCCGCACAAGGCGTCCGAGGCGTCCCTGGAGTCCAACACGTACGCCGTCCTCGCCCTCCCCGACGGACGCAAGGTCGTTGCGGACGCGGCCGGAAACGACCTGGTCGTGGTCTCGCCCGGCGGCAGGGCGCGCCCCCTCACGGTCTTTCCGAACCACGACGGCAACGAGGCCGCCAAGCCCACCGCGCGCGTCTGGAAGGTCGGCCCCCGGACCGGCAGGATCCTCGGCTGGAAGTCCGGCTTCGGCTCCATCGGCGGCCCGCCTTCTACGACAAGCTTCAACGACAAGGGCGACCTGTACGTCAGCCGGCTCTTCGCCGGCCAGGTGACGAAGGTCTCGCACGGCACACGTACGAGCGTGAAGGTGCCGTTCCCGGCGGGCGTGGCCGTCGACCCGTACGACGGCAAGGTCCATGTCTCGGCCTGGTCGATCGCCGACCGTGACGGGACGCGGCTAGGGGGGCAGGAAGACACCGGGCGGCCGGCTCTGGAAGATCCTCGCCTTCTGAGCCGGCTCGGGATCGGCTTGAGACCTTCTCCGGACCTTCTCCGGACCTTCTCCCGATTCCGGTGATGTTCTCAGGGCGGCGGCGGGCTGTCAGTGGGGCGCCCTAGACTCGGAGAGCGATGAGCAGCCTCTTTGACGACAGCTTCCTGGCGAACCTCCAAGCCCCCCGGGGCCACGAGGAGGAGCCCCCGCCGCCGCCCGACGACGACCACGTACCGGAGCCGGTTCCGGACGATCTGTTCGGCGGGAAGTTCGACGTGCCGCCGGACCGGGACGCGTACTACCGCGACGGCGCCCCGCGCCCGGTGGTGGACCCCGCCGCGCTCCTGGACGGGCTGAACGAGAACCAGCGCGCCGCGGTCGTGCACCACGGCACCCCGCTGCTCATCGTGGCCGGCGCCGGCTCCGGCAAGACCCGCGTGCTCACCCACCGCATCGCCCACCTGTTGGGCGAGCGGAACGTGCACCCGGGCCAGATCCTCGCGATCACCTTCACCAACAAGGCCGCGGGCGAGATGAAGGAGCGCGTCGAGCAGCTCGTCGGCCCGCGCGCGAACGCGATGTGGGTGATGACGTTCCACAGCGCGTGCGTGCGCATCCTGCGGCGGGAGTCGAAGAAGCTCGGCTTCACCTCGTCGTTCTCGATCTACGACGCCGCCGACAGCAAGCGTCTGATGGCCCTGGTCTGCCGCGACCTGGACCTCGACCCCAAGCGCTTCCCGCCGAAGTCCTTCAGCGCCAAGATCAGCAACCTCAAGAACGAGCTGGTCGACGAGGAGGACTTCGCCGCCCAGGCCACCGACGGCTTCGAGAAGACCCTCGCCCAGGCCTACGCCATGTACCAGTCGCGGCTGCGCGAGGCGAACGCCCTCGACTTCGACGACCTGATCATGACGACGGTCAATCTGCTCCGCGCGTTCCCGGACGTGGCCGAGCACTACCGCCGCCGCTTCCGGCACGTCCTCGTCGACGAGTACCAGGACACCAACCACGCCCAGTACGCCCTGGTCAGGGAGCTCGTCGGCACCTCCGAGCACCCGGTGGACGTACCGCCCGACGAGTACGACCTGCCGCCCGCCGAGCTGTGTGTCGTGGGCGACGCCGACCAGTCGATCTACGCCTTCCGCGGCGCGACCATCCGCAACATCCTCCAGTTCGAGGAGGACTACCCGGACGCGACGACGATCCTCCTGGAGCAGAACTACCGCTCCACCCAGACGATCCTCACCGCCGCCAACGCCGTCATCGAGCGCAACGAGTCCCGCCGCCCCAAGAACCTGTGGACCAACGCGGGCGCGGGCGCGCGCATCACCGGCTACGTCGCCGACACCGAGCACGACGAGGCGCAGTTCGTCGCCGAAGAGATAGACCGACTGACGGACGCGGGCGACGCGAAGGCCGGAGACGTCGCCGTCTTCTACCGGACCAACGCCCAGTCCCGTGTCTTCGAAGAGATCTTCATCCGCGTCGGCCTGCCCTACAAGGTCGTCGGCGGCGTCCGCTTCTACGAGCGCAAGGAGGTCCGGGACGTCCTGGCCTACCTGCGGGTGCTGGCCAACCCTGAGGACTCGGTACCGCTGCGCCGGATTCTGAACGTCCCCAAGCGGGGCATCGGCGACCGTGCCGAGGCGATGATCGACGCCCTGTCCCAGCGGGAGAAGATCAGCTTCCCGCAGGCGCTCAAGCGCGTCGACGAGGCGTACGGCATGGCCGCGCGCTCCACGAACGCCGTGAAGCGGTTCAACACGCTGATGGAGGACCTCCGTACGGTCGTCGAGTCCGGCGCGGGCCCGGCGACCGTCCTGGAGGCGGTGCTCGAACGCACCGGCTACCTCGCCGAGTTGCAGGCCTCCACCGACCCGCAGGACGAGACCCGGATCGAGAACCTCCAGGAACTCGCCGCCGTGGCCCTGGAGTTCGAACAGGAGTCGGCGGAGGGGGAGGCGTCCGGCGGGCTCTCCGACTTCCTGGAGCGGGTGGCCCTCGTTGCCGACTCCGACCAGATCCCCGACGAGGACGAGGACGGCTCCGGGGTCATCACCCTGATGACCCTGCACACCGCCAAGGGCCTCGAGTTCCCGGTCGTCTTCCTGACCGGCATGGAGGACGGCGTCTTCCCGCACATGCGCGCCCTCGGCCAGACCAAGGAGCTGGAGGAGGAGCGGCGCCTGGCGTACGTGGGCATCACGCGCGCGCGGGAGCGGCTGTATCTGACGCGGTCGTCGATGCGCAGCGCGTGGGGGCAGCCGTCGTACAACCCGCCGTCGCGGTTCCTGGAGGAGATCCCTGCACAGCACGTCGACTGGAAGCGCACCGGCGCCACCTTGCCGATGCCCTCGGGTCCGGCGTCCGGCGTGGCGGCCTCGCTGTCGTCGTCCCGCTCCCGCTCGTCGGCCTCGGGCGCGTCCGGCTTCGCCACCCGCCGGACCTCGGAGAAGCCGGTCGTCTCGCTGGCGGTCGGGGACCGGGTGACGCACGACCAGTTCGGCCTCGGCACGGTCGTGGGCGTGACGGGCACGGGCGGCAACGCCGAGGCGACGATCGACTTCGGGGACACCAAGCCGAAGCGGCTGCTGCTGCGGTACGCGCCGGTGGAGAAGCTGTAGGAGGTGGGGTCCGGGGGCTGCGGCCCCCGGGTCCTACGTCGGGTCGATCCCGTGGCTGCGCAGCCACGGCAGGGGGTCGATGGCCGAGCCGCCGGACGGCCGGACCTCGAAGTGCAGGTGCGGGCCGGTCGAGTTGCCGGAGTTTCCGGAGTACGCGATCGGGTCGCCGGCCTTGACGGTCGTACCGGAGGCGACGCGGTAGCTGGAGAGGTGGCAGTACCACGTCTCCGTGCCGTCCTTCGCGGTCACGATCATCATGTTGCCGTACGCGCTGTTCCACTGCGTCCGCACGGTGCCGTCGGTCGCGGCCATCACCGTGGTGCCGTAGGAGACCGGGAAGTCGATGCCGGTGTGCACGGACATCCAGTTGATGCCGGACTGGCCGTAGTAGGCGCTGAGCCCGTGCTGCGCGACCGGCAGCGCGTACTTGGGCCGCAGCCGCTCCTTGCGCGCCGCCTCGGCGGCCGCCTTCTTCTTCTCCGCGAGCTGCTGGGCCTTGAGGTCGATACGTTCCTGCGTACGGCTGGCCCGGTCGGCGAAGTCGTCGGCGCCGGCGGAGAGGTTCTTCAGCTGGGAGTCCAGCTTGTTGTTCGCGGCGGACGGCTTGACGGCGGTGACGTCCGCCGCGGTCGTCGACGTGTCGCTGCTGTCGTCGGCCAGGGCGCTGACGGACGCGGCCGCGATTCCCGCGACGCCCATCACGCAGGCCGAGGGCACGGCCACCGTCAGCAGCGCGGAGCGCTTGGGCGGCGTACGACGGCGGGAGCGGGAGGCGCCGCGGGCGGCGGCGCGCGAGGACGGGGCGGGCGACGCGGCCGGTGTGGCTGCGGCGGCCGGGGTGACTTCTTCCTGCTCGTCGAGGAGAAGCGCGTCGGCTTCGACGGGCAGGACGCCGGTGGCGGTCGAATCCCCGTCGTGCGAGGCGGCTTCGTCGTACGCGACCTGCTCGAAGGTGGCCGTCGCGTGCTGCTCGTACTCTTCGTGGCCGGTCGCGGCGGCGGCGCCGTCGGAGTTCCACTGCGTGGCGTCGTACGCGCCCGTGTCGAAGGCCTGCGTGCCCCATTCCCAGTGCTGGGTCTGGTCGGCCGGGCCACCGGACTGGTCGGGCTGGAGCCAGGCGCTCGCGTCCCACTGGCCACTGGCGTCGGGGCTCGTGGGCTGCGGCGGGATCGAGGAGAGCTGCTGGTGGCCGGTGTTCCAGGCGGTGGTGTCGTACGCACCGGTGTCGTAGGCGGCGTGGTGCTGGGCCGCGTACGCGTCGTAGTTCACGGTCTGGTGACTGCCCGTCGACCAGGTCGAGGAGTCGTACGAGCCCGTGGCCTCGCCGGGCATGCTGCCGAAGAGGGGGTCGGCCTCGAAGGACGCGGTGGCGTGGGTGCCGGTCTGGAAACCGGTGCCGGACGTCGTGTCGAAACCGGTGGCGTCGTAGTTGCCGTACGTGGTGAAGTCGCCGTACTGGCCTTCCTGGGTGCCGTACGACGCGTAGTGCGACGAGGCGGCCTCGGAAGCCGGAGCCGGGGTGGTCATGGTCCCCGACGGGTGACGGTCGTTCACCAACTTCTCTTTCGCCTCGACAACAGGGGCTGCCAGAGCAGTGCGGTGACTGTACCCGGCGGTACGCGGGCACGACAATCTTCGTCAGGTTTCGCGCCCGAAGGAAACGGGCATTCGGCCGTGTTTCGGGGGACTGTGGGCGCGAGTTTGGCCCTGTGTTCGAAGAGTGTTCGATGTCGGTCGGGCTGATTCGGCTGTCCGCGGCTTGTCCGCGGCTTGTCGGGGGGCTGTTCGCGGGCTGTCGTCCGGCCGGCGTCACGCCACGGTCAGGCCGCCGACGTGCGCGTCCGTCTCGGTTGCTGTCCGTGCCGTGTCGAGTACCTGCCGTATTCCGGTCGCGACGGCGGGGTGCACGGGCAGGGCGAGATGCCCGATGCCGCTCACCCGGACGTTCTGCACGGACAGGTCGGGGTGGTCGATGCAGGCGGTCTCCAGCGGGTCCATCAGGTGGTCGAGGTCGCTCCAGAAGCTGACGAAGTGCGTACGGCAGCCGGGGGCGGGCCGCGTCAGCTCCTCGAGCAGCTGCGAGCCGGGGCGCATCTGGCGCACTATCGGGTGCGCGTTCGCCAGCGGCACCACCCGCGTGCCGGAGTGCGGGGTGCCGAGTGTGACCAGGGTCCGGACGCGGAGGTCGCCGCCGAGCCGCTGGACGTAGTACCGCGCGATCAGCCCGCCGAGACTGTGCCCGACGATGTCGACCTGCTGTTTGCCGGTGCGCTCGCAGATCTCCTCTATGTGCCGGGCCAGCAGCTCCGCCGCGGTGCGGATGTCGCAGGTCAGCGGCGAGTAGTTGAGCGACTCGATCTGTTGCCGGCCGTGCTGGGCGAGGCTGCGGCGCAACATCACGAAGACCGAGCGGTTGTCGATGAAGCCGTGCAGCAGGACGACCGGGGGCTTGGCCTCCGTGGGCAGCTGAGGCGTGCCGGCGTCGTCCGGTGACGGGAGCGGGGGCATGGGGGACCGGCGCTCCTGGATGATGCCGGAGGGATAGAGCAGCAGGTGGCCCGCGAGGATCGCGATCTCCAGGGCAGTCGCCTTCAGGAGTGCCAGGGAAAGGTCCGCCAGTCTGCCCGGGAGCTTGTCCGGGAGAAGACGCTGGCAGAGCGGGAGAAAAGGCAGTACTGCCCTGGTGACCTTCATGGCCGACCTCCTGTCGGCACACGGCAGGACGGCTCTGTCCCCCGTGTGCCCTTGTGGGGAGGCGCTGCGGAGGTCTTCGACGGAGCGCGAGTGGGGCACGTGGGGTGAGGATGGTGCGCGGCGCGTGTTTCCGGGTTTGTCGATGCGGTTGGTGTGCTGGTGTGCGGGTGGTGCTGGTGGTGCGCCGATGACCTGACGAGGTTCCCTGTCGGTGTGGCGACGAGGCTCCCCGCTGTCGTGCCTTACCTGCCCTGCGTGCCCTTCGTGCCCTCGCCGAAACGCCTCACCGCCGCGGCGCGCGGCCTGCGGCGCGGCGGTGCGACGACCTCGTCGCGGCTCCCGAACGTGTCCCACGTGTGATTTCCCCCTCGGTATCCACCGCGAAACTGCCCGTTGCGGGATCCTGGCGATAACGTTCGTTCACTTCCCTGCCGATGCGGTACTTGTCGGTACGGATGGATGTAGTCGCTTCATGGAGGCAGTGATGGGTGTGGCAGCCGGTCCGATCCGCGTGGTGGTGGCCAAGCCGGGGCTCGACGGCCACGATCGCGGGGCCAAGGTGATCGCGCGGGCGCTGCGCGACGCCGGTATGGAGGTGATCTACACCGGGCTCCACCAGACCCCGGAGCAGATCGTCGACACCGCGATCCAGGAGGACGCCGACGCGATCGGCCTCTCGATCCTCTCCGGGGCGCACAACACGCTCTTCGCGGCCGTGATCGCGCTGCTCAAGGAGCGGGACGCGGAGGACATCCTCGTCTTCGGCGGCGGGATCATCCCCGAGGCGGACATCGCTCCGCTGAAGGAGAAGGGCGTCGCGGAGATCTTCACGCCGGGGGCGACGACGCAGTCGATCGTGGACTGGGTGCGCGCGAACGTGCGTCAGCCGGCGCAGGCCTAGGCGGTCGCGCGGTGCGGCTGGGCCGGGGTGCCTGTCGTCCGAGGGCCTACGCCCCCAACTCCTCGGCCATCGCCGCCCGCAACCGCAACGTCGTCACCAGGCGCTGGAAGGCCTCCGCCCAGTAGCCCCCGGCTCCGGGACTGGCGTCCTCCGGTTCGTCCGGCACCGCCAGCAGTCCGTCGAGGCGGCTCGCTTCGGACGGGGCGAGGCAGCGTTCCGCCAGCCCCATCACTCCACTGAAACTCCATGGGTAACTCCCGGCATCCCGTGCGATGTTGAGCGCGTCCACCACGGCCCGCCCCAATGGCTCGTCCCACGGCACGGCACACACCCCGAGCAGCTGGAACGCCTCGGACAGCCCGTGGGCCGAGATGAATCCGGCCACCCACTCGGCCCGTTCGGCGGAGCCCAGCGTGCCGAGCAGCTTGGCGCGTTCGGCCAGTGACACCGCGCCCGGACCGCCGGCCTCCGGTGCCGCGGGCGCCCCGAGCAGTGCCCGCGCCCACCCTGCGTCCCGCTGCCGCACCGCCGCCCGGCACCACGCCGCGTGCAGCTCGCCCTGCCAGTCGTCCGCAACCGGCAGAGCCACGATCTCCCGGGGGGTACGGCCGCCCAGTCGCGCCGACCAGGTGGCGAGCGGCGCCGCCTCCACCAACTGACCGAACCACCAGGACCGTTCACCCCGGCCCGCCGGAGCCTTGGACACGACTCCGTCGCGCTCCATGCTCGCGTCGCACTCGTGCGGCGCCTCGACCGCCAGGGTCGGTGCGTCCCCCGTGTGGTCGACGGCCACGCACGCCCCGGCCCGGACCGCCATCCGCGCCGCGAGTGCCGAACCCGGCAGCGCCGACAGCAACTCCGCCGCCGTGGCCCGTACGTTGCGGCTCCGGTCGGACAGCGCCTGCTCCAGGAACGGCTCGTCCGCCGCGGCCAGCCCCGTACGCAGCGAGTCGAGGAACATCAGCCGGTCCTCGGCCCGCTCCGTCGCCCAGGTCGTCGTGAGCAACTCGCGTGCGGCGGCGGGCTCGCGGGCGCGTATCGCGCCGAGCAGGGCGACCCGCTCGGCGAACAGCCCTTCCTGCCAGAGCTGTTGGATCCTGTCGGTGTCCTCGGAGTGCGGCAGTGCCGCGCCCCCGCCCGGTGTCGCACGCAGGGCGAACCGCCAGTCCGGGTTCAGCCGGGCCAGCCACACGGCACGCGGTCCCGCGAAGGTCAGCGCGGCCGGCCGCAGGTCCGTACGTCCCCGGGCCGCGTCCAGCAGGGCGGGCAGCACCTCGGGAGGCGCGGCGAAACCACGGTCATTCGTCGCCGCCAGCCACTGCGGCAGCAGTTCCATCAGGTCCGGTGCCGTGCCTCTGCGGCCACCGCCGCCGGTGCCGGGACGGTCGGCCAGGAGCATCGCCAGCCTGCGCGCCGCCGCGGCGGGCAGGGGCGGGCGCGGGTCCGGGGCCGCCGGTTCCGGACGCCGGGCCGCCCGCCCGGGCCGCAGGCCGGCCCGCCGTCGTACGGTCTCCACGGCCGCCGCGTCCAGCAGCGCCACCGGCGCCTCCCGGCCCGGCGCCGAGCCAGGCGGTGTGCGCCGCTCCGTGCCGAGCAGCGCGGCCGTGACGAGTTCCTCCCAGGCGCCCGGCGCGGGCGCGTCCGCAGGAGCGGAGGTGCTGTTCATTCGGTTCCTTTCCGTGCGGTGCCCGGAAGTGGTTGAAGGCTCACCCGATGCGTGTGTCCCGTGGGGCAGGCCAGGTGTGGGTGGCCTGCGTCGGTCGGGGGCGGTGGTGCCGAGGCCGGTGGGCAGAGCGCTCTGCTGGTGACGGCCGGTGCCGCACGGCGGTCGCGGTGCCGTCGGTTCAGCACAGGGACACCGCCTCGCCCGGCCCCTCCGGCCAGGCCGTCAGCGGGGTGAAGCCACGATGGCCGCACTCGCCGAAGACCTTGACGGGTGCCCCGCCGGAGAGGGCGACGAGCCGCCACAGGCCCGGACGGGAGCGGGCCGTGGGACTGATCGGCAGTGCCTCGTCCCCGTCGGCGTCCGCCAGCTGCCAGGAGTCGCCGTCCGGGGTCGGGACGACCCGGTCCAGCGTCACCGGGACCGAGTCCAGCCAGGGATCGTCCCGGAGGGCCTCGCCGTAACGGTCGGCCGCCCGGGCCGGTGTCACCCCCGGCGGTCGGGTCGCCGCGGGAGCGGGCGGGGCGAACTGCTCGCCCAGGGCCGCACGCAGTTGCCCGGCCCCCGGATAGGAGGACACCTCCGCATCCAGGGCAAGACCCACCGGGAGCGCGAGTTCGGGTGCGCGGCCCGCGGCGCCATAGGAGAGGAGCAGCGCCGTACGGGCCGACTCGGCGCCGTACAGCCATGTCCGACGGGTCGTCAGGCGCGCGTCCGCCGTGTCGTACTGGGCGAGGACCAGCCAGTTGTCCCGCACCGGCGGGCCGTCCGCCGAGGCGGACAGACCGACGCGGGAACGGACCGTCGCCGCCAGGCCGTCGGGCAGTCGCTCCCGGCGCAGCCAGCCCTGGTCGAGGAGGTGGAGCAGGGCACACTCCTCCAGCAGCCGCACCGGCCAGCCGGGACCGGACGACGGAATCGCCCCCAACTCCCGCACCCGCGCCGCCAGTCCGGAGGCCTGGGCGTCCACCATGCGGGCCGCCGTCTCCTCCCACAGCCCGTACCCCGTCTGCTCCGCGCCCGCGAGGCCGCCGCGCAGCAGGTCCGCCAGCCGCTGCTCCAGCTCGGTGGCACCCGCGGTGATCCGCTCGGCCCGGCGCTCCGCCCTGCGCCGCGCCGCCTCCGGATCACCGGAGCCCGCCGAGGCACCGGCCGCACCCGCGGCCCGCTTCTCCGTCGCGCGCCGCCTTCTCCCCTCTATCCACTCCCCGGCCCAGTCCGGCGGCTGCGCGGCCGGCACCACGCCGTCCTCGCCCGCCCAGAGCAGCAGCAGCCCGAGCGCGTGCTTGCACGGGAACTTGCGGCTCGGACAACTGCACTTGTACGCCGGGCCGGACGCGTCCGCGATGTCGACGACCGTCTGATACGGCTTGCTGCCACTGCCCTTGCACAGCCCCCACACCGTCCCCTCGCCGGAACTTCCCGCCTCGGACCACGGCCCGGCCGCGCCGAGTTTGCTTCCCGCTTTGCGTGATGAGGCGTCAGGCGCCAGTGCCAGCACCTGATCCGCACTCCAGCGCACCCCCTGCTGAGTCATGACATCGAAGGTAGATCCCACCACTGACAATCGGTCCGGCGAACGCCTTCGCCAGCGCGTTTGTGCAGGTCAGATCGCATTGTCAGTGCCGTGGTGCACGGTTGGTGCCAGATCCGAACCGGCCGAGCTGGAGGGGGCCTCAGCCATGTCTGTGTCTGTGGAACCGATGTCTGTGGAAGTACCTGACGGGGAGCCTGCCGTCGCGTTGCGGCCGCACGCCGAGGACGCCTTCGCCGGTGAACTCGCCGCACTCGCCGCGCAGGACGACCGACCGCGCCCGGAGCGCTGGAAGCTCTCGCCGTGGGCCGTCGCCACATATCTGCTCGGCGGCACCCTGCCCGACGGCACGGTGATCACACCGAAGTACGTCGGCCCGCGCCGGCTGGTCGAGGTCGCCGTCACCACCCTCGCCACCGACCGCGCCCTGCTCCTGCTCGGCGTGCCCGGCACCGCCAAGACCTGGGTGTCCGAGCACCTGGCCGCGGCGGTCAGCGGCGACTCGACGCTCCTGGTGCAGGGCACGGCCGGCACACCGGAGGAGGCGATCCGGTACGGCTGGAACTACGCGCAGTTGCTCGCGCACGGCCCGAGCCGCGACGCCCTCGTGCCCAGCCCGGTCATGCGGGCCATGGCGGAGGGGATGACGGCCCGGGTCGAGGAGCTGACCCGTATTCCGGCCGACGTGCAGGACACGCTCATCACGATCCTGTCGGAGAAGACGCTGCCGATACCGGAACTCGGCCAGGAGGTGCAGGCGGTCCGCGGCTTCAACCTGATCGCGACCGCCAACGACCGCGACCGCGGGGTCAACGACCTGTCCAGCGCCCTGCGCCGCCGCTTCAACACGGTCGTGCTGCCACTGCCGGAGAGCGTCGAGGCCGAGGTCGACATCGTCTCGCGCCGCGTCGACCAGCTCGGCCGCTCCCTCGACCTGCCCGCCGCGCCCGACGGCATCGACGAGATCCGTCGCGTCGTGACCGTCTTCCGCGAACTGCGCGACGGCGTCACCTCCGACGGACGTACGAAGCTGAAGTCGCCGAGCGGCACGCTCTCGACGGCCGAGGCGATCTCCGTCGTCACCAACGGACTTGCCCTGGCGGCCCACTTCGGCGACGGCGTGCTGCGGGCCGGCGACGTCGCCGCGGGCATCCTCGGTGCCGTCGTCCGGGACCCCGCGGCCGACCGGGTCATCTGGCAGGAGTACCTGGAGGCGGTCGTCCGTGAGCGCGACGACTGGAAGGACTTCTACCGGGCCTGCCGGGAGGTGAGCGCGTGAGCGCCATGGGGAGGGGGCGTCAGGGCGACGAAGACTCGGGGTGGACTCGGAGAGCGAGGGGGACGGTGTGACGGGCACTGAGGAGTCCGGGAGCAGGGGGGCCGGGCCGCTGCTGCTCGGGGTGCGGCATCACGGGCCCGGGTCCGCGCGGGCCGTGCGGGCGGCGCTGGCCGCGGCCCGGCCGCGGGTGGTGCTGATCGAGGGGCCGCCCGAGGCCGACGCCCTGATCCCGCTCGCCGCGGACGAGGACATGCGGCCGCCGGTCGCGCTCCTCGCCCACGCCGTGGACGAGCCCGGCCGCTCGGCGTTCTGGCCGCTGGCCGAGTTCTCCCCGGAATGGGTCGCGATCCGCTGGGCCCTGGAGCACGACGTCCCGGCCCGCTTCATCGACCTGCCGGCCACGCACTCGCTGGCGTGGGAGAGGGACGAGCCTGGAGAGGAGACGCAGGAGCCCGCAGGCGGGGAGCGCGAGGAGCCCTCGGCCGGGGGAGACGGCGAGTCCGACAGCGACGCGGCCGGCCAGAGGGCCGTCGGCGTCGACGTTCGGATCGATCCGCTCGCGGTGCTTGCCGAGGCTGCCGGTTATGACGATCCGGAGCGCTGGTGGGAGGACGTCGTCGAGCACCGGGGGGTGGGCGAAGGGGATGCGTTCGGGCCGTTCGTCGTGCTCGAAGAGGCGATGGGGGCGCTGCGGGAGACGTACGGGAGCGGGGGCCACGACCGCGACCTCGTGCGGGAGGCGTACATGCGGCTCCAGGTGCGGGCGGCGCAGCGGGAGTTCGGGGCCGGCGTCGCCGTGGTGTGCGGAGCCTGGCATGTGCCCGCGCTGCGGCAGAAGAGCGCCGTCGCCGCCGACCGGGCGCTGCTGAAGGGGCTGCCCAAGGTCAAGGCGGACATGACGTGGGTGCCGTGGACGTACCGCAGGTTGTCGCGCCGCAGCGGGTACGGCGCGGGCATCGACTCGCCGGGCTGGTACGGGCATCTGTTCGGCGCGCCGGACCGGCCGGTCGAGCGGTGGCTGACCAGGGTGGCGGGCCTGCTGCGGGACGAGGACCGGCTCGTGTCCTCGGCGCATGTCATCGAGGCGGTGCGGCTGGCGGAGACGCTCGCCGCGATGCGCGGGCGGCCGCTGCCCGGGCTGAGCGAGACCACCGACGCCGTGCGGGCGGTGATGTGCGAGGGCTCGGACGTGCCGCTGGCGTTGGTGCACGACCGGCTGGTCGTGGGGGACGTGCTGGGGGAGGTGCCGCAGGCGGCGCCCGCGGTGCCGTTGCAGCGGGACCTCGACCGGCTCCAGCGCAGGCTGCGGCTCAAACCGGAGGCGCTGGAGCGGGAGTTGGAGCTCGATCTGCGCAAGGACACCGACGCGGAGCGCAGCCGGCTGCTGCACCGGCTGCGGCTGCTGGGCGTGGGGTGGGGCGAGCCGGTGGCCGCGCGCGGGAGTACGGGCACGTTCCGGGAGGCGTGGCGGCTGCGGTGGGAGCCGGAGCTGTCGGTGCGGGTCGCGGAGGCGGGGGTGTGGGGCACGACCGTGCTCGGCGCCGCGACCGCCAAGGCCGAGGCGGACGCCGTCTCCGCGCAGGGCCTCGCCGACGTCACCGCGCTCGCCGAGCGCTGCCTGCTGGCCGAACTGCCGGACGCGCTGCCCGTGGTGATGCGCGTCCTCGCCGACCGTGCGGCGCTCGACGCGGACGTCGGCCACCTCGCCCAGGCACTGCCTGCCCTGGTCCGCTCTCTCCGCTACGGCGACGTACGGGGCACGGACACCGGCGCGCTGACCGAGGTCGCCGCGGGCCTCGCGGAGCGGATCTTCGTCGGCCTGCCCCCGGCCTGCGCCGCGCTCGACGCCGACGCGGCGGAGGAGATGCGGCGTCATGTGGACGCGGTGCACGGGGCGGTGGGGTTGCTGGGCGATGCCGTCGTGTCCGCGCACGGCATCCCGGGCGGCGATGGCGCCCCCGTCCCCGCCCCAGCCCCTGCCGCCTCCGCACCCGCCCCCGCCCCCGCACACGGTGATCTGCGCGAGCGCTGGTGGGCCGTGCTTCGGGTGCTGTCCGGGCGGGACACCGTGCCCGGCGTCGTCCGGGGACGGGCCGTACGGCTGCTGCTGGACGAGGGGGAGCTGGCGCAGGACGAGGCGGCGCGGCTCATGGGGCTCGTGCTGTCGCCGGGGACACCACCGGGAGACGCGGCTGCGTGGATCGAGGGCTTCGTCGGCGGGGGCTCCGGCGGCGGAATGCTGCTCGTGCACGACGAGCGGCTGCTCGGGCTGGTCGACGCATGGCTGACGGGTGTGCCGGCGTTGGCGTTCACGGACGTGCTGCCCCTGCTGCGGCGGACCTTCTCGGCGTACGAGCCGGGGGTGCGTCGGACCCTGGGCGAGCTGGTCCGGCGTGGGCCGGGGCAGCGGGGGAGCGGGGCGGCGGCCGGTTCCGGCATACCCGGCTTCGCGGCCGACCTCGACAGCGGGCGGGCGGACGCGGTGCTGCCGGTGGTGCGGCTGCTGCTGGGGCTGGACGCCGAGGTGGGGAGCACCGACGACAACGACCTTGTGGGGGTGGCGTGATGGCGACCGTGACGACCGACCGGCTGAGCGAGCCGAGGACGAGGGAGAGGGCCGAAGCGGTGGACGCCGTCAGGGACGGCCACGGGCGCCGGGCGGAGGGCCGTCTCACGACGACCGTGCCGGTGATTCCGCTCTGGGAGCGGCTCGGCACGGGGGTGCGCGGATGACGAACGGGTCGGCGGAACGGGCCTTCGAGCGCAGAGGAGTTGCGGGATGACGACGGAGCTGACCGACCCGGCGCAGGAGCGCCTGCGGCGCTGGCGGCTGGTCCTCGGGGGCGACACGGCCGACGGCACCGGCTGCGCGCTGTCAGGGCAGGACGCCGCGATGGACGGGGCGCTGGCCGCGCTCTACGGCAAGGCGGACAAGGGGCCGGCGGGGCGGGACCGTTCGGCGGGCCTGGGGACGTCGGCGCCGGCCGTGGCGCGCTGGCTCGGGGACATCCGGACGTACTTCCCCTCCTCCGTCGTGCAGATCATGCAGCGCGACGCCATCGACCGGCTCGGGCTGTCCACGCTGCTGCTGGAACCGGAGATGCTGGAGGCGGTGGAGGCCGACGTGCACCTCGTGGGCACGCTCCTCTCCCTCAGCAAGGCGATGCCGGAGACCACCAAGGAGACGGCACGGGCGGTGGTGCGCAAGGTCGTCGAGGACCTGGAGAAGCGGCTGGCCAGCCGCACCCGTGCCACCCTCACCGGCGCCCTCGACCGCAGCGCGCGGGTCAACCGGCCCCGCCACCACGACATCGACTGGAACCGCACCATCGCGGCCAACCTCAAGCACTACCTGCCGGAGTACCGGACGATCGTGCCGGAGCGGCTCATCGGATACGGGCGGGCGTCCCAGTCCGTGAAGAAGGAGGTCATCCTCTGCATCGACCAGTCGGGGTCGATGGCGGCGTCCGTCGTCTACGCGTCCGTGTTCGGGGCGGTGCTGGCGTCCATGCGCTCGATCAGCACGCGGCTCGTCGTCTTCGACACGGCGGTCGTCGACCTCACCGACCAGCTCGACGACCCGGTCGACGTCCTGTTCGGCACCCAGCTCGGCGGCGGCACCGACATCAACCGGGCGCTGGCGTACTGCCAGTCGCAGATCACGCGGCCCGCGGAGACGGTCGTCGTCCTGATCAGCGACCTCTACGAAGGGGGCATACGGAACGAGATGCTCAAGCGGGTCGCGGCGATGAAGGCGTCGGGGGTGCAGTTCGTGACGCTGCTGGCGCTGTCGGACGAGGGGGCGCCCGCGTACGACCGGGAGCACGCGGCAGCGCTCGCCGGGCTGGGGGCGCCGGCCTTCGCCTGTACGCCCGATCTGTTTCCGGAGGTGATGGCGGCGGCGATCGAGAAGCGGCCGTTGCCGATACCGGAGAGTGCGTGAGGGGTCGGGAAGCGCGGTGGCTCGCAGGTGATTTGTCGACCCATTGACCTGCATTGTCGGGCGAGTCGAGTAGGCAAACCGGACATGACTACCCATCGGTAACGGGGGACTTGCGCAACCTCGGGAGGTCCGTGCGAGTATCAACGCGCCCGTCGGCGGTGCGTCGCGCTCCGCTTGTTCCGCACGGGAGGACCTCCCCCCTCTTGACTGTGCCAGCCGTTCTTTCCGGTGCCGCTCTGCGCGTGATGCGTACGGCGGCCGGGCGGCGTGCCCTGCAAGTGGCGTTGCTGGTGGGTGGGTTGTTCGCGCTCGGGTTCCTCTGCGGGGAGCAGGCGCATGCGGCGGACGGTGTGCTGTCGACGACCTCCAGGCCTTCGGTGACCTCAGCGACCTCTATGACCTCTACGACCTCTGCCGCTTCGACCGAGGTCGTCTCCTCGGATTCGGCGCACGGCGTCCGGTCGTTGACGAAGAGTTCGGTGGGCCGGGTGGTGAGTGGTTCGGACGACGATCAGGTCGTGCGGCCGGTTGCCCGCCACGTCGTCCGGAGCGTGGACACTCGCGTCGCGCAGCCGGTCGGCCGGCTTGTGGGCACCGTGGTCACAGGGCTGGCCGAGGTGGAGGCGAAACTGCCGGCGCTGCCCGGGTCCTCCGAGTTGCCGAGTCTGCCGGATCCTTCGGACCTGCCCGGTCCCTCCGAGCTGCCCGGCATGCCCGGCCTGCCCGCGCTTCCGGGGCAGACGCTGCCGGCACCGGTCACGTCCACGCCGCAGCCGGGCTCGCCGGCCGCGCCTTCGGCGACGGATGAACAGGACACGGAGGGGAGTTCCGCTGCGGCGATGCCCCTCACGTACGGACCGTGGTTCGCCGCCGACGCCGCCGTGACCGGCGGCGTGGCGGACCCGTCCGCACATCGGGCCGGGCCCGCCGTGCAGGCCCCCGTGCAGCAGGCGCCCCCCGGCGATCCGGGTGACGCGCTGAGCGGCAAGTCGGCGGTCGACAACGGCACGCCGAGGCATGGCGACGCGCACGCCGTCACCGGCTGCGACCGGGCACCGGTGCGGCTCGTGGCCGGCGTCGCCGCGCGCGCCGCGGCGGACAGTACCCGGGACAGGTACCGGGACATCCCCGTATTCCCCGGCTAGGGCAGGCACCTCCCCCGCTGTAGACCTGCCGCGCGGGGGCGGAACAGGTCTGCCCGACCGCCCGGACACCCCTCCGATCTCCGGACGGAAGCCCCCGGAGCCCTCACCGATTTCGCGGTCCCGCATGGATCCCCGGGTCCCTGGATCCCCGGGTCCCTGGATCCCCGGGTCCCTGGATCCCCGGGTCCCCGGATCCCCGGGTCCCTGGATCCCTGGGTCCCTGGATCCCCGGATCCCCGGATCCCCGGATCTCTGAGTCCCTGGATCCCCCAACTCCCGGACCGCGGCCGGAACCGGCGCCGGAATGTCCCCAAGCCTGCCCAAGTCCCGAGGCCGCGAGGGCCCTTCGAAGGAGCTCCTCGAACGAGCTCTTCCAGGAGCTCTTCCCGTGCTTCGGAACTCCCGAGGATCTAAGGATCTGACGTACGCATGAACAAGAACATCCGCCGTTCCATCGTCATAGCCGCCGGCGTCACCGGCGCGTGGGCGCTCGGCTCCAGCGTGGCCAGCGCGGACGAACTGCCCGCGTCCTCCCTCGCCGCGCCGGACGCCACCACCGACGCGACGACCGACGCGACCATCGGCCTCGATGACACCCTCGGCACGGTCACCGACACCGTCACCGGCACGGTCGACGGTGTCGTCTCCGGCGTGCAGGACACCGTCTCCGGTGTCACGGCCGCCGACACCGCCGACACCATCGGCACGGCCCAGAAGACGGCGCCCACCGAAGCCGCGGACCAGGCCCGCCGGTACGTCGACGCGAAGGTCACCGTCCCGAAGGCGTCCAAGGTCAAGGGCGCCGCGGCCATCCAGGGCGCGAAGGCCGCCCGCGCAGCCCGGGCCGCCACCACCACGGCCACGGCCACCGCCGACGAGAGGGTCACCGGCGTCCGGACCGCCGCCTCCGACGCGAGCACTGCAGGCACCGCGAGCACTCCGCGTGCTCCCCAGGACGAGATCGACTACCTCTTCGGTCCCCTCACCGCCTTCGCACCCGAGCTGGAGCAGGCCCTGGCCGCGGCCCAGACGAGGCTGCAGGGCGTGCAGTCGGCGGCCCGTTCCCAGGCGCAGGGCGTCGACGGCGTCGTACGGACGAAGGCGCAGCACTCGGTGGCCGGCGCGGGCCGCACCGCGGCAGGCGTGACCGACTCCGCGCAGGCGACGGTCGTGGGCGTCGAGGGCCGTACGGCCGACGCGGTCGCCACCGCCCACGGCGAGGCCACCACCGTCAGGACCGCCGCTGGGGCCACCGTCTCCTCCGTCCCGGGCCACGTCACGGGCACGGTCGGCGGTGTCGAGCAGCAGGTCGTCGGCACGGTCGCGAGCGTCCCCGGCAGGGTCACCCCGGTCGTCGAGCAGACGGCGGCCGCGGTCGTCCCGCCCGTGGCGACCGCCGCCGTGGACGGGGTCCTGCCGGTCGCCGGACATGCGGTGGCAGGAGTCGCACCGACCGCCGAGCACGCCGTCGCCGGGATCGTGCCCGTCGCAGGTCACGCCGCGAACGGGGTGCACCCGGTCGCCACCGACGCGGTGAACGGCGTGACGCCGGTCGCGGGCGGCGCCGTGGCCGGGGTCGAGCAGACCGCCGGGCACACCGTCGACGCCGCGACCGCGCTGGCGTACGGAGTCGTCGCCGACGTCCAGCCCGTCGCGGGCGGTGTCGTGCGGGGCGTACAGCCGGTCGCCGAGGGTGTGGTTCCGGGTGTGCGGCCGGTCGTCGGCGGGGTCGTCTCGGACGTACCCCGGTACGCAGCGGCCTCGGTCGCCGACGTCCAGTGGGTCGTGAACGGTGTTGCCACGGACGTTCCGCCCTACGCCACCGGCCTCGTCGGCCAGGTCGCCGACGGCACCACGGACGCCGTACTGCCCCCGGTCGCGAACACCGCCGTGCACGGCGTGGTGCCCGTCGCCGGGCAGGCCGTCGCGGACGCGAACACGCCGGCGTACGGCGTCACCCAGGACGTCCAGCCCTTCGCGTACGGCGTCGCCGGTGCCGTACCCCCGCTCGCGCACGGTGTGACCGGGCACGCGGGCGATCTGGCGTACGGCGTGGTCGGCCAGGTGCCGCCGTTCGCGCAGGGGGTTCACGGAGCCGTCCAGCCGGTGGTCGACGCGGTCGTCGAGACCGTCCGGCCCGTCGCGCAGGGCGTCGGCGGCAGCGCGACCGCGCTGGCGTACGGCGTCACCCAGGAGGTCCAGCCCTTCGCGTACGGCGTCGTCGGCGAGGTCGCCCCGTTCGCGTACGGCGTCACCGACCAGGTCGCGCCCTTCGCGGAGGACCTGACCGGGACCGTCCGGGCCACCGCCGGTCCGCTCGCCGGCCACGCCGTCACCGGCGTCGAGGGCGTCGCCGAGTCGATCACCCCGGGTTACGTGCAGGACGTACAGAACACGCAGGCCGCACAGAACCTGCACCACGGCACCACGTACACCGTCTGACCGCTTTGTGACCGGTGTCCACGGCGGCCCCCGACGGAGCCGCCGTACGGCACCCACCACCGACTCCGTGAGGTCGCAGGACCCGGACGGCCGAAAGCCGTCGGTTTGTCCGGCCGAAACCTCTCGGATGGGGCCGGGTGATCCTCATTGGGGTGAGGATCACCCGCCCCGCGCCCCTTTGGGGCTGTTCAAGGGGCCTCACCGGGTCAACCCCAACCCGGTGAGGCCCTTCACTTTCGGCACGGGGTGCCAGTGAACCCGGCATCATGTGACAGGTATCACCGCTCAGGTGTGACCCGCGATTTAGAGGCCTCCCGCAAGCAGGGATAACCTGCGAGACGGACATGCCGCGCGCTCGGACACCGTGTGCGCCTCCCTTGTGACTGACAGACGGCGGACGTCACGTTGCCCTCGCGGCACGCCCACGCAGACAACGAACCGCGAGATCACTGATAGGGACGGAAGCGCGTGGACCTGTTCGAGTACCAGGCGAGGGACCTCTTCGCCAAGCACGATGTACCGGTGCTGGCCGGTGAAGTCATCGACACGCCTGAGGCGGCCCGCGCAGCCACTGAGCGTCTCGGTGGCAAGTCCGTAGTCAAGGCCCAGGTGAAGGTCGGCGGCCGTGGCAAGGCCGGTGGCGTGAAGCTCGCCGCCACCCCGGACGAGGCCGTCGCCCGCGCGACGGACATCCTCGGCATGGACATCAAGGGCCACACGGTCCACAAGGTGATGATCGCCGAGACGGCCCCGGAGATCCTGGAGGAGTACTACGTCTCCTTCCTCCTCGACCGCACCAACCGCACCTTCCTCTCCATCGCCTCCGTCGAGGGCGGCATGGAGATCGAGGAGGTGGCGGCCAACCGCCCCGAGGCCGTCGCGAAGACCCCGATCGACGCCAACGAGGGTGTGACCCCCGAGAAGGCCCGCGAGATCGTCGCGGCCGCGAAGTTCCCGGCCGAGGTCGCCGACAAGGTGGCAGGCGTCCTCGTCACCCTGTGGAAGACCTTCATCGCCGAGGACGCGCTCCTCGTCGAGGTCAACCCGCTGGCGAAGGTCGCCTCCGGTGACGTCATCGCCCTGGACGGCAAGGTCTCCCTGGACGAGAACGCCGAGTTCCGTCAGCCGGAGCACGAGGCTCTCGCCGACAAGGACGCGGCCAACCCGCTCGAGGCCGCCGCCAAGGAGAAGAACCTCAACTACGTCAAGCTCGACGGTGAGGTCGGCATCATCGGCAACGGCGCGGGTCTCGTCATGAGCACCCTGGACGTCGTCGCGTACGCCGGTGAGGCGCACGGTGGAGTCAAGCCCGCCAACTTCCTCGACATCGGCGGCGGCGCCTCCGCCGCGGTCATGGCGAACGGCCTGGAGATCATCCTCGGCGACCCGGACGTCAAGTCCGTCTTCGTCAACGTCTTCGGCGGCATCACCGCCTGCGACGAGGTCGCCAACGGCATCGTGCAGGCGCTGCAGCTGCTCGCGGACAGGGGCGAGGAAGTCACCAAGCCGCTCGTCGTCCGCCTCGACGGCAACAACGCCGAGCTGGGTCGCAAGATCCTCTCCGACGCCAACCACCCGCTGGTACAGCGCGTGGACACCATGGACGGCGCGGCCGACAAGGCCGCCGAGCTCGCGGCTGCGAAGTAAGGAAGAGGGACAGACACAGCCATGGCTATCTTCCTCAACAAGGACAGCAAGGTCATCGTCCAGGGCATGACCGGTGCCACGGGCATGAAGCACACCAAGCTCATGCTGGCGGACGGCACGAACATCGTCGGTGGTGTGAACCCCCGCAAGGCGGGTCAGTCCGTCGACATCGACGGCACCGAGATCCCGGTCTTCGGCACGGTCGCCGAGGCGATCGAGAAGACGGGCGCCAACGTGTCCGTCCTCTTCGTGCCGCCGGCCTTCTCCAAGGCCGCCGTCGTCGAGGCGATCGACGCCGAGATCCCCCTCGCGGTCGTCATCACCGAGGGCATCGCGGTCCACGACTCGGCCGCGTTCTACGCGTACGCCGTGTCGAAGGGCAACAAGACCCGGATCATCGGCCCGAACTGCCCCGGTCTCATCACCCCGGGCCAGTCCAACGCCGGCATCATCCCGGGCGACATCACGAAGCCGGGCCGCATCGGCCTGGTCTCGAAGTCCGGCACGCTGACGTACCAGATGATGTACGAGCTGCGTGACATCGGCTTCTCGTCGGCGGTGGGCATCGGTGGCGACCCCGTCATCGGCACCACGCACATCGACGCTCTGGCCGCCTTCGAGGCCGACCCCGACACCGACCTGATCGTCATGATCGGCGAGATCGGCGGCGACGCCGAGGAGCGTGCGGCGGACTTCATCGCCAAGAACGTGACGAAGCCGGTCGTCGGCTACGTCGCCGGCTTCACCGCGCCCGAGGGCAAGACCATGGGCCACGCCGGCGCCATCGTCTCCGGCTCCTCCGGCACGGCCGCGGCCAAGAAGGAGGCCCTCGAGGCCGCCGGCGTCAAGGTCGGCAAGACGCCGACCGAGACGGCGAAGCTGGCGCGCGCCATTCTCGGCAGCTAGTACAGCCCCGCCGGCTGAAGCTGAACCACGGGCAAGGGCCCGCATCCTCATCGAGGGTGCGGGCCCTTGCCTCTGTTCAGTGTGCTTGCGGAGCCAACCTCATCGGCCCGCTCACCATCTCCCCCCGCAATTTCGCCCGCAGCTTCGCCTCCGCCTTCGACAGGGAACCCGGCGCCACCCGAGGCGGCACCCCCTGCACCGTCTCGCCCGGAGCCACCGGCGGTTCGTACCGCGTGGGCGCCGTCCGCACCGTCAGCGCCGTCGCCCCGATCAGGGCGACCGTGAAGGCGATGGCCGCCCGCGTCCAGAAGCGCGCCCTGCGCTCACTGACCGTCCGCACCGTCGGTGGCTTGGCGGCCCGCAGCCGCTCGGTGGAGGCCAGTTCGGCCAGCCGCCGGGCGAGCTCCGCGGGGTCGGACAGCTCCGGCAGCCGTGCGGCGACCGCCTCCCGCGCGTGCAGCAGCCGGTTCGCCGTCGCCGGCGTGCTCGCCTCCGTCTCCGCAGCCGTCTCCGGCAGGTCGAGGCCGACACCGTCGTACAGCAGGAGCGTGCGGCGGTGCGGCGGCGGGAGCGTCAGCAGTACGTCCATCAGTGCGCGGTCGGACGCGTCCGCGGGCGGCGCCTCGGGGTGCCGGTGGCGGGGCCGGAAGCGATGCCAGGGGGAGAGGGCGTACTCGTACGCCATGGCCCGCACCCAGCCCCCGGGATCCCGGTCGACGGCCACCTCGGGCCAGCGCTGCCAGGCGAGTTGGAAGGCCCGCTCGACCGACTCGCGCGCGAGTTCACGCCGGCCGGTGAGCAGATAGGCCTGCCGAACGAGGGCGGGGGCGCAGAACGCGTACAGGGCGTCGAAGGCCTGAGAAGGTGTCAGGGGAGGTGCGGGGACGTCCGGTTCGGGGGCCGGTTGGGGGGCCGGTGCGGGACTCGGTGGGGGGCTCGGTGTGGACGGTGGCTCGGGTGCCGGGGGGTCTTCCGTTCGTACGGGGCTGTCGGCGGCGTCGTTCGCCGACCTGGCCAGCAGCTTCGCGTACGCCTCCCGCTTCCGGCCGCGCGGCGTCGTACGGCCGGTCTCCCACGCGCGTACGGTCGCCGGGGTGACGCCCAGTCGTGCCGCGACCTGAGCCTGCGTCAACGACGCGGCCTCGCGCAGGCGTCGGCGCTCCTTCGGCGGGGGAAGCGGGGTTGCAGGACTCTGCGTCACCGGGCACCCCTTCGTACGAAAAAGTACATAAACGTATATTGAGCGACACTTCGGAGGTTCGCCTGTTACGGCCGGAAAGCGTGTGTCATTGGGAGCATGAGGGCCGTGATCCACATGACCGCACGCCGACCGTCGTTGTCGTCCCTGCTCACCCGGTTGCGCGACCGGCCGCCCGGACTCGCCGCCGGCCTCCTGGGCGGTGCGATCGCCGCCGGACTGGGACTCGGTTCGTTCGCCGTCCTCGTGATGGTGCTGTGGATCAGCTCGCCCTACCCCGACAGCGGGCCCGACGGTGCGCTGCACGTCGCCGCGGCGCTGTGGCTGCTGGCCCACGGAGCCGAACTGGTCCGCACCGACACGCTCTCCGGCGTCCCCGCGCCCGTCGGCGTCACCCCGCTGCTGCTCCTCGCGCTGCCGCTCTGGCTGGTGCACCGGGCGGCACGGGACGCGACCGACGGGGGAGAGGAGGACGACGGACGGACGGCTGTCTCGGGGAGGACGGCCTGTGCGGGCGTCGTCCTCGGCTATCTCGCCGTCGGCGCCGCCGCCGCGCTCTACGCGACGGGCGGCGGCCTGCGGCCGTCGTGGGTGTGGACGAGCGTGAGCGTGCCGCTGGTCGTGACGGTGGCGGCGGGCACGGGGGTGTGGATGGCGTACGGCCGCCCGCGCGAGATGGTGGACGAGGTGCTGATCCTGCTGCCGACGGGCCTGCGACGGCACGTCCTCGGCCCGGACGCCCCGGGCCGCCTCGACACGGCCGCGCGGGCCGCGGGCGCGGGGGCGGCGGTGCTCGTCGGAAGTGGGGCGCTGCTGCTGGCGGTGTCGCTGGTGTGGCACGGCGGGGCGGCCCGGGGGGCGTTCGTCCAGCTCACGGAGGGATGGTCGGGCCGGTTCGCCATCCTGGTGCTCTGCCTCGCCCTGGTCCCGAACGCGGTGATGTGGGCGGGGTCGTACGCCCTCGGCCCCGGCTTCACCCTCGGCGTCGGCCACGCCGTGACGCCCCTTGCCTCCGCCCCCGCTCCGTTGCTCCCGCCGTTTCCACTGCTGGCGGCGGTACCGGACACGGGCACCGGGACGCCTCTGCACTGGGCGGCGGGCGTGGTGCCGGTGGCGGTCGGGGGCACGGTGGGGTGGTTCGTGGGACGGGTCGCCGACGGGTCTGCGGGAGGCGACGAGGGCCGGACTGCTGCGTGGTCGCAGGGCCGGACCGCCGGGACCGCCGCATTGGCGGCCGTCCTGTGTGCGGCCCTGGTCTCCGTCCTCGCGGCGCTCGCGGGCGGGCCGCTCGGCGTCGGCGCGCTGGCCCGATTCGGGCCGGTGTGGTGGCAGACGGGGGCGGCGGCCCTGGCGTGGACCTCGGCGCTGGGGGTTCCTACGGCGCTGGGGCTGCGGGCGTGGCGGTGCCGGGAGGGCAAGGGGCGGGCGGAACGCGAGAAAGGCGGGGAGCGTGAGGCGACCATCGGGAAGCCGCGGGTGGAGGTACCGAAGGCCGTGGCGGTGCCGACGGCCGACGACGACACCTTCGAGCCCTACGACTTCCTGCCCACGGAGGCCGCGCAGCCGCTGTGGCACGACGACGACGTGGCGCGCGAGGCGCGCTGGGCGGCGCTGAGGGAGGCGTCCGCGGAGTCGGCACCGTCCGAATCGCGACCGTCCGAATCGCAACCGTCGGAGTCACGACCGTCTGAGTCACGACCGCCGGAGCCACCCGACGGCCTCTGAGGGCCGCCGTCAGCTACTCGCCCCCAACACCCCCCGCAGCTCCTTCGGCAGAAGCTCCGAGCAGGTCTGCTTCGCCTCGTTGGTGAGGGCGTCGTTCGTGCAGGTGTAGTAGTCGCTGTAGACCAGCTTCACGGTGAAGCCCGCGGCGACCAGGGCGATGGCCAGGGACGCCGTGACCAGGCCGCTCACCGCGGCGGTCCGCTGCGGGCGGCCGGTCTGCGCGTGCGCCGGGATGTTCGGGTCAGGGGCGGCGGCGCCGGGCTTGGCGCGCAGGGCGCCGATGCCCCAGTACAGGGCCAGCGCACCGAGCAGCAGTGCCACATAAGGCCAGCTGAACAGGGCGAAGAAGAAAGCCCACATGCCGGACAGGAGGGCGTACCGCGCGCGCCGCTGGGCCGGGTCCGTCGGGTCCCAGCGCAGCCCCGGGCCCTGCCCGCCGCCGCCCGGGCCCGGCCCCTCGGGACCGGCACCGGGGCGCTCGCCGAAGCCACCGGGGGAGCGGCCGGGCTGCCGGTCGCTCCACTGACTGCCCCAGGGGGCGTCACCGCCGTCGCCCTGCGAACCGTCGGCCCCCCGGCCGCCCTCGTCACCCTCGCCGCCCGCCGGGTGGCGAGGCTGCCACGGCCGGTCCGGTGTGCCCTCCGGCGGCGGTGCGAAGGGGTTGTCCTCCGTGCCCGCGCCGCCGCCCTGCCCCTCGCCGTGCTGCTTGTCCGAAGGGGCGTCGGGCGGTGAGGCGGGGCGCTCCCGCAGAAGCACGCCGCTGCGCTCCCCTCCCTGCGATGACTGCGGGGGGAGCGTAAGGAGTCGCAGACTGCGGTCCGGCATCAAGTGAGCGTCTTCCCCTAGGTGATACGGCTGTCTGTCCTGAGCTGTCACTTGGAGAACGCGCCGTACGACGACCGCGTTCCCGAGCCCGCTCCTTCCAGACGCTACCTTCCGGCCAAGCCCCCGTCCCGTGGGGGCCGCCCGGTGTGCCGGTATCGTTGCTGACGGTCGGCCGCTTCGTAGACTTCCCCGTATCCCGGGGCGCGAAGCATTCGTACGACCGTACAAACGCACCCCCGAGAAAGGGTCCCACCGTGGCCGCCAAGCCCGTGGCCAAGCGCCTCGTCGTGCTGGTCTCCGGTTCCGGTACGAACCTGCAGGCGTTGCTCGACGCCATCCAGACCGTCGGCAGCGAGGCCTACGGCGCCGAGATCGTGGCCGTCGGTGCGGACCGCGCGGGCATCGAAGGACTGGCCCGAGCCGAGCGCGCCGGGATCCCCACCTTCGTCCGCAGGGTGAAGGACTACGGGACGCGTGAGGAGTGGGACGCGGCGCTCGCCGAGGCGACGGCCGCCTACGAGCCCGACCTCGTGGTCTCCGCAGGGTTCATGAAGATCGTGGGCAAGGAGTTCCTCGCGCGCTTCGGCGGGCGGTTCGTGAACACCCACCCCGCTCTCCTCCCCAGTTTTCCCGGCGCCCACGGCGTCCGCGACGCGCTCGCGTACGGCGCCAGGGTCACCGGCTGCACCGTCCACTTCGTCGACGACGGCGTCGACACCGGACCGATCATCGCGCAGGGCGTGGTGGAGGTCCGGGAGGAGGACTACGAGGACGAGGGTGCCGCTCTGCACGAGCGCATCAAGGAAGTCGAGCGAAGGCTGCTCGTCGATGTCGTGGGGCGGCTCGCCCGCAACGGCTATCGCATCGAGGGACGAAAGGTAGTTATCCAGTGACCGCCGAGAGCAACAAGCGGGCCATCCGACGGGCGCTCGTCAGCGTCTACGACAAGACGGGCCTCGAAGACCTGGCACGCGGCCTGCACGAGGCGGGCGTGGAGCTCGTCTCCACCGGGTCGACCGCCTCCCGCATCGCCGCCGCCGGTGTTCCCGTCACCAAGGTCGAGGAGCTCACCGGCTTCCCCGAGTGCCTGGACGGCCGCGTCAAGACGTTGCACCCGAAGGTCCACGCGGGCATCCTCGCGGACCTCCGGCTGGAGGACCACCGGCGCCAGCTCGCCGAACTCGGCGTCGAGCCGTTCGACCTGGTCGTGGTCAACCTCTACCCGTTCCGCGAGACGGTCGCCTCCGGCGCCTCGCCCGACGAGTGCGTGGAGCAGATCGACATCGGCGGCCCGTCGATGGTGCGCGCGGCGGCGAAGAACCACCCGTCGGTCGCGGTGGTGACCAGCCCGGCCCGCTACGGCGACGTCCTGGCGGCCGTCCGCGACGGCGGTTTCGACCTGTCGACGCGCAAGCGACTGGCGGCGGAGGCCTTCCAGCACACGGCGTCGTACGACGTGGCGGTGGCGTCGTGGTTCGCCTCCTCCTACGCCCCGGCCGACGAGTCGCAGTTCCCCGACTTCCTGGGCGCCACCTGGGAGCGCAAGAACACCCTCCGCTACGGCGAGAACCCGCACCAGCCGGCCGCCCTCTACGTCGACGGCACGGGTGGCGGCCTGGCCGAGGCCGAGCAGCTGCACGGCAAGGAGATGTCGTACAACAACTACACGGACACGGACGCCGCCCGCCGTGCCGCGTACGACCACGACGAGCCCTGCGTGGCGATCATCAAGCACGCCAACCCCTGCGGCATCGCCATCGGCGCGGACGTCGCCGAGGCGCACCGCAAGGCGCACGCCTGCGACCCGCTCTCGGCGTTCGGCGGCGTGATCGCCGTCAACCGCCCGGTGTCGAAGGAGATGGCCGAGCAGGTCGCCGAGATCTTCACCGAGGTCGTCGTCGCGCCCGACTACGAGGACGGCGCGCTCGAGGCCCTCGCCAAGAAGAAGAACATCCGCGTCCTGAAGGCCCCGAGCGGCCCGTCGAACCCGGTCGAGCTAAAGCCGGTCGACGGCGGCGTGCTGCTCCAGGTCACGGACCGTCTCCAGGCGGACGGCGACGACCCGGCCAACTGGACGCTGGCGACGGGCGAGGCGCTGTCGCCCGCCGAACTGCGCGAGCTGTCCTTCGCCTGGAAGGCCTGCCGAGCCGTCAAGTCCAACGCCATCCTCCTCGCCAAGGACGGCGCCTCGGTCGGCGTCGGCATGGGCCAGGTCAACCGCGTCGACTCCTGCAAACTGGCGGTCGAGCGCGCCGGGGAGGAGCGGGCCCGGGGCTCGTACGCCGCGTCGGACGCCTTCTTCCCGTTCCCCGACAACATCGACGTCCTGAGCGCCGCCGGCATCAAGGCCATCGTCCAGCCCGGCGGTTCGGTCCGCGACGAACTGGTCGTCGAGGCCGCTCAGAAGGCCGGCATCACGATGTACTTCACGGGGACGCGGCACTTCTTCCACTAGCCGCCCAGTCCCTACGACGGCTCACCCCTCCGCCCGTACGTGGTTCGCGCCGCGTACGGGCGGTTTTGTCGATGCCCGTCATCGCCAATGCCCGTCATCGCCCCGTCATCACGTCGACCTCCGCAACCCCGCCCAGGTGTCGGGCCCCACATCGCCATCGACAGCCAGCCCCTTGTCGCTCTGGAACAGCCTGACCGCCGACACGGTGTCCTCGCCGAACTGGCCGTCCACGCCCGCGCCGCCGACGCTGTAGCCGCGCTTGGTGAGCATGCACTGCACCTGGACGACGCGTTGTCCCTTGTCGCCGTAGGTGGTGAGTTCGGTGCCGGAGTAGTAGGTGCACTGGGAGATCCAGGGCGGGGCGGCGGGCTCGGCCGCGGTCTTGGTGGGGGTGGGGGTCGGGGTACTGCCGCTGCCGCGGGTGGCGGTCGGGTCGTCGTCGGGGGCGGAGTGTGCTCCGCCGGCGGATCCGGACGGGACGCTGCCGGTGCGTTCCGACTCCTCGTCCGTCACCTTCTCCTCGGCGGTCTCCTTCGTTTTGGCGGCGGAGGGCGAGCCGGAGGCGGCGGGCAGGGCCGAGGCCCCCTCGGTTCGGGGGGACGCCGTGGGGGCCGTAGGAGTGGCGGAGGCCGTCTCGTCGAGGTCGGGGCGGGGGAGGAAGAAGGCACCCCCGGCGACGGCGACCACGGCGATGCCGGCTGCGAGGACGAAGAGGCGCGCCGTTCGCTTACGGCGGTCGCCGTGCTCGCCGGACGGGTGCGCGGTGGAGGGGAGCGCGGTGGAGGGGACGTACTGCACGGGCGTCCCTGCACCGCCGTGCTGCCCCGGCGGCGTCGCGGGACCGAACGCCGGGCCGGGCGCGGGAGCCGCCATCTCCCACGGCGGCGGACGGAAGTGTCCGGTCTCCTCGGCGGAAGCCTGTTCCAGCAGCTCGCAGCCCTGCTCCCGGGCGATCAGGCGGGTGGCCAACGGTTCCTGCCAGGAAGAGGCGCGGCCGTACCCGGCAGCCGTGGCCGCGTCGATCAGCTGCTGCGGGGTCGGCCGCCCGGCGGGATCCTTGGCGAGGCAGGCGGACAGCAGTGCGGCCAACGCGGGGTCGGCGGCGGAGAGTTCGGCCATGATCTCGAGCTTGGGTTCCTCGAAGGCGACCCGGTGCATCACGTCGACCCCGGTCCCGTCCCCGAAGGGCGCGTGTCCGGTGGTGGCGTACACGAGCGAGCACGCGAGCGAGAAGACGTCGGAGGTGGTGTCGCAGCGGCCCTCGCGCAGGTACTCGGGTGACATGAAGGCGGGTGTGCCGACCCGGTTGCCGGTCGTGGTGATCGCACTGCTGTCGGCGGCCTGCGAGATGCCGAAGTCGATGACGTGCGCGCCCTGCGGGGACAGGATGACGTTGGACGGCTTGAGGTCCCGGTGGACGACCCCGGCGGCGGCCAGCGCCGACAGCGCCTGCCCGAGCTCGGCCACCAGCCGCCACACGCCGGCCGGCTCCAGCGGACCGCACTCGCGGACGGCGTCGGCCAGGTTGAGGCCCGGTAAGTACTGCGTGGCCATCCACAGGAGCGAGTCCTCGAATCCGCTGCCGAGCAGCCGCGGAGCGTGCGGCGCACCGACCCGCCCGTGCACCGCGGCCTCCCGCTCGAACCGCCGCCGGAAATCGGGGTTCTCGGCGTACTCGGGGCGGATCACCTTGACGGCGGCGAGCCCCGGAGTGTCGTCGGCGGGCCGCGCCAGATAGACCCGGCCCATGCCACCGCTGCCGAGCAGACCCAGCGCGACGTACGGCCCCATGCGCCCCGGATCGGCGGGCCGCAGCGGTACCGCCCCTGCCTGCTTCAGCGCAGCGTCACCGGACGCCGGGGTGTAAGACGGTATCGGGTGCCGCTGGTCTGTCATGGATCCCCCGTGTGCCGTTCTGCCTCAACGTCCTTGTGCACCATCCCGGTTGAGGCGAGGCTATCGTGCCCCCCGGCACGGTCCCCGTCCGCGGCTCCAAGACCCCGCAGGGCCCGGCCCTCGTGTTCCCCTCCCCCACGAGGCCCGGGCGCTGTTCCTCGACTCGCTCCGGACGTCCTAGCCGTCCACCTCGTACTGCCCGACCTCCAGGAAGTACCGCAGTTCTTCAGGCGTACCGTCGATCGCCGTCCCGGCCGCCGCGCGGAGTGCGTCGCTGATCGTCGCGTCGGCGAGGATGCGGGCGACGGCGACACGGTCGTCCTCGGCCTGGGCGAGGCGGTAGCCGGTCTCCAGGAAGGCGCGCATGTCTTCCACGGTGCCGTCGAGGGCTTTGGTGGCTTCGCGGACGCACCTCGTACGACCCGCATCTTGCACGGCCCGCACCTAGTACGGCTCGTAAGGCTCCCGCGAGCGGACCTCCCCGGCGTAGGCGACCGCACGCGTGCTGCCGGTCTCCTCGTTCGTGCAGGTGAGGAGCATGGTCGGGGAGGTGTGTGCCATGAGGAGGCCCTTGTGGTCCGCGCAGTCGGACACCGGGGGGAGGGGCGCCGGCTGCGTCGCGGCGATTTTGAAGTCATGGTTCCCTGCGGGGAGTTCGTCCACCGCGTGGACCCGGCCCGAGGCGCCCAGGACCAGCAGGCCGTTGAGGCCGTAGTGGTCGGAGCTGTTGATCCCACGGACCTCGTCGGGCGCGAAGGCCACCGCCGGGTCGCCGTCCGCCAGCCGGACGACGCGCGTGTCCGCCCGGTCGCCGTATCCGCCCACGACGAGCAGGCCCTCGCGGTGCGGGATCACATAGCCGCTCGCCATGCTCGCGGGCTGTGTGGCCACCTGGATTGCCGGGGAATAGCCGGTCCAGCGCCGCACCTGTACCGAAGGGACGGTGATGTCCTCGTCGAAGCGGATCCACCACGCGTCGCGCCGGTCGGCGGTGCACTGTTCCAGGAGTACCAGGAGACCGCTGCCCGAGGAGACGGTCGCCGAGGGGGAACCCCGCTCGCACTGCCGCGGGATGCGGGCGCTGATCTGGGGATGCCCGTACAGCAGCGGCGCAGGGTTCTCGGACTCGTCGTACTCCACGATTCCGAAGCTGCGCACCCAGTCCACGCAGTCGTCCACGACCAGCGCCTGTCCCCACTTCCGGTACGCACCGTGCGCCAGGAAGTTGCAGGCCCCGTCGTAGACGCCCCGCGCCACCGCCCTGCCGTCGACGTTCCGGACGGCCAGCACGGTCGCCGCCGGGTCCCGGACGAGCGTGAAGTCCCGCGCCGACAGCGGCACCAGCCGGGGCGGCCTGCCCTCGTCGTCCCTCGTCACGAGGGCGGAGGTGATGAACTCCCACCCCGCGTCCGTCTCAAGCCCGTCGATGTCCGTCTGCTCGCCGCGGTGCCGTGTCGACAGCAGGACGCGTCCACGTACCGAGCCGTCGAAGGCGTCCAGGGTGGTGAGCGAGTTGTCGACGAGCACGGCGACGGCGCACTGCTCGCCGACGCCGACCTGGTCGATGGTCGCGTGCCGGGTAGTGGGCACGGTGTAGTGCCAGCGGCGTTCGCCGGTGCGGGCGTCGACGCCGACCACCGACGCGCCGTCCCCGTCGAGGTCGTCGTCGACCCCCACCACCGTGCCGCGCTGGTACGGCGATGCGTCCCTGTCGCTCTGGTCACGCTTGCGGTCGCACGTGCTCAGCGCGACCGGGCTGTCGAACTCCCGCTCCCAGGCGCGCTTCGACGGCACGCCCTTCGGCCACTCCATCGGAGCGCGCGTCTGCAGCGCTCCCTCGAACAACCGCTCCTCCGCCACGGAGTGCACCTCCTGCCGCGGCAGGGTCAGCTGCTCACGCTCACCCCGTACCAGTACGGCGCCCAGCGCCCCGACACCCGCCAGCACCCCGCCCAGCAGCGAACCGACCATCAGCAGCGCCATGACCTGCTGGATCCGGCGGCGTACCACGGGCCCCGGTGCCGTACCCAGGCCGAACCACGGCCTGCGTCGGAGGAACAGGGCGACGCACAGGGCGGCCACCGTCGCGCACATCAGCGTCAGGGCCAGTGCCGCCGCGGGCCGCAACTCCACGCTGGGCGGCAGGACCCACGCGGTTTCGGGGCGCTTCCACGTCAGGTAGCGCACCAGGCTGACGAGGGCCGCCAGCGCGGCCAGCGCGCCTGCCGCGAGTGCTCCTTCACGCCGCCCCATCGACAGCACCAGTACGACGGACGCGCCCACCGCCAGCACGCGCGGGAAACCGGGCGCCTCACCGAAGTCGGCGGCCTGCGCGGCGGTGAGCGCGCCGGTGAGCGGGAACGCGGCATACCAGGCCAGGACCGCGGCGCAGCCGAGGGCGAGGGCGAGGAGGAGGCGGGCAGGGCGGGGAGGCGGAGGATCCGGGCGTTGCCCGGTGTCCTCCGACCGGCCCTGGCCGTCGTCGTGTTCAGCCATCCCCCGTCCCCCCCCGGATGGTGATGGTCTTGGCGAGTGTCCGCGCCCGTGCTTCTTCCTCCAGGTCGCCGGAACCTGCCGTTCTCCGGGTGGTGCCTGCGACCACGATGGCGCAGGCGGAGAACGACACGGACCCGAACCCTTCGGGGGCGTGGCGCATACGCGCCACGCCCGATACGCCAACTGTTGCCCGCAGGAGCCACGCCCGGCCATGCTGTTGCGGCTGAACGCAAAAGCTGAGTTCAACGGGGGAGAACGAGATGCTCCGCGTCCACTTCAGCGAAACCGACCTGGCCCGCACCCGGTTGTGCCCCGCACCGGATCCGCTCTGGGACATCGTCGTCAGCCTGCACCGCCTCCAGACCAGGCAGGGCCGCCGGAGGTACGCGGAGTGGCATCGCACCACGCGCGAGCGGCTGCGGCAGAAGGGGCTGGAGCGTGTCGTGCGGAGTGTGCTGCTGCCGCTGTGTCCGAGGGCCGCCTACTTCCCGGACTTCCTCACCCCCGCCCGGTCCGACGGCGGGCTCGAGGCCGGGCTGGATGCCGTCCTGGCCACTGAGCCCCACCGGGTGCGTGCGGAAGTCGCCACCCTGGACCGGGTCGTCGGAGCGCCCCGGTGGGCCTCGCGGCTGGCCGAGTTGCCGGTCCGCAGGGAGTTGGTGCGGGTGCTGCGCGCCTATCACGAGGCCGCCATCGCCCCGTACGAGGAGCTGATCCACACCCGAGTCGAAGCCGAGCGCGCGGCCCGCTGTCGCGGGCTCATGGACGGCGGCGTCGAGGGCATGCTCGCGGGCCTCGGCCCCTCGATGCGCTGGCAGCGGCCCGTCCTGCACGTCGACTACCACCCTGCCGTGGACCGGGACTTACGGCTGGACGGCCGCGGCCTGCTCCTCGTGCCGTCGTACTTCCTCCTGGAGCGTCCGATCACCCTCGCCGACCCCACCCTGCCGCCGGTGCTGGTCTATCCGCTGGTCCACGAACAGCCCGGGGCCGACGAGGGCGGTTCGCCCATCGCGCCGCTGACCGCCCTGCTCGGGCGTGCCCGGGCCGCCGCGTTGTGCGCCGTCGCCGTCGGCGCCACGACCGGCGAGATCGCCCGTGCGGCGGGCGTGACCGCGTCTTCGGCCAGCCGGCATGCCACCGCACTGCGCGACGCGGGACTCCTCACCACCCAACGGCACGGTCCGGCCGTGCTGCACACCCTCACCCCCGCGGGGGCGTCCCTGCTCCGGGCCGCCGCCGAGCGGAGCTCCGGCGGCGACGGCCGCGGATGAGGGGGTGCTGCGGGCGCAGGAGCTCACCAGAACAATGACAGCAGCGTCCCGAGCAGCGGCTCGGACTCGCAGGTGTCGACCAGTTCGTGCGACCGGGGCGCGTAGGTGCCCGCCAGGTTGCCCATGCCGTTCACATCGGTGCAACCGGTGCGCTGGGCTTCCCGGCGGCGGTCGTATCCGGCCGGGCTGAAGTCGGTGCCGCGGTAGTACGCCACGTCGTGACGCGTCCGCTCCTCCGAGAGGTTGTTGAAGATCGACCGGACCGGCCCGTCGGCAGCCCAGGCGCAGGTCTCCCCGCCCGACTGCCAGTCCGTGTCGTCGCCCCGCCAGCTGCACATCTCGCCGTTGCCGTTGTGCTCGCTGAAGAAGCAGAGGTTGTCCTCGGGGCAGCGGTGGTAGCCGTAGACCATCTCGCCGTCGGGGCCGGTGGGGAAGGCCGACTCCCCGGCCAGGGCCGCGTACACGGGCGGGTCTTCGCCGTGGTGGACGTACAGGTGTCCCGCCGTCGCCGTCCCCGCCGAGGCCAGAACCACCGCCGCGAGCGCCGCCGTCAGCACGGGACGCCGACGCCACACGCGCGGCCGCAGCCGCGGCAGCCGCGCCGAGCGTGCCACGTCCGCGGCTTCCTCCACGCGGGGCAGGAGGGCCGCTGTGCTGTGCACGGCGCGCTCCTCGTGGTTGCGCGCCAGGCAGTCGGTGATGATCTCCCGCCAGGCGGGCGGGAGTTCGGGGGACAGCCGCAGCTCCTCCGTGCCCCGCGCATACCGTGTCGCCGCGTCGCAGCGGGCCTCCGTCGTGGCGCCCGGCAGCGGGAACGTCCCGGTGAGCACGATGTGGGCGAGGACGCCGAAGGCCCAGACGTCGGCGGAGGGACGGACCCGGGCGCCCCGCTCGTCCACCTCCGGCCACAGGAGTTCCGGCGCGGCGTAGTCGGGGGTCGCGAAGGCGGGCGTGTAGGCGTGGGTGCCCTGCATTTCCCCGGCCATGTTGAAGTCGGCCAGCCGTACCGAACCGTCCTTCATCAGAAGGACGTTGGCCGGCTTCAGGTCCCCGTGCACCCAGCCCGCGTGATGCAGTTGGTGCAGTCCCTCGCAGATCTGGGCGAGCACGGCGCCGGGGTTCGGGGCCCTGCCCGGTACGGAGCCCGGGGAGCCCTCGGTCCGCTCCAGTACGGATTCCAGGGAGCCCTCCGCCCGCTCCAGTACGAGGACCGTGGCGCCGTCGAGTTCCGGGTGCTCCGGATCGTCGACCGTCAGGGTGTCGTACATGCGGATCAGGCGGGGTGCGCGCAGTCGCTGCAGCAACTCCACCTCGCGGTCGGCCAGTTCGCGCAGGTGGTGCAGTTGGCGCGGGGTCCGGGTGCCGGTGGGCAGGAACTTCAGGGCGGCCCGGCGGGGCAGGTCCGGCTGCGCCTCGCCGACGAGTCTGCCCGCGTAGACGGTGGCGAAGGCTCCGGATGCGAGAGGTTCGCGAATCTCCCAGGGGCCGACCCGGTACCCCTTCGGGACGGTGACGGCGTACGACCGCCCGGTCACCGGCCCACCCCGCTCGGAGCGGCGGCCAGCGCCACCAGGTCGTCCTCGCGCACCAGGTCGAAGCGGAGGGCGAGGGAGACGAGGGACTCCTTCTTGCCGTTGACGCGTTGGCCGGGCTCGGCCGTGTCGGGGCCGGGCCTCAGGCGCAGCTTGAGGGCCAGGTAGTCGATGTTCCAGTAGACGGCGGAGCGGCTGACCGTCGGCCACACCGGGCGCAGGCGTTCCACCAGCTGCTCGACCGCCGGCAGCGGAACGTGCAGCTCGCCGCGCAGGCGGGGTTCGCACAGCGCGGTCAGGACCGCGAAGTACCGCTTGGTGCGGTCGAGGGTGAACGCCGGTGCGGTCACGGCCCCGGAGAGCGCGTGGCGGTCGGCGCTGCGGAAGGTGTGGCGCGGTGCCCAGACGTCGAAGGTGAGCAGGTCGCCCGCGGCGGGCAGGACCACGCGCGCGAACTCGAACGGCACGGGCGCGTCCAGACGGCCCGGCCCGACCTTGATGTGCTCGCCCGCGCCCTCCGGGTTCTCCACCACGTAGGTCTGGTCCGCGCTGAGGTTGCTCAGCATCCAGAAGTTGCGGTGTGCCGTGATCTCGCCGGCGATCCGGGGCACCCCCTCGTGCCCGATGGTGAGGCCGCCGCCCGTCGCGGCCCTGCCGAAGCCGAGCTGCTCACCTGTGGCGATCCTGATCTGACCGTCCGGCCTTGCACAGGCCGGCGGCACGACGATGACGCTGTACATGGATTCGTCCCCTCGCCCGATCCATGAGGGCCACCCTCCCCCAGTCCAACGAAGTGGAGGGTAAGGGACGTTCTCGGGCGAGCACGAAGCATTGCCCGTGATACGGCGCGTCTGTGAAGATTTCGGGGAGTATGCGCTGACCGCGTCGGCCGCGGTACCTCAGAACTCTCAGGGTCACGTCTTCCCCGGCGGCGTGTACTCCTTGAGGTAGTGGGCGACGCGGGCGGCGTAGTCGCGGTACTTCGGGGGAACGCCGCCCGCGGCGTTCACGCTCTTGACCGACGTCCGGTACGCGGCCGCCAGCAGCACCCGGCGGTCGCCGGACAACCCGGTCTGTTCCAGGCGCGGTTCCATGAAGCAGAGGTAGCGGCCCACGGCCGGGATGGACTCGGCGGGGGTGAGGGGAGGTCGGGGGGTCTCCGTCGCGGGGACGCCGTCCGCGCGGACGTACCAGCGCAGGATGCTCGGGGTCCAGCGGGCGATGCCGTACTCGCCCTCGTCGCCCGCGGTCGGGTCGGAGAGGTCGGGGTCGAAGTTGCTCTCCGCTTTCAGGAGCGCGGCGATCAGCGCGGGAGTGACCTCGGGCTGGACGCAGTCGTGGGCCGAGTCGACGATCAGCCGGCGGTAGGCCACCGGGACGCCCTTGTCCGTACGGAGCTCGGAGGCGCCGTAGGTGGCGGGCGTGACCTTCTCGGTGCCGGTGCCGGTGCCGGTGGCGGTGGCGGCCGAGCCCTTGCCGTCCGCGTCGGAGCCGGTCCAGCTGCTGATGCCGTAGCCGAGGACCGCGACCGCGGCGGTGGCGGCCGCGGTGGCCAGGACCGTCGTACGGCGGGAGCGGCGGCGGGGGAGCAGTACCCGGGGCAGCCGGGGCGAGCGGCCGGTGCCCGCGGCGGCCTCGACCCGCCGCAGCAGGCCGTCGGTGGCGATGCGGTCCGCGTGTGTCCGGGTCAGGCACTCGCGCACGATCTCCCGCCAGACGTCCGGCAGTTCGGGCGACAGGCGCAGCTCGTCGGTGCCACGGGCGTAGGCGGCGGCCGCGTCGCGGCGGGCCGTGGGGGTGCCGCCGGGCAGTGGGAAGGAGTTGGTCAGCAGCAGGTGCGCCAGCACGCCGAAGGCCCAGACGTCGGCGGACGGGCGGATCCGGCGGCCGCGTTCGCCGATCTCCGACCAGAGGAGTTCCGGCGGGGTGTAGTCCGGGGTGGAGAAGGCGGGCGTGTAGGCGTGGGTGCCCTCCAGCTCCGCGGCCATGTTGAAGTCGGCGAGACGGGCCGAACCGTCCTGCATCAGCAGGACGTTGGCGGGTTTGAGGTCCCCGTGCACCCAGCCCGCCCGGTGCAGCTGGGCCAGTCCCTCGCAGATCTGCGCGAGCAGGGCGGGCCCCGACGCCGGTCTCGGTGCGCTCTCCAGCAGGGCCGACAGCGACCCTTTCGCCTGCTCCAGTACGAGGACGGTGGCGCCGTCGAGTTGGGGGTGCCCGGGGTCGTCGACGGTGAGGGTGTCGTACATGCGGATCAGCCGGGGGCGCCGCAGCCTGCGGTGCAACTCGACTTCCCGGTCGATCAGTTCCCGCAGGTGGGCCAGTTGACGGGGGGTGCCGGTGCCGGTCGGCAGGAACTTCAGGGCGGCCGTGCGCGGCAGATCCTCACCGCCCTCGACCTCCTCGGTGCGCCGCGCCTCGTACACGCTCCCGAACGCCCCCGTCGCGATCGGCTCGCGCACCTCCCAGACGCCGATCCGGTACCCGCGGGGGACCTGCACGGCGTAGGGCTCGGTCACCGTGTGCCCCGTGCGGCCCTTGTGTCCCGTGCGTCCCGTGCGTCCCGTGCGGCCAGGACGGCCAGGTCGTCCTCCCGGACCAGGTCGAAGCGGAGCGCCAGCGACACCAGGGACTCCTTCTTGCCGTTGAGGCGCGGGCCCGTCTCCGCCGCCTCGGGAGCGGGCTTGAGGCGCAGCTTCACGGCCAGGTAGTCGATGTTCCACTGGACGGAGGTGCGGGACGCGGCCGGCCAGATCGGGCGCAGCCGGTCCACGACCTGGTCGACGGTGGGCAGCGGGGCGTGCGGTTCACCGCGCAGGCGGGGTTCGCACAGGGCGGCCAGGACCGCGAAGTAGCGCTTGGTGCGGTCGACGGAGAAGGCGGGCGCGGTGGTGTCGCCGGCGAGTCCGGCCTCGGCGCGCAGATGGTCGTGGCGCGGCGCCCAGACGTCGAAGGTGAGCAGGTCGCCCGCCGCCGGCAGCACGATCCGGGAGAACTCGAACGGCACGGGCGCGTCCAGACGGCCCGGGCCGACCTTGATGTGCTCGCCCGCGCCCTCCGGGTTCTCCACGACGTACGTCTGGTGGGCGCTGAGGTTGCTCAGGGTCCAGAAGGTGCCCTGCGCGGTGATGGCACCCGCTCTGCGGGACACCCCGTCGTGCGGAACGACCAGGTCGTTGCCGTCCGCGGCGCGGCCGAAAGTCAGCTGTTCGCCGGGCGCGAGCCGCAGCTGCCGGCGGTCCGGCTCGTCCTCCGTGGTCGGCGGAGGTACCACGATGATGCTGTACACGGTGCGTCTCCCCGTCCCGCATGTCTACGAGTCAGGGTGGGCGACGCCCAGGGGCCGTGTCACGACGTGACACGGCCCCTGGGAAAGGTTGGCGAGAAGGCGTCGTAGCGATCCGCCGTCAGTTGTGGTGAACCGGTGCTCAATTCGAGCGGATCACGATGGACGAGCAGACCTTGTCGGCGAACGTCTGACGCTTGGCGTCCCACGCCGGCCACAGCCAGCCGAGGTAGCAGGCCAGGCTGTCCAGGAAGTGCGCGAGGCGGCGGACGAAGGCCATACCGACGCCGAGGGGCTGTCCGTCGCTCTCCCGTACGAGGCGGATGCCGAGGGCCTTCTTGCCGACCGTCTGGCCGGTGCGGCCCTCCTTTATCAGCTGCCAGATCGCCAGGCCGATGACGCCGAGCGCGCCGACGACCGACAGGAACCCGGTCTGGGCGTTGACGTCGATGATGACGAGGATGTACGGGATCATGAAGATGAGGCCGTCGACCAGGGTGCCGAGGAACCGCTGACCCCAGTTCGCGTACGACGGCGGCATGCCGTAACCCGGCTGCTGCGGGTAGCCGTAACCGGCCGGGGCCTGCGGCGCCTGCGGGTAGCCGTAGCCCTGCTGCGGCGGGACGCCCTGAGGGGCCTGCTGCGGGTAGCCGTAACCCGGCTGCTGCTGGCCCTGCTGCGGGTAGCCGTAACCCGGCTGCTGCGGCTGCTGCGGCTGCTGGGGGTTCTGCGGGTTCTGTGGCTGACCGTAGGGGTTGTTGGGCGAGCCGAAACTCATGGCGGGATTCCTCCGTTGCGCAAGCTGGGGACAATGCGGACTGTGCGGAGGAACGTCAAGATATGAGCGGTTTGCCCCCCGAACATCAACCGCGATACTGCGCCCCACATGGTTCTAGGTGAGGCGAGTTGTTGTCCAGCCGCATTCCGTATGTGTTGTGCAAGTGCAACATCGCTGATCATGGCGGGATACGGGCGGACGGGCGCCGTGCTGTCCGGTGGCACCCGGATTGGAACCGGGGCGGGGTCATCCGCGAGGATGGGGGCATGACCGCCCAGATTCTCGATGGCAAGGCCACCGCAGCCGCGATCAAGTCCGATCTGACCGCCCGCGTGGCGGCGCTGAAGGAGAAGGGCGTCACGCCCGGCCTCGGCACGATCCTCGTCGGGGACGACCCCGGCAGCCAGAAGTACGTCGCCGGCAAGCACCGCGACTGCGCCCAGGTCGGCATCGCCTCCATCCAGCGCGAACTTCCGGCCACTGCGACGCAGGAGGAGATCGAGGCGGTCGTCCGCGAACTGAACGAGGACCCGGCCTGCACCGGCTACATCGTCCAGCTGCCGCTCCCCAAGGGCATCGACGAGAACCGGATCCTGGAGCTCATGGACCCGGACAAGGACGCCGACGGCCTGCACCCGATGAACCTCGGCCGCCTGGTCCTGAACGAGCCCGCCCCGCTGCCCTGCACCCCGAACGGCGTCCTCACCCTCCTCCGCCGCTACGGCGTCGAGATCAAGGGTGCCGAGGTCGTGGTCGTCGGCCGTGGCGTCACCATCGGCCGGCCGATGCCGCTGCTGCTCACGCGACGCAGCGAGAACGCCACGGTGACCCAGGCCCACACCGGTACGCGTGACCTGTCGGCCCACCTGAAGCGCGCGGACATCATCGTCGCCGCCGCCGGTTCCGCCCACCTGATCCGCGCCGAGGACGTGAAGCCGGGCGCGGCCGTCCTCGACGTCGGCGTCTCCCGCAGCGCCGAGGGCAAGATCGTGGGCGACGTCCACCCGGACGTCGCCGAGGTGGCCGGCTTCATCTCCCCGAACCCGGGCGGCGTCGGCCCGATGACCCGGGCCCAGTTGCTCGTCAACGTGGTTGAGGCGGCGGAGCGCAGTGTCGGCTGAGGGTGTGTCCGGCCAGACGCCGTCGGGCAACGCGGCGCCCGGCGGCACCGCGCCCGGCAAGGCGGAGGACGTCGAGACGGTCGAGCCCGTCGAGCCCGTGGAGAACGGCGGCGGCATCGACGAGATCGAGGTGCGGGACCCCGTCAGCGCTCCCGACGCCGAGGGGAAGCCGCGCCGGACGACCCGTCGCTTCCCGTTGTTCACGCGGGACACCGCGCGCCCCGAGGGCGGCGGCCGGGCCGCCGCGAGCGGCGCCCCGGCGCCCGCCCGGCAGTGGCCGGTCCTCGCCGTACTGACGATGACCGGGCTCGGACTGCTGCTGACCGCCTTCGACCTGTTCCGCTACGGCACGCTCCTGATCGGCGTCGCGCTGCTCACCGGCGGCGTGCTGCGCTGGCTGCTGCCGGACGTCGGCATGCTCGCGGTGCGCTCCCGCTTCACCGACATCGTCACGTACGGCGTGCTCGGCCTCGCGATCGCCCTGCTGGCGCTGATGGTGCAGCCGAACCCCTTGCTGGTGATCCCGTTCCTGAAGGACACGCTGCACCTCACGGTCAGCAGCTGATCGGTGCCGTACGGCGACGGAGGCGGCCCGTCCTCTCCCCCGAGCAAGGACGGGCCGCCTCCGTGCACCACACTCCTGCACGGTGAAGCGTCTGTTCAATGGCTGTCAGTGCGCTGTGGCACGGAAGTGACCGTTCCGCCACGGTGTCCGCGCCTTGCGACAGTCGCACCCGCCAAGGGAACCGATCAGCCCTCTGACGTCGTCACTTGTTCAGGATCGGAGTTCCGGGTGGAGGTGGCTGATGGGCGGCTGGCAGCCGTTGCCGGACGATCTGCCGCCGGAGGTGCGGCACTTCGTGGAACAGTTGCGGCTTCTGAAGGACCGCACGGGACTCAGCCTGGTCGCCCTCGGCGCCCGCACCGCCTACAGCAAGTCCTCCTGGCACCGCTATCTCAACGCCACCCAGCCCCCGCCCCGGCAGGCCGTCGCCGCCCTGTGCCGGATCGCGGGCCTCGGTGGCACGGACGCCGAACGCTACGGCGTGCGCTGGGAACTGGCGGTCCAGGCGTGGCCCCGCCCCGCGACGTTGCCGGCCCCACCCGCCGAGAGTGCGGCGGGCGACGGGTACGAGGACGATCCCACGCTGCCGTGGTGGGACACGCCCCCCGAGGAGAGCGGGCGCGGGCGGAGCGGGCGACTGCTGCTGTCCGCCGTGCTGCTGCTCCTGGTCACGCTGCTGATCGGCGTCGTCGGCACCGTTGCGTTTGGGTGAGCCGAACACTTGCGTGACAGGCGGTATTTCCGGTGTGTGACACTCGTGTCGATGTATTGACAAGTTCACGGATTTTGCCCGAAGTCGTTGGACATCGGCGCTAGCGTGTCCCTTTCTGCCGTCGGCGTACTGGACCTCCGCCCGGTGGGCGTGCAACGGTGCATGCCCGCGGCCACGATGCACCCGTGCGCCCCCACCCCGGGAACTGAGATCCTGACTGGGCGCATCCCTGTGGGTAGCCACAACGGGGACTCGGCAGAGGCACCACGCACGGGGAAAAGCGGGGAACAACCAGCACAACCGGGGGGAAGAGGGGGGTAGCAATGCCTCGTTGGAGGGCCTTGCCCGACGAACTCGATCCGCAGGTCAGAGAGTTCGCAAGCCAACTGCGGCGGCTCGTGGACCGCAGCGGCCTGAGCGTCGCCGCGGTGGCGGACCGCACGGGTTACAGCAAGACGTCCTGGGAGCGTTATCTCAACGGCCGGCTTCTCGCGCCCAAGGGCGCGATCGTCGCCCTGGCCGAGGTCACCGGCACCAATCCCATTCATCTGACCACGATGTGGGAGCTCGCCGAGCGCGCCTGGAGCCGCTCGGAGATGCGCCACGACATGACCATGGAGGCCATCCGGATATCCCAGGCGCGGGCCGCGCTCGGCGAGTTCGGGGCGCCTCCGGCGGGCGCCAAGGGCAGCAAGACGGCCCGCAGGAGCAGCAGTGCCACGGCCACGCCCGGCATCGCCGGACCGGCCGGTGTGGTCCCGTCGGTACCGCCACAGCCGACGGCACCGGAAGCCCGGGACTCGGCGGGCGACGTACGGGACGCACTCCCTTCGACTGGGTCCTCGGGCGGATCCGCGGGCGGCTCGTCCGCCGGGTCCGCGGGCGGCAACTCGTGGGGCCTGGCGGGGTATCAGCGGCCGGCTCCGACCGGGGGGCGTGGTGCCGGATCCCCGGCAGCGGCGTCGCCGTCGGCACCGGCCGACGGTCCGGCTCGGACTGAGGCGCCGTCGAGCCTGTACGGCGAACCCCCACAGGGTCCGCGTCCTGGCGGGGAGTCCTCCGGCGGGGCGGCCGGCAAGCGGCGGCTGACGATGTTCCTCGCGGGCGTCTGCGGTGTGCTCGTGGTGGTCGTGGCCGCGTACTTCCTGACCGACGGAGGGGACGACGGCAAGAAGGAGGGCGCCGCCGACTCGCCCTCGCCGTCGGCAACCACCAATCCCGACCTGCCGGCCGGAGTGAAGTGCAGCGGTGACTCCTGCACCGGCAAGGACGCGGAGAGCATGGGGTGCAGCGGTGACCTCGTGACCACCGCCAAGACGGCGACCGTCGGCACGACCGTCGTCGAGGTCCGTTACAGCGAGACCTGCGGCGCCGCATGGGGGCGCATCACGCAGGCCGCGCAGGGCGACGAGGTGCGGGTGACCGTGGGGAAGTCCGAGCAGACCGGGAGCATCACGGTGGCCGGGGACACCATCGCGTACACGCCGATGGTTGCGGTGAAGGACGCGGGAGAGGCGGAGGCCTGCGTGACGCTGGCCGCGGGTCAGGAGGGGTGCACGAAGTAACGGGAAAAGAATCCGGGGAGACGTGCATGCCCGCCCGAATCGGGGGCACGCGCACGTTACCCCCACGGGAGTCCGGCAACCGGTACCCCCATACGGCGGCCGCCTTCGTCCCCCCTCTCCCGGACGGGCGGCCGCCTCTTTTTGTGCGCACACGCTTCCGGAGGCGGCTCTGTGGGGTGGGCCACACAGCCCCGGACGTCCGACATCCCGGATGCGCGATAGCCTGACCGCTGGATCTCTCTTGACGCCAAGAGATCGATCAAACGTCCGGGGCAGGGACGCCCCACCGCCAGCTGTCATACGGAGAACGCCATGACCCGCACTCCCGTGAACGTCACCGTCACCGGCGCGGCCGGCCAGATCGGTTACGCCCTGCTCTTCCGCATCGCCTCCGGCCAGCTGCTCGGCGCGGACGTGCCGGTCAGGCTTCGCCTCCTGGAGATCACGCCGGCCCTGAAGGCCGCCGAGGGCACCGCCATGGAGCTGGACGACTGCGCCTTCCCGCTCCTTCAGGGCATCGACATCACGGACGACCCGAACGTCGCCTTCGACGGCGCCAACGTCGCCCTCCTCGTGGGCGCCCGCCCGCGTACCAAGGGCATGGAGCGCGGTGACCTCCTCTCGGCCAACGGCGGCATCTTCAAGCCGCAGGGCAAGGCCATCAACGACAACGCCGCGGACGACATCAAGGTCCTCGTCGTCGGCAACCCGGCCAACACCAACGCCCTGATCGCCCAGGCCGCCGCCCCGGACGTACCGGCGGAGCGTTTCACCGCGATGACCCGCCTGGACCACAACCGCGCGCTGACCCAGCTCGCGAAGAAGACGGGTTCGACGGTCGCCGACATCAGGCGCCTGACCATCTGGGGCAACCACTCCGCCACCCAGTACCCGGACATCTTCCACGCCACGGTCGGCGGCAAGAACGCCGCCGAGGTCGTCAGCGACGAGAAGTGGCTGGCCGAGGACTTCATCCCGACCGTCGCCAAGCGCGGTGCCGCGATCATCGAGGCCCGTGGCGCGTCCTCCGCGGCCTCCGCCGCCAACGCCGCCATCGACCACGTGTACACCTGGGTCAACGGCACCGCCGAGGGCGACTGGACCTCCATGGGCATCCCGTCGGACGGCTCCTACGGCGTCCCGGAGGGCCTGATCTCCTCCTTCCCGGTCACCACCAAGGACGGCAAGTACGAGATCGTCCAGGGCCTGGACATCAACGAGTTCTCCCGCGCCCGTATCGACGCCTCGGTGCAGGAGCTGGCGGAGGAGCGCGAGGCCGTCCGCGGTCTCGGGCTGATCTGAGCCGTCACGGCGGCCGTCTCCTCGACGGCTCTGTCACGACCCCGCACGGGCTCTGTTCCGGTTCCGACCGGAACGGGGCCCGTGCCCCTTTCCGCCACTACCGTCGGAACATCGCCATGGGCCGGTTGTTCGGGGGGTCGTGATGAGCGGCGAAGGGTACGGCCACAGCTCCGGCTCGGGAGCGGAACACGAGCCGAGCGAGGAGAGAGGGCAGGCGCCCTGGGCATGGGCGCCGACGCGGACGGCCCTTGTGTACGCGCCCACTCCACCGCCCCGCCATGGGGTACGCCGCCTGCTGCTCGCCTTCGCCGTCGCCGTCGCGGTGGGCACAGGGGTGGGCGTCGGCGTCTGGTTCCTGATCCGCGACACCTCCTCGGGCCCCGGAGCCGGACCCGATCCGGCGGTGAGTGTCACCGTGACCCCGTCGACCGCCGCCCCGGGCTACCGTCGTGCCCAGGACCCCGTCGGCTACTCCGTCGACGTCCCCGAGGGCTGGACCCGCACCCAGAGGCAGGGCCGGCCGGCTCCCGTCGTCTCCTACGACGCCCCGGCCGACGGACGCCGACTGCAGATCTTCCGGCTCGCGGAGCCCACCGTGGCCGAGTCCCTCGCCCTCGCCGAGACCCACCCGGGATACGGCTTCGCCCGCCGGCCCGGCTACCGGCCCCTCGACCGGGCCTCCGGCGCCACCTGGTCCGAACTCTCCTACCGCTACGACGACTCGGACACCGGCCCGCGGCAGGTCGTCGACCACCGCTTCGAGTCGGCCGACGGCACCCTGTACGCGATCCGCTCCAGCGGCCCCGAGAGCCTCACCACGGCGTCGGTGCGCGAGCCGCTCACCAGGGCGGTCGGCTCGTTCGAGCCGTGAGCCTCAGCCGAGGCGCTTCTCGAACCAGTGGGCGGCGTACTCGTTGTCGTCGTAGCGGGGGATCTCCCGGTACCCGCACGCCCGGTACATCGCCTGTGCCTCCGTGAGCGTCGCGTGCGTGTCCAGCCGTACGACGTCGAAGCCGCGGGCGGCGGCCTCGCCCTCCAGCGCCGCGAGCAGCCGTCGGGCGAGGCCGAGGCGGCGGGCGTCCGGGTGCACCCACACGTGCCGGATCTCGCCGGCCCGGGGCTCCAGCCGACGCAGCGCCCCGCAGCCCACCGGGCGGCTCTCCTCGTACGCGACGAAGAAGGCCCCGGCGTCGCCGGACACCTCCTCGGGCCGTACGAGCGCGGACGCGTCGAAGCCCTCCGGGAACCGGGCGTCGATGTCGGCGGCGTACGCGTCCAGGCAGGTGCGGGCGTCGGGGGAGGCGCCGGGGACGAGGGCGACGGTGATGGCGGCCAGGCGGAGCAGGCGCTGGGCGCCGGCCAGGGCGGCGGTCAGTTCGGTGCGCTGGGCCGGGGCGAGGCCTTCGAGCAGGCCGGCGGCGAGGGCGCCCGCCCGGCGGTTCTGCTCCTTGACCTCGGCACGTCCGGCGGGGGTCAGTTCCACCCTGCGCAGCCGGTTGTCGTCGGGGTGCACGCTCGTACGGACCAGGCCCTGCGCCTCCAGGGCCTTCGCCATCCGGCTCAGGTACCCGGCGTCGAGACCGAGCCGCGTCCTGAGCTCCCGCAGGGACGCGCCGGACGCGCTCTCGTGGATCTCGAACAGCAGCCGCGCCTCGCCGAGCGGGCGGTCCTGGCCGAGGTAGTGGTCGTCCAGCACGCCGATGCGGCGTGTGAAGTAGCGGTTGAAGCGGCGCAGGGCCGTCACGTCTTCCATCGACACTGGCTTCATACTTCTTTGACTGTAGTCAAAGGATTCCCGGGGGTCCATCGCCCGAGGGCCGGCCGTCAGCGGCGGCCCGTAACGTGCTGGCATGCCCGGGGCACCCGGCGTGACATTCCGGTTCCGTCGGTGCCGCCCGTCCCTCTATGCTGATGGTTTGTCAACAACAGTGTGAGCAAGGGTTTTCCGGAGTTCGTCCACGCATCGGGGGAATGGCGTGAGCACCGCATACGTGCCTCAGCAACCACACCAGACATCCGCCGGCACACCGCCGGCCGAACCGCCGCCCGTCGCGCCGCACGCCAGCGAGGCGACCCGGCTGTTGTGCGCGGGCACGTATCTCGACTCCGCTTACCGCGACAAGGTCATCGAGGAGCTGCACCTCAACGAGCAGCGGATCGTGGCCCCTTCACTCGGCTTCGACGCGGCCCGCGTCCTCGCGCACGCCCTGCGGGCCCGCCGCCAGGAGCTGACCTGGGCCGGGGCGATCCTCGGGCTGTGGGTGGTCGGCACCGTTCTGACCGGGGGTGTGCTGGGCCTCTTTCTGGGCCCCAGCCTGTACCTCGCGGTCGCCAAGTGGGTCAGGGGCCGCGGCGAGCAGCCGCCGCTGTACCGGAGGGTGCCCGCCTTCCTGTTCCGCTGGTGGGGTCGCATCATGTTCGCGATCCTGCTGATCGTCGTGGTGATCGCGGCGTTCGGCGGCTCGGACGACAGTGATGTGTACGGCTCCTCCTACGACCCGTACGGCTCCTCCGGCCTGTACGGCGACAGCTTCTCGGACTCGCCGAGCCTGACCGACGTGCTGTTCCCCTTCGACGACCTCGGCAGTCTCATCGAGCCCTGGCAGGCCTGGGCCACGCTCGTCCTGTTCGGCCTGATCGCGCTCTGCATCGCCGGGCAGCGCGGCCAGTTCGCCCGGGTGATGGCCGCCGAACTGTCCCCGCAGCGCTTCCCGGACGCCGCCGGCGACCCTGCCGAGCGGGCCGACGGGCAGCGGTTCCAGCGGCTGAAGGACCGCATCCGGCTGGAACAGCACGCGCCGATGATCATGTACCACGAGGGACGGCCGTTCTGCGGCGCGGGCGCGGCCTACGAGACCTGGGTGCTCGCCGTCGAACTGCGTCCCGACGAGATGAAGAAGCAGCAGCCGCTCGGCAACCGCACGGTCCTGGAGAAGATCCGGCCCCTGCTCGAACAACTGCGCCTGCCCGCCGAGTACGCCGGGAACCTGGGCCGCGACCGGCTGCGTCGGCTGGAGATCGACGAGTGCGTGTTCCTGCCCGTCGAGGGGCTGCGGCGGCGCGAGGAGGCGCCGTACACCCCGCACGCCTTCGAGGAACACCGGGCGCGCGCGGTCGAGGAGGGCGCCGAGAAGCGCCGGCACTTCCTGCGCATCCGCGTCGGCGGCTGGGAGGAGGAGCTGGTCGTCACGGTCTTCGTGCGCATCCACACCCAGGGCCGCATGCTCATGCTGGAGGTCGCGCCGCACGTGCTGACGCCGGTCCGCGAGGACTTCAAGAACGCCGACCGCACCGCCCACCGCTTCCGCCACAACAACGCGCTCGGCAAGGCGGCCTGGGCGGTGGTCCGGGTGCCCGGCTCCGCGGCCGGCTCCCTGGTCACGCTGGGCAAGGGAGTGGCGTACGTCTGGCGGCTGCTCACCGGCGGGTACGCGGGCGCGCTGCCCGACGGGCCGGCCGTGTCGGTGCGGGAACTGGGTTCGGTGACCGCCGGGTCCCTGTTCCAGGAGATGGACGTCCTGCGGTACCTCAAGAGCGTGCAGGACCGCGTCGCGAACGGGGTACGGGCCGCGCTCGCCGATTCCGGTTACCGGACCGGCGAGTTCGTCCAGAAGATCGTGAACATCAGCCAGGGCGGCGTGAACATCGACCGGGTCGAGGGCAGCACCTTCGCCGTCGGCAGCCACGCCTCCGCGTCGTCCACCTCGACCACGACAGGCGCCACCGCGCCGCAGAAGGGAACCCGGAGCGATGGCAACGGATGAGCCGAACGTCAGCATCGGCGACGTCTCCCACAGCACCTTCGCCATCGGCAGCCACGCGCATGCCGAGAGCCACCACGGCACGGCAATTCAGCGCGACCAGGCCGCCGAGGAACTCCTGAAGGCGGTACGCGAGCTGCGCGCCGACCTGACCCGGGTCCGGGCCACCGGGGAGACGGCCACCCTGGACGAGGCGCTCGCCGAGACCGAGGACGAGATCACCCGCACCGGACAGGCCGGCCCGTCACGCCTCGACCGACTGCGGCAGTTGCTCACCGACTCGCAGGCCCTGGTCGGCCTCATCGCGTCCGCCGGTGCCGTCGCCGGTCTGCTGGGGCTGTGAGAGGGGCGGCATGAGCGGCAGCGGGGGAGCGCGGTACTGGAACGAGGAAGCCCAGCGCTGGGAGGAGGACGACGGAACCACGCCCGACCTCCCGGCGCCGACAACTCCGCCACCGCCGGCCCGGCCGGAGTTCGCGCCGGCGTGGCCGACGGGCGGCCCGGCAGCGGGGACGGAGGTGGCAGGGGATCCGGCTGCGGAGGGGGCGGGCGGTCCGGCTGCGGAGGCGGCGGGCGGTCCGGATGCGGATGCGGCGGTGCCTGCGGTCCCAGTAGCCCCGGGGACCGTCTGGCCTCCGGCGGGGTCGGCCGGCGGTGCCGGCGGGGCGTGGCCTGCGACGGAGGTGACGGGCGGCGGTCTGCCGCCGTCGGCGCAGGGCGTCGGCGCCGGCGGCGTATGGCCTCCGACCCAGTGGCCCAGTGAGACCTGGCCGCCCGTCGGCCCGTCCGCCGCGCCCGCCTCTGCCCCGGGCCGGGGTATGAGCCGGCGGCTCGTGTGGTCCGTGCTGATCGGAGCCGCCGCCGTAGGGGTCGCCGTGAGTCTGGTGCTGACGTTGGTGGTCGGCGCCGGGGACGACGACGACCCGGCGGCCGCGGCGAGCACGTCGCCGACCTCCCCGGCGGGCGAGGTCTCACAGCAGAACGACCCGAGCGCGTCGCCCACCGAGGACTCGGCGTCGCCCACTGTCTCGGGCCCCGAACTCCCCAGCGGCTACGAGGAGTACGAGGACGCCGAGGGCTTCCGGATCGCGATACCCGAGGGGTGGTCGCGAACCACCGTGGACTCCCAGTTCGGCATCGCCGTCGTCAACTACCGCAGCGGCGACAGCGAACAACGCCTGCAGGTCTACCAGGTGTCGGAGGAGTCGCCGGACGCGTCGTTCGAGCTGTACCTGTCGGACGCCACCCACAAGCCGGCCGGCTTCGAGCAGCTGTCCCTGCAGACCCTGGACGACGGCGAGTTCACCGGGTCACGGCTGGAGTACCTCGCCGACAGCATCAAGGGCGAGCCGGACGTCGGCACCTGGCACGTCTACGACGAGCGTTTCGTCGCCTCGGACGGCAACATCTACGCCATCGCCGCCTACGGCGCCGACGCGGACGGCCGTGAAGACGAACTGGAGCTGCTCACCACGGCGTTGGACTGGTTCTGCCCGCCGCTCGGGGAGTGTGCACCGGCCGCCGGCTCGTTCGACATCGACTGACCGCCATGACTCCCCTGTGGGCCACCTGACTCACCTGGCTCACCTGACCCACCTGGCTCACACGCTCTGCAGCTCGTCCTGGAGCTTCCCGATGTCCACGCTGTCGCCGGCCGACGGCGTCTTCGTCGGGATCGGCTTGTCGTAGTCCGTGAAGGTCAGCGTCATGTCGGTCCCGCCGCCCTGCTGCGTGGCCGAGACCAGCCGGTGCGGGGAGTCGGACGTGACGTACAGGGTCGCGCGCTTGCCGTCCTCCCGGCCCTTCAGCGGGATCACCTTCGTGTCGTCGAGCGTCGTCTCGTCGCCCTTGGTGAGGGCGCCCTTGCCGGAGGAGCCGGGAGTGTCGACGTCCTTCTGGAAGGCCCTCAGGTCGCAGATGTCGGCCATGCCCTTGAGCATGGCGTCGTGCGTGGAGCCGTGGATGTAGCGGTTCTTGAACAGCTCGGCCACCGCGTCGCCCTGGCCGCCGGGCACCTGGGACTTCCAGAACGCGGTGTCCGGTTTCATCCACACCTCGTCGCCCTGCTTGACGATCTCTACGCTGCCGCCGTCCGAGCCCATCTTCATCGTGCCGACGCAGTTGCCGTCCTGGTCGAGGGAGAGGTCCATCGAGGTCGGCTGTGTCTTGCTGGTGCTCGCGTCCGCGCTGCGGTCCGTCAGCTTCAGATGGACGGACTCGGCGTCGAGAAGGTTGTCCTTCGCCTGCGTCGCGAGTTCCCGGGCGCTCAGGTCGTCGGCGTCGCCCGCCGCGGCGAGGGTCGGCGAAAGGAGCAGGGCCGCGCTCGCCGCCGCGCAGATCAACGCTTTCGAGGCCATGCCGTCACCTCCGTGGTGCGCGTCACCCGCACGCCACTCTCAGCGTACGGTTCGCCCCATTTGACCGCATGTCCAGTGACACAGCGCACTTTCAGCCATGGATTGCGCATGCAATCGAAGGGCGGGGGCATGCGCTAACGGTCCCGGTGAGTGACACGTGTGTGACACAGGGGCACTGAACAGGAACGGAAGGCAAAACCGATCATGGCGGACACACCAGAACTTCAGGCGCGGAAGACCATCCACGTGGACGGAGAGTGGCTCGAAGCCGTCTCCGGTGCCACGCGCGAGATCATCGACCCCGCGGACGCCCTGCCGTTCGCCCTGGTCGCGGAGGGTGACGAGAAGGACACCGATCTGGCGGTCGCCGCGGCCCGGCAGGCCTTCGCCCACGGCGACTGGCCGCGCACCCCCGTCGCCGAACGCGCCGCACTGCTGCGCCGCGTCGCCGATCTCCTCGTACGCGACCGTGAAGAACTCGGCCTGCTGGAGAGCCGGGACGCGGGCAAGACCCTCGAGGAGGGTCGCGTCGACATCGACTGCGTCGCGGACGCCTTCCGGTACTTCGCCGACCTCGTCGCCGCCGAGGCCCCGGGCCGGGTCGTCGACGCGGGCTCGCCCGACATCCACAGCGTGGTCGTGCACGAGCCCCTCGGCGTGTGCGCCCTGATCACCCCCTGGAACTACCCGCTCCTGCAGGCCAGTTGGAAGATCGCCCCCGCGCTCGCGGCCGGCAACACCTTCGTGGTCAAGCCGAGCGAGATCACCCCGCTGACGACGATCGCCCTCATCGACCTGCTGGCGGAGGCAGGGCTCCCTGCCGGTGTGGCGAACATCGTCACCGGGCCCGGCCACTCGGTCGGCGCCCGCCTCGCCGAGCACCCCGACGTGGACCTGGTCTCCTTCACCGGCGGCCTGGTCAGCGGCACGAAGGTGGCCCAGGCCGCCGCCCCGAGCGTCAAGAAGGTCGCCCTCGAACTCGGCGGCAAGAACCCCAACGTCGTCTTCGCCGACGCCTGCGCCACCGACGAGGCCTTCGACACCGCAGTCGACCAGGCCCTCAACGCGGCCTTCATCCACAGCGGCCAGGTCTGCTCGGCAGGCGCCCGCCTCATCGTCGAGGAGAGTGTCCGGGACCGCTTCGTCGCCGAACTCGCCCGCAGGGCGGACCGTATCCGGCTCGGCCGGGGCACGGTGGACGGCGTCGAGTGCGGCCCGCTCGTCTCCGAGCAGCAGCGCGACAAGGTGGAGTCGTACGTCGACTCCGCGCTCGCCGAGGGCGCGGTGCTGCGCTCCGGCGGCAAGCGGCCGGAGCCGAGCGACACCCGCCCCGCCACCGGCTACTTCTACGAGCCGACCGTCCTCGATCACTGCCACCGCGACATGAGGGTCGTACGGGAGGAGGTCTTCGGACCCGTGCTCACCGTCGAGACCTTCCGCACCGAGGACGAGGCGGTCGCCCTCGCCAACGACACCGAGTACGGCCTCGCGGGCGGCGTCTGGACCAGCGACGCGGGCCGGGCCCGCAGGGTCGCGGGCCGGCTGCGCCACGGCACGGTCTGGATCAACGACTTCCACCCCTACCTCCCCCAGGCGGAGTGGGGCGGCTTCGGCAAGAGCGGTGTGGGCCGCGAACTCGGCCCCGCCGGACTCGCCGAGTACCGCGAGACCAAGCACGTCTACCAGAACCTCGCGCCGAAGCCCGTCCGCTGGTTCGCCGGCTGAGCCCCCTGCTCACCCCGCTCATCCCGCTCTCCCCGCTCCCTCGCAAGCCCCTGGAGTACCCCCCATGTCCGAGAACAGTCATATATACGACTACGTCGTGATCGGCGGCGGCACCGCAGGATCCGTCATCGCCTCCCGTCTCACCGAGAACCCCGACGTCACCGTCGCCGTCATCGAGGGCGGCCCCAGCGACGTCGGCCGAGACGACGTCCTGACCCTGCGCCGCTGGATGGGTCTGCTCGGCGGCGAGCTCGACTACGACTACCCGACCACCGAGCAGCCGCGCGGCAACTCCCACATCCGGCACAGCCGGGCCCGCGTCCTCGGCGGGTGTTCGTCCCACAACACCCTGATCGCCTTCAAGCCGCTGCCGTCCGACTGGGACGAGTGGGAGGCGGCCGGCGCCAAGGGCTGGGGCGCGGTGCCGATGGAGGCGTACTTCGCGCGGCTGAAGAACAACATCGTCCCGGTCGACGAGAAGGACCGGAACGCCATCGCCCGCGACTTCGTCGACGCCGCTGAGAAGGCGCTCGACGTCCCCCGCGTCGAGGGCTTCAACAAGAAGCCTTTCAACGACGGTGTCGGCTTCTTCGACCTCGCCTACCACCCGGAGAACAACAAGCGCTCGTCGGCGTCGGTGGCGTATCTGCACCCGGTGATGGACGAGCGGCCCAACCTCCGCGTCATGCTGGAGACCTGGGCGTACAAGCTGGAGCTCGACGGCACCCGTGCCGAGGGCGTGCACGTCCGCACGAAGGACGGCGAGGAGATCCTCGTACGGGCGCGGGGCGAGGTCCTGCTGTGCGCGGGCGCCGTCGACTCGCCCCGCCTGCTGCTGCACTCGGGCATCGGCCCGAAGGCCGACCTGGAGGCGCTCGGCATCCCCGTCGTGCACGACCTGCCGGGAGTCGGCGAGAACCTGCTCGACCACCCCGAGTCGGTGATCGTCTGGGAGACGAACGGCCCCATCCCCGAGAACTCCGCGATGGACTCCGACGCGGGCCTGTTCGTGCGCCGCGACCCCGAACACGCGGGCCCCGACCTGATGTTCCACTTCTACCAGATCCCGTTCACGGACAATCCGGAGCGCCTGGGCTACGAACGCCCGCCGTACGGCGTCTCGATGACCCCGAACATCCCCAAGCCGAAGAGCCGCGGCCGGCTGTTCCTGACCAGCGCCGACCCGTCGGTCAAGCCGGCCCTCGACTTCCGATACTTCACCGACGAGGACGACCACGACGGCCGTACCCTCGTCGACGGCATCAAGATCGCCCGTGAGATCGCCAAGACCGAGCCGCTCGCCGGCTGGCTCAAGCGCGAGGTGGCCCCCGGGCCGCAGATCACGGGCGACGAGGAGCTGAGCGAGTACGCCCGCAAGGTCGCGCACACCGTGTACCACCCGGCGGGCACCTGCCGGATGGGCGCCGCCGACGATCGGTCGGCCGTCGTCGACCCCGAGTTGAAGATCCGAGGACTGGACGGCATCCGCATCGCCGACGCGTCCGTCTTCCCGACCATGCCGGCCGTGAACCCGATGATCGGGGTGTTGATGGTCGGGGAACGGGCCGTCGACCTCCTTGGAGGTGGTGCGTGATGAGCACGACGACAACCACGACTACAGCTACGACCACGACTGCGACCACGGCTCCCGTGTTCTCCGTCGAGGGCCTGTGGAAGGTCTTCGGCCCCAAGGCCGACAGCATCCCCGCCGACCCCGAACTGGCCGCCCTCCCGCCCGCCGAACTGCGCGCCCGCACCGGCTGCACCGCCGCCGTCCAGGACGTCTCCTTCGACGTGCACAAGGGTGAGGTCTTCGTCGTCATGGGCCTGTCCGGCTCCGGCAAGTCCACGCTGGTGCGCTGTCTGACCCGGCTGATCGAACCGACCGCCGGCACGATCGTCATCGACGGCGAGGACGTCCGTGCGATGGACAAGTCCCGGCTGCGCGAACTGCGCCGTCACCGCGCCGCGATGGTCTTCCAGCACTTCGGCCTGCTCCCGCACCGCACGGTCCTCGACAACGTGGCCTACGGCCTCGAGATCCAGGGCATGGGCAAGTCCGAGCGCCGCGAGCGGGCCAGGCAGGTCGTCGAGAAGGTCGGCCTGGAGGGCATGGAGCAGCGCAGGCCCGCCCAGCTGTCCGGCGGTCAGCAGCAGCGCGTCGGGCTGGCCCGCGCGCTCGCCGTCGACCCCGAAGTCCTCCTCTTCGACGAGCCGTTCAGCGCGCTCGACCCGCTGATCCGGCGCGACATGCAGGAGGAGGTCGTGCGGCTGCACCGCGAGGAGGGCCGCACGATGGTCTTCATCACCCACGACCTCAGCGAGGCCCTGAAGCTCGGCGACCGCATCGCGCTCATGCGCGACGGCCGCGTGGTGCAGCTGGGCACGCCGGAGGAGATCGTGGGCTCGCCCGCCGACGACTACGTCCGCGAGTTCGTCCGCGACGTCCCGCGAGAGCAGGTCATGACGGCCCGTACGGCCATGCGTGCCGGGGAGTGCGGCGGCCCGGACCACCCGGGCTCGATCGCCGCCGACGCGGTGGTCGCCGAGGCGATCAAGGTCGTCTCCCGCAGCCACAAGCCCGCGTGTGTCGTGGAGGACGGCCGGTGTCTGGGGGTCGTCGATCACGAACGGCTCCTGGATGTCGTAGCCGGAACGGAGCTCCGCAAGGAGGCGGTCTGATGGCAACGGTCACCGCACCCGCCCCCCGGATCGCCCTCCCCGGCATCCTCAAGCAACGAGCCGTCCACAAGCTGCTGCTGCTCGCGGTCGCCGCGGCGATTCTCGTGCCGCTGGCGAACGCCCGTTGGGCGAGCGGCAGTTGGCCGGGCGCGCTCACCGTCGATCTCACCGATCCGCTGACGAAGACCAGCGACTGGATCATCGACAACCGCGACAGCCACCCGCTGTTCCTCTACGGCTTCGGCCACGTCAGCAACGCGGTCGTGCTCTCGGTACGGGCCGTGTACCTGGTGCTGCTCGCCGCCGGATGGGCCGGGGTGAGCGCCTTCGCCGGCCTGGTCGCCTGGCGGGTCGCCGGCGTGAAGCTGGCCCTCGGCACCGCCGCGGCCTTTGTGGCCTGCGGCCTGCTCGGCATGTGGATCCCGACCATGCAGACGCTCGCGCTGATGATCGTGGCGGTGCTGGCGTCGGTCGTCGTGGGCGCCCTGCTGGGGCTCGCCGCCGGGCTGTCCGACCGTATGGACCGGATCCTGCGCCCGATCCTGGACACCATGCAGGTGCTGCCCGCCTTCGCCTATCTGCTCCCGGTCGTGCTCGTCTTCGGCATCGGCGTCCCCGCGGCCGTCCTCGCCACCGTCGTGTACGCCGCTCCGCCCATGGCCCGCCTCACCTCGCTCGGCCTGCGCGGCGCCGACAAGGAGGTGCTGGAGGCGGTCGAGTCGCTGGGGTCCACCGCACGGCAGCGCCTGGTGACCGCGCGTATCCCGCTGGCCCGCAAGGAACTCCTCCTCGGCCTCAACCAGACGATCATGATGGCGCTGTCCATGGCGGTCATCGCGTCGGTGATCGGCGCGGGCGGCCTCGGTGACCGTGTCTACCAGGCGCTGGCGTCGGTCGACGTCGGCGCGGCCCTCGCCGCCGGTATCCCGATCGTGCTCCTCGCCGTCGTACTGGACCGGATCACCGGTGCGGCAGGAGACGGCACCCCGGGCTCCGGGCGATCGAGTCGCGCGGGATGGGCGTACGCGCTCGTCGCCGCCGTGGCCGTCGCCGTGGCCGGACGTCTCGCGGGCCGTCTCGACTGGCCCGACTCCTGGACGCTGAACATCGCCGAGCCGGTCAACCGCGCGGTCGACTGGATGACCGCGCACCTCTACTCCGGCGTGCCCGTCGTCGGCGGCACCGCCGACTGGGCCGGCCACTTCACCACCTGGGTCCTCGACCCGGTGCGGGACGGCCTGCAGGGGCTGCCCTGGTGGTCGGTGCTTCTCATCGTCGCCGCACTCGCCTGGGTGATCGGCACCTGGCGGACCGCGCTCACCGCGGTCCTCGCCATGGCCGCGATCGGCGTACTCGGAGTGTGGAAGCCGTCGTTGGACACGCTGTCGCAGGTGCTCGCGGCGGTCGCCGTGACCCTCGTCCTGGGCTTCGCGACCGGTATCGCGGCCGCCCGCAGCGACCGCTTCGAGAGGATGCTGCGACCCGTCCTGGACGTCTTCCAGACGATGCCGCAGTTCGTGTACCTGATCCCGGTCGTCGCGCTGTTCGGCGTGGGCCGCGCGCCCGCTGTCGCCGCGGCCGTCGTCTACGCGCTGCCCGCCGTCGTCCGTATCACCACCCAGGGCCTGCGCCAGGTCGACCAGGCCTCACTGGAGTCGGCCCGCTCGCTCGGCGCGACCACCGGCCAGCAGATCAGGCAGGTCCAGCTTCCGCTCGCCCGCCCGGCGTTGCTGCTCGCCGTCAACCAGGGCGTGGTCCTGGTCCTCGCCGTCGTCATCATCGGCGGCCTGGTCGGCGGTGGCGCCCTCGGCTACGACGTCGTCTTCGGCCTCGCACAGGGCGACCTCGCCACCGGTCTGGTGGCCGGCGCGGCGATCGTCTGCCTCGGCCTGATGCTCGACCGGGTGACCCAGCCGACCGAACGCCGCACGAAGAAGGGAGCGTGACATGCGACTTCGTACGACTGCCGTAGTGGCGGGAGTGTCCTCGCTCGCGCTGCTGACCAGTTGCGGCGCCGCCGACATGACCAAGCAGGCCTCGCCGTTCGCCAACGCCCAGGGCGCGAAGACGGTGACCCTGTCCACCCAGTCCTGGGTGGGCGCACAGGCCAACGTGGCCGTCGCGCAGTACCTGCTGGAGCACAAGCTCGGCTACCGCGTCGACACCGTCCAGGTCGACGAGGTGCCCGCCTGGGACGCGCTCAGCCAGGGCCGCGTCGACGCCATCCTGGAGGACTGGGGCCACCCCGATCAGGAACAGCGGTACGTCAAGGACAAGAAGACGATCACACGGGGCGGCGACCTCGGGGTGACCGGGCACATCGGCTGGTACGTCCCGACGTACTTCGCCAAGCAGCACCCGGACGTCACGAACTGGAAGAACCTCAACAAGTACGCCTCGCAGATGCGCACGGCGGAGAGCGGCGGCAAGGGCCAGCTGATGGACGGCTCGCCCTCCTACGTCACCAACGACAAGGCGCTGGTGAAGAACCTGAAGCTCGACTACCAGGTCGTCTTCGCCGGTTCGGAGGCCGCCCAGATCACGCAGATGAGGCAGTTCGCGAAGGAGAAGAAGCCCTTCCTCACCTACTGGTACACGCCGCAGTGGCTCTTCAAGAAGGTCCCCATGACCGAGGTGAAGCTGCCGGAGTACAAGGAGGGCTGCGACGCGGATCCGGAGAAGGTGGCCTGCGCCTATCCGCACACCCCGCTGCAGAAGTACCTCAACACGGACTTCGCGAAGAGCGGCAGCAAGGCGGCCGCCCTCCTGAAGAAGTTCAAGTGGACGACCGAGGACCAGAACGAGGTCTCCCTGATGATCGCCGACCAGAAGATGTCACCGGAGGAGGCGGCGAAGAAGTGGGTGGACAGCCACGAGTCCACCTGGAAGGCGTGGCTGTCCTGACGCTCACCTCACCTCTGCGGTGATCTCCCGCAGGGCGGCGGTGGCCCGGCGTTGCAGCCCCGGCCCGAACGTGACGCGAGTGGCCCCCAGTTCACCGAGTTCGGTGGGGGAGGGGCCCTCGCCGACCTTCGCGAACACGTTCATCGGCCCCTGGATGCCGGACCGCAGCAGCGGCAGTACGCTCGCCGGAGCGTCGATCGGATAGACGCAGTCGGCGCCCGCGGCGACGTACAACGCGGCCCGGTGGATGGCCTGTTCGGGTTCGTGCACGCCTCGGAGGAAGGTGTCGATGCGGGCGTTGACGAACAGCCGGTCACCGGCCGCGTACCGCACCTGGGCCAGCCAGTCGGCGTGTTCCCTCGGGTCCTTGAGGACACCCCCGTCGGAGTCCTCAAGGTTGCACCCGACGGCCCCCGTCTCCAGCAGCCGCTCCACCAGCTCCTTCGGCGCCAGCCCGTAACCGCCCTCGACGTCCGCCGACACCGGCACGTCCACGGCCCGCACGATCCGCGCGACTGCCGCGAACATCTCGTCCGCCGGGGTAGCCCCGTCCTCGTGTCCGAGGGAGGCGGCGACACCGGCACTGGGCGTGGCGAGCGCCCGGAAACCGGCCTCGACGAAGATGCGGGCGCTCGCCGCGTCCCACGGGCCGGGCAGGACGAGGGGGTCGTCCGGGGTCCGGCCGCGGTGGAGCCTGCGGAAAGTCTCGACCTTGCTCATGGCGTACGGCCCCCCGGCGGGATCCGGCGGGCCACCATCACCCGGTTCCAGTTGTTGATCGCGGCGATCAGCGCGACGAGATGGGCGAGTCGACAGTCGTCGAAGTACTTCGCCGCCCGCTCGTACACGTCGTCCGGCACGAACCCTTCCCCAGAGCCGAAGGCCTGGGAGGTGCCCCCGGTCAGAACGGTCACCGCCTCCGTCAGCGCGAGGGCGGCCCGCTCGCGCTCGTCGTAGACGTCCCCGGCCTCCTCCCAGGCGCTGAGGAGATCGAGCTGTTTCTCGCTCACCCCGTGCTCGCGCGCGATGGCGAGGTGCATGTCGAGGCAGAAGGCGCAGTGGTTGAGCTGCGAGGCGCGGATGACGACGAGTTCGGCGAGAGCGGGGTCGCCGAGCCCCTTCTTCGCGGTGGCGCTGACCGCGGACATGGCCCGCCCGACCTCACGGTCCAGGAGTGTCGTACGGCTCACTTGTACTGGCCCGCCTCGTAGTGCCCCGGGGCCATACGGAAGGTCACCCCGAACCGGTTCCACGCGTTGATCACCGCGATCGCGGAGATCAACTGCGCCAGCTCGGCCTCGTCGAAGTGCTCGGCGGCGTTCTCGTACACCTCGTCGGGCACGAAACCGTCCGTCAGGACGGTCACCGCTTCGGTCAGCTCCAGCGCCGCGAGTTCCTTCCCGGTGTAGAAGTGCCGCGACTCGTCCCAGGCACTGAGCTGGATGATCCGCTCGACGCTCTCGCCCGCCGCGAGCGCGTCCTTGGTGTGCATGTCGATGCAGAAGGCGCAGTGGTTGATCTGCGAGGCGCGGATCTTCACCAGCTCGTACAGCTTGTGGTCGAGACCCTGCTTGGCTGCCGTGTCGAGGCGGATCATCGCCTTGTAGACCTCGGGGGCGAGCTGGGCCCACTGCATCCTGGCCGGCGGTTCGGGTGCGTACTCCATGGTCTTGGCGGTGTCGTCGGTCGTCGTCATGCCTTCGACCCTAGAAGTCAGGCAGCCCAGGGGTATGGTCCATTTCCATGCCGAAACCTTGGGCCACCCTGGGCATCGACCTGCACGTGGAGCCGACCGGTCCGGGCCTGCGCCAGGGCCTCACCGACGCCCTGCGCGAGGCCGTCCGCACCGGCCGCCTGGCACCGGGGACGCGCCTGCCCTCCTCCCGCACCCTCGCCGTCGACCTGGGCATCGCCCGCAACACGGTCGCCGAGGCCTACGCCGACCTGGTCGCCGAGGGCTGGCTCACCGCCCGCCAGGGCTCGGGCACGCGGGTCCCGGACCGGACGGTCGTCCCGCCGACCGGCGCGGCACGCCGTCCCCGCGAGCCCGCCCGTTCCGCGTACGACCTGCGTCCCGGCTTCCCCGACCTCGCCTCCTTCCCGCGTACGGAGTGGCTCAAGGCAGCGCGCCGCGCCCTGACCGCGGCCCCGTACGACGCCTTCGGCTACGGCGATCCCCGCGGCCGTGTGGAGCTGCGTACCGCGCTCGCCGGCTACCTCGCCCGGGCGCGGGCAGTGCGTGCCGACCCGGAACGGATCGTGGTGTGCGCCGGGTTCTCCCACGGCCTGAAGGTGCTCGGCGCGGTACTGCGGGCACGGGGGGTCCGCACGGTCGCCGTCGAGTCGTACGGCCTCGCCGTACACTGGCGGCTTCTGGGCGCGGCCGGCCTGCGCACCGCACCGCTGCCCTTCGACCGACTGGGTACGCAGCCCGGGGAGTTGGCGGACGTGGGCGCCGTCCTGCTCACCCCCGCCCACCAGTTCCCCATGGGCGTACCCCTGCACCGCGACCGGCGCGCGTTCGTCGTCGAGTGGGCGCGGCGCACCGGCGGCCTGGTCCTGGAGGACGACTACGACGGTGAGTTCCGCTACGACCGCCAGCCCGTGGGCGCCCTCCAGGGCCTGGACCCGGACCGCGTGGTCTACCTGGGCACCGCGAGCAAGTCCCTCGCCCCCGGCCTGCGGCTGGCGTGGATGGTGCTGCCGCCCGGGCTCGCCGAGGAGGCCGCGGCGGCGAAGGGCGGCGTCGACACGTGCGGGGTGATGGACCAGTTGACGCTGGCGGAGTTCATCACGTCCGGGGCCTACGACCGTCATGTCCGCTCGGCGCGCCTTCGCTACCGTCGTCGCCGGGACGCCCTCGTGGCCGCCCTCGCCGCCCGCGCCCCCGAGGTGCACGCCACCGGCATCGCGGCAGGCCTGCACGCCGTCCTGCGGCTGCCGCCCGGCAGCGAGCAGTCGATCGTCCAAGCGGCCGCCTGGCAGGGCCTGGCGGTCGACGGCCTCACCCGCTACCGCCACCCCGACGCGATCGCCGAGCAGCCCGAGGACGCTCTGGTCGTCGGGTACGGGACACCGCCGGACCACGCATGGTCGGGAGCCCTGGACGCATTGTGTGCGGCACTTCCCGGATAATCGGAGGTTTTCTCTTCCGGAATGCGGTTCGACGGATAGAGTCGCCCCATGAGTAATATCGATGCGATATCCCGCGTGGCCCTGAAGAAGATTACCCCCGACGTCTCCGCCGCAATGGGTTCTCTGCATGGCGCCGCCGTTTCCGCGTCCCGGGACGCCAAGATCGAACCGGAACTCCTGGAACTGATCAGGATCCGTGCCTCGCAGCTCAACGGCTGCGCGTTCTGCCTCGACATGCACACCAAGGACGCCCGTGCCCAGGGCGAGACCGAGCAGCGGATCTACGCGCTGAACGCCTGGCGGGAGACCCCCTTCTTCAGCGGACGAGAGCGCGCCGCACTGGCGTTGACCGAGGCTGTGACCCTGGTGCACGACGGTCACGTCCCGGATGCGGTCTACGCCGAGGCCGCGGCGGTCTTCGACGAGGAGCAGATCGCCGCACTGATCTGGACGGCCACCGTCATCAACGCCTACAACCGGATCGCGATCGCGACCCGGATGGTGCCGGGGGCTTATCAGCCGGCGCAGAAGAAGGATTGAAGAAGCCCGAAGAACCGGAGAACCGGAGAACCGGAGAACCGGAGAACCGGAGAACCGGAGAACCGGAGAACCGGAGAACCGGAGAACAACTGAATTCGGGCAGTTTTGATCGCGCCGGGGCGAATGGCATTCAGGAATACGGGATGTCATTCACCCCGGCGCATGTCGTCGGGGTCGGGAATTCAGTGCTCCGGCAGCGGCTCCATGACGTCGTCCAGCCATTTCCGCCATTCCGGTGCCCGCACCGCCGGCGCCGCCCGCATGGGCCGGGCCGTCCAGCCCGTCACGGGCCGGATTCCGTGCAGCGCGTTCACCAGCCACACCTCACGCCCGTCCAGCTCGGCCAAGGTCCGCTCGCGGTGGGCGACGCGGGTCCCGGTGCGCCAGGCCTGCTCCTGGAGGAGTCCGATGGTCACCCCGGGCAGGACGGGCAGCCGCGGCGGGGGCAGGCACAGGGTGTCGTCCTCCCACCACAGCACGCTGGCGGTGGCCGCCTCCAGCACCACTCCGGACGGCGCGATCAGCACCGCCTCTTCCGCTCCCTCGCCGGACGCCCGCCGCCGGATCCGGGCCAGGGCGTCCAGGTCCGGTCCCTTGCGGCGGGGGACGGTCCGCGGATCGGACTGCCCCGCCGCCCACACCCGTACCCCGCAGCCGAGCGGCGGCGCGTGCCGCAGCAGCAGTCGCAACTCCGGCGAACCGGCGGCGAGTTCCACTCGGGGAAACCACTCGCCGGTACGTGGCAGCGCCGCCGTCATGTCCTGCCAGAACTCCACGAGCCGGCGCAACGGCGGCCCGCCGCACTCGCCGCACGCGCGCAGGAACCGCTCCCGGTGCCGCTCGAAGCCACGCACCCGCCCGTCCCGCACCAGCCAGGAGTCCGCGACGAGCAACCGCCCCCCGGCCGCCGCACCCGTCTGAGGCCGCAGACCCGGCGCGGCCCCTGCCGCCGACCACCCCCCGGCCGCCGCCCCCGTGTCCGGGCCACCGTCCGCCGCCACCGGGCCATCGCCCGGCGTCCACGTCAAAAGTCCTTCCGCAACCGGCGGTTGTGTCACCACAGTCCCCTCCTCAGTACTTTCCGCCGGCCACCACCGGCGCCCCGCCCCGCGGCCCGTACGGGGCGTGCTCCAGCCACGAACCGCACCACGGAAGCACCGGCGCGAGGGCAGCCGCCGCCCGCTGCCTGACCCGGACGCTCCGCCGCCGAGGCCGCAGATGGTCCAGCGCCTTCCCGGCGGCCGCGCTGTTGAACAGGGCGGCAGCGCGCCGCACCGCGGCGAACTCGGCGACCGCCCCCGCGGGCCCCACGGCGACCGCCCCCGCGGGCCCCACGGCGACGGCCCCCGCAGCCGCCGCGACGGCGTCCGCCGCCGCTGCCGCGTCCGCGATTCCGCTGTTCATGCCGCGCGCCCCGAACGGCGGAAAGAGATGCGCCGCCTCCCCGACGAGCAGCACCCTCCCGTGCGCGTCGGTGAACGAGGCCGCGACCTTGCGCAGGAAGCGGTACGTCGACACCCACAGAATCCGCTCGGCGTACCCGTCCCCCACGACCGAGGGCAGCCACCGGCGTACGGCCTCCTCACTGCCGTACGCCTCCTGCCGGTCGTCGTCCCGGCACTGCAGGTCGACCTGGAAGCCCCCGGTGAACGGCACCCGCATCACGCTGCGGCCGCCCACGCCCGGATGCTCGTAGTGGAAGACCCGCTCCAACGGGAGTTCGGCGCCGGGGATGTCGGCGACGTCGACGACGACGTGGAAGCCCTCGCCGTGGCCGCCTTCCATGGCGATGCCCAGCCCGCTCCGGAGCGTGGAGCGGGCGCCGTCGGCGGCGATCGCGTACCCGCCGCTCCACACCCGCCCGTCCTCGCCGGTCAGCACGACCCCGGTCGCCGTGGTGCGGACGTCCTTCACGCGGGCGTCCCACACGAACTCCACCCCGGCCCGCTCGCAGGCGGTCCGCAGGAAGCGTTCGGTGTCCACCTGGCGCAGGCTGGTGAAGGGCGGGGTGCCCGAAGCGGGCGGATAGGTCCGCGAGTACACCTCGCGGCCCCGGTAGAGGGTGCGCCGGGTCTGCCAGGTCCGTCCGTACGACGTGATCTCGTCGGCGAGCCCGGGCTGCATCCCGTCGAGGAGACGCAGGGTCTCCCGGTGTACGAACAGGGCCCGGCTGCCCGGCCGTTCACGGTCCTTCGGGTCGGCCTCCAGGAGGACGGCCGGCATCCCGTGCGCCCGCAGGGCGAGCGCCGCCGACAGACCGACGGGGCCGGCGCCGACGACCAGGACTTCGTTCACGTGCGCGCGCCCTCGGCCAGCATGCGGGTGATCTCCACCCGCTTCACCTTCCACGTGGCGGTCATCGGCAGGTCCTCGAACCGCCACTGCCGCGGTTCGGCCATGGCCGGCAGATCGGCCGTGGCCTCCCGCCAGCGCTCCGCGTCCAGCGGTCGCTCGCCACGCACGCACACCACCGGCACCGGCTCCCGGCCCGCGCCGGGCACGATGACGACCTCCCGCAGTTCCTCCAGCCGGGACATCAGCACGTCCTCGACCTCCAGATTGCTGTGCACCGAGTCGATCCGGTCGATCTCACGGTCGATCAGATGCAGGACACCCAGACGGCTGCGGTACCCCATGTCGCCCATCTGCCACCAACCGCGGTCGAGTTGGCGCCCGTACTGCTCCCGCGCCCCGAGGTAGGTGAGGATCAGCCCCCTGGTACGGGCCTCGATCCGGCCTTCCGTCCCGGGCGCCACCCGTCTGCCGTCGGCGTCGGTGACCCGGACCCGGGTGAACCCCGGTATCCCGATGCCGACCCGGCGGCCGTCCGAGCGAGCGGCACCGCGCCGGGTGAACCACTGGAACGCGACCGGCCCCGTCTCGCTCTGCCCGTACAACTGGACCAGCCAAGGCGTACGCCGTTTCGAGGCGCCCAGCAGGCGCCGTACGGTCCGCGGATGGATCGCGTCGAACGTGGAGCCGTACGCCTTGACCCGCGACAGCGGTGCCCCCGGCGCGTCGACCAACTCCTCCCACAGCACGAAGGTGTTGGGATGCGTCTCCACGATCCCGGGCCGGTGCCGCACCAGCAGCGGCCCGACGGTCGCCGGGTACGGGTCGGTGATCAGCACCAGCGGACTGCCGAAGTGCAGCAGTACACCGAGCAGATGGTAGAAACGCGAGTGCACGAACGACATGTGCAGCGCCGCGGTCTCGCCCCGCGTGGGCCAGCCCATCGCCTGCTGCGGTACCAGCCGGTTCCACATGGTCCGCGCGCAGTGCACGGCGAGCTTGGGGACGCCGGTGGTGCCCGAACTGTGGGTGATCAGCGCGGGTTCCCGGGGGTGGAGCCGTACCGGCGCGGGCGGCTCGGCGCCGGCGTACTTCTCCAGGGGCACGGCGCCGGGAGCGTCGTCCACGGAGAGGGTGCTCCGCACGAGCCCGGACAGGTCGACGTCCCCCAGCGGGCCGTCCAGCTTCGCCCGGTCGGTGATCAGCCAGGGCCGCTGCAGCCGCGCCAGCAACTGTCCCACGACGGGACCGGCCAGGGCGGGCGAGAGCAGCACCGGCACGGCTCCGATCCGGGAGACCGCGCAGGTCAGCAGCATGATGTCAACGTTGTCCGTCTTGTGCACGACCACCTGTTCCGAGGGACGTACCCCGGCCTCCCACAGCCGGCCCGACAGCTCCTCGACGACCTCGGCGAGCACCGGATAGCTCAGGTCGACCCCGAGCGACGGGTTGACGTCCAGGGGCCGGTCCAGGGTGACGAAGACGGCCCCGTGGCGGTCGGCCGCCCGCCGGAACAGCGGTCCGAGATAGAACCCGCGGTCGGTGAGCAGGGGTTGTTCGGGCATGAGGCCCTTCCTTTCGGCCATGGTCACCACGCGCCCCTGCGGACCAGGTGACGGCGGAGCTTTCCGGTCGGGGTGCGCGGCAGGGACGGGACGAGGCTGACGCTGCGGGGGACCCTGAAGGCGGCCAGGTGCTCCCGCGCCAGCCGGATCAGGTCGTCCTCCAGACCGGTCGGCGGCGCTGCCATCGGCACGACGAAGGCACGCAGCCTGCTGAAACCGCGCCCGTCCCGCACGGCCGCGACCGCGACCTCCCGCACCGCCGGATGCGTCCGCAGTACGGCCTCCACCTCCAGCGGGGAGACGGTGATGCCGCCGACCATCTCCATGTCGTCGCTGCGGCCCAGATGCCGGTAGCTGCCGTCCGGTTCACGGCGCGCCCGGTCCCGGGTGGCCAGCCAGCCGCCGGCCAGGGCGCGGGCCGTCTCCTCGGGCCGGTTCAGATAGCCGGGCGTCACCGTCGGCCCGCGCACCCACAGTTCGCCCTCCGCCCCGTCCGGCACCGGTCGCCCGTCACGGTCCCGCAACTCCACCTCGAAGCCGGGCACCGGACGGCCGACCGTGCCGGGATGGTTGTGCTCGTGGCTGTTGGCGCAGAACGCGTGCCCCGCCTCGGTGGAGCCGATCTGCTCCAGCACCGGCGCGCCGAGCAGTTCGGCGGCCTGCCTCCCGAGCTCGGTCGGCATGCCCTCGCCGGCCGACACCGCGGCGCGTACCGAGGCGAAGCAGGCGTCGTGGCCGCTGCCCCGGTCGGCCACCAGCGCGGCGTACGCCGACGGCACGGAGTACAGCAGCGTCACCCGGTGCCGGGCGATCAGCTCGTCGACGGCGGCCGGGGTCGGTCGCCGGTCCACCAGCACGGCCGACGACCCCGAGAACAGCGGGAAGACGAAGGCGTTGCCGAAGCCGTACGCGAAGTACAGCTTCGACACCGACAGCGTGACGTCGTCCTGGGTGATCCGCAGCACCCGCTGCCCGATCAGGTCGTGGTACGCCCTCGTGTCGCCGTGCGTGTGCACGACACCCTTGGGGCGGCCCGTCGTGCCGGAGGTGTACTGGACGTACAGCGGGGTGTGCGCGTCGACCGGATGCGCCGGTGCCGGGTCGGTGGCCGGGGTGAACGCGAGGAACTGGTCGGCGCCGAGGCGGGCCCGGTCGCTGAAACGGTCCTCCAGGCCCGGTCCGGTCACGCACAGCACCGCCTCGGTGTCCTCGGCCATGAACGTGTGTTCGACCGCGGGGAGTTCGGGGTTGACCAGGACCGCCACCGCCCCGAGCCGGGCGGTGGCGAGGAAGGCCGTCACCCAGGCGATCCCGTCGGGCAGGGCGAGCAGCACCCGGTTGCCGGGGCGCACACCGTGCTCGGCGAGCACACCGGCCGCGCGGGCCGCGAGAGCGTGCACCTCGCCGTGCGTCCAGACCCGGTGGCCCTGGTGGAAGGCGGCCCGCCCGGTCCACCCGCGCCGCTCCGCGAGGCCGGAGAGATACGCGGCGATGTTGCCGGGGACGTCCGCGTCGGGCGGGGAGGGCATGGGACCGGCCGAGGGGAGCGTGGGACGGGGGCTCGTCATCGGGTGGGCTTCTCCGTGACGGTCGGCGGCGGTCGTCATCGGGCGGGCTCCTCGGTGACGGTCTTCGGCATCGGGGTGTCGATCCGCTCCCGCTGCTCCCGGATCCGGGCGACCGTGTGCTCCCGGTGCGCCCGCATCTGCGCGGCCGTCTTCAGCAGCATCTCGTCGTACTCCGCGACCGGATCCGAGTCGAGGACGATCGCCCCGCCCGCGCCCAACTGCATCAGCCCGTCGGCGAGTACGGCCGTACGGATCACGATGCTGAGATCCGCGCCGCCGCCGCACCCCAGATAGCCGAGTGCTCCGGAGTAGACGCCACGGGCCTCGGTCTCCAGCGAGTCGATGATCTCCATGGTGCGCAGCTTCGGCGCGCCGGTCATGGAACCGCCGGGAAAGCAGGCGCGCACGCAGTCCACCGCGTCCGTGCCCTCGCGCAACCGGCCCTCGACGGTGGACACGAGCTGGTGGACGGTGGCGTAGGTCTCGGTGGCCATCAGCCGGGAGACCCGTACCGTCCCGGTCCGGCAGACCCGGCCCAGGTCGTTGCGGAGCAGGTCGACGATCATCAGGTTCTCGGCGCGGGTCTTGGCGTCCGCCGCGAGCGCGTCCCTGAGCCGGGCGTCCTCCTCCGGCCCGTCGCCGCGAGGCGCGGTGCCCTTGATGGGTCTGGCCTCGGCGACGCCGTCCCGGCTGATCCGCAGGAAACGCTCGGGGGAGGAGCCCGCCACGTCGAGCTCCTTGAACCGCAGGAAGGCCGCGTACGGTGCCGGGTTGACGCGCCGCAGGACCCGGTAGAAGTCGTAGGAGTCGGGCGGGGCGGGTAAGCGGGCGGCGTCGGTCAGACAGATCTCGTAGCTGGTGCCCGCCCGCAGCTCCCGTCGGCAGGCCTCGATGTCCGCGAGGTAGGTCGCCCGGTCGCGCACCAGCCAGGGCTCGGCGGCGAGGAGGTCCGGCTCGGGGGCCGGCGCGGACCGGGTCGGCGCCTCGACGGCAGGGCTCATGTCGGATCCGACACAGGTGAGTCGGGCGAGCGTGCCGTCCAGCCAGTCCGTGGCCTCCCGCGCGGCCTGCGGGGTGTCCTCCGCCAGGCAGACCGCGTAGGTGAAGCCCTCCTGGTGGTCGACCGCGATCAGCCGGTCGGCGAACAGCCAGCAGGCGTCCGGTACGTCGGAGGAGTATCGGTTCGGTGAGCCGCAGTCGGCCTTCGTCTCGTAGCCGAAGTAGCCGACGTAGCCGCCGGTGAAGTCGAAGGGCAGTCCGGTGGCGTCCACACGCCGGTTGGCCAACTGCCGTTTCAGGTAGTCGAAGACGCTCGCCGTGACCTTGCGCGGCGGCCGCCCCGCCCGCTCGATCTCGCAGCGCCCGGTACCGACGTCGTACCGCACGAACTCGGCGAGTGGCCCGCTGCCGTCCCCGAAGAACGAGAACCGCGACCGGCCCGGCTCGACCAGCGAACTGTCAAGCCAGAACGCCCGCTCGGCGGCGGCGTACATCCGCGTGAAGGCCGCCTCCGCGTCGACCGCTCCGGCGATACGGCGGGTGTGCAGCCGGTAGGAGGGGCCGCCGGAACGTCGGGGGCGGGGGATGGACACGCGGGAGGGCGGCGGTGTGTCCGTGGCGGACGGCTTCGTGGTGGTCGTCGATGCCGCGGCGGCCGGCGGGCGAGGGATCGCCGCCTCGGCCGGGGGTACGGCCGTGTTCTTCGTGCGCAGCTTGCGGGCCCGTTCCGCCGTGAGGTTGCGGAAGTTCACGAGCATGCGGTGGCCGTGCTCGGTCAGGACGGACTCCGGGTGGAACTGCACGCCCCACAGGGGCCGGGTGCGGTGCCGCAGCCCCATCAGTACACCGTCCTCGGCCCACGCGGTGGCCTCCAGCGTGTCGGGCAGCGGCTCGCGCACGGCCAGCGAGTGGTAGCGGACCGCGGTGAAGCCCTGCGGCACCCCCTGGAACAGGTCCTGCCCGTCGTGCCGTACGGAGGTCAGATGCCCGTGCCGGGGCTCCGGGGCCGGTCCCACCCGGCCGCGCTCCGCGAGGGCGATGCCCTGGTGGCCCAGGCAGACGCCCAGGACGGGCACCGGGGACTCGGCCAGCATTCGGGCGCTGATGCCGAAGTCGCGGACCTGCGCCGGGTGCCCCGGGCCCGGCGACACCACCACGTTGTCGAATTCCGCAAGATCCGGAATCAAGTCGCCGGGGGTGTCATTGAGGATCACCACCGGCTCCTCGCCGTTGACCTCGGCGATCAGCTGGAACAGGTTGTACGTGTACGAGTCGTAATTGTCGATGAGCAGGGTCTTCACCCGCCCACCTCCCTTGCGTCGTTCTCTGGCCTACGCGGTCCGTTTGTGTCGTCCGCGGAGCGCCTGGAGCGGTGGATACAGCCATTTCTTGAAGAAACGCTGAAGGCGCGGCATCAGAATCCAGGTGACGAGAGCCGTCACGCACAGACACAACAGCAGCGTACGGACGAACGGATTGAGGTCGCCGAGATAGGGCAACACAATCAGATTGAACAGAAGCACCGGCGGGAACACGGCGCTCATATTCACAAACCACAGTTTCCATTTCGACGGAGGGGCCGGCGGCGCGGCGGGCCGGTCTGCCTGGGCGTCGAACCACGCCTTCGCGCCCCGGACGCTCCGGCGGCCCGTCTTCCGGGCGACCGGCTCCGCGCGAAGGTCCCACTGTCTGCGGGTGGTGGAGTTTTCCCAGGCCAGGGCGGTGCCTTCGCTGGCGAAGCGATAGACGACATGCCACTCCGCCTCTCCGTCGACAAGGACGCCACCCCCCAGGAAGCCAGGCTGCTGCGCGCTCGCGGCCAGCATGGCCCACCCCCAGGAGTGAAAGTCTCCCTCGTGGCCCGGCGCCACGTGATAGGCCACGGTGACGGTGACGGGATTACTGGTCACCCTGTCGAGTACGCACATAAGGCCGGGTCCGTTCAAAGATTCAACGAAGTTTTTCGGCTGTCCGGAACATGGCTCTTTATAGCCCTTTCGGCGGCCTTGGGCTCTTGTGTCGGTGGTACTGCGGGTAACTTTCATCGAATTCACGGAAGTACCTGCCGGGAAGTTGACGGGAGCTGCGCGATCGCCTCCCCGGCCCAGGCTCCATGTCCAGATACGACTGGAATATGCGTCACGAGGGAATGGACCGGGCTCGGGTCGATATCGAACCCGCAAGAAAACAAGTTTCCGCTCATCTCCTTTGCCGGCGGATAAGCAGCCGGGAACGCATGGCGACGTTCATGACGCACCGCGTGTTCGCGGTGTGGGACTTCATGTCCCTGTTCGAGTCCCCGCAGCGCGAGCCGACCTGTGTCGACGTCCCCGGGGTGCGGCGAGGCTCGGACAGGTGGTCGCCGACCTCCGCGGCACGGACGACATCCGCCGAAGGAGGCGATCGAGACGGCGGACCTCGCGTTGGAGGTCAGGGACGGTCGGGCGCGCCGGGCAGTGGGACGGGATCACGGCGGCTGTCGACGGGGTGAGGTGAGGGGGGAGAGGCGAGGGGGTGAGGTGAGGGGGAGAGGGCCCAAGGTCGGGCGCGGGGCTGGGCGGTGTTCTGGTTCCCTCGGCGGGAGCCGTCTTCGCCCCCGTCTGTCCCTCACGCCGCGTCGGCGGACACCGGTGCCGGTGCCGGCGCCTCTCCGAACCGGGCCAGGGCCAACGCCCCGACCACCGCGATGAGGAACCCCAGCACCGCCACCCATGCCAAGCCCTCCCGGGTGCGGTCTCCGAGCCAGATCACACCCACCGCCGCCGGTCCGACCGTCTCGCCGATCACCATGCCGGCGGTGGCGGCTGTGACCGAGCCCGTGCGCAGCGCCGAGGTCAGGGACAGAAACGCCGCCGCGCCGCCCAGCAGCAGGGCGTACGCCGCCGGATCGCGCACCAGGTCCGGGAGTGCGGCCGAGTCGATCAGCCGTACCGCCACCTCGACCACCCCGAACCCGAACCCGGCCCCCAGCCCGAGCAACCCGGCCCGCCCCCGCTCCGGCAGCCGTCCCCCGGCCAGCCCGAGCAGCAATACCGCCAGCGCCACCCCGAGCAACGCGTACTCCAACGCCGTCGGTCCGCTGCGGTCCCCCTCCGTCCCGGACGCGATCCCCAACAATGCGAGCCCCGCGCACACCACACCCACGGCACCCCACTCCCGCCCGCTCAGCCGAACCCGCAGCACCCGCGCCGCGACCACCGCCGTCACCGCGAGACTCGACGCCAGCGCCGCGCCGACCGCGTAGATCGGGATCGACCGCAGCGCGGCGACCTGCAACAGGAACCCCAGCCCGTCCAGCGCCAGTCCGGCCAGATACCGCCATTGCCGGACCGCCCGCAGAAACAGCGCAGCCTCCCCGCCCTCGCCGTTGTCCGCCGCCCGCGCCGCCATCGCCTGCAACACCGTCGCCGTACCGAAGCAGACCGCGGCACCAAGTGCGCACACCATTCCAAAGAGCACAAAGCGACTGTAGGGGAGGTCGTGGCGGGTGGGGTGCCCGCACACCCGCTCTTACTGATCTCTAGGCTGTCCGCCGGACAACGCACACCGGGCCAACGCACACCGGGCCAACGCACACCGGGCCAACGCACACCGGGCCAACGCACACCGGGCCAACGCACACCGGGCCAACGCACA
>NZ_LGDG01000209.1 GCF_001279775.1 Streptomyces sp. MMG1533 | reverse complement strand
GTTGGCGTAGCGCATGGTCATGGCGTAGGTGCCGGCCGTGGGCGCGTTGACGTTGAGGGTGAGGGAGTTGGCGGTTCCGTTGCCGATGCCGGTGACGACGCCGCCGTTGGCCTGGGTGTAGGTGGTGTCGGCGGCCGCGGTGCCGGTGAGGGTGCCGTCCTCCGCCTGGTAGGTGACGACGTTGCCGGTGGTGACGGCGTCG
>NZ_LGDG01000208.1 GCF_001279775.1 Streptomyces sp. MMG1533 | reverse complement strand
TCGGACTCGCTTTCGCTACGGCTTCCCCACTCGGGTTAACCTCGCAACACACCGCAAACTCGCAGGCTCATTCTTCAAAAGGCACGCAGTCACGACGCAAGGAACAAGTTCCTTGCGCGACGCTCCCACGGCTTGTAGGCACACGGTTTCAGGTACTATTTCACTCCGCTCCCGCGGTACTTTTCACCATTCCCTCACGGTACTATCCGCTA
>NZ_LGDG01000207.1 GCF_001279775.1 Streptomyces sp. MMG1533 | reverse complement strand
TAGCGGATAGTACCGTGAGGGAATGGTGAAAAGTACCGCGGGAGCGGAGTGAAATAGTACCTGAAACCGTGTGCCTACAAGCCGTGGGAGCGTCGCGCATCAAGTTTACTTGGTGCGTCGTGACTGCGTGCCTTTTGAAGAATGAGCCTGCGAGTTTGCGGTGTGTTGCGAGGTTAACCCGAGTGGGGAAGCCGTAGCGAAAGCGAGTCCGA
>NZ_LGDG01000206.1 GCF_001279775.1 Streptomyces sp. MMG1533 | reverse complement strand
GCCCCGACCTGTTCCCCCTGGCGGTCGACGGGGACAAGAACAACATCAAGTGGGTCCTGGTCGTCAACATCAATCCCGGTGGCATCGCGGGCGGTTCGGCCGCCCAGTACTTCGTGGGCGACTTCGACGGCAAGAAGTTCACCGCCGACGACAAGGGCACCTACACCCCGCCCACCGGCACGGTGGTGCAGGACTTCGAGGGCACCGACTTCGGCTCG
>NZ_LGDG01000205.1 GCF_001279775.1 Streptomyces sp. MMG1533 | reverse complement strand
GCCCCGACCTGTTCCCCCTGGCGGTCGACGGGGACAAGAACAACATCAAGTGGGTCCTGGTCGTCAACATCAATCCCGGTGGCATCGCGGGCGGTTCGGGCTCGCAGTACTTCATCGGTGACTTCGACGGCAAGAAGTTCACCGCCGACGACAAGGGCACCTACACCCCGCCCACCGGCACGGTGGTGCAGGACTTCGAGGGCACCGACTTCGGCTCG
>NZ_LGDG01000204.1 GCF_001279775.1 Streptomyces sp. MMG1533 | reverse complement strand
CGGCCCCAGTTCCACTTCACGCCGGAGAAGAACTGGATGAACGACCCCAACGGCCTCGTCTACTACAAGGGCGAGTACCACCTCTTCTACCAGTACAACCCGAACGGCAACTCCTGGGGCGACATGTCCTGGGGGCATGCGGTGAGCAAGGACCTCGTGCACTGGGAGGAGTTGCCGCTCGCCCTGTCGCACGACGACGAGGAGATGGTGTTCTCCGGCAG
>NZ_LGDG01000203.1 GCF_001279775.1 Streptomyces sp. MMG1533 | reverse complement strand
GCGTCGATGTCCGCGTTGCCGGCTGCGACCGCGGCCTGGTTGAGCTTGGGTACGGCGTCGGCGGTGATCTGGTCGCTCCGGCCGCCCTTGGGCGCCTGTACGGTCTCGGCCTTGGTGATCTTTCCGCCGCTGACCGTGATGCGGACCTGGACGGCGCCGTACTGGGTCTGGGCGGCGGTGCCGGTGACGGTCTTGGCCTGGGTGCTGCCCGAGTCCTGGTCCTG
>NZ_LGDG01000202.1 GCF_001279775.1 Streptomyces sp. MMG1533 | reverse complement strand
AGCAGCCACCCTTGAAAGAGTGCGTAATAGCTCACTGGTCTAGTGATTCCGCGCCGACAATGTAGCGGGGCTCAAGCGTACCGCCGAAGTCGTGTCATTCATACAATAGGGCCAACGCCCGTATGGATGGGTAGGGGAGCGTCGTGTGCCGGGTGAAGCAGCCGCGGAAGCGAGTTGTGGACGGTTCACGAGTGAGAATGCAGGCATGAGTAGCGATACAAACG
>NZ_LGDG01000201.1 GCF_001279775.1 Streptomyces sp. MMG1533 | reverse complement strand
AGCAGCCACCCTTGAAAGAGTGCGTAATAGCTCACTGGTCTAGTGATTCCGCGCCGACAATGTAGCGGGGCTCAAGCGTACCGCCGAAGTCGTGTCATTGCAGCATATAGCCCCAACGGGCGCTGTGATGGGTAGGGGAGCGTCGTGTGCCGGGTGAAGCAGCCGCGGAAGCGAGTTGTGGACGGTTCACGAGTGAGAATGCAGGCATGAGTAGCGATACAAACG
>NZ_LGDG01000200.1 GCF_001279775.1 Streptomyces sp. MMG1533 | reverse complement strand
CCCTCGCCCCGCGCCCCCGCGCCCCGGTCAGCCCGGTCGGCCCGCGGAACCCGCCCGCCGCCCACTCAACCCGTCAGCCCGCGGTACCCGCCCGCCCACGCACCCGTCGGTCAGCCCGCGGAAACCGTCGCCCGCACAGTCCCGTCCGGCCCCGCCACCAGCACCGGCGTCCGAGGCCCGCCCAGATCCCGTACGGCCGCCCGGTCCTCCGGCGCCACGGACTCCGCGTCCGTCACCACCGCGGCCGCCTCCAGGGACTTGGCACCCGAGGCCACCGCCATCGCCACCGCCGTCTGCAACGCGCTCAGCTTCAACGAGTCGAGGTCGACGGTCCCGGCGACATACGTCCGCCCGGTCTCGTCCCGTACGGCCGCCCCCTCGGGCACGCCGTTGCGGGCCCGCGCCGAACGGGCCAGGGTGACGATCTTGCGGTCCTCGGGGTCGAGCGCGCTGCTGTCGTTCATGAGCTGAGCATACGTAGAACGGCCGCGACTACCCCGCCACGGGGTACATCGCCCCGCGCCGCCCCTCCGGCGAGGCGAGCCACTCCAGCTTGGCCGCGGTGTTCGCCTCGTCCAGCGGTGTGTGCAGGACGACCGTCAGGTCGGGTCGCGCCGGCACCTTCATCGCCGTGGACTCCACGCACAGCAGCCCGACCAGCGGATGGTCGAGCTCCTTGCGGATCACCCCGGCGTCCTGGATGTCCCGCCGCTCCCACAGCGCGGTGAACTCCGGGCTCGCCGCGTTCAGCCGGGCCAGGACCTCCTGGAAGCCCTCGTCGTCCGGCCGGGCCGAGCAGGCCGCCCGGAACTGGGCGACGACCGTGCGGGCGTTCTGCTCCCAACTGTGCGACCGGGAGCGGTACATGGGGTCGGTGAAGAAGTCGACGATGCAGTTCTGCGTGATCTCGGGACGCATGCCGAGCACCCACCCGGCGGCATCGTTGTACATCACGCAGTTGTAGTACGTGTCCATGAGGTGCGCCGGATACGGCATCCACGCGTCGATCAGCCGCCGCAGCCCCTCGCAGCCGTGGTCCGCCGCCGGTTCAGGAGCCGGCGGGTTCAGCCCGGCGAGGACGTACAGATGGCGCCGCTCGGCGTTGCTGAGCCGCAGTACCCGGGCGACGGAGTCGAGGACCTGCGGGGAGACGGAGATGTCCCGCCCCTGTTCCAGCCACTGGTACCAGGAGGCGCCCACCCCGGCGAGCACGGCGACCTCCTCGCGGCGCAGCCCCGGCGTCCGGCGCCGTGCCCCGCCGTCGGGCAGCCCGGCCTCGGCCGGGGAGACCCGGGCCCGTCGGCTCATCAGGAACTCGCGCAGCTCACGCAGCCGATGCGCCTTGCCCGCACCCGTCTCGATCACGTCCGCCACATACTCCCCCTGTCTGGTGGTGCCACCACCAGGACAACTTCCCGCTCCCCACGGCTATTCCGCGGCCCGCAGGCTCTTGTGCATGGCGATCGACACCTCCTCCCCGCAAGTGCGCGAGACAGCCGCACCCCGCCTCTCGACCCGCGACAGACTCGTCCTCTTCGTCCTGTGCGCCGCCCAGTTCATGGTCGCGCTCGACTTCTCCGTCCTGAACGTCGCCCTGCCCGTCCTCGGCGCGGACCTCGGCATGAGCCAGTCCGCCCTCCAGTGGGCGGTCACCGCGTTCGCGCTGCCGTCCGGCGGCTTCCTGCTCCTCTTCGGCCGCATGGGCGACCTGTACGGCCGCCGCCGGCTGTTCCTGACAGGGCTCGCCCTGTTCGGCGCGGCCTCGCTGCTCGCGACGTTCGCGTGGGACCCGGCGTCGTTCCTGGCCGGCCGCGCGCTGCAGGGCGTCGGCGCGGCGGCGATCGTACCGACGGGCATGTCCCTGCTGACCACGACCTTCCCGGAGGGCCCGGCCCGCGACCGCGCGCTCGGCATCTCCGGCACCCTGCTCTCCCTCGGCTTCACCGTCGGCATGGTGGCCGGCGGCGTCCTCACCGACACGCTCGGCTGGCGCTCCACCATGGGCCTGCTGGGCCTGTTCGCGGTGATCGTCCTGCCCCTGGCCCCGACCCTGCTCCCCGAGTCCCTCCCCCATAGCCTCAAGGGCATGGGAGGTGCCCCCGTCCCGGACCGCCCCCGCCTGGACATCCCGGGCGCCGTCACGGTCACGGCCGGCCTGCTCTCCTTCATCTACGCCCTGTCGACGGCCGCCGACCACGGCTTCGGCCGTCCCGACGTCATCGTGACGCTGATCGCGGGCATCCTGCTGCTCACGGCCTTCGTGGCCGTCGAGTCCCGCACCCGTTCCCCCCTGGTCTCCCTCTCGATGCTGCGCCGCCGCACGGTCGCGTGGGGCAACCTGGGCGGACTGGTCACCTTCTCGATGATGTCGACGGTCGTCTTCGTCCTCACCCTCTACCTCCAGGAGGTCCTGCATCTGTCGGCCTTCGAGACGGGCCTGGTCTTCGGCGTCCAGGGCGTCCTCTCGGTGGTGGCGGGGTCGTACACCCCGAGGGTGATCGGCCGCCTCGGCGCCCGCCGCACGCTGGTGGTCTCGCTGCTGGGCCAGGGCGCACTCGTGGCCACCCTCCTGGCCCTGGACGAGAACAGCTGGTCGGTGTGGCTCGCGACGGCCGCCGTCTCCCTCGCCAGCATGTGCCACCTGGGCGCGATCATCTCCTACGGCCTGACCGTCACCTCCGGCGTTCCCGACGAGGAACAGGGCCTGGCCACCGGGCTCGTCACCTCCACCCAGCAGGTCGGCATCACGATCGGCATCCCCCTGCTCGGCGTCCTCGCGACGACGTCGAGCGACCTGATGACCGGCGTCCACACGGTGCTGGCACTCGACGCGGCGATCGTGCTGGCCGCGGCGGTGCTGGTGGCGACGGGACTGCGGGCGGGGCGGGAGCCGCGGGCCTGACGGGGGTGGGCCCGAGCCGCGCCCCGCACGACCGGACGTGGTCGCGCGGGGCCCCTCACGCCGCAATTCGCTGGATCACCGGCGGTCGAGCGATTAGCGTGCGTCGTCCCATGTCCAGCCCCATGTTCACTCCGTACGGCGAACTCGACGCGCTGCCGGCCGACTTCACCGGCTCCGTCCGGGAGATCCTCGGCGACACGTTCGTCGGCGCCTGTCTGCAGGGCTCCTTCGCCCTCGGCGCCGGTGACCTGCACAGCGACTGCGACTTCGTGATCGCCGCCACCGATCGGCCCGGCCGAGGCGGCGCTGCGCAGGCTGCACGACGAGATCCCGACACGAGGTGTCGCCGCAGGCGCTGCGCGACGAGCTGCGGGCGGAGCTGCCCCAGGTGATGCCGGGGCTCAGGACCTGGGCACCGTTCCACCTGGCCTGGGGCCGGCGCTACACCGTGACGGCCCGACCGGTCGCGCGGCTGGGATCCGGCCGACCCGCCCCGCCCCGGAAGCCTCGAAGCGGCGTACGAGTTCGCCGCCTACGCGGAGGGCTTCACGGCCGGTCCAGGCGAAGCCGCTCCGCGCGCGGCAGACCCGCCACCACCAGGTCGTACGAGTCCTCGATGAGCTCCCGGACCAGCCGGCCCGGGAGGTCGCCGTCGGCCGTGACGGTGTTCCAGTGGCGCTTGTTCATGTGGTAGCCGGGGGCGATGAGCCCCGGGTACTCGCCGCGCAGGCGGATCGCGTCCTCCGGGTCGCACTTCAGGTTGACGGTGAGGGGCCGCGCGTCCAGCGTCGTCAGGGCGAAGAGCTTGCCACCCACCTTGAAGACGGAGATCTCCGGCCGGAAGGGGAAGTCCTCCACGGCCGCGTTGAAGGAAAGGCAGAACGCGCGCAGCTCCTGCGGGGTCACTCCGCCTTCGCCTCCTCGTCCGCGGGGGCCCCGACCGGGCCCACCGGCTCCACCAGCACCGTCACGATCTTGTTCCGGCGGCCCGCGGCGGCCTCCGCGGTCAGCCGCAGCCCGCGCCCGTCGGGAAGATCGACCACGGCCGACGCCCCGGCGATCGGGACCCGGCCCAGCGCCTTCGCCAGCAGCCCGCCGACGGTCTCCACGTCCTCGTCGTCGTACTCCTCCAGGCCGTACAGCTCGCCGAGGTCGGTGATGTCGAGGCGGGCGGTGACCCGGTGGCGGTCGTCGCCCAGCTCCTCCACCGGCGGGAGCTCGCGGTCGTACTCGTCGGTGATCTCGCCGACGATCTCCTCGAGGATGTCCTCGATGGTGACGATGCCGGCCGTGCCGCCGTACTCGTCGATGACGACGGCCACGTGGTTGCGGTCCTGCTGCATCTCGCGCAGCAGGTCACCGGCGTTCTTGGTGTCCGGCACGAAGGCGGCCGGCCGCATGGCCGTCGACACCAGCTCGCTCTCCGCGTCCCGGCTGATGTGCGTCTTGCGGACCAGGTCCTTCAGATAGACGATCCCGACGATGTCGTCCTCGCTCTCCCCGGAGACGGGGATCCGCGAGAACCCGGACCTGAGCGCCAGGGTCAGCGCCTGACGGATCGTCTTGTAGCGCTCGATGACGACGAGGTCGGTCCTCGGGACCATGACCTCCCGGACGAGCGTGTCGCCCAGCTCGAAGACCGAGTGCACCATACGGCGCTCCTCGTCCTCGATCAGCGACTCCTTCTCGGCGAGGTCGACCAGCGCCCGCAGCTCCGCCTCGGAGGCGAAGGGGCCATGGCGGAAGCCCTTGCCGGGGGTGAGCGCGTTGCCGATGAGGATCAGCAGCGACGGGATCGGGCCCATGATGCGGGCGAGCGGCAGCAGGACGTACGCCGCTGCCGTGGCCGTGTTGAGCGGATGCTGGCGGCCGATGGTCCTCGGCGAGACCCCGACGGCGACGTACGACACCAGGACCATCACCCCGATCGCGACCAGGAGCGCCTCGGTCGTGCCGTCGAACTCCTGCAGGCAGGCGTAGGTGATGAGCGCGGCCGCCGCCATCTCACAGGCGACGCGCACCAGTAGCGCCACGTTCAGATAGCGGGTCGGGTCGGCGGCGATCTGGGCGAGCTTCACGCTGCCCCGGCGGCCGGTGCGCACGGCTTCCTCGGCACGGAAGCTGGAGACACGCGCGAGCCCCGCCTCCGCGCAGGCCGCGAGCCAGGCGACGACGACCAGGGCGATCGCGCCGGAGACGAGGGTCGGACTCATGAGACGGTCGGGGCCGGGGACGGACCGGTCAGGCCCTTCTCCGCACGCCAGCCGTCCACGATGGCGGCCTGCAGACCGAACATCTCGGCCTTCTCGTCGGGCTCCTCGTGGTCGTAGCCGAGGAGGTGCAGCACTCCATGGACGGTGAGGAGTTGGAGCTCCTCGTCCATGGAGTGCTGCGTGTCCGCGTCCTTGCCCTGCTTCTCTGCGACCTCGGGACACAGCACGATGTCGCCGAGCAGGCCCTGCGGAGGCTCGTCGTCGTCCTTCGACGGCGGCCGCAGCTCGTCCATCGGGAAGGACATGACATCGGTCGGCCCCGGCAGGTCCATCCACTGGATGTGCAGCTGCTCCATGGCGTCGGTGTCCACGACGATCACCGAGAGCTCGGAGAGCGGGTGGATGCGCATCCGCGCGAGCGCGTAGCGGGCGATGTCGAGGATCGCCTGCTCGTCGACCTCGGTTCCGGACTCGTTGTTGACGTCGATCGACATGGTCGTGCTGGTCTACTTCCGCTTGTTACGGGCGCCCTTGTGGGTGCCGTTCTCCGTACCGTTCTGGCTGTCGTACTTCTCGTACGCGTCGACGATACGGCCGACCAGCTTGTGCCGTACGACATCGTGGGACGTGAGCCGCGAGAAGTGGACGTCGTCGAGGCCTTCGAGGATGTCCTGGACCTGGCGCAGACCCGACTTCGTGCCGTTCGGCAGGTCCACCTGAGTCACGTCACCCGTGATCACGATCTTCGAGTCGAAGCCGAGACGGGTGAGGAACATCTTCATCTGCTCGGGGCTCGTGTTCTGGGCCTCGTCCAGGATGATGAAGGCGTCATTGAGCGTGCGACCGCGCATGTATGCCAGGGGCGCCACCTCGATGGTCCCGGCGGCCATGAGCCGCGGGATCGAGTCCGGGTCCAGCATGTCGTGCAGCGCGTCGTACAGCGGGCGCAGGTACGGGTCGATCTTCTCGTAGAGCGTGCCCGGGAGGAAGCCGAGCCGCTCCCCCGCCTCGACCGCCGGGCGGGTGAGGATGATGCGGTTGACCTGCTTGGACTGCAGGGCCTGGACCGCCTTGGCCATGGCGAGGTAGGTCTTGCCGGTACCGGCGGGGCCGATGCCGAAGACGATCGTGTGCTTGTCGATCGCGTCGACGTACCGCTTCTGGTTGAGGGTCTTGGGGCGGATGGTGCGGCCGCGCGAGGAGAGGATGTTCTGCGTGAGCACCTCGGCCGGGGTCTCCTGGCCGTCGCTCTCGCCGTTCTCACTGGCCCTCAGCATGGCGATCGAGCGTTCCACTGCGTCCTCCGTCATCGGCTGTCCGGTGCGGAGCACCAGCATCATCTCGTCGAACATGCGCTGGATGAGGGCGACTTCGGCGGCGTCGCCGACCGCGCTGATCTCGTTGCCCCGGACGTGGATGTCGGCTGCCGGGAAGGCCTTCTCGATCACACGCAGGAGGGAGTCGCCGGAACCCAGCACGGTCACCATGGGGTGCTGGGCGGGGACCGTGAACTGTGCTCTCGCCTGCCCCTGCGCGGGTGTGTGAGCTGTGGGTGTCTGAGTCATGGGCCGGCCTGTAGGCCTGCGGTTCCTCCTCATCACGGCCGCGTAGCTGAGAGCGGCCTCGCGATACCAAGGGTACGACGGTGGACTGACAACGCCGTAGGGCTTTTCGCCGCCCTGTCATCCAACCGAGACGGGAGGGGGGTCCCTCCGCGCGAGCCCAGCCGAGCGTGGGGGAGGGTGCGCATGGGCCGGGGGTCCGGGGGCGGAGCCCTCAGGGACGGCCACCCCACCTGCCTCGCCAAGTCACGCCGACCGTCCGAACCCGATCGTCGGCACAGCCCTCCGCAACGGCCACGGCCGCGCCGCCTCCTCCGGCACCAGCCCCGCCAGGAACCCGTACCGCTCGAGCGCCGCCGGGTCCTGCCCCTCCACCGACTGCACCCTGCGCCACCACGCCCCGATCTCGGACCACCCGGGCGCCGACAACGACCCGCCGAACTCCTGCACGGACAAGGCCGCCGTCAGACCCGCGAAGGCCAGCCGGTCGGCCAGCGGCCACCCCGCCAGCGTCCCCGTGACGAACCCCGCCACGAACACGTCCCCCGCCCCGGTCGGATCGAGCGCCTCCACCGCGATCGCCGGCACCTCCGCCGTCTCCCCGGTCCGCCGGTCCACCGCGTACGCCCCGTCCGCACCGAGCGTGACGACGGCCAGCGGAACGTGATCGGTCAGCGCGTGCGCGGCCTCACGCGGGCATGCCGCCCCCGTGTACCGCATCGCCTCCTCCGCGTTCGGCAGAAACGCCTCGCAGTGCTCCAGGTCGGCCAGCCGCGCCAGATCCCACGCCCCCGTGTCGTCCCACCCGACGTCGCCGAAGATCCGGGCCCCCTTGCTCGCGGCCTGGGCGATCCAGGGTGCGCGCTTGCCCGGGGTGAGGGAGGCGATGGCGGCACGCGCGCGTGGGGGGCAGTCGGGCGCGGGCTCCTCGGGGGGCGGCTCGTGGCCGTGGGAGACCATCGTGCGCTCCCCCTCGTACGCCATGGAGACGGTGACCGAGGAGTGCCAGCCGGGGACCGTGCGGGACGGCCCGAGATCGATACCCTCGCCCGTCTCCAGGGCGTCCCAGCAGTACTCGCCGTAGTGGTCGTCGCCGAAAGCGGCCGCGAGGGAGGTTCTGAGGCCGAGCCTCGCCAGGGCCGTCGCCATGTTCGCCACACCGCCCGGGCTCGACCCCATCCCGCGCGCCCAGGACTCGGTCCCGCGCACCGGGGCGGAGTCGAGCCCGGTGAAGATGATGTCGAGGAAGACGGGGCCCGTGAGGTAGACGTCCCAGGGCGGGTCGTCGGGTGTGCGCAGGGCGGTGAGCGGGTCGACCTGGGCCCTGGGGTGCCCGGCCTCTCCGATGTGTGACGTTCCCTTTCCGGTGGACGCGGTGGACGCGATCACGGTGCGCTCCCTGACGTGGTGCCGATCAGGCCAGTCTGCACCAAGCCACGGACAACGCGCCGTCGTCACGCCGTAGCCGCAGGTCCGGGCCGGGCCGTACCGGACGTGCATGCCGTCCCGGCCGCACTCGGCTCGGCCTCCGCCGCCGCACCCGCCCCGGAGCCTGCTCCGCCGGTGTCCGGATCCGGTCGTTGTGGCCCACCGGCCCCGCACGAGCAGGTCACTCGGCGCGACGAAACCGCCCGGGTTGCCGGAGGCCTACCAGCGCGGCACCGCCGGCGTGACCCACCCCGGCTCGGCCACCCGCATCGCCGCCGCGTCGTCCCGCTCACGCAGCGAACCGTCGTCGTCCAGCCAGCGCCGGTGGAGGAAGCGAAGCCTGTCCCGGTCGAGTTCGACGCCCAGGCCGGGTGCGTCCGAGACGGTGACCCTGCCGCCCTCGAAGGTGAGGCGTTCGGTCAGGACGTCCTCCGACTGCCAGGGATAGTGGGAGTCGCAGGCGTGGTGGAGGTTGGGGACGGTGGACGCGACATGGGTCATCGCGGCCAGCGAGATCCCCAGGTGGGTGTTGGAGTGCATGGACACCCCGACGCCGAAGGTGCGGCAGACGGCGGCGAGTTGCTGCGTGTTGCGCAGCCCGCCCCAGTAGTGGTGGTCGGAGAGCACCACCTGGACGGCATCGCGGGTGAAGGCCTCCTTGATCTCGGCGAAGGTCGTCACGCACATGTTGGTGGCGAGGGGCACGTCCGTCCGAGCGGCGACCTCGGCCATGGCCGGCGTACCGAGCGCCGGGTCCTCCAGGTACTCGAGAACATCCCCGAGTTCCTTCGCCACCTTCAGTGAAGTCTCCACGCTCCACGCCCCGTTGGGATCCAGCCGCAGCGGGTGCCCGGGGAACGCCTCGGCCAGTGCCCGTACGGCCGCGACCTCCTCGTCGGGCGGGAAGACACCGCCCTTGAGCTTGAAGGAGGTGAAGCCGTACCGCTCGGTGAACTTCCGGGCCTGCTCGACGACCCCGGCCGGGTCGACGGCAACGCCCCAGTCGTCCTTCTCGGCCGTCACGCCCTCCGGATGGTCCGCCCACTTGTAGAAGAGGTACGCGCTGTACTCCACCGCGTCCCGCAGCTTGCCGCCGAGCAGCGCGTGCACGGGCAGGCCGAGCGCCTTGCCCAGCGCATCGAGGCAGGCCACCTCGAAGGCGGAGACGACGGACAGCCGCAGCTTGTCGGCGGTCTGGACGCCGCGCAGTCCGCCGACGTCGACCTGACCGGAGACCCGGGAACTGTCGACGGCCACCTCGTCGGCGAGGACGAACAGCCCGTTCAGGTCGCTCACCTGGCGTCCGACCAGCTTCTTGGCGAACGGACGGGCCAGCTCCAGGTACTTGGTGTCGCCGTACGTCTCGCCGATGCCGGTGGTCCCGTCGGCCGTCACCACCTCCACGATCAGCCGGGGGGTGTAGGGCTGGTGCACGCCCTGCGTGTTCAGCAGGGGCGGGTCGGCGACCAGGATCGGGGTCAGCCGTACGTCCGTGATGGAGAGGTTCACAGGGCGGCTCCTACGAGGTCGAGTCCGGTGGTCAGCAGCATCTTGAGGTCGGCCAGGTTGGCGGCCGAGGGATCGGTGAGCGGGGCGCGCACGGGTCCCACCGGACGGCCGCGCAGCCGGGCGGCCGCCTTCACCAGGGACACGGCGTATCCGGGCACGCGGTCGCGGAGTTCGACGAGGGGGACGTAGAAGTCGCGCAGCAGCTTCTCGACGGTGCCGTCGTCGCCGTCCTGGAACGCGGTGAAGAAGGCGTTCGCGATCTCGGGGGCGAAGGCGTGGACGGCGGAGGAGTAGGCGGGGATGCCGACGGTGGCGTAGGCGCGGGCCTGGATCTCGGCGGTGGCGGCCCCGTTGAAGAAGAGGAAGCCCTCGGGGGCGGCGAGCGTGAGGCGTTGCAGCCGGTCGAGGTCGCTGTGGCCGTCCTTCAGGCCGATGACGGTCGGGATGGCGGCGATGCGCTTCAAGGAGCCGACGGTGAAGGTGACTTGACCGCGCTGGTAGGCGATGAGCGGCAGCCGGGTACGGGCCGCGATCTGCTCCAGTTGGGCGACCAGCCCATCCTGCGGGGCGGCGACCAGGTAGTGCGGCAGGACGAGGAGGGCGTCCGCCCCGGCCTCTTCGGCGATGCGCGCGAAGCGGACGGCCTGCGCCCAGCCGTAGCCGATCCCGGCGACGACGGGCACGCGCCCGCCGGCCTCCTCGACCGTGATGGTGACGACCTGCCGGTACTCGTCCTCGTCCAGGGAGAAGAACTCGCCGGTGCCGCAGGCGGGGAAGACGGCGCCGGGGCCGGTGGCGATCCGGTCCGCGACGTACGTGCGGAAGCCGTCCGGGTCGAGGGAGCCGTCGTCGTGGAAGCTGGTCAGCGGGAACGACAGCACGCCGTTCGCCATGCCCTCCCGCAGCCTCCCCGTCACGGCGCCCGTATCGGGACTCACCCTCACTCATCTCCCCATGTAGACGTCATCCACGTATGAAGATGAAGGTTAGATAGGCGAACGAGTCCCGTCAATGGCCCGGTCGCCGGCGGTCACCCCCGCTTACGATCGACGCATGTCAGAGACCGGGGGCGTCCGCGAGGTGAAGTCGGCCGCGCGCACGGTCGAGCTGCTGGAGCTGCTCGCCGCGCGGGGCGACCGTCCGGCACGGCTGCAGGAGCTCGCCGACGAGCTGGGCGTGCCGCGCAGCTCGATGTACGCGCTGCTGCAGACCCTGATCTCGCGCGGCTGGGTCCGCACGGACGTCACCGGCTCCCTCTACGGCATCGGCATCCACGCCCTGCTCACCGGCACCAGCTACCTCGACTCCGATCCGCGCGTGCGCGTCGTGCGGCCGTATCTCGACGAGGCGTCCCAGGCGCTGGGCGAGACGATCCACATGGGGCGCCTGGACGGCCGGGGCGTGGCGTATCTGGCGACGCGCGAGTCGCACGAGTACCTGAGGACCATCAGCCGGGTCGGGCGACGCCTGCCGGCCCACGTCGGCGCCCTGGGCAAGGCGCTGCTGGCCGAACGGGACGACGCCGAGCTGCCCGAGGGGCCGTACGTGGCCCTCACCCCGAACTCCCACACCGGCCGGGAGTCGCTGGCGGCCGATCTGGCGCAGGTCCGCACCCGCGGCCACTCGATCGACCGCGAGGAGGGCGTCCTCGGCATCGTCGGCTTCGGCTTCGCCCTGCGCTACGACTCCCCCGCCCAGGACGCGATCAGCTGCTCGGTGCCGGTGGCCCGGCTGACGCCGGAGCACGAGGCGCAGATCGTCGCGGTGATGCGGGAGATCAGGGGCAAGATCGAGGCGACGGCGCCCGGCACGGGGGGCGCGCCGCACTGGCGTTGACAGCGCCCTTCGAAGTCCGAAAGGCCGCACGCCTACCCGGCCCCACACACCCCAAACGCAACGTGCGCCACATCACACCCCCCGCGTTTCTTTCCCGAACCGTGTGCTTGATACAAATTGCCCGCGCGTTCCTGTCCGTCGACGGTCGTCGCCCAACCCCCTTTTTCTGAGCCGCTTCTTTCGCATGCCCTGGGAACGCCCGTGTTCGCCCGCACCACCACGCCCTGGCCCCTCGTTGCCCTTTTCACGGCCGGGTACCTCGCCCCGTACCTCCTCCCGACCACCGTCGGCAGACTCGACTCGGGACTTCCGCTGTCCGCCACGCAGGCGGGTGCCATCGGCAGCGCCCTGCTGCTGAGTTCGGCCGCGGCCGGCTTTCTGCTCGCCTCGCGGGTCGACCGCGTCGGCCCGCGCACCCTGGCCCGCGCCGGACTGGCGCTGGCCGTCCTCGGCTACGGCACCGCCGCCCTCACCGCCTCCGTCCCGGCCGTGGTCGCCGGTGCGCTGCTCGGCGGCTTCGGCTCCGGTACCGCCACCACGGTCGCCGCCACCGGGATCGCCGCCATGGGGGTCCCCCCGCGCGAGGGTGTTCGAGCGTGGGATCCGCACCGCACGACCACGCTGGGCCTGCTGAGCGTCTCCGCGCTCGCGGGCACGGTCTATCTGACGGTCCCCCACCTCGGCCCCGGCCACGGGCTGCCGCTCGCCGCGATCGCCCTGACCGCGGCGGCCGTCTGGCCCCTGACGAGCCGTCTCCCGATCCGTACGGCCGCCACCCGGCAGGCCCGCCGGAACCAGGACCCGCTCCCCCACCTGCGCGCCGGTCTCGTCCTCGCCGTCGCCATGCTGTTCTGGTCGCTCGCGCAGAACTCCCTGTGGGGAGTCAGCGGCCGGATCGGCCTCACGCAGGCGCATCTGACGGAGGCGGCCGTCGGCGTCGTCTTCGCCGTGGCGCTGGGCACCGGGCTCCTGGGGGTCATCGGCGCGGGTGCGCTCGGGCCTCGACTCGGCCGGGCGATGCCCGTCGGCGCGGGCACCGTTCTCATCGCCGGCTGCATCGCGCTGAGCGCCTCCGCGACCGACCTGCCGACCTTCGCGGCCGGCGAGATCGCCTGGAACACGCTCTACCCGATCGTCCTGTCGTACGTCATCGGCCTCGCCGCCTCCCTCGACCCGCGCGGCCGTTGGGCGGTACTCGTCGGCTCCGCGTCCTCGCTCGGCACGGCGGCGGGCCCGCTCATCGGGAGTCTGCTGTCCGCACGGGCCGGCTTCCCGGCCATGGGCGCGATCCTCGCCCTCGGACTCCTGGTCGTCACCCTCCCGATGACCGCGGTGGCCCTGCACACCGGCGGGCGCCCCCTGCTCACCGGTGCGGTGCGCCGCCGGGGCGGCACCCCGGCCGCCGTGGTCGCCGCCTCGACCGGCACCCCGGCGGACGCGCTCCCGCAGGCCGGCACGCCCGAGCAGCCGGTCGTGGAGATCCCGATCGACGCCCCGGCCGTCCCCGCCCAGCGGTCCTACGACACGGCAGGACCCCGGCAGGCGGCAGCCGCACCGGGGTCCTGACACACCGCCGGCCTACGGGAAGTCGTACGCCTCCACCTCGGCCAGATACCGCGCCCGCAGCTCCTCGTCGTGCTCCAGGAAGGACGCGACGAAGGAGTTGCGGGCCAGCTCGCGCAGCCGGTCCTCGCCGAGGCCCAGTGTCCGGCGCACGGCGTCGAAGTTGTCTCCGGCGTAGCCGCCGAAGTAGGCCGGGTCGTCGGAGTTGACCGTGCACAGCAACCCGGCCTCCAGCATCGCCGGCAGCGGGTGCTCGGCGAGGACGTCGACGGCACGCAGCCGGACGTTGGACAGTGGGCACAGGGTCAGCGGGATCCGGTCCCGCACGAGACGGGCGACCAGCGCATCGTCCTCCATGCAGCGCAGGCCGTGGTCGATCCGCTCGACGCCGAGCACGTCCAGGGCCTCCGTGATGTACTCCGGCGGGCCCTCCTCACCGGCGTGCGCCACGCGCCGCAGACCGAGCGCGGCGGCGGCCTCGTACACCTCGCGGAACTTCACCGGCGGATGCCCGACCTCGGCCGAGTCGAGCCCGATGCCGACGATCCGGTCGAGGTACGGCTTCGCCGCCTCCAGCGTCTCCAGCGCCGACTCGGCGGACTCGTCCCGCAGGAAGCACATGATCAGCTGCGTGGAGACGCCGTGCGCGGACTCGCTGTTCCCCAGCGCCCGCCACAGCCCCTCGACGACCGTCCCCATTCCGACCCCGCGTGCGATGTGGGCCTGCGGGTCGAAGAAGATCTCGGCGTGCCGCACACCCTGCGCGGCGGCGCGGGCCAGGTAGGCGTTCGCGAGGTCCGCGAAGTCCTGCTCGGTGCGGAGCACGGACATGAGCTCGTAGTACAGGTTCAGGAACGACTGGAGGTCCTTGAACCGGTACGCCTGGCGCAGCTGGTCGGTGTCGGCGTACGGCAGCTCGACGCCGTTGCGGGCGGCCAGCTCGAAGGCCAGCTCCGGCTCCAGGGTGCCTTCGATATGGAGGTGCAGTTCAGCTTTGGGGATGGGCATCGAAGAATGGTACGGCGGTTTCACCGACGCTTCGGAACCGGCACCCTCAGCAGATCGTGGGCCACTGTCAGCTCCCCCTCGAAGCCGGCGGCCCGCGCCTGCCGCTCGAACTCGTCCGGTTCGGAGTAGCGCTGGCTGAAGTGGGTGAGCACGAGATGCCGTACGCCCGCGTCCCGCGCGACCCGCGCTGCCTGACCTGCCGTCAGGTGCCCGTGCTCCACCGCCAGTTGCTCGTCCTCGTCGAGGAACGTCGACTCGATGACCAGCAGGTCGCAGCCCTCGGCCAGCGCGTGCACGCCGTCGCACAGCCGGGTGTCCATGACGAACGCGAACCGCTGCCCGCGGCGCGTCTCGCTGACGTCGTCGAGACGGACCTCGCCCAGCGAGCCCTCCCGTTGGATCCGTCCGACGTCCGGGCCCTTGATGCCGTGCGCGGCGAGCCGGTCGGGCAGCATGCGGCGGCCGTCGGGTTCGGTGAGGCGATAGCCGTAGGACTCGACGGGGTGGGAGAGCTTGCGGGCGTCCAGGGTGTAGCCGGGCGTGGTGGCGAGCACACCGTCCGCGCTCACCGGCGCCTCGACCAGCTCGACCGTCTCGCGGTAGGCGGTGGCGTACCGCAGCCGGTTGAAGAACCGCTGTCCGGAGCGCGGATAGTGGGCCGTGACCTCGTGCGGGACCCTGTCGAGGTTGATGCGCTGGATGACTCCGGCGAGGCCCAGCGAGTGGTCGCCGTGGAAGTGCGTGACACAGATCCGGTTCAGGTCGTGCGCGGCGACCCCGGCACGCAGCATCTGCCGCTGCGTGCCCTCACCGGGGTCGAACAGGATGCCCTCGCCGTCCCACCGCAGCAGGTAGCCGTTGTGGTTGCGATGCCGGGTCGGGACCTGGCTGGCGGTGCCGAGGACCACCAGTTCACGTACGGACACGACCGGTTACCCGGGGGGCCACTGCAGCCCGCGCCCGCCGAGGACGTGCGCATGGGCGTGCCAGACGGTCTGCCCGGCGCCGCTGCCGGTGTTGAAGACGACGCGGTAGCTCTCCAGCTTCTCGTCGTCGGCGACGGCCTGGGTCTCGCGCAGGACGTCGGCGGCGAGTTCCGGGGCGGCGGTGGCCAGGGCGGCGGCGTCCCTGTGGTGGGCCTTCGGGATCACCAGGATGTGGGTGGGCGCCTGGGGGTTGATGTCCCGGAACGCGACGGTCGTGTCGGTCTCACGGACGATCGTCGCCGGAATCTGCCCCGCGATGATCTTGCAGAACAGACAGTCGTCCTGCGGTTCCCCTGCCATGCGGTCTCCTTGAGCCGGGTGATCCTTACGTGGGCATGCTAGTCGCCCAGCTGCGGGCAGGTGTGCCGCTGGGGCGGCACGGGTGGGCGCGGGCGGCACCCCGTAACGCCGGGCTGCGCTACCCACCCCCGCCCAGCCCCCACGCCGGGCTACGGCAAGCTCGGCGGAACCTTCGCCGGGGCCGACTCCAGCGCCGCCAACGCCAACCTCACCGCCTCGTCCAGCTGCACATCCCGCCCCGCCGCATGATCCTGCGGCCGCTGCACGACCTCCACGTCCGGGTCGACGCCGTGGTTCTCGACCCCCCACTCGTAACCCTCGAGCCAGAACGCGTACTTCGGCTGCGTGATCAACGTCCCGTCGACCAGCCGGTACCGGCTGTCGATCCCGATCACCCCGCCCCAGGTCCGCGTACCGACCACCGGCCCGATCCCCAGCGCCTTGATCGCCGCGTTGACGATGTCCCCGTCCGAGCCGGAGAACTCGTTCGCGACGGCGACGACCGGCCCGCGGGGCGCGTCGTGCGGATAGCTGTACGGCCGCATGCCACGCGGCACGGCCCAGCCGACGATCCGCCGGGCCAGCTTCTCGACGACAAGCTGAGAGGTGTGCCCGCCCCGGTTCTCGCGGACGTCCACGACCAGCCCCTCCCGGGCCACTTCCACCCGCAGGTCGCGGTGGATCTGGGCCCAGCCGGGCGCCTGCATGTCCGGCACGTGGAGATACCCCAGCCGTCCGCCGGACTTCTCGTGGACGTACGCCCGCCGGTCCGCGACCCACGCGTGATAGCGAAGAGGTTCCTCGTCGGCGGTCGGCACGACGACCGCGTGCCGCACCTCGCCCCCGCCGGACGGCGAGATCGTCAGCTCGACCGGCTTGCCCGCCGTACCGACGAGAAGCGGCCCGGGCCCGGTCACCGGGTCGACCGGCATCCCGGCCACCGCGACGATCGCGTCCCCGGCACGCACCGCGACACCCGGCGCGGCGAGCGGGGAGCGGGCGTCCGGGTCGGAGGTCTCGGTCGGCAGGATGCGGTCGATGACCCAAGTGCCGTCCGTATGACGGGAGATGTCCGCACCGAGCAGCCCCTGCCGGGGTCCGCCGCCGTGGCCGCCGCGCGGGACGACGTAGGCGTGCGAGGTGCCGAGCTCGCCCTGCACCTCCCACAGCAGGTCGACGAGGTCGTCGTGGGTGGCGACGCGGTCCAGCACCGGACGGTAGCGGTCGAGGACGCCGGTCCAGTCGACCCCGTTCATGTCCGGACGCCAGAAGTGGTCCCGCATGACGCGGCCCGTCTCCTCGTACATCTGCCGCCACTCGGCCGCCGGGTCGACGGTCTGCCGTACGCGGGTGAGGTCGACGGTGATGTTGGTGTCGCTGTCGTCGTCGTTCGAGGCGCGCCGGTCGCTGGGCACGACCTTGAGCCGTCCGTCGGTCCACAGCAGGACCCGCTTGCCGTCGCCGCTCACGGCGAAGTGGTCGGCGTCGGCGGCGAGATGCTCGATGCGCTGCTGGGCGAGGTCGTAGCGCTCCAGCTCGGTGTGCGGATCCGGGTCGTCCGGGGTGGCCCGGGAGGAGCCGAGGACACCGCGCACCGGGTGCCGGAGCCACAGCACGCCGTCCTTCGCCGCGCGCAGGTTGGAGTAGCGGGCCGCCTCCACGGGGAACGGCACGATCCGGTCGGCGAGGCCTTCGAGGTCGATACGGGTGGCCGGGGTGCCCTCGCTGTCGGGCGTCTCGTCCTTGTCGGGGGCCTCGAAGGGGCGGCCGTGCCGCTGCGGGCCGAACGGCGAGGGCGTGGTCGCCGCCAGCGTGATCAGGTGCGGGCGGTCGCCGACCACGAAGGCCAGGTCGAAGACGTGCTCGTCGTAGACCGGGTCGAAGGAGCGGTTGGACAGGAAGGCGAGGTGCTTGCCGTCGAGGGTGAACGCCGGGGCGTAGTCCCTGAACCGCAGCGGGGTCGCCTCGGTGACCGACAGGTCGGTGGTGTTGGCGAGCCGGAGCTGGCGCAGCGGGCCCGGACCGGGGTGCGACCAGGCGAGCCAGGCCGAGTCGGGCGAGAACACCAGCCCGGAGACGTCGCCCTCCTCGCTGTGGTCGACCTCGCGCACCTCGCCCGTCTCGCGTTCGACGAGCAGGACGCGCCCGTCGTGCGCGGCGACCGCGGCCCGGCTGCCGTCGGGCGCCATCGCGAGCCCCAGCACCCGGCCGAGCTGTCCGGCGGCGAGCCGGCGCGGGGTGGCGCCGGGCGCGTGGCCGGTGGCGGGCGCGAACTCCAGGGCGTCGTCGCCCTCGGCGTCCGTCACCCACACCACCCATTCCTCGCCCTCGGCGCGGAAGGTGCGCGGCAGCCGGGCCCGTACCCCGGGTTCCGCGGAGAGCGCGCGGGCCGGTCCGGCGCGGTGGGTCACCCAGTGCACGGCACCGCGCACGGCGACCGCGCTGCCGCGCGCGGTGTGGTCGGGGGCGGCCGACCCGAACCAGCGGGCGGCGTTCACCGTGAACGGCTGCCGGTCGGTGTGCTGCCCGCCGAGCCGCACCTCCAGCTTGCGGGGCTCGGCGCCGTCGAGGTCGTCCAGGATCCACAGTTCGCCGGCGGAGGCATACACGACCCGGGTGCCGTCACCGGCCGCGTGCCGGGCGTAGAAGCCCTCCAGCGGGGTGTGCCGGCGCAGGTCGGACCCGTCGGCGAGCGAGGAGTACACCGCTCCCACGCCCTCGTGGTCGGACAGGAAGGCGACCCGGTCCCCCGCCCACACGGGGTACTCGATGTTCCCGTCGAGCTCTTCATGCAGCCGGACGAACTCCCCGTCGCCCTCGCGGTCGATCCACAGCTTGCCCGCCGTTCCGCCCCGGTACCGCTTCCACCAGGCGGCTTCCCGGCCCATGGGCGCGGACAGCAGGACCGTGCCGGGACCTCCGTGGGCGACATCGCCGACGGGTCCGTAGGGCAGGGTCGTGGCCGGGCCACCGTCGAGCGGGATCGCGCGGGCCCAGCTGCGGCGGAGGCTGGCCTGGCCGTACGTGCTGACCGCGAGGACCTCGCCGTCGGCGGTCCAGCCGCGCACCTGGGTGCGTGAACTGCCCCAGTGGGTCAGGCGTTCGGCGGGGCCGCCGTCGACCGGGGCGATGTGCACCTCGGGGGCGCCGTCGCGGGTGGACGTCCAGGCGACGGTGGTGCCGTCGGGCGAGATGCGGGGGTGGGTGACCGGCACGTTGTCGGCGCTGACCCGCCAGGCCCGGCCACCGTCGAGCGGGGCGAGCCACACGTCGTCCTCGGCGGTGAAGGCGACCAACTCGCCGTGCAGGTGCGGGAACCGGAGATACGCGGAGGTCGCTGGCTGTGTCACCCGATCACCCTATGCACGCCCGGCGACCGGTGACAGGGGTTTGGACGAGGTTGGATCACGCGCCCTGCCGCCCTCGACGGCGGCTCACTTGCCGTCCGGCCAGCACTGGGGGGCCTTCTGGCAGTAGACGGTCTTCGTGACGGTCACCGTGACCGTCGGCCCCGGCTGCCCGGGGTTGTTGACGGGCGGAGTGGTCTTGGCCTCGCAGTTCCCGAGCCCCTCCACGTGGAACCACTGCTTCCCGTCGATCTTCGCGGTGAGGTCCCCGCGCACGCACGCACCGCTGACCGCACGCGTGATCTTGCCCGTGACGGTGATGTCCTTGCCGTCGTCGGTCTCGCCCTCGCAGTCGACGTCGGCGACGGCGTTCTCGGTGGCCGTGGGCGTCGAGCCGCTGTCGCCGTACGAGGCCGTGCAGTTGAGCCAGCGCACGTCGGCCTTCTGCCGCTCCAGCTCGTCCGTCACGGTCTGGTCGGTCGTGTACGCCACGGTCGCGGAGTTCAGACCGCTCGGATCGCAGGCGACCGTCCCGCCCACGGCGAGCACGCCGAGGGTCGCCGCAGCCGCCACTCGGCGCCCTCGCGGCCGACGCCGCATCCTCGTCAACGCCCCCATGCAGGGCAGCCTGCCACCGTCCCGCCCGTCGCGGTAGAGCGCATACGGCCACTCGTGCGCCCCAGGTCTACCGTGGACGGATGCGCAAGGACCACAGCCTCAGAAGGCTCGTAGTGGACGAGCGGACCGTCTACCTGTGGAACGTCCGCCACTGGCACGGCGACGGCGAGCCGTGCCGCGAGACCCTCACCCTGCTCCGCGACGGCATCCGCACCCGGATCGTCTTCCGGTCCGGCGAGGGACGCGACGCCGGCGGCGGCTACCCCGGCCACTCGGGCGGCGTGAGCGACGCCCACGGCCACTACGTCAACCTGCACGAACCCGGTGTCGTACGCGCTCTGGTCGACGAGGCCGCGAAGCGCGGTCTGCTGTCCGCCGGCGGGCAGTCGGACGGCTGGGAGCTGCTGCCGGCCGTGGCCGTCAGCCGCGCAGCAGCAGCCACTCCTGAAGCTCCACCAGATTGCCCTCCGGGTCCTTGAGGTGCGCGACCCGCATCCGGTCGGTCATCGGAGCCGGGCCGTGCAGGAGGGCCGCTCCGCGGGCGGTGACCTGCTCGCAGTAGGTGTCCAGGTCGTCGACGCGCAGCACCACCAGCGAGCGGTGGCCGGTGGCCGCGTCGCCCAGCTCGTCGCCGAGCACCTCGGACATCATGACCCGGTCCTGGAGGGCGATTCCCGCGGAGCCGACAGCCGGGCTGAACTTCTCGTACGGCCCCTCCTTCGCCCCCGACTGCGGCTTCAGGCCGAGGACTTCGGCATAGAAGCGGTAACAGGCGGCGAAGTCGCTGACGAGCAGGCGTACCTGGGCGAGTTCCATGAACTGTTCTCCGGAGGCAGGGGGTCAGGACCAGCGGCCCGAGCGGCCGAGGAGCAGGGCGGTCGCCGCGGTCCCGGCGGTCGACGTGCGCAGTACGGTGGGTCCGAGCCGGTACGCCTTCGCGCCCGCCTCCTCGAAGAGGGCCAACTCCTCGGGGGAGACGCCGCCTTCGGGTCCGACGACGAGCACGATCTCGCCCTCGGGGGGCAGTTCGGCGGTGGCCAGGGTCTCCTCGCCGCTCTCGTGCAGTACGGCGGCGAAGTCGGCTTTGGCGAGAAGTGCCGCAACCTGCTTGCTCGTTGCCGCGTCCGCGACCTCCGGGAAGCGGACCCGGCGGGACTGCTTGCCGGCCTCGCGAGCGGTGGCCCGCCACTTGCCGAGCGCCTTCAGGCCGCGGTCGCCCTTCCACTGGGTGATGCAGCGGGCGGCCGCCCACGGCACGATCGCGTCGACGCCCGTCTCGGTCATCGTCTCGACGGCCAGCTCGCCCCGGTCGCCCTTGGGGAGGGCCTGGACGACGGTGATGCGGGGGGACTCCGGGGGCTCCTCGGACATGCTCGTCATGTGGACGATCAGCCGGTCCTTGCCCTCGGTGCCGACCACGTCGCACTCGGCCCAGCGCCCGGCGCCGTCCGTGAGGACGACACTCTCCCCGGGCCGCAGCCGCTTCACGGAGACGGCGTGCCGCCCCTCGGGGCCGTCGAGGACGTACTGTCCGGCGCCGCCCGCGTCGAAGTGCTCGACGACGAACACCGGCGCCGTCATCGCGCCCCGCCCTGCGACAACGCTGTCCTGGCGGCGCCGAGTTCGGCCGCCAGCACCTCCACCAGCTGCCCGGCGGGCAGTTCGCGGGCCATCCGGTGCCCCTGGCCCGCCCACAGCGCCATGCCCTGCGCGTCGCCCGCCTTGGCCGCGGCCTTGCGCAGCGGCGAGGTCAGGTGGTGGATCTCGGGGTAGGCGGCGGGCGCGTACGGGCCGTGCTCGCGCAGGAAGCGGTTGACCAGCCCGCGGGCCGGACGGCCGGAGAAGGCGCGGGTCAACTCGGTACGCACGTAAAGGGGGTTGGTCAGTGCCTGCTTGTGCACGGCGCTCGCACCGGACTCGGGGGTGGCGAGGAACGCCGTGCCGAGCTGGGCCGCGCTCGCGCCCGCGGCGAGCACGGCGGCGATCTGGCTGCCGCGCATGATGCCCCCGGCGGCGACGATCGGGATGCTCACGGTCTCGCGGACCTGTGCGATCAGGGAGAGGAGGCCTATGCCGGAGCCGTCGGTCTCCGGGATGTCGCGGTGGGTGCCCTGGTGGCCGCCCGCCTCCACGCCCTGGGCGATCACCGCGTCGGCGCCCGCCAGCTCCACGGCGAGGGCCTCCTCGGCGCTGGTCGCGGTGACCAGGGTGAAGGTGCCGGCCCGGCGCAGCGAGTCCAGGACGTCCCGGCTCGGCACGCCGAAGTGGAACGAGACCACCGGCACCGGGTTGTCGAGCAGCACGGCGAGCTTGGCCTCGTAGCCGTCGTCGCGGCCGCTTTCCGGGTCGCCGAGCTCGGTCTCGTACCAGGCGGCCTCCCCGGCCAGCTGGTGGGCGTACACGTCCACGGCGGCCGGGTCCGCGTACTCCGGCTGCGGCATGAAGAGGTTCGCGCCGAAGGGGCGGGCCGTGAGGCTCCGCAGCTGCTTGATCTCCTGATACAGGCCGTCGGCCGTCTTGTACCCGGCAGCGAGGAACCCCAGCCCGCCGGCCTCGGACACGGCGGCGGCGAGCGTCGGTACGGAGACGCCGCCCGCCATGGGGGCCTGCACGATCGGATAGGGAAAGAGATCGGTCAGTGCGGAGGACATGACGGCATGTTGTCACGTCCTCCGATCAAGTCCGAATCGAGCCTTCCTCTTGGCATACGCCGGCTGCACCCGGCCCGAAGCGGGGGTCCAGGGCCGCAGCCGCACCCTTCCAGCCCGTCCGGCGCTTGAGGACGAGGCCCTTCGGACCGAAAGCGGGGGTCCAGGGGCGCAGCCGCACCCTTCCAGCCCGTCCGGCGCTTGAGGACGAGGCCCTTCGGACCGAAAGCGGGAGTCCGGGGGCGCAGCCGCACCCTTCCAGCCCGTCCGGCGCTTGAGGACGAGGCCCTTCGGGCCGAAAGCGGGAGTCCGGGGGCGCAGCCCCCAGGGACGGGAAGGGAAGGGGCGGCGGGGGCGAAACCCACTCGCCCGCCGCCCACCCGTCAGCGTCCGTTGAAGGCGTCCTTCAACCGCGAGAACAGCCCTTGCTGCCCCGGCTGGAACTGCCCCGTGGGCCGCTCCTCGCCCCGCAGCTTGGCCAGCTCGCGCAGCAGGCGTTCCTGCTCGGGGTCGAGCTTGTTCGGGGTCTGGACCTCGACGTGGACGATGAGGTCGCCGCGCCCGCCACCGCGCAGGTGTGTGACACCGCGGCCGTGCAGCGGGATCGACTGGCCGGACTGGGTGCCGGGCCGGATGTCGACCTCTTCCAGGCCGTCCAGCGTCTCCAGCGGCACCTTGGTGCCGAGGGAGGCCGCGGTCATCGGAATGGTGACCGTGCAGTGCAGGTCGTCGCCCCGGCGCTGGAACTGCGCGTGCGGCAGCTCGTGGATCTCGACGTACAGGTCACCGGCGGGACCGCCACCGGGCCCGACCTCGCCCTCACCGGCGAGCTGGATGCGGGTGCCGTTGTCGACACCGGCGGGGATCTTGACGGTCAGGGTGCGGCGGGAGCGTACGCGCCCGTCGCCCGCGCACTCCGGGCACGGCGTCGGGACGACGGTGCCGAAGCCCTGGCACTGCGGGCAGGGGCGCGAGGTCATGACCTGGCCCAGGAAGGACCGCGTCACCTGCGACACCTCGCCGCGGCCGCGGCACATGTCACACGTCTGGGCGGAGGTCCCCGGCGCCGCGCCCTCACCACTGCAGGTGGTGCAGACGATCGCCGTGTCGACCTGGATGTCCTTCGTGGTGCCGAAGGCCGCCTCGTCGAGCTCGATCTCCAGCCGGATCATCGCGTCCTGGCCGCGCCGGGTCCGCGACCGCGGACCCCGCTGGGACGCCGTACCGAAGAAGGCGTCCATGATGTCCGAGAAGTTCCCGAAGCCGCCCGCGCCGAAGCCGCCCGCGCCACCGGCGCCGCCCGCCTGGGACAGGGGGTCGCCGCCGAGGTCGTAGACCTGCTTCTTCTGCGGGTCCGACAACACCTCGTAGGCGGCGTTGATCTCCTTGAACCGCTCCTGGGTCTTCGGATCGGGGTTGACGTCCGGATGCAGCTCGCGTGCGAGCCGCCGGAAGGCCTTCTTGATCTCTTCCTGCGACGCGTCGCGGCGCACGCCGAGAACGGCGTAGTAGTCCGTGGCCACTTACGACTCCGCCAGGATCTGTCCGACGTACCGTGCCACTGCGCGTACCGCTCCCATCGTTCCCGGGTAATCCATGCGGGTCGGTCCGACCACGCCGAGCTTGGCGACTGCCTCGCCGCCCGAACCGTAGCCGACCGACACCACCGAAGTGGAGTTGAGTCCCTCATAGGCGTTCTCGTGACCGATGCGTACGGTCATGCCCGAATCCCCCGCCTCGCCAAGGAGCTTGAGAAGCACGACCTGCTCCTCCAAGGCTTCCAGAACGGGCCGGATGGTGAGGGGAAAGTCATGTCCGAAGCGGGTGAGATTGGCGGTGCCGCCGATCATCAGCCGCTCCTCGTTCTCCTCGACGAGCGTCTCCAGCAGGGTGGAGAGCACCGTCGAGACGCTGCCGCGGTCCTCGAGGTCGAAGCCCTCCGGCAGATCCTCCACCAGTTGCGGCACGTCCGCGAAACGGCGACCGGCGATCCGGCTGTTGAGCCGCGCCCGCAGATCGGCCAGCGAGGCCTCGCCGAACGGCGCCGGGCAGTCCACCATCCGCTGCTCGACCCGTCCCGTGTCCGTGATCAGGACGAGCATCACGCGCGCGGGGGCGAGTGACAGCAGCTCGACATGCCGCACGGTGGACCGGGTCAACGAGGGGTACTGCACGACGGCGACCTGCCGGGTGAGCTGGGCAAGCAGCCGAACCGTCCGCGCCACCACGTCATCGAGGTCGACGGCGCCGTCGAGGAAGTTCTGGATCGCGCGCCGCTCGGGTCCGGTCATCGGTTTGACGCCGGCCAGCTTGTCGACGAACAGCCGATAGCCCTTGTCGGTCGGGATCCGCCCCGCGCTGGTGTGCGGCTGGGCGATGAACCCCTCGTCCTCCAGGGCCGCCATGTCGTTACGGACCGTGGCCGGGGAGACACCGAGGTTGTGCCGCTCGGTCAGGGCCTTGGAGCCGACCGGCTCCTCGGTGCCGACGTAGTCCTGGACGATGGCGCGCAGCACCTGGAGCCTGCGTTCACTCAGCATCGCGCACACCTCCAGAAGTCGATCCCTCGGCGCCTCGCCTGGCACTCGTCACATCCGAGTGCCAACGCACCCCGAGCCAGTGTACGGCCGTGGGGTACGCCCGGGGCAAGGCCGGGCCTGCGAGGTCGTGCCCCGGGGAGGCTTCCCCGTTAGCGTCGCCGTATGACGGTGACTTGGGAAGAGCTGGGGTGGGAGCAGTCGGCCGCCGGGGTCGGCCGGTGCCGCCTTCCGGTGTGGGACTGCACGGCGGGGCTGGTCGTCGGGGCGGGCGCGGCCCTGCTGATCGACGCCGGGTCGAGCCTGGCGGAGGGTGCGCGGTTGCGGGCGCAGGCGGAGGCGCTGTCCGGTCACCGTGTGACCCATCTCGCGCTCACGCACCCGCACTTCGACCATGTCTTCGGGGCGGCGGCGTTCGCCGGGGCGGAGGTGTTCGGCGCGGTCGGCATGGACACGGTGTTCACCGCCCGGCACGGCCGCGAGGAACTGCGTGCGGACGCGGTGGCCAACGGGCTCGACGCGCGCCTGGCCGACGAGGCGGTCGACGCCCTGACGCTCCCTGGCCATCACGTCTCCGGCGAGTGGACCCTCGACCTGGGCGGCGGCCGCCAGGTCCTGCTGGCGAACGTGGGCCCGGCCCACACGGCCCACGATCTCGCCGTGCTCGTCCCCGGCCCGACGGAGGTGGTCTTCTGCGGCGACCTGGTCGAGGAGTCCGGCGAACCGCAGGCGGGCCCCGACGCCGTACCGTCCCACTGGCCGGCCGCCCTCGACCGCCTGCTGGACCTGGGCGGCGAGGACGCGCTGTACGTGCCCGGTCACGGAGCGGTGGTGGACGCGGCGTTCGTGCGGGCGCAGCGGGACGCCCTGGCCGAGCGTTTCGGCGTGTCGTGAAAACCGGGCGGCGTCTTCTCCTATCGTCATCCGAATGCGCCAGTACTCTCCGGACCTGACCCCGCCGTGGAAGAAGCCCAGGCCCGCACCCGAGGTCCCGGCGGAGCCCGGCCTGGTGGTCGAGGAGCCGGGGACGGGCTTCTGCGGTGCGGTGATCCGCTGCGAGGCGGGCACGGTCACCCTGGAGGACCGCTTCGGCAAGCACCGCGTGTTCCCCCTGGAGCCGCGCGGCTTCCTCCTGGAGGGCCGGGTGGTGACTCTCGTACGGCCTTCCTCCGGGCCGGTACGCCCCACCCGTACGGCTTCCGGCTCGGTCGCCGTCCCCGGCGCACGCGCGCGCGTGGCCCGTGCCGGGCGCATCTACGTCGAGGGCCGGCACGACGCCGAGCTGGTCGAGAAGGTCTGGGGCGACGACCTGCGCATCGAGGGTGTCGTCGTGGAGTACCTGGAGGGCGTCGACGACCTCCCGTCCATCGTCGAGGACTTCGCACCGGGCCCCGACGCCCGCCTGGGCATCCTGGTGGACCACCTGATCCCCGGTACCAAGGAGTTCCGTATCGCCGAGTCGGTCACCAGCGAACACGCGCTGGTCGTCGGTCACCCGTACATCGACATCTGGGAGGCCGTGAAGCCGTCGGCCGTCGGAATCGAGGCATGGCCCCGCATCCCCCACGGCCAGGACTGGAAGACGGGCGTGTGCCGGGCGCTCGGCTGGCCGGAGAACACGGGCGCGGTGTGGCAGGCGATCCTGAAGCGGGTGGGGTCCTACCGGGACCTGGAGCCGGAGCTGCTGGGCCGGGTCGAGGAACTGATCGATTTCGTGACGGCGCCGGAGTAAGCCGGAGCAGGACTGCACGGACAGGCTTCTCGCCCCCGCCGCCCCTGCCCGCTCCCGTCCTTCTGGGGCTCCGCCCCAGACCCCGCTCCTCAAACGCCGGAGGGGCTGATTTTCAGCCCGTCCGGCGTTTGATTCAGCCCGTCCGGCGTTTGAGGACGAGGCCGTTCAGGCCGAAGCGGGGGTCTGGGGGCGCAGCCCCCAGGGACGGGACGGGAAGGGGCGGCGGGGGCGGAAACACATCAGTCCACCAGGTCCCGCACCACCGCGTCCGCCAGCAACCGCCCCCGCAGCGTCAGCACCGCGCGCCCGTCCGCGTACGGCCCCTCCTGGAGGAGCCCGTCGGACAGGGCGCGGCGGGACGCCCTGCGGCCGGCCTCCCTCAGGAGATCCAGCGGTACGCCCTCCCGCAGCCGCAGCTCCAGCAGGATCCGCTCCACCCGCCGGTCCTCCTCCGACAGCAGCTCCCGACCGGCCCCCGGCGACCGGCCCGCCGCCAGCGCCGCCGCATAGGCCCCGGGATGCTTCACGTTCCACCAGCGCACGCCCCCCACGTGGCTGTGCGCCCCCGGCCCCGCGCCCCACCAGTCGGCACCCCGCCAGTACAGCTCGTTGTGCAGGCACCGCCCGGCCGACGAGGTGGCCCAGTTCGACACCTCGTACCAGTCGAAGCCGGCCGCGGACAGCATCTCCTCGGCGATCAGATACCGGTCCGCGTGCACGTCGTCGTCGGTCATCGGGACCTCGCCCCGCCGGATCCGGCGGGCCAGCTGCGTGCCCTCCTCGACGATCAGCGCGTACGCCGACACATGATCCGGCCCGGCACCCAGCGCGGCCTCCAGCGACGCCCGCCAGTCGTCGTCCGACTCGCCCGGTGTGCCGTAGATCAGGTCCAGGTTGACGTGCGAGAACCCCGCCGCCCGCGCCTCCGCCACACATGCCTGCGGGCGCCCCGGCGTGTGGGTGCGGTCCAGCACGCGCAGCACGTGCTGCTTCGCGCTCTGCATGCCGAAGGAGATCCGGTTGAAGCCGCCCTGCCTGAGTGTCGCCAGATAGCCGGGGTCGACCGACTCCGGGTTGGCCTCCGTGGTGACCTCGGCGTCCGCCGCGAGCCCGAACTCGTCGCGGACGGCCCCCAGCATCCGTACGAGATCCCCCGCGGCCAGCAGCGTGGGCGTACCGCCGCCGACGAAGACCGTGCGGACCTCGCGCGGGTCGTCGCCCAGGACCTTGCGGGCCAGGCGGATCTCGTCGATCACGGTGTCCGCGTAGTTGTCGCGGGAGGCGAGCACACCGCCGGTGCCGCGCAGCTCGGTCGCCGTGTAGGTGTTGAAGTCGCAGTAGCCGCAGCGGGTCGCGCAGTACGGGACGTGCAGGTAGAACCCGAGGGGACGGTCGGCCGCCCCGGCGAGCGCGGGCGCGGGCAGTGCGCCGTCGTCGGGGACGGGCTCGCCGTCGGGGAGTGCGGAAGGCATGCCTTCCATTGTCCAGCACCCGCGTCACAGACCTACTCGGCCTGCAGCACCAGCAGCGCCAGGTCGTCCTCCGGCGGCCGTACCCCGAACTCGTGCACCAGCCGCTTGATGCGCTCCGCGATCAGCTCCGCGTCCAACCCCGCGCAACCGGCCAGCGCCTGGGCCAGCCCGTCCTCGTCGTCGAACTGGCGCGAGCCGCTGCGCCGCTCGGTCACCCCGTCGGTCACGCACAGCAGGCTGTCGCCGGGCCGCAGCTCGAAGGTCTCACTGGTGTACGTGGCGTCCTCGATGACCCCGACGAGGGTCTGCGGATGCGCGGCCGTACGGACCTCGCCGCCCGCCCCGAGCAGGAGCGGGAGGGGATGCCCGGCGGAGGCGAGGGTGCAGCGCACGCCTCCGTCGAAGGGAGCGAGTTCGCCGTAGAGGAGGGAGAGGAAGCGGGTCTGCGGGCCGTCTCCGGGGGCCATCGGCCGGCCGCCCGCGGAGGCCAGGGCGCGGGCCGCCGCGTCCGCGGCCTCCGTCGCGTCGTCGAGGAGCAGCTGGTTGAGGCGGTCGAGGACGTCGGCGACGCGGTAGCCCTCGCGGGCCAGCAGGCGCAGCCAGGGCCGGGCGAGGCCGATGACGACGGCCGCCTCGGGCCCCTTGCCCTGGACGTCGCCGACGGCGAAGCACCAGCGGCCGTCGCCGGCCGGGAAGAGGTCGTAGAAGTCGCCGCTGGGTCCGCCCTTGTCGCACGGCTCGTACACCAGGGCGCTGCGCACCCCTGGTATCTCGGCGACCGCGCCCGGCAGCAGTCCGCGCTGCAGTACGGCGCTGATGGTGGCCTGCCGGGCGTACTGGCGGGCCGCGCCGATGGCGAGGGCCACCCGGCGGCTGAGGTCCTCGACGAGGCCGGTGATCTCGTCGGGGAAGCTGAGCAGCCCGGATCGGCCGATGACCAGGGTGCCGAGCGGGCGGCCGCCGGCCGTCAGGCGGTACGCGAGTGCGCAGCCGTGCGGGCTGTGCAGGCCGAGTGCCTCGCCGGGCCACGGGAACGGGGCGGGCCCGGGCCGTGCCGGGTCGGGCGGGCGCGGCGGCTCCGTCTCCAGGGCCTGGCGCAGTTCCTCGATACGGTTCTCGCTGCTGTGCCACACCCGGGCGAGGCGCGGCCCGGTCCCGCCGGTGCCGTCGGCCGACCAGCCGCCGCGGCCCGTCAGCTCGTCCTCCAGCCATACGGCACACCAGTCGGCCAGCCGCGGCACGATCAGCTGCCCCGCGAGCGCGGCCACCAGGTTCTCGTCGAGCTGCCCTGCGAGCAGGTCGGAGGCCTCGGCGAGGAAGGAGAGGGCGCCACGGTTGAGCCACTCCCGGTCCTGCTCGACGCGCTGCGGCTCCGGGGCGAGTATCTCGGCCACGCGCAGCTCGCGTTCCCCGGTGTACGACTCCCGCGCGTCGGCGGCCGACTCCCCCTCCGCGGTCAGCCGCGCCCATACCGTCTTGGCGCCCGTGCGGTAGGTGATGCCCCAGGACTCGGCGAGCGCGGCGACCAGCCTGAGACCGCGCCCGTACTCCGGTGGCTCGTGAGACGGTTCGGCGGCGTCGCGCGGGGCCCGCGAGGGGTGGTGGTCCAGGACCTCGACGACCAGGGCGCCGGTCTCCGGCTCCAGCCGGCAGTCCAGCTCGACGTCGGTACCGGCGTGCACCACGGCGTTGGTGACCAGCTCACTGACGACGACCACGGCGTCGCCGGCCAGGCGGTCGGTGAGGTGCTCGGTGCCCGGCAGCCCACGCTCGGCCCACTCGGCGAGCGCGCCCCGTAACAGCGCGCGGGCGGCGCCCGGCGCGAGGGAGCTGCCGGGCAGTGCGGCGTGCGCCTCGGCGCGCGGGAACACGTCGGTGGGTGGATTCACCTCGATGCGCGGGGGCGCACCCTCGTGCGCAGGCGCATCAGAGGCACGGGAAATAGTCTCCCGTTGCGTCGAAATGGCCCCCATCTACAGCTCCCCGGGCGGTTCGGACGAATACACCTCAGTCGATGCCGACAGAGTGACAGACTGGCCACGCCCATAAGCGCCGAGTTACCGAAGTGGGCCGCCATGAGTGAGAACAGTGCTACGCGTGTGCTCGAAGATGGACACGAAGATGGCCTGATTCGAGCATCGGATCTACGTCCTCTGCTCGCCGCGATGACCGCGGCCCGGGACGGTGATTTCTCGAAGGTGCCGGAATCGGGCCACGGCCTGGTGGCCGAACTGACCGCCGTCTTCAACCAGATCATGGACCGCAGCACGCACTTCAACACGGAAGCCCAGCGCGTGAAGCGGGAGTTGGTGCGGTACGGCCGCCTCGACGAGCGCCTCTCGGCCAGCCCCGGCCCGGGCGCCTGGACCTCCCGGGTCAACGACGTGAACCAGCTGCTGGACGCCCTGGTCGCCCCGGCGGCCAACGCGACGCGGGTACTGGACGCGGTGGCCGGCGGCGACCTGACGCAGCGGGTCGACCTGCACGACGGCAGCAGGCAGCTGCGCGGTGATCTACGGCGGCTCGGCCGTGCCGTGAACAAGATGGTCGACCAACTGTCCCTGTTCACCGGCGAGGTGACCCGGGTAGCCCGTGAGGTCGGCACCGAGGGGCGGCTCGGCGGTCGGGCCAAGGTGACGGGCCTGTCCGGAAGTTGGCGGGACGTGACCGAGGCGGTCAACACGATGGCGTCCCGGCTGACGGCCCAGGTCCGCGACATCGCCCTGGTGACCACGGCGGTGGCCCGCGGCGACCTGACGCGCACGGTCACGGTCGAGGCGACCGGCGAGCTGCTCGAACTGAAGCTGACCGTGAACACGATGGTCGACCAGCTCTCCGCCTTCGCCGACGAGGTCACCCGCGTGGCCCGCGAGGTCGGCACCGAGGGCCAGCTGGGCGGCCGGGCCCAGGTGCGGGGCGTGTCGGGCGTCTGGAAGGACCTCACCGACAACGTCAACTTCATGGCCTCGAACCTGACCTCGCAGGTGCGGAACATCGCCCAGGTCACCACCGCCGTCGCCAACGGCGACCTGAGCCAGAAGATCACGGTCGACGCCCAGGGCGAGATCCTGGAGCTGAAGTCGACCATCAACACGATGGTCGACCAGCTCTCCGCCTTCGCCGACGAGGTCACCCGCGTGGCCCGCGAGGTCGGCACGGAAGGCAACCTCGGCGGCCGGGCCCAGGTGCGAGGCGTCTCCGGGGTCTGGAAGGACCTCACCGACAACGTCAACTTCATGGCGGACAACCTGACCTCACAGGTCCGCAACATCGCCCTCGTCTCCACCGCCGTGGCGCAGGGCGACCTCGGCAAGAAGATCACGGTCGAGGCGAAGGGTGAGATCCTGGAGCTGAAGTCGACCATCAACACGATGGTCGACCAGCTCTCCGCCTTCGCCGACGAGGTCACCCGCGTGGCCCGCGAGGTCGGCACCGAGGGCAACCTCGGCGGCCAGGCGCAGGTCAGAGGCGTCAGCGGGGTCTGGAAGGACCTGACGGACAACGTCAACTTCATGGCGCTGAACCTGACTTCACAGGTGCGCAACATCGCCCAGGTCACCACCGCCGTCGCCAACGGCGACCTCTCCAAGAAGATCACCGTCGACGCCCGCGGCGAGATCCTCGAACTCAAGGACACCGTCAACACGATGGTGGAGCAGTTGCGCGCCTTCGCCGACGAGGTGACCCGCGTGGCCCGCGAGGTCGGCACCGACGGCCGGCTCGGCGGACGCGCCCAGGTGCTGGGCGTCTCCGGCGTCTGGCGGGACCTGACCGACAACGTCAACTACATGGCCGACAACCTGACGTCACAGGTGCGGAACATCGCCCAGGTGGCGACGGCCGTGGCGCAGGGCGACCTCTCGAAGAAGATCGACGTGGACGCCCGCGGCGAGATCCTCGAACTGAAGACGACCATCAACACGATGGTCGACACCCTGTCCTCCTTCTCCTCCGAGGTCACGCGGGTGGCCCGCGAGGTGGGCTCCGAGGGCCAACTCGGCGGCCAGGCAAGGGTGGAGGGCGTCTACGGCACGTGGAAGCGTCTGACGACGAACGTGAACGAACTCGCGCTCAACCTCACCACCCAGGTCCGCGCGATCGCCGAGGTCGCCTCTGCCGTGGCGCAGGGCGACATGTCGCGCTCGATCACCGTGGAGACGCAGGGCGAGGTCACCGAGCTGAAGGACAACATCAACCTGATGGTGGCCAACCTTCGCGAGACGACCCGCGCGAAGGACTGGCTGGAGTCGAACCTGGCCCGCCTCGCGGCCCTGATGCAGGGCCACCGCGACCTGATGGAGGTCGCCGACCTGATCCTGCGCGAGCTGACCCCGCTGGTGAACGCGCAGTACGGCGCGTTCTTCCTGGCCGACCCGGACGAGGACGGCACCTCTCTCCACACGGCGGTCCCCGCCAAGGGACTCGCGTTCATCGCCGGGTACGGCTCGGCGCAGAGCGCGACCGTCGACACGGGAGCCATGCCGGTCCACGGTCTGGTCCGCCAGGCCGCGCGCGAGAAGAAGCGGATCCTGGTGGAGGAGGCCCCGCCGGACTACATCAAGATCAACAGTGGTCTCGGCGAGGCGGCCCCGGCGAGCGTCGTCATCATCCCGATCCTCTTCGAGGACAAGCTCCTCGGGGTGATCGAGCTGGCGTCCTTCTCCCGCTTCTCCGACGTCCACCTGGCCTTCTTCGACCAGTTCGTGAACACCATCGGCGTCGCCATCAACACCATCATCGCCAACTCCCGTACGGAGTCCCTGCTCGGCGAGTCCCAGCGCCTGGCCATGCAGCTCCAGGAGCGCTCGGACGAACTGCAGAAGCAGCAGGCGGAGCTGCAGCGCTCGAATGCCGAGCTGGAGGAGAAGGCCGCCCTGTTGGCCACCTCCTCGCAGTACAAGTCGGAGTTCCTGGCGAACATGTCCCACGAACTGCGCACGCCGCTCAACTCGTTGCTGATCCTGGCCCGTCTGCTGTCGGACAACCCGGACGGCCGTCTCTCCGACCAGGAAGTCCAGTTCGCGACGACGATCCACCGCTCCGGATCGGACCTCCTGCAGCTGATCAACGACATCCTCGACCTGTCGAAGATCGAGGCGGGCAGGATGGACGTACGCCCGAAGAGGCTGCCGTTGATCAAACTCCTCGACTACGTCCACGCCACCTTCCGCCCGCTCACCCTCGACCGGGGGCTCGCCTTCGAGGTGTCGGTCGGCGATGACGTACCGCGCGAGATGTACTCGGACGAGCAGCGTCTCCAGCAGATCCTGCGCAACCTGCTCTCCAACGCGATCAAGTTCACCGCCACCGGCCGGGTCGAACTGCGCGTGAACCGCGTGAAGGACCCCGAGCACCACTACGTCCAGGGCAGCGACGAGGTGGTCGCGTTCGCCGTCTCCGACACCGGCATCGGCATCGCCCGCGAGAAACTCCCGGTGATCTTCGAGGCGTTCCAGCAGGCCGACGGCACTACGAACCGCAAGTACGGCGGCACGGGACTGGGGTTGTCCATCAGCCGTGAGATCGCGGGCCTGCTGGGCGGCCGTATCGTCGCCGAGAGCGAGCCCGGAAAGGGGTCCACCTTCACGCTGTACGTCCCCGTCGTCAGCCCCGGCCATTCGGCGACCGGGCCGACCCCCGAGGACCGGCCCCTGCCGGTGCCGGACGAGCTGTCGACCGGGCCCTACCCCACCGCCCCCGAGGCGGACGACTCCTGGCCCGCGCCCACCAAGCTGGAGGCCTGGAAGTCGGGCCGGGCCGGTCAGGTCCTGTCCGGACGGCGGGTGTTGATCGTCGACGACGACATCCGCAACGTCTTCGCCCTGACCCATGTCCTGGGCCGCGTCGGCATGCCCGTCCTCTACGCGGAGAACGGCCGGGAGGGGATCGAGACCCTGGAGCGCAACCCGGACGTCGAACTCGTCCTGATGGACATCATGATGCCGGAGATGGACGGCTACGAGACCATCGCCGCCATCCGCCGCGCCCCGCGCTGGACGGGCCTGCCCATCGTCGCGCTCACCGCGAAGGCGATGCCGGGAGACCGCGAGAAGTCCATCGCGCGGGGCGCCAACGACTATGTACCGAAGCCGGTGGACGTCGATCAGCTGCTGACCGTCGTCTGCGCACTCCTGGATCCCGAGAGCGCGGCCGACGGCGAGCACGCCGATGTCGAGGAGGCTGCGGTCCAGCCGACTGACGACTGAATGAGGCCAGTCACATGAGTACTGAGGCAACGACCGACCAGAATGCGGGAATCCTCCTGGTCGACGACATGGAGGACAACCTGATCGCCCTGGAGGCCGTCCTGGGGTCTCTCAACGAACCACTCGTCCGGGCACGCTCGGGCGAGGAGGCGATGAAGGCACTCCTGAGACAGCAGTTCGCGCTCGTCCTCCTCGACGTACGCATGCCGGGCATGGACGGTTTCGAGACCGCCGCCAACATCAAACGTCTCGACCAGACCAAGGACGTCCCGATCATCTTCCTCACGGGCGCGGAGGACGACTCCGGCTATGCGTTCCGCGGCTACGCGACGGGAGCGGCCGACTACCTGACCAAACCCTTCGATCCGTGGGTACTGCGCGCGAAGGTCACCGTGTTCCTGGACCTGCACCGCAAGAACCAGCAGTTGGAACGGTTGCTGGCTCAGGAACAGGGCGGTATCGGCGACGTGGGCGCGGGCTTGGCGGCCTTGGAGGCCCAACTGACGGGGGACGGCCCTCTGGACGTAGCAGCATTGCGGACACAGGTCAGGGAGCTACGGCACCTGGTGGCCAGAGGACGCGTCTCCTGACCAAGGGGCGCGGGAACTGCGCGACAAGCCACAACGGGCCGTCAGCCGCCGACAGTCCCCGCCACCCCTCCGCTTCCGCGCTACGCCTCCCGCGACCCCGCGTACATCTCATCGATGAGGTGCTTGTACTCCCGCTCCACAACCGGCCGCTTCAGCTTCAGACTCGGTGTGATCTCACCGTGCTCCACATCGAGATCGCGAGGCAGCAGCCGGAACTTCTTGATGGTCTGCCACCGCTGAAGCCCCTCGTTGAGCTCCTTGACGTATCCCTCGACCATCGAGACCGCCGCCGGCGCGGCAACAACCTCCGCGTACGACTTGCCCTCCAGGCCGTTCTCCTTCGCCCAGTCGAGGATCGCCACCTCGTCCAGGGCGATCAGCGCCGTGCAGAAGTTCCGGTCGGCCCCGTGGACGAGGATGTTGGACACGTACGGGCACACCGCCTTGAACTGCCCCTCGACCTCGGCGGGGGCGATGTACTTGCCGCCCGAGGTCTTGATGAGGTCCTTCTTGCGGTCGGTGATCCGCAGGTACCCGTCGGGCGACAGCTCACCGATGTCCCCGGTGTGGAACCAGCCGTCCGGCTCGAGCACCTCGGCCGTCTTCTCGGGCAGCCCGTGGTAGCCCTCCATGATGCCGGGCCCGCGCAGCAGGATCTCGCCGTCGTCCGCGATGCGCACCTCCGTGCCGGGGAACGGCTTGCCGACCGTGCCGGTGCGGTAGGCCTCGCCGGGGTTCACGAAGGACGCGGCCGACGACTCCGTAAGGCCGTAGCCCTCGAGGATGTGGATGCCGGCGCCGGAGAAGAAGTAGCCGATCTCGGGGGAGAGCGCGGCCGAGCCGGAGACGCAGGCGCGCAGGTTGCCGCCGAACGCCTCGCGGATCTTGGCGAAGACGAGCGCGTCCGCGACCTTGTGCTTGGCTCCGAGCCCGAAGGGGACGGACGCCGTGCCGGTGCGCCGGTAGTTGTCCTGGGCGACCTTGGCGTACTCGCGGGCGACCCCGGCGGCCCACTGGAAGATCTTGTACTTGGCGCCGCCGCCCGCACGGGCCTTCGCGGCGACCCCGTTGTAGACCTTCTCGAAGATGCGCGGAACGGCCGCCATGTACGTCGGCTGCACGACCGGAAGATTCTCGATGATCTTGTCGACGCGGCCGTCCACGGCGGTGACGTGCCCGACCTCGATCTGGCCCGAGGTCAGCACCTTGCCGAAGACGTGCGCGAGCGGCAGCCACAGGTACTGTACGTCCTCGCTGCTGATCAATCCGGTCGCGGCGGTCGCCTTCGCCATGTACGCCCAGTTGTCGTGCGGCAGGCGGACACCCTTGGGACGGCCGGTGGTGCCGGAGGTGTAGATCAGGGTGGCGAGCTGGTCCTTGGTGATCGCGCCGACCTTCTCCTTGATCAGGTCGGGGTTCTTCTCCAGGTACGCGGCGCCGCGCTGCTCCAGCTCGGCGAGCGTGAGCACCCAGTCGCCGGTCTCGACGCCGGCCGCGTCGATCACCACGACATGGGTGAGGTCGGGCAGCTCGGCGCGCTTCTCCCGCGCCTTGGCGAGCTGCTCGGCGTTCTCCGCGAACAGGACCTTGCTGCCGGAGTCCGACAGGATGAACGCGGACTCCTCGGCGTTGGTCTGCGGATAGATCGTGGTGGTGGCGGCGCCGGCGCACAGAATGCCCAGGTCCGCGAGGATCCACTCGACCCGGGTCGAGGAGGAGAGGGCGACCCGCTGCTCCGGCTGCACACCGAGCTCGATCAGGCCGGCGGCGATGGAGTAGACCCGCTCGGCGGTCTGGCCCCAGCTCAGCGACTTCCAGTCGTCCGGCCCCTCGCCGGAGGCCGCGGGCACGGGATAGCGGTATGCCTCGGCGTCCGGCGTAGCCGCCACGCGCTCCAGGAAGACGGCCGCCACACTCGGCGGACGGTTCTCGATCAGTGTCTGTGTGTCGCTCACGACATCCTCCGGGGCCCGCGGCTGCGCGGCTGGCTCATTGCGGCTGTTGTTTAACTCACGAGTAACTACCGAGCAGGGATCAGAGTAAAGCGCGACCGGCCCGTGCGTAAGAGGCGGCGGCCTGTCACTTCATACAGAGAGCGACGCTACTTACGCGTAGGGGCTCACCGCGCTGACACGCGGCAAGCCCCTATTTTCGCGGTAAACGACGGCTACTTCTTGCCCTTGCCGGAACCCGCGCTCTCGTCGCTGGACAGGACGGCGATGAACGCCTCCTGCGGAACCTCCACGGAACCCACCATCTTCATCCGCTTCTTGCCTTCCTTCTGCTTCTCCAGCAGCTTCCGCTTACGGGAGATGTCACCGCCGTAGCACTTGGCGAGGACGTCCTTGCGGATGGCGCGGATGGTCTCGCGGGCGATGACCCGGGAGCCGATGGCGGCCTGGATGGGGATCTCGAAGGCCTGGCGCGGGATCAGCTCGCGCAGCTTGGCGACGAGCCGTACGCCGTACGCGTACGCGGCGTCCTTGTGGGTGACGGCGGAGAAGGCGTCGACCCGGTCGCCGTGGAGCAGGATGTCGACCTTGACCAGCTGGGCGTCCTGCTCGCCGGTGGGCTCGTAGTCCAGGGAGGCGTAACCGCGGGTCTTGGACTTCAGGTTGTCGAAGAAGTCGAAGACGATCTCGGCGAGGGGGAGCGTGTAGCGGATCTCGACGCGGTCCTCGGAGAGGTAGTCCATGCCGAGGAGGGTGCCGCGGCGGGTCTGGCAGAGCTCCATGATCGAGCCGATGAACTCGCTCGGAGCGAGGATCGTGGCCCGGACGACCGGCTCGAAGACCTTGTCGATCTTGCCCTCGGGGAACTCGCTCGGGTTGGTGACCGTGTGCTCCTTCCCGTCCTCCATGATCACGCGGTAGACCACGTTGGGCGCGGTGGCGATGAGTTCGAGGTTGAACTCGCGCTCCAGACGCTCACGGATGACGTCGAGGTGCAGCAGGCCGAGGAAGCCGACGCGGAAGCCGAAGCCGAGGGCCGCGGAGGTCTCCGGCTCGTAGACCAGGGCGGCGTCGTTGAGCTGCAGCTTGTCCAGCGCCTCGCGGAGGTCGGGGTAGTCCGAGCCGTCCAGCGGGTAGAGGCCGGAGAAGACCATCGGCTTGGGGTCCTTGTACCCACCGAGGGCCTCGGTGGCGCCCTTGTCCTTGCTGGTGATGGTGTCACCGACCTTGGACTGACGGACGTCCTTCACGCCGGTGATGATGTAGCCCACCTCGCCGACGCCGATCCCGTCGGCCGGCGTCATCTCGGGGGACGAGACGCCGATCTCGAGAAGCTCGTGGGTGGCGCCGGTCGACATCATCTTGATGCGCTCACGCTTGTTGAGCTGGCCGTCGATGACGCGGACGTAGGTGACCACGCCCCGGTACGAGTCGTACACCGAGTCGAAGATCATCGCGCGGGCGGGGGCGTCCGCGACACCGACCGGGGCGGGGACGTCACGGACGACCCGGTCCAGGAGCGCGTCCACACCGACGCCGGTCTTCGCCGATACCTTGAGCACGTCCTCGGGCTGACAGCCGATGAGGTTGGCGAGCTCCTCGGAGAACTTCTCCGGCTGGGCGGCCGGCAGGTCGATCTTGTTCAGTACTGGGATGATCTTGAGGTCGTTCTCCATCGCCAGGTAGAGGTTGGCGAGGGTCTGAGCCTCGATGCCCTGGGCGGCGTCGACGAGGAGCACGGTGCCCTCGCAGGCCGCGAGCGACCGCGAGACCTCGTAGGTGAAGTCGACGTGCCCCGGGGTGTCGATCATGTTGAGGATGTGCGTGTTGTCCTTGTCGTGGGTGGGAGCCCACGGCAGACGCACAGCCTGTGACTTGATCGTGATTCCGCGCTCACGCTCGATGTCCATGCGGTCGAGGTACTGAGCACGCATCTGCCGTTGCTCGACCACACCGGTCAGCTGGAGCATCCGGTCGGCGAGCGTGGACTTGCCGTGGTCGATGTGCGCGATGATGCAGAAGTTGCGGATCAGAGCCGGGGTGGTACGGCTCGGCTCGGGCACATGGCTAGGGATCGCGGGCACGCAGGGTCCTGATTCTTGAGGCGTCCGCAGTGTCTGCGGTCTCGGGTCGGATCGATACGTAGCCTCCATGGTCCCACGGGCGGGGACCGGCGACCGGTTTGGGCCACTCGGTCGCCCACTGGTAGCCTGGGTGGCTGTGTCTCCTGCCCTCTCAGCACGAGACACGACTTCTGGAAAATCACCGGTACGGGACCCGCGCGGCCCCGTGCCTGAACCTGTAGAGGCTCATTCGTGGCGAACATCAAGTCCCAGATCAAGCGGATCAAGACCAACGAGAAGGCCCGGCTGCGCAACAAGGCCGTCAAGTCCTCCCTGAAGACCGCGATCCGCAAGGCCCGTGAGGCCGCTGCCGCGGGTGACGTCGAGAAGGCCACCGAGTACCAGCGCGCTGCCGCGCGCCAGCTCGACAAGGCCGTCTCCAAGGGCGTCATCCACAAGAACCAGGCCGCCAACAAGAAGTCGGCGCTGGCGTCGAAGGTCGCGACCCTCAAGGGCTGAACCCTTCTTTGATCTGACCGGATCCTTCGGGGTCCGACTCGCCGGAAGGACCCAGAGCGGGCCCTCTCTCATCCGCTCCCGACCGGCACTCACGGATCTGCGCGCGGCCTGCGTTCGCCACGCGGGCGCGGATCCAGCGTCTTGAACGAAGGCCCCGGCGCCTCGCCCTTCCCCAGGGTGAGGGCCGGGGCCTTCGGCATGCCTGCGCGGCCCACCGACCGTCACGACCAGAACGCGTTGCCCTTCTCGATGTCCTCCGCGCACTCGTCGAGGTCGGTGATCTTGTCTCCGACGATCCGGAAGACGATGCCCCCGTTCTCCTCGATGTGCTTGTCGCCCCGGTCGGCGGTGAAGCGGTGCACGGAGACGGCGTGCCCGCGGCCATCGACGAATATGTTGAGCAGGTCGACACGGAACGACCCGCCCGTCTCCGAGAAGAGCCGACCGTAGTACCCGTCGAAGATTGCGTCGACTCCCTTGAAGTCTCCCGAGAGCGGGTGGGAGCCGGGTACATGGTGCGTGCAGTCCCCGGTCATCAGGCCGCGCAGAGTGTCCATGTCTCCGCGCTGGAACGCTTCGTAGCCCTTGCGGACGAGCATGGCGTGCGGGTGTTCAGCCACGGCGATCGCCACCTTTCCTGATCCGGCGATGGCTGATACGCACGATTCTCCTCCGTTGGGAGGGAAGGGCTACTGGATCACGCCCGTCCCCTGGATCGCGCGGCTCGCGCGATCGCCACCACGGCCTTCTCCAGGGCGTACTCGGGATCGTCCCCGCCGCCCTTCACGCCGGCGTCGGCCTCGGCCACGGCCCGCAGTGCGAAGGCCACGCCGTCCGGCGTCCACCCCCGCATCTGCTGCCGCACCCGGTCGATCTTCCACGGCGGCATCCCGAGCTCCCGCGCGAGATCGGCCGGCCGGCCGCCCCGAGCCGACGACAGCTTGCCGATCGCCCGCACGCCCTGCGCCAGCGCGCTGGTGATCATCACCGGTGCGACGCCCGTCGCCAGCGACCACCTGAGAGCCTCCAGCGCCTCGGCGGCCCGCCCCTCCACCGCCCGGTCGGCGACGGTGAAGCTGGACGCCTCGGCCCGCCCTGTGTAGTACCGCCCGACGACGGCCTCGTCGATGGTCCCCTCGACGTCGGCGACGAGCTGGGACACGGCGGACGCCAGCTCCCGCAGATCACTCCCGATCGAGTCGACCAGCGCCTGACAGGCCTCGGGCGTCGCGGACCGCCCGGTCGCCCGGAACTCACCCCGCACGAACGCCAGCCGGTCCGCCGGCTTCGTCATCTTCGGGCACGCCACCTCCCGCGCCCCCACCTTGCGCGCGGCGTCCAGCAGCCCCTTGCCCTTGGCGCCACCCGCGTGCAGCAGCACGAGCGTGATCTCCTCAGCCGGCGCCCCGAGAAATGCCTTCACGTCCTTGACCGTGTCCGCCGACAGATCCTGCGCATTGCGCACGACGACGACCTTCCGCTCCGCGAAGAGCGACGGACTGGTCAACTCGGCGAGCGTCCCGGGCTGCAACTGATCCGAGGTCAGGTCACGTACGTCCGTGTCGGCGTCGGCGGCCCGGGCGGCGGCCACCACCTCCTGCACGGCACGGTCGAGCAGGAGGTCCTCCTGGCCCACGGCAAGAGTCACCGGGGCGAGAGGATCGTCATTCGCAGTCTTCCTGGGCATTGCGCCAAGCATGGCATGCACCACTGACAACGAGTGCCGGGCCCGGCTCGGACGACCTCACCGGTGGCCGGCGGAGCTACGGCTCCTCCCGCCACCCGTCCCACTCTCCGGCGAACTCGTCCAGCTCCCGGGGATCCAGCCGCTCCGCCTCGTCCCGCAGCACGACGAGCCACTGCGCGTCCTCGGCATCGTCCTCACCGGCCAGCGCGTCGCGTACCAGCCGCGGTTCCTCGTCGACCCCGAACCGGTCCCCGAGCGCCTGCACCACCTCTTCCGCGGCATCACGGTCGGGCAGCACCAGCACATGTCTCACATCACTCACGAAGACATTGTCCGGTACCCCACCCGGGCCATCGGCTCAGCCCTTGCGCACGGCCTGCACGTCGAGGTCGACCCGGATGCTGGGCCCGACCACGGCGATCCCCCGCGCCAGCATCGTCTGCCAGCTCACCGTGAAGTCGTCCCGGCGCAGCTCGGTCGTGGCCCGGCAGGCCGCCCGCACCTCGCCCTCCATGCCGTTGCCGAGTCCGAGGTACTCCGTGTCGAGGGTGACCGTACGCGTCACCCCGTGCAGCGACAGCGCGCCCGTGATCGCCCACCGGTTGCCGCCCTTGTGCACGAACCGATCGCTGTAGAACTCCAGCACCGGGAAGCGCTGCACGTCAAGGAAGTCCTCCGACCGCAGATGGTCGTCGCGCATCCTGACGTTCGTGTCGATGGACGCCGCGTCGATCACCACGTGCATCGCCGAATGATCCACCTGGTCGGCTATGCGTATCACCCCCGCGAAGGAGTTGAACCGCCCGTGGATCCGGGCCAGCCCGATGTGCCGCGCGGTGAAGGCGATCGAGGAGTGCGTCGGCTCGATCTCCCAGTCCCCGGGCGACGGCAGCTCGGGCGGCCGGGCCACCTGGAGGGTCACATCGCCGAGCGAGGCGAGCGCGTTCTCCCCGACCACCGCGGTCGCCCGGTACGGCGTGTATCCCTCGGCCGAGACCGCGAGCCGGTACTCCCCCGCCGGCACCGTCGTCACGAACGACCCGAAGGGATCCATACCTCCGCCGACCACCTTGCGGCCCGTGGTGTCGGTGACCGCGAACTCGGCATGGGTCACCGGCTCGTTGACCGGGTCGAGCACTCGGCAGCTGAGCACCCCGGCGCTCGGCGGGGTCCGCAACGCCGCCAGGGGACTCGTCCGCTGCGTCCGGTTCGTTCGACTTCCCAGCCAGCGACCGATCATCTTCGACACCCCTGCACGCCTCGACATTGCTGTTGTCGAAGACGCATTCGACCACTGATGGGGCTTTCGAGGCAACAGAGGGCCAGATCATGGGAAACCAGCACATGTGCCGGATCTAAGGACGCGTGGCCCCGAGAGGCCTCGTGTGGTCCGAATCAGCCATGCGAGTCGGGGTCTCGCACAGTCGGCACATCGTCGAGCTCGATCCCGAACCGCTCCCGGTACACCGCCAACACCTCTTCTGCCGAGTCCAGCTCGCGTTCCTCCCGCGTCCCGTCAGCAACCGTCGTCTTGAAGGTGCGGCCGCTGAGCGTGATCCTCCCTCCGTCCTCCGTCACCCGCGAGCAGACCAGCGACTGCGTGAAGTGCGAGACCGGCGAGGTGCGGTGCCACCAGGCCCCGGCCACGAAGTCACCGAGCACCCGCGGTCGCGGGTCCAGGCGGTACTGAGGTCTGCCGTTCACGACGACGTCCAGGTCCGCCGCCCGCACACCGGCCGCGTCCGGACCCGCCTCGACGATCCGGAACGTGCCGCCGGGATCCTCCTGCTCCTCCCGCGCCCCGAACGCCAGCGGATAGTGACTGTGCGCCCCGAACCCGACGTCGGCCAGCCACTCACCCCCATCCACCGTCCGCACCCGCAGCGCGAGATGGTCGTACGGAATCCCCAGCCGCCCCTCCTCCCCGTACACCCGCCCCGCGAGCAACGTGACGTCGAATCCGAGCGCGGTGAGCAACGCCCCGAACGCGCCGTTGAGTTCGTAGCAGAACCCTCCCCTCCGCGCGCCCACCACCTTGTCCAGCAGCCGCTTCTCCTCCAGCACGATCTCCTCCCCGAGGTGGATCGACAGGTTCTCGAAGGGCACGCGCTGCAGATGACGCAGATGCAGATCGCGCAGGACCTCGACGGTGGCGCTCGGGGCCCCGTGGGCGCCTGTGGGCCACCCCGACGGCTCGGCTCCCAGACGGCGGAGATAGGCATCGACCTGTGCGGAGTTCATGGCCTCAGTCTCGCCCCACTCGAAGCTCACCGCCGCCCGTACCCGCGACCGCGAGCGCCCCGTCCTGGTCGGTCCGCAGCACCATCGCGCCCCTGGCGCGAAGCGCCGCGACCGTACTCGCAGCCGGGTGCCCGTACGGGTTGTCGGCACCGCAGGAAATGAGCGCCAGCCGCGGGGCCGCCCGGCGTATCAGCTCCGGGTCCTGGTAGGCCGAGCCGTGGTGGGCGACCTTCAGCACATCCACCCCGCCCAGCCGTGCACCGGACGGTGACCGCAACAGCGCCTGCTGCGCCGCAGGTTCGAGATCGCCGAGGAGCAGGAACCGCAGCCCGGCCGTCCTGACGAGCAACGCGACACTCGCGTCGTTCGGTCCCTCCGGTTCCGGTGCCGGGCTCGGCGGCGGCCACAGCACCTCCCAGGCCAGCGCCCCGGTGCGGCGCTGCTCTCCGGCCACGCCACGGGTCACGGGAATGCGTCGCGCCGCCGCCTCCCGCCGTACGAACTCGGCCTGGTCCACGGGCTCCTCGTAGCCCGTCGTCTCGATCGCCCCGACCGATCGTCCGCGCAGCACTCCGGGCAGCCCCGCCACATGGTCGGCGTGGAAGTGGGTCAGTACGACCAGCGGGATCCTGGTGATGCCGAGTGTGCGCAGGCAGTGGTCGACGAGCGTCGGGTCGGGTCCGGCGTCCACGACCACACCCGTGCCGTCGCCCGCCGCGAGTACCGTCGCGTCGCCCTGTCCCACGTCGCACATCGCCAGCCGCCAACCCGGCGGCGGCCAGCCCGTGATCACCCTGGTCAGCGGCGGCGGCTGCACGACCGCCAGCAGAGCCAGCAGCCCGCAGGCCGCACACAACCAGGGATGCGCCAACAGCCGACGGCCCACCAGCAGAACGACCACGGTGACGAGGAGCAGCAGCACCGCCCCGGCCCAGCTGTCCGGCCAGTCCACTCCCCCGCCGGGCAGTGAGGCCCCGGTCCGGGCGATCTCCGCGATCCACTCCGCAGGCCAACTCGCGCACCAGGCCAGCCCCTTGGCCGCCGGCATCACCACGGGCGCCGTCGCCAACGCCGCGAAACCCAGCACCGTGGCCGGCGCGACGGCGAACTCCACCAGCAGGTTGCACGGCACCGCCACCAGACTCACCCGCGCCGACAGCACGGCGACGACCGGCGCGCACAGGGCCTGCGCGGCAGCCGCGGCCGCCAGCGCCTCGGCGAGTCTCGGCGGAACCCGGCGTCGTCGCAGGGCGAGGCTCCAGCGGGGCGCCAGCGTGAGCAGGGCGCCGGTGGCCAGGACGGAGAGCAGGAAGCCGTAACTCCTGGCCAGCCAAGGGTCGTACAGCACCAGCAGCAGGACGGCCGTGGCCAGCGCCGGGATCAACGACCTCCGGCGTCCGGTCGCGAGCGCGAGCAGCGCCACGGCTCCGCAGGCCGCGGCCCGCAGCACACTCGGGTCCGGCCGGCACACGACGACGAACCCGAGGGTGAGCACCCCGCCGAGCAGCGCGGTCGTCCGCAGCGAGATGCCCAGGCGCGGCGCCAGTCCGCGGCGCTCGGCGAGCTGGGCCAGACCGGGCGGGCCGACGAGCAGGGCGAGGATGATCGTGAGGTTGCTCCCTGAGACGGCCAGGGTGTGCGCGAGGTCGGTCTCCCTGAAGGCCTCGTCCAGTTCCGGGGTGATCCGTGCGGTGTCCCCGACGACCAGCCCCGGCAGCAGCGCCCGTGCGTCCGCCGACAGCCCGTCCGTGGCCTCCCGCAGCCCCGCGCGCAGTCGGCCCGCGAATCGTTGCGCCGCCGACGGCTCCCCCACCACCTCCGGCGCCGCCCGATCCCGCACCCGCAGCACGGCAGCGACCCGGTCGCCGCCCACCGCGGCGGGCGCCAGTCGCGCGGTCACACGCAGCCGTGTGGACGGCAACAGCCCGAGCCAGGGCGACCGGCCCGGCCCGTCCGGAGAAGCCTGCGCCTCCCGGCCGTCGGGCCGCGATCCGGCCGGCGTGCCTTCGGCCGGCGGCCCGGCGGCCCGCGTTCCCGACGCCCCGACCACAGGTCGGCCGGCCCCCGACCCCGCATCGACGATCATCAGCACCGGCGTACGCGTCGCCACCGCCGCCCTGCGCACCGCCTCCACACGCCGTACCTCGGCGTTGATCAGCACGGAGACCGGCGCCGCGTGGTTCCCCCTGATCCGGGGCCGGGTGAGCCGGGGATCGGAGGTCACCTCGACCTCGGCTGTCACGGTCGCGTACTCCCGTGCCAACTCGGGCACCGGCCCCCGCCGCAGATCGGCCCCGTGAAGCCCGGCTGACACGGCGGCCGCCCCGACACACAGCAGCACGGCGGCGGCGGAGGCCCGCGGCCAGGTGACGCGCGCGGGCCGGACGTGCGCCCGCAAGGTCATGAGGAGTACACCTGCCACGGCCAGACACCCGGCCGCCAGGCCGGTGACCCACTGCGGTGGGGCGTCCAGCGTCAGCGCGGCCGTCGCCCAGGCCGCGAGCGCGGGTGGTACGAGACGTAGATCCGCCGGCCCTTCCTGGCGGGGGTGTGCGTCTCCCAGCCGTTTCCCGGAGGCCGCGTGAACGGTGGGGCCGGGGCCGGGGCCGCCGGTTGGGCCGGGGCCGATGCCAACGCCAGGGCCGAGGCGGATGCCGGAGGCGGGTTCGGAGCAGGGTCCGGAGCCGGGTTCGGAGCCGGAACCGGAACCGGAGCCGGAGCCGGGTCCGGATCCGGGGAGGTCGTGCTCCGTCGGCCCGCCGGGGGTGTGCCTCATGGCCGTACGAGATTCCGCAGGTCGGCGAAGCGGCGGTCGCCGATGCCATTGACCTCACGCAGCTCGTCCACCGAGCGGAAGCCGCCGTGTTGGGTGCGGTAGTCGACGATGTGCTGCGCCAGCACCGGGCCGACGCCCGGCAGCGTGTCGAGCTGGTCCACGGTGGCCGTGTTGAGGGAGACAGGGGCAGCCGGTGCCGCTCCGGCCACCGAGCCGGCCGGGCCGCCCACGCCCGCACCGCCCGCACCGCCCGCACCGCCCGCACCAGGCATCGGGGCGGCAACAGGACCGCCGACGATCACCTGCTCTCCGTCCACGAGGAACCGGGCCCGATTGAGACCGTCGAGGTCAGTACCTGGACGCGCCCCACCGGCCGCCCGCAACGCGTCGGCGACCCGCGAACCGGCCGGAAGGCGATGGATACCCGGCTCACGAACCTTGCCGCCGACGTCCACGACGATCTCGACCCCGGCCGTCCCCACGGCGTTCGGCGCACCGGCCGAGGCAGTCGACGGCTCCGTCTGCTCGCCGCTCTGCCGCCCCTCCTCGTACGGAGTGGCCGCGCGCACCACCTCGGGCGCTCGGACGGCCTCGGTCCGGCCCGCCCAGAAGTGCTGCGCGGCGAAAACGGCGGCCACCACGAGCAACACGGAGAGCGCGAGGACGCTTCGCCGTTCCAGACCACACCTCGTCTGCACCCACACCGGCATCCGCTCCCGCAGAGCAAGCCCGGCCCACACCCGCCCCCGACCCACTGAGCCGGGACCGCCTTCAAGGCCGGTCTCGCCGACGCCAAGAGCCGCCTCACCGCCTCGGAAGCCAGGCTCGCCGATCCCGTCTGCCCCAAGAGACTCGACCAGCCCATGGGATGCAGCCGACCCGACCGACCCGACCGACCCAACCTTCCCCCCGGATGCAGCCGACCCGACCGACCTCCCTCGCCCGGCCGACCCGACCGACCCACCTCGTCGAGCCGACCCAGTCGACCCATCCGACCCACCGGATGCAGCCGACCCGACCGACTCGACCGGCCCCCCTCGCCCAGCCGACCCGACCGACCCACCTCGCCCAACCGACCCGACCGACCCATCCGACCCAGCCCACCCAACGGTCAAGCCGCCACCCGCGTCCTCCGCCTCCGGGGCCGCTTCCGAGGTCACGTGATCAGGCGCATCCTCGACTCCCACGGTCATGTCGGCGTGCAAAGCCTCACGACGCTCATGCCCCGCCCGGCCCGCAGGCACGGCCACGTCGACGCCCAGTGTGTCGGGCCCCGCACCCGCGCTCCCGTCGCCGCTCTCCGCGACCTGCCCTCCCCCGCCCGGTGGCCCCTTCCCCGACTCCCGCCACTCCCCTGCGCGTTCGGCGAACAACGCCTCCGCCCGTCGCCGGAGTTCGTCCGCTGAGGCATGCCGGGCACGACCGCGGGTGGGTCGCCGACGATGACGGGTGCGTCCGTCGGAAGCGGGGCCGCGTCCCGGGCCACTGGTTGCGTTCGCTGTGCGTGAGCGTGATCGAAGTGCCATGCGCCGAGGATCGGTCAGATCGGCACTTCCGCGATGATCTTGGTCAATTCCCGGGGATTACCGCCTGGTTGTGGATAACTCCGTCACCCGCACGAGCGATCACGCCCCAGGCATCCCCGAGCGGCCGTCCACACTCCGCCCACAGCTCACTCCGCCGACCTCAACGCGGGGAGACCACAACCCCCAACAACCCAGGCCCCGTATGCGCCCCGATCACCGCCCCGACCTCGCTCACATGCAGATCGGCCAGTCCCGGCACCCGCACCCGCAGGCGGTCCGCCAGGGCCGACGCCCGCTCGGGGGCGGCGAGATGGTGCACGGCGATGTCGACCTGCGCGCTGCCGGCCCGGTCCACCGCGATCTCCTCGAGGCGGGCGATGGCCCTGGACGCCGTCCGCACCTTCTCCAAGGGCTCGATCCGCCCGCCCTGCAGCTGAAGCAACGGCTTCACCGCGAGCGCGGAACCGAAGAGGGCCTGCGCCGCGCCGATCCGGCCGCCGCGGCGGAGATAGTCGAGGGTGTCGACGTAGAAGTAGGCGGACGTGCCCGCGGCCCGCTTCTCCGCGGCCGTGACGGCCTCGTCCACGGTGCCGCCCGTCTCCGCGGCCTCGGCCGCTGCCAGCGCGCAGAACCCGAGGGCCATGGCGACCATGCCGGTGTCCACCACCCGCACCGGAACCGGCGCCTCACGCGCCGCCACGACCGCCGCGTCGTGCGTGCCGGAGAGTTCGGCGGACAGGTGCAGGGAGACGATGCCGGTGGCGCCGGCCTCGGCGACCTTGCGGTAGGTCTCCGCGAACACCTGAGGACTGGGGCGCGAGGTGGTGACGGAGCGCCGCTTCTGCAGCGCCTGGGCCAGGGAGCGGGTCGAGATCTCGGTGCCCTCTTCGAGCGCCCGGTCGCCGAGAACCACGGTCAGCGGCACCGCGGTGATGCCGTGACGCTCCATCGTCCGCGGCGGCAGGTAGGCCGTTGAATCGGTGACGATCGCGACATGGCGGGACATGAGCTGGAGGTTACCTGGCGTAGCGCCCCGGCGGCAGCCCGGCCCCTCTCACCTGGGCGCACGTGTCCGGATCAAGTCGTGCTCTCCGGGCGGGTCTTCTTCTGCCAGGGGTACGTGGGGCGCGGGCCCGGCGGGGTGATGGCGGGCCGCGTGGGCTCCTCGGCGGTGCGGGCCCCAGGTGTCTCCGGCCAGGTTTGCTGAGCGGTGCCGGCCTCGGCGGCGGCCGGGGCCTCCGGCCACGGGGGCGGCGGTGTGGCGGAGGCGGGTTCCGCTGTCGTCCAGTGCCGCAGGGCGCCGGCCTCGACGTCGATCTGCGTACTGAGCGAGTCCAGGTCGTCGTCGGCGAAGCGGCGGGCCCGGTCGCGGGCCGCCCAGCGCAGTGCGTCCGCCGACTGAGTGATCCGCTCGGTGCGCTCGCGCAGAGCGGGCATCCGCTCGCCGAGCGTGGACTTGTCGGGCTCGGACTCCAGGCGTCGGAGCTCGGCGTCCAGTTCGTGCCCGTGCGCGCTGAGCCGCTCGAAGAGGCCGAGGGACTCCTTGAGGGACTCGTCCTCGGCCACGCCCGCGTGCAGCGCCTCCTGGGTGGCGCGCATCGACGTGCGCAGCTTGAGCCGCAGCTGGGCGATCTCGCCCCCCGGGCCGAGCTGGGCGAAGGACTTGGCGCGCAGGGTGTGGTCCTCGACCGTACGGCGGGCCTGCGTGATGGTGCGGTCCACTCCGCGCTTGGCGGCGCCGACCACCTTCACGGTGGCGTAGGCGCCGAGCGCGACGAAGAGCACGAAGAGCAGGGCGATTACTGCGATCACTGCTTCCACGACGCTCCTTCTCGGCCGGCGCGGCACGCACCGCGCCGCTCTTCAACGGTAAACGCAACGAGCAGGCCCGGAGTTCCGGAAGAACCCCGAACCTGCCCGTAGGGGACCACCCCGAGGCGCTCACGCTTCGGGACGCACGCACCGGCGGGACCGCCAGGCGCTCACGTCGGCCCCGTAGGCGTACGCCTACGCCGGAACGATGTTCACCAGCTTCGGAGCCCGCACGATCACCTTGCGGATGCCCGCGCCGTCCAGTGCGGCCACGACCTTCTCGTCGGACAGCGCGACCTTTTCCAGCTCGTCGTCGGAGATGGACGGGGAGACCTCCAGGCGGGCCTTGACCTTGCCCTTGATCTGCACGACGCAGGTCACGCTCTCGTCCACGACGTAGGCCGGGTCGGCGACCGGGAAGTCCTGGTGGACGACCGAGTCGGTGTGGCCCAGCCTGCGCCACAGCTCCTCGGCGATGTGCGGGGCCAGCGGCGCGACCAGCAGCACCAGCGGCTCGGCGACCGAGCGGGGCACCGCTCCGCCCGCCTTGGTCAGGTGGTTGTTCAGCTCGGTGACCTTGGCGATGGCGGTGTTGAACCGCATGCCCTCCAGGTCCTGGCGCACCCCGTCGATCGCCTTGTGCAGAGCACGCAGCGTGTCCGCGTCGATGTCGGCGTCCTCGATGTCGACCACCGCCAGGGCGCCGGTCGTCTCGTCCACGACGTTGCGCCACAGCCGCTGCAGCAGCCGGAACTGGCCCACCACCGCGCGCGTGTCCCACGGCCGGGACACGTCCAGCGGACCCATCGCCATCTCGTACAGGCGCAGGGTGTCGGCGCCGTACTCGGCGGCGATCTCGTCCGGAGTGACCGCGTTCTTCAGGGACTTGCCCATCTTGCCCAGCAGTCGGGAGACCTTCTCGCCCTGGTAGTAGTACGCGCCGTCGCGCTCCTCCACCTCGGCGGCCGGCACCGCGATGCCGCGGCTGTCACGGTAGACGTAGGCCTGGATCATGCCCTGGTTGAACAGTTTGTGGAACGGCTCGACCGAGGAGACATGACCCAGGTCGTGCAGGACCTTGGACCAGAAGCGCGCGTACAGCAGGTGCAGTACGGCGTGCTCGGCGCCGCCGACGTACAGGTCGACGCCGCCGTGCGGCTGGCCCTCGCGCGGGCCCATCCAGTACTGCTCGATCTCCGGGTCGACCAGCTTCCGGTCGTTGTGCGGGTCCAGGTAGCGCAGCTCGTACCAGCAGGAACCGGCCCAGTTGGGCATGGTGTTGGTCTCGCGGCGGTACGGGCGGGGGCCGCGTCCGTCGCCCAGGTCCAGGGTGACGTTGACCCAGTCCTCGTTGCGCGACAGCGGGGTCTCGGGCTGGGTGTCGGCGTCGTCCGGGTCGAAGGTGCGCGGCGAGTAGTCCTCGACCTCCGGCAGCTCCAGCGGCAGCATCGACTCGGGCAGGGCGTGGGCGATGCCGTCCTCGTCGTAGACGATCGGGAAGGGCTCGCCCCAGTAGCGCTGGCGGCTGAACAGCCAGTCACGCAGGCGGAAGTTGACGGTGCCCTCACCGACACCGGACCGCTCCAGCCACTCGGTGATACGTGCCTTGGCCTCGGCGACACCCAGGCCGTCCAGGGAGATCCCGTCATTGGACGAGTTGATGATCTTCGCGTCGTACGACGCGAAGGCGTCCTCCCACGTCGAGGTGTCCGTACCCCGGCCGTCGGTCGGTTCGACGATGCAGTGGATCGGCAGCTCGAAGGCGCGCGCGAACTCGAAGTCACGCTGGTCGCCCGCAGGGACGGCCATGATCGCGCCGGTGCCGTAGCCCATCAGCACGTAGTCGGCGATGAAGACCGGGACCTGGTCGCCGTTGACGGGGTTGGTCGCGTACGCGCCGATGAAGACGCCGGTCTTGTCCTTGGCCTCGGCCTGCCGCTCGACGTCGGACTTGGAGGCGGCCTGCGCGCGGTACGAGGCGACGGCCTCGCCGGGGGTGGCGTGACCGCCGGTCCACACCTCGTGGGTGCCCTCGGGCCAGGCTGCCGGGGTGAACTTCTCGACCAGGGGGTGCTCGGGCGCCAGCACCATGTAGGTCGCACCGAACAGGGTGTCCGGGCGCGTGGTGAAGACCGTGATGTTCTCGCCGTCGATCGGGAAGTCGACGCGGGCGCCCTCGGAGCGGCCGATCCAGTTGCGCTGCTGCAGCTTGATGGCCTCGGGCCAGTCCAGCTCGTCCAGGTCGTCCAGCAGCCGGTCGGCGTAGGCGGTGATGCGCATGTTCCACTGGCGCAGCTTGGCCTTGAAGACGGGGAAGTTGCCGCGCTCGGAGCGGCCGTCGGCGGTGACCTCCTCGTTGGCCAGCACGGTGCCCAGGCCCGGGCACCAGTTGACCGGCGCGTCGGAGGCGTACGCCAGGCGGAACTCGCCCAGGACGTCGGCCCGCTCGGTGTCGCTCAGCTCGTGCCACGCGCGCGTGTGCCCCGGTACGGGGCGCTCACCGCTCTCGAACCGGGCGATCAGTTCGGAGATGGGACGGGCCTTGTCGGCCTCGTCGTCGTACCAGGAGTTGAAGATCTGCAGGAAGATCCACTGGGTCCACTTGTAGTAGTCCGGGTCGATCGTGGCGAACGACCGGCGCTTGTCGTGGCCCAGGCCCAGCCGGCGCAGCTGGACCTTCATGTTCGCGATGTTGGCCTCGGTGGACACCCGCGGGTGCGTGCCGGTCTGCACGGCGTACTGCTCGGCGGGCAGGCCGAAGGCGTCGAAGCCCAGGGTGTGCAGGACGTTGTGGCCGGTCATGCGCTGGAACCGGGCGAACACGTCGGTGGCGATGTAGCCCAGGGGGTGGCCGACATGCAGGCCCGCGCCGGAGGGGTACGGGAACATGTCCATGATGAACTTCTTGGGCTTGGCGACCAGCTCCGCGTCACCGGACAGGTCGCCACTGGGGTTCGGAGCCGCATACGTGCCGTCGGCGTCCCAGAAGTCCTGCCAGCGTGCTTCGATGTCGGCCGCCATGGCGGCCGTGTAGCGGTGCGGCGCTGCCTCCGCCGGCACGGCAGCGGCGGCAGCGGGGTTCGTCTCGCTCATGATCCTCAAAGCTCCATCGATCGTCTCTGCCAGCGGCTGTGACATCCAAGAAACGAAAAATCCCCTCGCACAGGAGGGGACGCCGCGCCGATTCCGACCATCCGATTCGCCCGGTGGTCGGGACTGATCAGCGCGGCTCGCTAAGCAGAAGGCGTACGGCACGCATGGCGTTAGGGTACCGCAGCCGTTGAGCACGATGCGACGCGCTTACGTATGCCTTCTTGGCACCGGGTGCCGCCGTCACAGACCCCGTTCAGCAGACCCGTCCAGCACACTGATGACACCCGACAACAACTGAACCAACGTCAAAGGTTACTTCGCGTAACAGCCACTAAGGGACATCACAACGACCTCGCTGTCGTTTGATAACAACGCAATAACTCAAACCTCGTACCCATCGGTATGGAGCCACTTAGAGTGCGGCAGCGGGACCGCTTTCCCGAAACTGCTCGGAGTTGCCCCCATGAACCCTCGTCGTAGTAACAGCTCGCTCCCCAAGCCGGGCCGGTCGGCCTATGGGATGGCGTCGGCTGCCTTCCTGCTCCTCATACCCGTATTCGTGCTGGTCGGAGGTGACACAGTCCTGGACTTCCTGAATTTCGGCGCGGGCGTCCTGTCTCTCGTCTCGCTCAGCTGCTCGGTGATCTGGGGCCTGGTCGCCCAGGACCGGATCTTCCTGAACACACGCCAACGGATCATCGGACAGGCAGTGCACCGGACGACCGCGGTCGCCTCGATCGCGTTCCTGCTGTTGCACATCACCACCAAAATCGCGCTCGATCACACGAGTCTGATCTCGGCGCTGATCCCCTTCTCACTCGGCGTGACCGGAAGCGCCGGGCTGATCGGCCTCGGCTCCCTGGCCGGCCTGCTCATGATCTTCGTGGGCATCACCGGCGCCATGCGCAGCGCCTTCGCCTCCCCCGCCCCGATCGCGGCCCGCTGGCGCGCCATGCACATGCTGGCCTACCCGGCCTGGTGCGCGGCGCTCATCCACGGCCTGTACGCGGGCCGCCCGGCCAAGCCGATCTTCGTGATCCTCTACGGCCTGTCCCTGCTCGGCGTCACCGCGGCCCTCGCCCTGCGCGCGGCCCCGCGCCCGGTCAAGCGCAGGGTCGCCGACAAGATCGCCTCGGTCCTGGGGACCGGCGAGGAACGGCCGGGCCGCGAGGAGCTCGACGCGAGCCGGGCCAGGATGGCCGAGGGCGCCGCACCCCGGGCCAGGGCGGCCGAGAGCGCCGCACTGCCGGGCTACGAGAACCAGCGGGGGACGCGCTCCCAGCCCGGTATGACGCCCCCGTACGACTCACCCCTGGGCGCCCCCGCGGCCCCGGAGCCCGCGAACGGCTTCGCGGCCGCCTACCGGGCCGTGTCGACGCCACGCCAACGGCAGCCCTATGCGGCCGACCAGACCGCACGCATGGACCTGCCGATGGACATGCAGCCCACGGAGGCGATCCCGCGCGCCGACAACGGCAGCACGTCGGGCAGCTGGCCGATCCCGTCACCGCCGCCGGTCGGCGAAGCGCCCCCGTCCTCCTACGACCCGCTCCAGGACACCGGATACAACATCCCTGCCTACGGCAATCCCGGCGCGGCCGGATACGGCACGAGTGACATGTACGACACCGGTGAGTCGAACACCATGTACGGCACGTACAACCCGAACGACACGTACAACAGCGGTCCCGCCACTGAAACACTGCCCGGTGCTTCGTACGACTTCGACGCACCGGGTTCGGGCGAACCTTGGAACACGCCTTCCGGAGGCTTTAAGTGAACGAGGCCCTGCCCGACGTCCCAGAAGTCCGCGTGGTCGGCCTTCCCCAGCTCACGTCGGGCTTCGACCTTGTCGAAAGGCTCGATCTGCCCATGCACCTCAAGGTGCACGGGCCGCTCGAACCCATGGGTGGAGAGCAGCTCGCGAAGCTCTCGGAGAACATCAACCTGAAGGGCCGCGGCGGCGCGGGCTTCCCCTTTCACAAGAAGCTGCGCTCCGTCGCCGAGTCGGCGATCAAGCGCGGCGTACGGCCGGTCGTCGTCGTCAACGGCAGCGAGGACGAACCGGCCTGCCGCAAGGACACGGTGCTCATCAACCGTGCCCCGCACCTCATCCTGGACGGCGCACTGCTGGTCGCGGAGGCGCTGGGTGCCCGCACGCTCGTGGTGGGGGTCACCCGTGAGTCGACGCAACGCTCCATGGAGGCCGCGCTTGCCGAACGCGGCCTCAGCAACGGCCGCCGATCGGCTCTCCGCGCGCGCGTGCAGCGCAATCCCATCCGCATGGTCACCGGAGCGGCGGCGTCGCTGATCCGCTCCATCGACGGCGGCCCCGCGATCCCGCCGGGCCGCAAGGTCAGCGCCTCGCAGACCGGCGTGGGCGGCGCCCCCACCCTGCTGTCGAACGCCGAGACCTTCGCCCAGCTGGCGATCGCCGCCCGCATCGGCCCGGAGCGCTACGGCAACACCGGCCTCTACGACGAGCCCGGCACCGTCATGCTCACGGTCTCCGGCGCGGTCGCGCGCCCCATGGTCATCGAGGTCCCCACGGGCGTGCCGCTGCGCTACGTCCTCCAGCTCGCCGGCGCCCCGCCGGTCCCGCAGGGCGTGCTGACCGGCGGCTACCACGGCAAGTGGATCGACGCGGCGACGGTCAACGAGGCGATCGTCTCCCGCAACTCCCTGGACGCGGTGGGCGGTGCGCTCGGCGCCGGCGCGATCCTGCCGATCAGCCAGGAGACCTGTCCGCTGGGTGAGTCCCTGCGCGTGGCGCAGTGGCTGGCCGAGGAGAGCGCGGGACAGTGCGGTCCCTGCTATCTCGGCCTGCCGGCCGCCGCGCGCGGCATGGAGGACATCATCAACGGCGGCGGCCCGGCCGCCCTGGAGGCCCTCAAGCAGGTCGCCAAGAACGTGAAGCGGCGCGGTGCGTGCTCGCATCCCGACGGGTCGGCGATGTTCCTGGAGTCGACGATCAAGGCGTTCACGGACGACCTGGCCGCGCACGTCCTCGGGAACGGCTGCGGAAGGCCCGTGGAAGGCGTTCTGCCGCTCTTCGAGGGCGGGAAGATGCCCACGGGCATCCCGGGCGGCGGCGAGTCCGAGGAGAACGGCCCCAGCCGCCAGAAGATCTACGTCGACTGGACGCTGTGCCGGGGCCACGGCCTGTGCGCCGACATCCTCCCGGAGGTCTTCGAACTGGGCGCCGACGGCTTCCCCACCGTCGCGCAGGCCCAGGTACCGCGCTACGCGGAGGCGAAGGCCCTGCGCGCGGTGAGACGCTGCCCGGCGCTCGCCCTGCGCATCGAGGAGGACACCCGCTCGCAGGGTGCGACCCGCAACAACCTCCCGGTCCTCTCCCAGGGCCGCGGCCGCCGCGCCCTGGGCCGCTGAACACACGCCGTCGGGCCCGCCCCTGAGGGGCGGGCCCGCACACACGCCGAAGGCGGGTCATCCTCTTGGATGACCCGCCTTCAACTTATGTGGAGCTAAGGAGAATTGAACTCCTGACCTCCTGCATGCCATGCAGGCGCTCTACCAACTGAGCTATAGCCCCTGGTGGCCACGCGGCGGAGCCGCATATTGACCGCGTCGCCCGGTTCCCCCGGCGACGACGCCAACATTACCGGCCGATCCGGGGGAGCACCAAATCGTTTCCGTTCTGTCCGGTTACGAGAGCTGATGCCGGATCACGCGGGCACGACTCACGCCGTGAAGACTCACGCCGTGACGAACGAATAGAACCGTTTGAGCGTGCAGTGCTCTTCGAGGAGCCGGCCGTAGATCGGCTCGCCCTCCAGTTCCCGGTACGTCTCGATCGGGTCGCCTTTTATGATCAGCGCCCGCGCGCACTCCTCGCACCAGTACTGGTACTCGGGGTTGACCGGCTCCATGTCACGGACGATCGGCGTGCCGCTGCCGCACCAGTCGCACTTTCGCCTGTGTGCACCCATCGATCAGCTCCAGCTGTGGCCGCAGGCCGTGCACACGTAGGAAACCCCGCCGTTGTCACCGAGCACTTGGGCCACATGGACGGAACCGCAGGAAGGGCAGCAGAGACGGACGACTGTATCCCGTGTCGATGCTGCTTCGCGAAGGTGGCCGACCTCCGCGAGGATGCTCGCAGGCATCACTACTCCCTCCCGTCGGGCCGCGCCCCCTTCCGGCCGTTTGATTCTGCCACGGCCGGACCAATACGGTCAGCGACGCCTCAGTACCAGTCCGGACACGGCACCCACCGCGGCCGTCCCGGCCAGCGCGAACATGCACGCCAAAAGCGCCTCCGCAGAGGTATACGCCTCCGAGGCCCCAAGTGACTCAAGCCGGTTCAAGAACAGTGTGCCGAACACCGCGACCCCGGTGAGCTGGCCGAGCTGGGTGACCGTGGCCAGCAGACCGCTGGCGTCCGCCGCGTTCTCGGGCGGCACCGTGGCCAGCGCCCGGGTGAGCGTCGGGCTGAAGGCGAGCGCGAGCCCCGCGCCCACGCCGGCGTACGCGACGTACAACAGCGCGCCGCCCTCGTCGCCGCCCTTCAGGACCAGGCCCACTCCCGCGACCGCCAGCGCGGTGATCACGAACCCGGCCGGGGCCAGGGCGCGCTGCCAGGATGCCGGCCAGTTGCGCCAGGTCAGGCCGACCAGGCCGAAGACGACAGCGGTCGGCGCGAAGGTGAGGCCGGCCCGCAGCGCGCTGTGGCCGAGACCGCCCTGAACCTGCAGGGTGAGCGCGAACAGGAAGCCGCCGTTGACGGCCATCACCGCAAGGATCCGGAAGACGGCGAGGCCCATCCCGGGATGGCGCAGAACGCGGGGCGCGATGAGCGGGGCACCGCCGCGCCGGGCAAGCCGGGACTCGTACCAGCAGAACAGGCCGAACACGACCGCCGCCGCGGCCAGCGACAGCCAGGACCACAGCGGCCAGTCCTCCTCCTGCCCGAGCACCAGCGGCACCGTGAACAGCGACACGGCCGCCCCGAGCAGCACCAGACCCGGCAGATCGAGGCCGCGTGCCGGCCGCGGTGCCGCGGCTCCGTCGCCGGGCGGCAGTACGCGACTGCCGAGGGCCAGCAGTACGACGCCCACCGGCACGTTGACCAGGAACACCGGCCGCCAGCCGGTGCCGAACAGGTCGGCGTCGACCAGGACGCCACCGAGGACCTGCCCGGCGGCGGCGCCGACGGCGAGGACCGCCGAGTAGGCGCCGAACGCCTTCACCCTGGCCTCGCCGGTGAAGTTGCGCTGGATCAGGCTGAGCACCTGCGGGATCATCACCGCCGACCCTGCGCCCTGGACCAGCCGGAACACGATCAGTTCGGTGGCGCCCTGCGCCAGACCGCAGGCGAGCGAGGCCGCCGTGAACAGAGCGAGTCCGGCGAGGTGGACCCGGCCGTGACCGAATCGCTCGCCGAGGCGTGCGCCGGTGATCAGCAGCACGGAGTAGCTGATGGCGTATCCGGCGATCACCAACTGCAAGTCCGCGCCGGACGCGTGGAGTTCGGTGGCGATGGTGGGGGCCGCGACATTCACGATGAACACGTCGAGCAGCGCCATGAACTGGGCGGCGAGGACGAGCGCGAGCAGCGGGCGGGGCGGATTGTCAGTGGCGGGCGCTTTACTGATCGCAGGACTTGGAACGGGTGCAGGACCCGGCTCCGTCCGGGGAGTTGTCGTCATGCGCCGAGCCTGGCGGCCCTCCGGTACGGGTGCCGAGTGCCCGTTGATGCTGGTACTGACAGCACCTGGCAGAAGACCGGTCCGGCGTCGACGATGGGGGACGTGACGATGGGGACGACACAGCGCCGCCGGCCCGAGCTGGCCGCTTTTCTGCGCACGCGGCGGGCCCGGGTGACACCGGCGGACGTGGGCATGCCGCCGGGCCTCCGACGCCGCACACCGGGGCTGCGCCGCGAGGAGGTCGCCCAGCTCTCGGGCGTCGGTGTGACCTGGTACACGTGGCTGGAGCAGGGCCGGCCCATCAACGCCTCCGCACAGGTCCTGGATGCCGTGGCACGCACGCTGCGGCTCGACCCGCCGGAGCGGGAGCACCTGTACCACCTCGCCGAAGTGCCGTACGCGCACGCCCCGGAGGCCCTCGCACAGACCGTGGGACCGGAGGTCCTGGGCATCATCCACGCCCTCGAACCACGCCCCGCGGTGGTCTACAACTCGCGGTACGACATCCTGGCCGCCAACTCCGTCTACCGCGATCTGTTCCTCTCCGAGCCGATGCCGGCCAAGCACCCGCCCAACGCCTTGTGGGGACTGTTCACGGTGCCGGAGGAGGACTGCCCGCTGGTGTTCCGGGAGTCGGAGCTGCCGGTGATGGTGGCGACCCTGCGCGCCGCGTACGGCCTGCATGCCGGGGAGCCCTCCTGGGAGGGCTTCATACGCAGGCTGTCTGCGGCGAGCCCGCTGTTCGCGCGGCTGTGGGAGATCGGCGACGTGGCGGAGCCCGGGCGGCGGGTGAAGACGTTCCGGCACGCGGAGGTGGGTGAGCTGCGGATGACGTCGGTGTCGCTGTCGATCAACGGGATGCCGGAGTGCCGGATCGTGGTCTACACGCCGGACGACGAGGAGACGGCCCGGCGCACGGCCCTTCTGAGGCGGGCATAAAAGAAATCCCGCCCCAATGGGACGGGATCTTCATCAAGCGATCTTCGACAACTCGCGATCCTTGACAACTCAAGAGTGCGATCAAGACTGTCGATCTGTGGAGCTAAGGAGAATTGAACTCCTGACCTCCTGCATGCCATGCAGGCGCTCTACCAACTGAGCTATAGCCCCTTGCGTTCTTCCCGCTCGGCGGGGCGAACAAGAAGAACTTTAGCCTGCGACCTGCCGGAAAGTGAAATCCGGGTCGCGGGCCCTGGTGCGACGCTCAGTCGTCGTCGCCGAGCACCGGCTCCGGGAGGGTGCCGGCGTTGTGCTCGAGGAGGCGCCAGCCGCGGGCCCCCTCGCCGAGGACGGACCAGCAGCAGTTGGAGAGTCCGCCGAGGCTCTCCCAGTGGTGGGCCTCCAGGCCGAGGAGGCGCCCGATGGTCGTCCGGATCGTGCCGCCGTGGCTGACGACGACGAGCGTGCCGTCGTCGGGGAGCTTCTCGGCGTGCCGCAACACCACGGGGGCGGCACGGTCGGCGACCTCGGTCTCCAGTTCGCCGCCGCCGCGGCGCACCGGCTCGCCGCGCTTCCACGCCGCGTACTCCTCGCCGTGCCGGGCGATGATCTCCTCGTGCGTCAGCCCCTGCCAGACGCCCGCGTAGGTCTCGCGCAGCCCCTCGTCGTGAGCCACCTCCAGGCCGGTGAGCGCGGCGAGCTCGCCGGCCGTGTCGGCGGCCCGCTGAAGATCGGAGGCGACGATCGCGTCGGGCTCCAGGGAGGCCAGCAGCCGGGCGGCGCGCTGGGCCTGGAGAACGCCGGTCTCGGTGAGGGAGACGTCCGTCGTGCCCTGGAAGCGACGCTCCACGTTCCACGAGGTCTGGCCGTGCCGCCAGAGGATGACACGGCGGCCACGGCCCGGCTTCCGGCCGGCTCCCGCGGGGGCGCTCACCGCGGGTCCCCGAACTCGGCGGCGTCCTCCTCGGCGCGCAGCTTGGCGTGCTCCTCGCCCTTGCCGCGGGTCGCCTTGGCGTCGGCGGGCAGCTCGAGCTCGGGGCAGTCCTTCCACAGCCGTTCCAGGGCGTAGAAGACCCGCTCCTCGCTGTGCTGGACGTGGACGACGATGTCCACGTAGTCGAGCAGGACCCAGCGGGCCTCGCGGTCGCCCTCGCGGCGGACCGGCTTGGCGCCGAGCTCCTTCGAGAGCCGCTCCTCGATCTCGTCGACGATCGACTTGACCTGGCGGTCGTTGGGCGCGGAAGCCAACAGGAAGGCGTCGGTGATCGACAGGACGTCGCTGACGTCGTAGGCGATGACGTCGTGCGCCAGCTTGTCGGCGGCCGCCTGAGCGGCGGTGGTGATGAGCTCGAGAGAGCGGTCAGTCGCGGTCACTACAAGGCTTTCGGTCGGCGGACACTTGACACCAAGGGTCTCACGGACCGCCGAGGCCACCCCACGCGATTATGGATCACGTGGGGCCGCCCCGGGCCGGCTCGGTCAGGAGGAGGCCGGCTTGTAGTCCTGGCCGAGGACGACGGCGACGTTCGCGCTTCCCGAGACCTTGCCCTTGGTGACGGAGCTGGTTGCCAGGCCCAGGGTCTTGGCCACCTCGGTGGCGTTCGCCTTGTCGGCGGCGTCGGCGTAGACGACCTTGGACGTGGCCCGGGCCGCGGAGGCCGTGCCGCCTTCCAGGAACGTGAAGCCGCCGTTGAGGAGGACGACGCGGGCCTTCTCGGTGTTGTCCTTGACACCGGTGGCGTTCTGGACGGAGACGCTGACCGCGGCGTCCTTGTCGGGGCTCTTCGCGGTCCCGCCGAGGACGTCCTTGACGACGCTGTCGCTCGCCTTGGCGCTCAGGGTGCCGTCGGTCTGCACGGGCAGCAGCGCGGTCTTGAAGTCGCCGCCCTTGGCGCGGTCGGCGAGCTTGGCGAGGAAGGTGCCGAGGTCCTTGTCGGTGAGCGACGGGTCGAGGATCTGCGCCAGCGTCTGCACGGTGGTCGTCGCCGCCGTGGGGTCGGAAGACAGCTTGCGCAGCACGCCCTGCATGACCTGGCCGAACCGCTCCAGCTGGGCGTTCTGGGCCTCGCCGGAGGCGCGGTAGGTGGCGTACGCGACGGCCATCTTGCCGCTGAGGGTCTGGCCCTCGCCCTTCTTCACCAGGGGCGCCTCGCCCTTCTTGGCGTCCGGGTCGGGCACGTCGGTGTTGGTGTCGACCTCGATGTTGCCCACGAGGTCGACCAGGTTCTGCAGGTAGGGCGTGTCGAGGCGCCAGGTGCCCTCGATGTCGGTACCGAGGACGCCGTCGAGGGAGTCGCGGGTACCGGAGGAGCCGTCGTCCTCGACCGACTTGGCGAGGGTGGTCGTGGTGCCGTCGTCGTCCGTCAGGGCGAGCGAGTTGGGCAGCAGGACGGTGGTGCCCTGCTTGGTGGTGGTGTTGTCGACGAGCAGCGCCGTGGAGGTGCCGCCCTGAGCGGTGTTGTGCAGGTGCACGACGATCACGTCACGGTTCTGGGCACCGACGGCGGTGGCGGTTCCGGTCTTCGAATCCGAGGACGAGGACAGCCCCGGCAACTTCCCGGCGTACCAGAGGTAGCCGACGCCGCCGACCGCGACCAGCGCCAGGACCACCACGAGGGCGACGAGACGGCTGCGGGCGCGGCGCTTGGCCTCCTCGCGGCGCTCGGTGCGGTTCTCGGTGAAGTTCAGCCAGTCGATGACGTCCTCGGAGTCGCCGTCCGGCTCCTCGACGAACGCGAACTGCTCGGTGTGGTAGTCCCGTTCGCCTTCGACCCGGTGGCGCTCGTCGGCGCCGGAGCGGTGGTCCCGCCCCGCGGCGTCCGCCTCGGCCGGGCCGGCCTGCTGCGGAATGTAGGCGGTCTGCTCGGCGACGCGGGGCTGCTGCCCGCCGGCCGCCCTCTGGCCGTAGGGGTCGTACGACGGCGCCGCCCCGCCGGTCTGCTGGGCACCGGTGCCGTAGGGGTCGTAGGGCGGCGGCACGGGTGCCTGCCGGCCGGTGTCGTACGGGTCGTACGAAGGGGCCGGCTGCTGCCCGCCCGTGGCGTACGGGTCGTATCCGTAGCCCTGCTGCTGCGCGTACGGGTCGTACGGCTGCTGGGGGGCCTGCTGCGGCTGTTGCCGCGGCGCGGCCGGCCGGTACACCGGCCGGCCGTACTCGTCGTAGCCGACGAGCTCGTACTGGTCGTCGTGATTGTCGCCGTATCCCGCGTCGTATCGGTCGTTCACCGGTGCCCCTCTCGGCTCACTCGCCGCGGTACAGCTCGCGCTTGTCGATGTAGCGCACGACTCCGTCCGGCACCAGATACCAGACGGGGTCGCCCTTGGCGACTCTCGCACGGCAGTCGGTGGAGGAGATGGCGAGGGCGGGGACCTCGACGAGCGAGACACCGCCCTCCGGGAGGCCGGGGTCGGACAGGACGTGGCCCGGCCGGGTGACCCCGATGAAGTGCGCGAGGGAGAACAGCTCTTCCGCGTCCCGCCAGGTCAGGATCTGACCGAGGGCGTCGGCGCCGGTGATGAAGAAGAGGTCGGTGTCGGGGTTGAGCGCGCGCAGGTCGCGCAGGGTGTCCGCGGTGTAGGTGGCGCCGCCGCGGTCGATGTCGATGCGGCTGACCGAGAACTGGGGGTTCTCGGCGGTCGCGATGACCGTCATCAGGTAGCGGTCCTCGGCCGGGGAGACCTTGCGGTGACTCTTCTGCCACGGCTGACCGGTCGGGACGAACACCACCTCGTCCAGGTGGAACTGCGCGGCGACCTCACTGGCCGCCACGAGGTGCCCGTGGTGGATCGGGTCGAACGTCCCGCCCATGACGCCGAGACGACGCTTGCCGGGGGTCGACGGGCCGTTGCCCGGGCCGGTAGGCATGTCCTGCTCTCCCATGCGTGCAGACCCTACCGGCCCGGCCTGAGGGCGCCGGTCGGCGGATGCCCGGAGTGCCCGGCTATGGGCACCGGGTGCCTCAGCGGTCGCGGTTGAATCGGGTGGTGATCCACAGCAGAAGCAGCAGGACGATGAAGGCGCCGCCGCCGGTCACCAGCGGGTCGAGGCTCTCGTGGTTGCCACCGTGCTCCTCGCCCTCGGCGGCGAGCGTGACCAACTGGGCAGCGGTGCTGTGGAAGCTCATCTTCAGCAGGACCTATCCGGTGTGGGCGGGATAAAGACGTCGGCCCATCGTAAGCGGGCGGTCCGACGCCGATCACGCCGACTCCGCCATTGGGAACCTTCGCCTCGTCTCAGTCGTCTTTCCGCTTGTATCCCCGTAGCAGGAACCACGCGGTCAGCACACAGCCCAGCACCATCACGATCAGTACGACCCGGAGCAGATTCCCGGCCCCCTGCTGCTCGGCGGCGCGCGCGGCCTCGGCGAGCCAGGCGGCCCGGGGGTTGTGCTCCATGGCGCGGAACTCCTTCGCTGTAGTGCCCGTCCACCGTAACTCCGCCTAGGCTGGGCTCTGCTTCGGGGGCGCAAAGGACCGCACAAGGGTCCGCAAAGGCCACACACACGCACCGGCCACACACACGCACATGGGGGAAGACATGTCCGACGGCCACCAGCAGAACGGGCACGAGAACGTGCCGAGCAGGCAGCGCAGGCGCTTCCCGGGGATCTCCTCGCGTGCGTACGAGCACCCGGCCGACCGCTCCGCCCTGGTGGCGCTGCGCAAGCTGAGCGGCTTCGACACGGTCTTCAAGGCGCTGAGCGGTCTGCTGCCCGAGCGCAGCCTGAGGCTGCTGTTCCTGTCCGACTCGGTGCGCGTCTCCGACCAGCAGTTCGCGCACCTCAACGACATGCTGCGGGACGCCTGTTACATCCTGGACCTGGAGAAGGTCCCGCCGATGTACGTCAACCAGGACCCGCAGCCCAACGCGATGTGCATCGGCCTGGACGAACCGATCATCGTCGTCACCACGGGCCTCGTCGAACTGCTCGACGAGGAGGAGATGCGGGCGGTGGTCGGGCACGAGGTGGGTCACGCCCTGTCCGGCCACTCGGTCTACCGCACCATCCTGCTGTTCCTGACCAGCCTCGCCCTCAAGGTGGCCTGGATCCCGCTCGGCAATCTCGCGATCATGACGATCGTGACCGCGCTGCGTGAGTGGTTCCGCAAGTCGGAGCTGTCCGCGGACCGCGCGGGCCTGCTGGTCGGCCAGGACCTCACGGCCTCGATGCGCGGCCTGATGAAGCTCGCCGGCGGCAACCACCTGCACGAGATGAACGTGGACTCGTTCCTGAAGCAGGCCGAGGAGTACGAGGCCGGCGGCGACCTGCGCGACTCCGTGCTGAAGATCCTCAACGTGCTGCCGCGCTCCCACCCCTTCACCACCGTCCGTGCCGCCGAGCTGAAGAAGTGGTCCGAGTCCCGGGACTACCAGCGGATCATGGACGGCCACTACCCGCGGCGCAGCGAGGACAAGGACACCTCGGTCTCGGACTCGTTCCGGGAGTCGGCGTCGCACTACGCCACGCACGTCAAGACCTCCAAGGACCCGCTGATGAAGCTGGTCAGCGACATCGCCGGCGGGGCCGGGGACCTGGGTGGCCGGGTGCGGCGCGGCTTCGGCGGGTTCGCGAGCTCGGCACCGCAGGACCAGCCGCCGACGGACACGACGGACCCGACCGACACGCCGGGCCCGGCGAACGGGACGGACACACCCCCGCGGGACGGCGACTGACCGAGAGGTCACCGCAGCCGACGGGACCGGAAAGCCCCGCCGGCTGCTCACACCCCGGTGCTTCGCTCACTCACGCCGTCGACCACTCACGCCTTCACTCGCTCACACTTTCGATCGCTCACACCTTCGGCTGCGCGCTCGTCGCCAGCGACCCGCACAGCGCCGTAGCGCCGCCCGTCGCGTACGGGTCCGTACCGGCCGGGCCGCCGGTCTTGGCGGTCTGGCCGGCGAGCAGCGGGTGCAGGTGGTTGGTGGAGTCCTCGGCGCAGGACAGCGGGCCTGCCTGCACGTAGGAGACGACGAGCTGGGCGGTGTGCACACGCAGGTCGTCGCGGTCGAAGCGGAAATGCAGCTCGCGGCGGACGGTGAACAAGGACGCCTCGGCCTTGTCACCGGCACCGGTGGGCCGTAGCGCGTACACGAAGGTGTGGTCCGCGGTGACCTCGAGGGTGGACGAGTCGGTCTCGGCGGCCTGGAGCGTGCCCTGGACCCGGATCCTGCTGTCGGCCAGTTCGGCGCCGGACGGGTCGAAGCGAACCAGCCATCCGGTGGGAGCATGCCGTCCGTCGGCAGCCGGACGGTCGAAACCCTCGTCGAACTGGTCGAGTTGGTCCGCGTCGAGGAGGACGCGCACCGGACGGACCTGCTCGCCGGTGAGGACCTCCGGGTAGAGCGAGGACCGGACGATGTAGTCCTTGGCGGTGGTGAGGGCGGCGACGACCTGGCTGTCCGAGAAGTGCGCGGTGCGCCGGGAGGCGGGCAGCGGGATGCCCTCGGCGCCGATGCGGTACTGCGCGGCGGGGCTGTGCGCGTACAGGTACTCGGGGTCGGTGTGCCCGGGCACCTTGCCCTGCGGGGCGAGCGGGATGACGGTCATCCGCAGGGGCTCGACGGGCTGCTGTGCGGCGGGGGTCTGGTAGGGGTGCCGTACGCCCATGTAGATGGCGGTGCCGAAGGCGACGGCGATCAGCAGGACCAGGATCAGCGCCTGCCGGGACAGGCCGCGGCGCAGCGGGGGGCGACGGCGTACGGCGGGTGCGTGGTCGGCGATGCGCTCCTGCGCGGAGAACTCCTGGAGGCGGGCAGCGCGGACGAACGACTCGTCGAAGACGACGGATCGGTATTCGTCCTCTCCACCTCCGGGGCCGCCCTCGGGTGTCCCCTCGGGTGGATTTCCAGGCCCTCCCATATCTTCAGAGTAGGTCGCGGGGGGCTCAGGTAAACGCCCCGCTACGCGACAACTTCTGACAGGTCCTCACCAGGACCGGTCATGGGCTCGCGGCCGGCGTTCAGGGCGTGCGCGGGACCGCGGAGACGGCCGGCCGGGAGTAGTCGGCGGACGCGGAGGGCGCGGCCGCGGTGCCCTGTTCCAAGCCGGTCGAGGCGGGCGGCAGAACCGGGTCCCCACCATCGGAGGAGGCGCTGCGGTAGACCGCCGCGAAAGCCAGCACGACCATGCCGATACCCATCACGAGGGCGAGCATCCAGGCGACGGGACGGTGCCAGCGGACCTGTTTGCCGTACGTCCCGGGGGCGCCGTAGCGGCCTTCGAGGAGGTCGGTGTCGTCCAGGTCGTCGAGTTCCGGATCATGGCCGAATCCGGTGGGGCCGTCGGGGCCGTAGCCGTCCTCGTAGCGCTCGCCCCTGCCGAGCGCCGCCCGGCGGGCCTCGGCCTCGGAGGCCTCCGCTCTCGCCTGCGCGGCGGCGAGGAGGCGTTCGACGGCGGTCGGCTCGTGCACCACGGCCGCCCGCACGAAGGCCTCGTCGAAGACCACGGAGGCGAACTCTTCGTCCGACACCCCGCGGTCGTGGTCGTCGTCGGGCTCCCAGCCGTCAGGGAACGGCGTGCCCCCCACGTCCTCCGGCACGGATCCAGAGTAGACCTGGGGGGTCAATTTGGGCAGACGGTATGGAAATTCATCCGGTGGATGAGACATCTCCTCTGCGGCACACCGCGAAAGGGCGCGCGTGTCGGATGCATATGCCCCGCCGCGCGCCCAGGTCGTGCGCCCTCAGCGCCGTACGTGTCCGTCCCCGGTGACGATGTACTTCGTGCTGGTCAGCTCGGGCAGACCCATCGGGCCGCGGGCGTGCAGCTTCTGCGTGGAGATGCCGATCTCCGCGCCGAAGCCGAACTGGCCGCCGTCCGTGAACCGGGTGGAGGCGTTGACCGCGACCGTGGTGGAGTCGACCAGCTGGGTGAAGCGGCGGGCGGCCTGCTGCGAGGTCGTGACGATGGCCTCGGTGTGGCCGGAGGTCCACAGCCGGATGTGCTCGACGGCCCTGTCCAGCGAGTCGACGACCGCCGCGGCGATGTCGTAGGAGAGGTACTCGGTCTCCCAGTCCTCCGGCGTGGCCTCGACGACGGTGGCCTTGGAGTCCTTGGCGTACGCCAGCACCCGCTCGTCGGCGTGCACGGTCACCCCGGCCTCCGCGAGGGCGTCCAGGGCGCGCGGCAGGAACTCGGGGGCGATGTCCTGGTGGACGAGGAGCGTCTCGGCGGCGTTGCAGACGCTGACGCGGTGCGCCTTGGAGTTGATCAGGATGTCGATCGCCATGTCGAGGTCGGCGTTGGCGTCGACGTAGACATGGCAGTTGCCGGTGCCGGTCTCGATGACCGGGACGATCGACTCGGTCACGACGGTCTGGATGAGGGAGGCGCCGCCGCGCGGGATGAGCACGTCGACCAGGCCGCGCGCCCGCATCAGCTCGCGCACGCTCTCGCGGCTCTCGCCGGGCACGAGCTGCACGGCGTCGGCGGGCAGCCCGGCCCCGCCCACGGCGTCACGGAGCACCCGCACGAGGGCGCTGTTCGACTCGTACGCGGAGGCCGAGCCGCGCAGCAGCACCGCGTTGCCGGACTTCAGGCACAGGGCGGCGGCGTCCACGGTGACGTTCGGGCGGGCCTCGTAGATGATCCCGACGACGCCGAGCGGGACACGGACCTGGCGCAGGTCGATGCCGTTCGGCAGGGTCGAGCCGCGGACGACCTCGCCGACCGGGTCGGGCAGCGCGACGACGTCCCGCACGTCGGAGGCGATGGCCCGTACCCGCTCAGGCGTCAGCGTCAGCCGGTCGATGATGGCCTCGCTGGTGCCGGCCTCGCGGGCCTTGGCGATGTCCTTGGCGTTGGCCTCGACGATCTCGCTCGTACGGACCTCCAGCGCGTCCGCGATGGCGAGCAGCGCGTCGTCCTTGTCGGCCCGCGGCAGCGGCGCGAGGTCGGCGGCGGCGGCCTTGGCGCGGTAGGCGGCCTGGGTGACCGGGGACATCGAGTCGTACGGCGAAAGCGTGGTCATAAGGGAAGCGTAGTGCGCCGCACGGGCGCGTCCACCGGGCATTCCACACCGCGAGACAGGGTCAAAAGGGATGAACGCCCACCGGCGTCGCCGGTGCCGGTCCGTAGCCCTCGGCGAGGCGCTGGTGGTAGGTCTCGCGGTCGATGACCTCCAGGCCGACGATCTCCCAGGGCGGGAGCTGGGCGGTCTGGCGGTGCTCGCCCCACAGACGCAGGGCCACGGCGGCCGCGTCGTGCAGGTCGCGGGCCTCCTCCCAGTAGCGAATCTCCGCGTGGTCGTTGGCGTATCTGCTGGTCAGGAGAAAGGGATGGTCGTGGGCCAGCTGTTCGAGGCCGCGCCGCACCTCCTTCAGCGGGGTCTCCTTGCCGGAGACGCTGAGGGTGACGTGCCACAGGCGTGGCAGGTCCTCCGGCTTCTCGTACCGGTCGCCGGCCGCGACACTGGTCAGGGCACGCTCCTCGCCGGACGCGCGCGAGGAGGTACCGCCGGTACCGCCGCGGGCCGCCGACGCCCCAGGGCGCACTCGTCTCACGACGGCCTCCTTTACCCAATGGCCGAGCAGCGCTCGTGCTCGTGGTCCTGCGGAACGTGTCCCTGAGACAAAGTTGAGCAGGCCGGGGGCGTCCGCGTGGCGGTTTTGCGGAACGTCCACCTGAGGGCGACGCGACGATCGGGGCGTTCACCCCGTTTTCGGGTGTACTGGAACCCGGCGGCAGGCTTTCGCGGGAGATCGCAGGCTTTCAGGGGTGCAGGATCACCAGATCGTCGCGGTGCACGACCTCGCGCTCGTACGCCGGTCCCAGCTCACGGGCGAGTTCCCGGGTGGAGCGGCCGATCAGCCGGGGGATCTCCTTGGCGTCGAAGTTGACGAGTCCGCGGGCCACCGCGTGCCCCTCGCCGTCCCGCAGTTCGACGGGGTCGCCCGCGGTGAACTCGCCCTCGACGGAGGCGATTCCGGCCGGCAGCAGCGACTTGCGGCGGTCCACGACCGCCCGCACCGCCCCGTCGTCCAGGGTCAGCGAGCCCTGCGGGGTGGACGCGTGCTGGAGCCACAGCATCCGGTCGGCCGAGCGCTTGTCGGCGGGGTGGAAGTAGGTGCCGGTGTCGCCGCCGGACAGCGCGTCGGCCGCGTGGACCGCGCTGGTCAGCACCACGGGGATGCCTGCGGCGGCCGCGATCCGGGCCGCCTCGACCTTGGTGACCATGCCGCCGGTGCCGACGCCCGCCTTTCCGGCGCTGCCGATGTCCACACCGGAGAGGTCGGCGGGCCTCCGCACCTCCGCTATCCGCGAGGTGCCCGGCTTGCTCGGGTCGCCGTCGTACACGCCGTCGACGTCGGAGAGCAGCACCAGCAGGTCGGCGTGGACGAGGTGGGCGACGAGCGCGGCGAGCCGGTCGTTGTCGCCGAAGCGGATCTCGTCCGTGGCGACGGTGTCGTTCTCGTTCACGATCGGGAGGGCGCCCATGGCGAGGAGCTTGTCGAGGGTGCGGGAGGCGTTGCGGTGGTGGGCGCGCCGGCTCATGTCGTCGGAGGTCAGCAGCACCTGGCCGACGCGGACGCCGTAGCGCGCGAAGGAGGCGGTGTAGCGGGCGACGAGCAGTCCCTGGCCGACGCTGGCGGCGGCCTGCTGGCGGGCCAGGTCCTTGGGGCGGCGGCGCAGGCCCAGCGGGGCGAGACCGGCGGCGATGGCGCCGGAGGAGACGAGGACGATCTCCTTCTCCCCGCCGCTGCGGCTCTTGGCGAGGACGTCGACGAGCGCGTCGACCCGGTCGGCGTCCAGGCCGCCCGAGGCGGTGGTCAGCGACGAGGAACCCACTTTGACGACGATCCTGCGGGCCTCGCTCACGGCCTGTCTTGCCCCTGCCACCTTGCGTTCCGTCCCCTCGCACCTCGGCTCTTCCGCAATCTACGCGAAGGGGGCCGGTCGGCGCGCCTCGGTCCAGCCCCCGGACACGCCGCAGGTCACTGTTTGCTCACGCTTCGCATACGGCAAAAAGGTTGTGCTGGTTGCTTATAGAAATGAAACTCTGGCAAAACTTAAATTGACGTTTGTGTCGCACAACGTTCGCCCCTCGAAGCGCATCCTCCTCAGGTCGGGGAAGAGCCCCTACGACGTCGTCCCCGTCGAGGAAGCCCTCCACCGGGACGTCATCGCCACCAACTCCGGCAACCTGATCTTCAGTGATGCCACCCACAAGATCCTTCAGACACCGGGGACCGAGATCGTCTCCAACGGGGTCAGGACCGACATGGCGGCGGCCAAGCGGATCAACGAGGAGTACGACGCCTTCGTCGTACCGCTGGCGAACGCGTTCCGGCCGTCGTTCGAGGGGCAGCTCAAGCGGCTCACCCGGCTGATCAGCAAGCTGCGCATCCCGGTCGTGGTGGTCGGCGTCGGCGCGCAGTCCGGGCTCGACTACAACCCGTCGCGGCTGAAGCCGATGGAGGCGTCGGTACGGGAGTTCGTCTCGGCGGTACTCGACCGCAGCGCGTCGATCGGGGTGCGGGGCGAGTTCACCGAGAAGTACCTGAAGGACATGGGATTCCGGGACGTCGAGGTGATCGGCTGTCCGTCCCTGTTCCTGTACGGCAAGGAACTCGCCGTACAGAAGCGGGCGTCGGCGCTGACCGCCGACTCCCGCATCGCGGTCAACGGCTCGCACAACGCGGTGCAGAAGCAGGGCCTGGACCGGATCATCCGCCGTACCCACGAGCGCTACCCGCACCTGCGCTTCATAGGCCAGAACATCAGCGACGCACGGCAGTTGTACTGGCGGGACCTGTCGGACGCCAACGGCCGGGTGACGGCGATGCCGACACACCCCGAGCACCCGATGTACCGGGAGGACAAGGTCCGCGTCTACGTCGACCCCGTCACCTGGATCGACGACCTGCGCGGCTTCGACTTCTCCTTCGGCTCCCGCATCCACGGCAACATCGCCGCGCTGCTGGCGGGCACCCCCGCGACCGTGCTGTGCGGCGACTCGCGGACGCTGGAGCTGTGCCGCTACTTCGAGATCCCGCACCGCCTCATCAAGGGGCTGCCGAGCGACCTCGACCCGGCGCGGCTGTACGAGGAGGCCGACTTCACCGGGCTGGTCGGCGGCCACCACGAGCGCTTCGAGCGGTTCACGGAGTTCCTGGACAGGAACGGCCTGGAGAACACGTTCACGCACGGCGACGGCGGCACCGCCTTCGACGACCGCATGCGCGCCCTGTCCTTCCCGGCCGGCATCCGCCCCTGGAACGACACCGACCTCGCCTCTCTCACCTCGCGGTTCGGCTGGCTGAACGGCCGCATCGACGAACTGTCGAGGGACAACGAGCAGTTGAAGCGGGAGCTGGCACGAGCCGGTGCCAAGGCGACGGCGACCGTGCTTCAGCCCTCGGTGTACCGGCGGGCGCGGCGGGCGGTGGGGCGGCCGATCCGGAAGGTGATCCAGTCGGGGCGGGGGTAGCGACAGCCCTCGGTCACTCCAAGGCACTGCCGGACACGTGCGTGTCGTCCGGTGGTCGACGGGCGTTAACCCGGGCGGACGACCGTCCTGCGCCGACCTTGGAGTGACCGCAGTGCCTGAACCCCTCCCCCGCCGGCGGCTCGCCGGACTGTTCCTCGCCCGGTGGAACGACCCGACAGGGCTCCTCCTGCGCCGGCACGCGCCCCGCGCGCTGCTCACGGCACTGTTCGCGGCCGCCTTCACCGTCCAGGCCGTCGGGGCGCTCCTCCCCCACATGCCGCTGCTGCTCGCCGCGACCATCGCCTCGGTGGCCGCGGAGGGCGTGCTGCACCGATGGCAGCAGGGCATGGTGACGGTGCTGGCCAAGTCGCACGCCGACCTCACCGTGCGGCACGTACTGCGCGACCTGCTGCTGGTCTTCGGCCTGCTGCGGCTGGGCGAGCAGGACCGGGAGACGGTCTACGCCCCGCTCGTCGCCGGCCTGCTCGCCTTCTACGCGCTGCACTGTGCGATCCAGGCGCTCTCCGTCCTGGTCCGCCGCACCCGCACCCTGCCGGTGGTCACCCGGAACATCGACGCCTCGGCGCTGCGTCTGTCCCCGGCCCCGCCCATCCTGCTGCGCCGGCCCGGTCACCGTCTGCTGGTCTTCGGCCTGCCGTCCACGGCCGGCCTGCTGGCCACGGCGGCCACCGACGACCTCCGCTGCGCGGCCTTGGGGATCGCCCTGTCCCTCGGGCTCGCGCTGATGGGCCTGTGCGACCTTCTCGTACTGCTGCTGCCGAGCCGCCGTCCGGCGGGCGAGCAGGAGGTGCTCGACTGGTTCGACGCGTGGCTGGCCGAGTACAAGCCGACCGTCGGCCTCTACTTCTCCGGCGGCGCGTCCTCGGCGTACCAGGCGAACATGTGGCTGGAGCCGCTCGCCGGGCTGGAGGGCCGTCCGCTGATCGTGCTGCGCGAACGCTTCATGGTGCAGAAGATCGCCGCGACCGACGTGCCGATCGTCTGTCTGCCGAAGGTGTCCACGCTGATGCGCCTGGAGCAGTCCACGCTCCAGGTCCTCATCCACCCCTCGAACTCCGGCAAGACCTCCCAGGTCCTGCGGATCCCCACCCTCAAGCACACCTTCGTCAACCACGGCGAGAGCGACAAGCTGTCCTCCTGCAACCCGTACGCGAAGGCGTACGACGAGGTGTGGGTGGCCGGTCCGGCGGCGCGCGAGCGGTACGCGCTGGCCGAGGTCGGCGTCGAGGACAAGGACGTGGTGGAGATCGGCCGCCCGCAGCTGGACGCCGTACTGCCGTACGCGGGCCCGCCGACGGGGACGTACACGACGGTCCTGTACGCGCCCACCTGGGAGGGCTGGGACGGCAACCCCGGCAACACGTCGGTGATCGAGGCCGGCGAGAACCTCGTACGGGAACTGCTGGCGGATCCGGGCGTACGGCTGCTCTACAAGCCGCACCCGCTGACGGGATCCGTGGACCCGCGCGCCGGGGAGGCGGACCTGCTCATCCGGGAGCTGATCCGGGCGGCGAACCGGAAGCGGACCGGGGACCGGCCCGCCGCCGATGGCGAACTGGCCCGCCTTACGAAGGAGTTGGACGCCCTCACCTCGATCGACTGCCGGTCCGGCGCCGACCAGGTCGAGCGGATGCTGCTGCAGTCCACGCCCGAGCCGGGGCGTGCCGAGGCGGTGGCACGGGTGACGAAGGCCTGGGAGGAGGCGTACTGGGCCTCGCTGCCGGAGTGGGAGCACCAGATCGTGACGGATGTCCGGCCCACGCTGTATGCCTGCTTCAACCGGGCCGATCTGCTGATCAGCGACGTGTCGAGCGTGGTCAGCGACTTCCTGGCGAGCGGGAAGCCGTACGCGGTCGCCAATACCAGCGGGCTGCCGGAGGAGGTGTTCCGCGAGGGCTTCCCGACGGTACGGGCGGCCACCGTGCTGGCACCGGACGCGGGTGGGGTCGCCGGGCTGCTGGAGGCGGTACGGCATCCGGAGAAGGACGAACTCGTCGAGGGCCGCGCCGAGTTGAAGCGGCGTCTGCTGGGACCGGACGAGCCGGCCTCACAGGTGCGCTTCAACAAGGCCGCACGGGAGCTGTGTTCGGCGGCGCGGACGCACCAGGTGCGGATGGCGGGCCGGCTGGCGGCGGAGATTCCGGGACAGCGGTCCGACGCGACCGACGCGACCGACGCGCTTTCGGAACGGTCCCTTTAGCTCTCGTCAGAAAGGCCCGGTGTAATAACGCTTCCTGGATTCGACCTCGGCCTTCAGAAGAGGCCCGGCGAACTTCTTGAAGCGGAGCCACGGTTCGATGTAACCGAGCAGATGATCTGTGATGCGGATGCTCACCATTTCTGTCACGGCGGGCCTTCCGCTGCCGAGGAGGCGTTCGATCACGGTGGCGCACCGGCGGGCCAGATCCTCGTCGAGTTCGTCCTGTGCGAAGAGCTGCTCGAAGGCACGGCCGACGAGGACATCGCTGGCCAGCTGGTACATGCCCACACCGTCCGGGCTGCCGGCGGTGCCCAGATCCGCGCTGAGCCGCCTCTCCTCCTCCTCCAGTGCGGCGATGAGGGAACGGCCTTCCGGAAGTTCCTCCCAAAGCACTTCGCGCACAAAGCGGTGGCCGCTCAGCTCCGGGGGCGAGCCAGTCAAGGAATTCTCCTGCCGAAAGGGCGGTCCGGTGGAGCTGGAAGGCTCCACCGGACCGGACGGTCATTCGAGCGTCAACGCTACGCGATGTCCCTTGGATCGGGACAGTCGCCGAACATCGAGCAGGCCGTATCGCCACGCACCGCCGATTTGATCCCCTCGTAGATGAAGAGCAGATCACCGACGATTCCCAAGGCGCCCATGATCCTGGGCAGTCTCGGCTCGTTCGTCAGGCGCGGTTTGCCCACCACCTTGCCGTTGTACGTCTTGGCTTCCCAGGTCGCACCGGTGATGGAGGCCATCGAGGGTGACGCGATCGTCTCGTTCACCGCGACCCGAACCGAGCTTGCGACGTCCGAGTTGCTCTTGAGGAGCTGGGTGATCTTTCCGCCCGTGTCGTCGTGATCCAGTGCGCCGAAGATCTCCTTGGCCTCGCCCAGCGCGATCTTGCGGTCGTCCGGCGTCAGGGTCGTCTCGCCCTTGCGGTCCGCCTCAAGGAGCTTCTGGAGTCGCCGCAGCTGGTCGGCGGCATCCGCGACGTGCCATTTCCCGGCTGTCTGCTCCCCCGTGTCCAGCTCGCTGATGAGCGCCGTGGCGACCTTGCCGTTCCCGACCTCGGGAACCGAACCCGGCTTGATGTAGATCTCCGCGAGGATCCTCCGAAGCTCCTCGTGCTGGACCGTGGGCGCCTTGGCCGCCTTGGTCAGGTTGACGCCCTTGCCGTTGGCGGTCGTGGGCGGTGAGCTGTTGCCGCTGCAGCGGCACACGTTGGGTCCGGCGCCGCACTCCTCCCAGCCTCCCTGGCAGTCCGCCAGCCGCAGACCGGTGGGGTCGGCGAAGTTGACCGGGTCGTTGTTGCTGTAGCTGTACGACGACAGGCTCTGCGGATCGTCCGGCACGCTCAGCGGGTCGGGACTGAGGAACCGCCCGAGGGCCGCGTCGTACATGCGGGCGCCGAGCAGCGACAGGCCCGTACTGTCGTCCTCCGCCTTGCCCAGGAAGCCACGGTCCGTGCCGGTCGCCAAGGCGGTGCCGCCACGCTGCTCGCCGAAGGGCTTGTAGCGGCGGCGCTGCACCGTGCCGTCCGTCGCCTGGACGGTCAGCTGGCTGGAGGCCTGGGTGTCGGACAGCAGCCAGGTGAGCTTGCCGTTGGTGGTGGTGTTCGACGTGCGCATCGCCAGCGAGGCGCCGCCCGCGTTGTAGTAGCGGGTGGCGGTGAGCCCCGCGCTGGTCTTGTGCACCTCCTGGTCGTCGAGGTAGAGCACGTTCTCGGCCGGGCTGGTACGCAGCAGGACACTGCCCTCGGCGTCGTGGACGTACGTGCTCGTCTCGTCCCCGGTCTGCTTCTCCTGTGTGACGCTGCTGACCCGGTGCAGCGCGTCCCACACCAGCGTGGTGTCCACTCCGCCGACGGTGCGGGAGGTCAGCTGGCCGACACTGTCGTAGCCGTAGACGTCCGTGCCGCCAGAGGACTTGACCACGCTGGTGACGGCATGCGGGCGGGCCGTGTCCGCGGTGTACGTGGACTCGTCCGCGCTGTAGCCCGGGTAGTGGTAGTCGCGGGACACCGCGCTGCCGGCCGCCGAGACCTTGGTCGTGACGGACTGCAGGTTGCCGAGCGAGTCGTAACCGTAGGAGTTCTGGTACGGGTCCGCCCCGGCGAAGTCGGACTGCGGGGTGGTCGTGCAGGTGGTGGCCGCGGTCGTCCACGCACCGGTGAGCCGGCGCAGGTCGTCGTAGGCGTAGCACTGCTGCTGACCCGCGCTGTTCTCCCGGACAGCGGTGATCAGTCCGCCGCTGTTCCTGGTGTACGCGTCGTCCTGGACCGTGCTGGTGGTGCTGCCGGTGGTGGTGCGGCTGGTCAGGGTCTTGAGCCAGTCGGTGCCGCGTGTGTCGTCGTACGTGACGGCGCGGGTCACGGTCGTGCCGGTGGCCGACGTGCCCAGCTGACGTGAGGTCAGCCGACCGTAGTCGTCGTAACTGGCGTCGTTCAGGTAGGTGGCGAGCGGGCTGGCGACCTTGCGCAGCAGTCCGTAGGCGTCGTAGGTGGAGGTGACCGTCTCCTTGGGCAGCGCCCCGAGGTCGGGGTGGTCGACCGCGGTCAGATGGTCGGCGAGGTCGTAGTGGTAACCCGTGGTGTAGGCCTTGTCCAGGCCCGAACCGTCCGCGGGGACGGTCAGGGTCTTGGCCGTCACCCGGCCCCGGGCGTCATAGCCGCCGATGGCCGACGTGTACGCCTTGCCACCGCTGTGGCTGACGGTGCTCGCAACCTGGCCCTTGCCTCCGGGGGCGGTGTCGTAGGCGACCTGGGTGAGCAGCGTGGAACCCTGCGAGACCGTCGTCAGCCGGTTGAGGGCGTCGTACTGCTTGACGACCGTCTGGCCGTTGCCGTCGAGCTCGGTCTCGGCATTGCCGTTGAGGTCGTAGGACGTGGTGATCTTCCCCGCGTCGGGGTCCTCACTGACCAGGCCCTGGCCGGGGAAGTTGTAGGTGTAGTGAGCGGTGTTGCCCTTCGAGTCATGGACGTACTTGAGCTCGCCCTTGCGGGTGTACTCGTACGTCGTGGTGTGACCGGCCGAGCCGTTGCGCTCGACCGTCTTGACCTTCTGGCCGTACACGTCGGTGTAGGTGTCGGTGGACTGCCCGAACGCCGGCTTGACCGTGGTGACGTCCGCGCCGGTGTAGGTCGTGACGACCTTGCCGGCGGCCTGCTCGGCACCGTTGACCTGGATCTGGCTCAGGGTGGTGCGCCCGGCCCAGTCCACGACGACGTCGTTGTAGGAACGCAGGCTGGAGACCGTCGGGTTGACCGGGCCGTCGGTCACCGCGCCGGTGCTGTAGAAGGGCGCGGACGAGCCGGCCACGTTGCCGGAGGAGTCGTACCGGGTGGCGGTGACCGTCCGGCCGGTGCCGTTGGGGGCCGGTACCTGCACCTCCCGGGTCCGGCCCAGTCCGTCCAGGTAGGTGACGGTGGTCAGATCGACCGTAGCGCTCTGCGCCGCCTTGGACGTCACCCGGAGTATGTCGCCCTGGGCGACGTCGGGGACGCCGGTGCTGCTGTCCGCCGTGCGGATGTAGTAGCTGTACGACAGGGACGCGTGTCCGTCCGGCGCGGCTGCGGCCTCGGTCGGCTTGAACACCTTGGTCAGGCGGCCCACCGCGTCGAAGACCTGCTGGGTCTCGTTGCCGTTGGGGTCGACGACCTTCCACGGCTGGCCCCAGAACCGGGAGTAGTAAGTGGTCGTGGTCATCGGGGTGCCGGGGCCGGCACCGTCCGGGTCTGGAGCGGTGACCTTCACTCCGTCGACCGGCCACGAGGTCGCCGGGGTGTAGCTGGTGGTGGTGACCTGGTTCTTGCCGTCCCAGGTCTTGAGGTGCCGGCCCGCCCCGTCGAACTGCGCCTTGTTGGTGCGGTAGGTCGTGGCGTCCGTGTAGGTGCGTACCTCGGTGGCGTTGCCGTCGGTCAGCGCGGCGTCGTTGCCGGCCAGTGAGGTCGCGTTGTCGTAGAGCGTGGTGATCCGGCGGTCGAGGTGCAGCGTGTCCTGACCGTTCGCCTGGTCGGTCGCCTGCGTGGTGCAGGACACGTTGTAGTGCCGTTCGTCGTCCTGGTAGACCATCCAGCGCTTGGTGCCGGTGGAGTCGTCGGTCAGGTCGGACGTGTTGTACCCGCGGCCGTACTCGGTGCACTGGTTGTCGGAGACACCTGCCTCACCCTGGTCGTCGATGCGCAGCGGCAGACCGAAGGTGGTCGAGGCCGCCTCGTTGTCGTCGTACTCGTTCTCGACGCGGTGCAGCCGCCAGGTCGCCTTGTCGCTCGTCGACGTCGAGATCTTGGTGTACGTGTCGGTCGCGGACTCACGGACGAAGCGGGCGTCGGGCAGGCCGGTGTACTGGGCGGTGTTGTGGACCCAGTACTCGTGCCAGACGCGCTCCTGCGAGGTGCCGGCGTCGTCCTGCTCGGACGTCTCCAGAACCTGGCCCGCGAGCCAGGGTGAGTCGGTGTACGCCTTTTCGTCGGAGTCCTTGACGCTCACGCCGCGCGTGGCGGACGGGTCGGTCTTCGAGGTGCGGTCGCCGTCCAGGCCGCGGTAGAGCCAGTAGTACGTGGCGTGCGCGTTCTCGTTGGCCCCCGCACTGACCTTGACCTTGCCGTAGCCGCGCCAGTCGGACCAGGTCTCGTCCTCGTCCTTGACCAGCGGGTCGGCGGTGAAGCGCCAGCCCGGGGCCCCGTCGTACTCGTACCTGGTGGTCATCACCGGGTCGCCGTCACCGGCGTCACCGGGGTCGACGTCGACCTGCTTGACCACGAACTTCTTGAACCAGCCGGTACGTTCCGCGGTCTCGCCCTCGGGCGTCCACTTCTGCCAGAAGCACTCGTAGGCGTTCTCGGACTGCGAGGGAAGGTTGTTCGGGTCGCACTGCCGGTCGAGGGTTCCGTTCACGTCGGTGGCGTGCCCGTAGGTCACCGCGACCGTGGATCCGGTGTCGGTGAACACCTTGTTCACCCGGCGGAAGTTGAGCCCTCCGTCACCGACCTTGTTGTCCTGCCACTCGCCGTTGAAGTTGATGGTGGGCAGGGTGATGTCGCCGCCGGAGTAGCCGCGTCGCTGGATGTAGTCCAGCCACAACTGGTCGCCGACCGCGCCGGACGGGTTCATCAGCGCGTACTTCATCTGGTACTGCTTGACGAGGTCCCAGCCGGAGGTGTTGGTGTCCCGGACGTTGACCTTGATGTCCCACAGCAGGTCGCGCTGGAAGAACGTCGGGTAGTACGTCTTGCCCGCACAGGCGCTGTCACTGGAACTGCCGTCGCAGATCAGGTCGACCGGCACGTCCGGGTACGACTCGGGCTTCGCGTCGAAGGACGGGCACGCGGTGGTCACCGGGTTGCCCAGCGGGTCCTTCTCCTCCATGCGCTCGACACAGCGGTTGACGTGCTGAAAGTCGATCATCGCGGGGAGCTGGGCGCCGGAGATCTGGGAGGCCCAGCCGTAGTCGATGCGCTCCAGGTAGGAACCGGCGTCGTACTTACGGGCCTTGTCGGCGCCGGCGACCGACCGGTACCAGTTCGTCTCCTTGGTGTAGAAGTAGGAGTTCTCCACCTCGTTCGGGGTGACCACACGGTCGAGGCTCCAGCGCCAGGCCTGGTTGCAGTACGTCGGCTGACCGCCGTCGTAGCAGGGCTCGCCCGGGTCGTCGCCGATGACCGGCACGGTCAGCACGGAGTGCGTGGGTTCCCTGACGTTGTCGTTGTTCAGGCGCTCGGTGCGGCCCCAGCCGAAGTAGTAGCGGGTGCCGTCCTGGGTGGTGATCACCCAGAACTCGTCCGAGTTGTCGGGGTTGGCCGGGCTGCCCTTGAGGTGCTGGACCTTCCAGCCCGGGTCCTCCTGCAGATGCCAGGACCCGCCGTTGTCCTTGACCAGTTGCGAGGTCACGCCGTTCAGGGTGATCTGGTAGACCGCGCCCGACGGGTCGTCGGTGGAGTTCGGGGAGTCCCAGCACAGGTCGCCCCACTGCTGGCCCTGGTCCGAGCCGTGACCGTCCTCGCTGCAGTTCTTGTAACGGCGTTCGATGGAACCGACGTTCAGGTCCCAGCCCATGCCGACCCAGGAGGCCTGGTTGTTGGAGGCCGACGTGCGTCCGTCCACGCTCTGGGAGTTGTACGTGAGGGCCAGCTCCGGGGCGACTCCCACCGGAGGCTCGGGGACCTCGATGGGCACCTGATAGGTGAACGCACCCGACCCCAGGCCCACGTCCCACTTGCCGGAGGGGTTCACCGGCGTCGCCCGGTAGTCTCCCGTGTCCGACGACGAGCCCGACGTCACCGCATACACGGTCGCCGCACTCAGCGCCGCCATCCCGGAGTACGTCTGCACCTCGGGCGCCGCCGAGACCGTAGCGGTCAGCGTCTCGCCCTTGGTGTCGTTGCGCTGGCCGGCCACGACCTCGCCGTCCGCGCAGCCGGTCTTCGTCGGGGTGGTCAGCGCGCACGCGGGCAGCTTCACCAGCCGCAGGCGGGACGCGAAGTCGCCGCCGTAGGCGTGGGCGAACCCCGAGTAGTCGATCGACACCTCGAGCGGACCGGACGTCGCCCCGCCGTCCGCGCGGGCCACCGTCAGGCCGACGCCCACGCCGCCGACCGGAGCTATCTTCTTGCGGTCCAGGATCTCGACCCTGGCCTTGGCCGGACGCTCCGCTGTGCTCCAAGCACCGCTCCTGACGCCCGACTTGAGGCTGGACTCGACGCCAGGCTCGGCGGCGGACTCAGCAGCGGCCGCCCTGACCGACACCACCGCGGGTGCCGAGTCCGTCGGTTCGACTCCGCGTGCCTTCGCGGTGTGCGCCGGTATCTCGACCGTCGCCGTGCCGCCCTTCGGCCACACGATCTTGGGTGCCTCCGTCCGCGTCGGCTCGGCCGGCGCGTCCACCCCCTTGTCCAACTTCTGTGACGGCACGGCCGGTTTGCTTCCGTCCGGCAATGCCGCGGCCGCTGTTGGCGCCATCACGACAGCGGTCAGCAGCCCCGTCAGCAACCCCTTGGTTGCCAACAGGGCTGTGCCGCGAGACCTGTTGAGTCTCACGTCCCCCACCCATGTCCGGTCCCACCCAGTACGCGCCGACGGCTCGCCGACGCATGACACCGCACAGCCGTTCCCGCGAAAATCTGTGCGATGGCTGTGCGTGGACCGGGACTTTATGCGGAACTTACTCGTCCGGTCCAGCCCCCATCGGCGCCCTGGGTGACACCCCCTCACCAACAACAGACACCACAGAGGGCAAATGGTTGTCCAACTTTCCCTCTGGAAAATCGTGACGCGTATCTGCCAAGATCGCCCTCTGTTCGTACACAGGGCCGTCACATGCAAGTGCGAAGTACCGCACAGTCACGATCGGCCACACGGGAGGGATGTACATGAGGCGTGCCCGAAACAGCGCACTTCGCCGCCTTGGCACGGTGTTTGCAGCCACACTGGCCACCTGCGGGTTGAGCATGACCACCGGCGGCACACCCGCATTCGCGGTCGAGAACGGCCCCGTCTTCAACAAGCCCGGCGGCACGACCGCCGAGCAGCAGGCGATACGCACCACGTTCCTCGACGTCATCCGGACCGCGGAGCCCGGCGGCACCCTCAAACTGGCGATGTACCACTTCTGGGACAGCACCATCGCCCAGGCTTTCGTCGATGCTCACGCGCGTGGCGTCAACGTACAGATCGTGCTGGACAGCAGCGAGACGACGTCGTCCCACGACGACGAGGTCACCTACCCGATGCTCCGTGACGCGCTCGGTACGAACACCTCGGCGCCGTCCTTCGTCACGACGTGCCCGGTCGATCGCTCCTGCAACTCCACCGTGAACCCGTCGATCAACCACAACAAGTTCCTGATCTACGACTACGGCAACGGCGCCTACTCGACCGTCGTCCAGTCCTCGTCGAACCTCTCGCCGTCCAGCTACTCGAAGTTCTGGAACGACGCGATGGTGATCGACAACGACCACGGGGTGTACCTCGCCTACAGCGCCTACTTCGACAAACTGAAGGCCAAGGACCCGGCGAACTGGGCCTATCTGACGCCCACTCCGTACAGTCCGTACGCGTACTACTTCTTCCCGCGCCCGGCCGACGACCCGCGTCCCGGCGACACCGTGACCGGCATCCTCGACAACGTCACCTGCACGTACACCGAAAGCGGCGTGACGAAGCACTCCACGGTGCGCGTGGGCATGTACAAGTTCACGCGGCAGGCGGTGGCCGACAAACTCAAGGCGATGAGGACGGCCGGCTGCGTGGTCGACGTCGTCTACACCGAGATGGACAGCGCCGACTCCACGGGCAGCGCCGGGACCTGGGAGAAGCTGCACTACACCGGCGGCCCCACGCTGCGCTGCTTCAGCTGGGACGACGACGGGGACGAGGGCACCGCTCAGAGCCCGACGCCCCGTCAGATCCTCCACTCCAAGTTCCTGCTGATCGAGGGCAACTACTCGGACAAGACCGGCCGCAAGGTCATGTGGACCGGCAGCCACAACTACACCGGGCCGGCGCTGACCAAGAACGACGAGACGCTGCTGAAAATCGACGACGCCTCGGTCTACGCCGCCTATCTCGCCCGCTACACCGCCGCCCGCACCGCCGCCCAGCCCGGCACCAGCGACAACACGCCCGCCTGCAAGGGCGTCACGAACACTCCCGAGGCCTGATCGCCGGGCCTGCCCCGCGACCACGAGATCCACGAGCCCCGGAGGACCTGTCACCGTGCGTTTCAAGAACACTCTGCGCGTCGCCGCCCTCACGGCAACGCCCCTCGCCCTGCTGACGGTCGGGGTGGGCAGCGCTCAGGCGTCCGCCCATCTTCCGCAGCGGGGCGCACGGAACAGGTCAGTGCGTCCGGCGTGAACACCACGAATGCCGCCACGTGGGTGCCGTCCGGCAGCACGTACCAGGTCGAGGTCCAGGGAGTGCCTGACGAGGCCGGCGAGGACTACGGCTGCGGTGAGTGGACCGTCGTGGCCGGCTGAGCGGGCGTACGCCCTGGAGCCCGGCCGGTCACGGCGGTCCACTCTCGTCACGCCGCCGCGGCCCGCCCGCCCGGCGTGGCGTCCCGCGCCGGCAGTGCCCGCCGCACCTTGCGGGCAGCGCGCTGTACGAACGTGCCGACGGTGCCCTCGCGGTAGCCCGGGAAGGCGCGGGCCTCGCGGGCGTCGGCGAGGTAGACCGAGTCGGGGATGCCGGCCGGGTGGTCGCGGAAGTGGGGGTAGGCGAGGTAGAGGCGGCGGCCCTTCTTCTCCAGGACGGCCGACGCCTCCTTCTTCGCCCGGACGAACTCCACGACGCCCTCCAGGAGGTCGGGCCGCCCGGCGGCGACCAGGTGCAGCCGCAGCCGCTCGTGGACCCTGAGGCGGCGGGCGACCCCCTCGCTCCAGTACGCCTGCATCAGCGGCTTCGCCAGTTCGAACTTGTGCCGCCGGACCTCTTCGGTGTCCTTGAGGTACCTGGGTCCGAACTGCGGCAGCAGCGTGACGACGAAGGGCCGGACCATGAGCAGGTCGCGCTTCGGGCCCGGCGGGAGCAGTTCGGCGATCAGGTTCATCAGGGCGCGCGCGGAGTCGAAGCGCAGGGTGTAACTCCCGCTCTTCGTCACGTGCTTGCCGTCCTCGCGGCCCACCAGGTAGTAGCAGGTGTGGTCGGCGACCACGGAGACGCCGTCGGCCCGCAGGTAGGCCTCCATCGTGAACAGCGCGTCCTCGCCGGTGAACAGGGACTCGTCGAACTGCATGCCGTGACGTTCCAGCAGTGCGCGGCGGAAGAGCTTCTGCGCGCTCAGGGTGAACTTGATGTTGGAGGAGAAGACGTCGGTGCGCCCCACGGACGCGCTCCACATCGACTTGGGCGCGGACCGGTTGACGCCCACGACCTTGCCGAGGACGACGTCCGTGCCGTTCTCGTCGGCCATGGCCACCATGCGCTCCAGCGCCTCGGGGCCGAGCCGGTCGTCGGCGTCGAGGAAGAAGACGTAGCGTCCGGCGGCCTTGCCGAGGCCGACGTTGCGCGGGCCGCTGGGGCCGCCGGAGTTGTCCTGCCGGATCACCGTGACCGGCATGGCCGCGCGGGCCGCGAACTCCTCCAGGTACTCCCCTGTGCCGTCCGTCGAACCGTCGTCGACCGCGATGACCTCGATGCGCGCCGGAGCGATGGTCTGCGCCTCGACGGATGCGAGGCAGTCGACCAGATACGGCATCGCTTCGTAAGCCCCGATGATCACGCTCACATCAGGCTGCGTCACTGTCATTCTTCCCCCTGGTCACTGAATATTTCCCCCGTATCGCCTCATTGGTCATCGGCGACCTGATAGACGGATGGCCCCCGCAAGCGGTTGCTCGGGGACCACGCTTTCGTGAGCCGCGTCACAGGGTGGATCGAGGGGCGGGACAGCGAAGCGACAGAGATGCACACCAGGGGATACGCAAAAGGGGCCCGGTTTTCGAGGATCACTCCCTCGAAAACCGGGCCCCTTCGACCAGAGCGCCGGTCAGCCCGCGGTCAGGCGGTCAGACCGTCCGCCTCGCCCGCCGGCGCCGTCCCCGGGGCGGGCACCGCGTTCGCCAGCTCCGCCTCGGCCTCCGCGGCCTCCGCGGCTCCGGTCGCCGCCCGTGAGTCCTGGCCGACGTTGCGGGTCTCGGCCTTGATCGCGAGGTCGGCCACCGCGGTGTTGAACTGCTCGATGGACGTCGGCTCGTCCGGACCCAGCAGGTACTGCTTGAGCTCGCTCCGGTCCTCGGCCAGCGGGTCGGCGGCCGGGGCGCGCACCGCGTCGAGGAGCCCGCCCAGCTCGGCCGCGCTGTTGGACAGGATCACCGCGGCGCGCACCGCCGTGTTCTGCCGCTTGAACTCCTCCACGCCGAGCTCGGCGGAGTCCGTGACCGCGTACGGCTTGCCGCTCGCGATGAAGTCGGAGACCACGCTGGAGATGTCGGAGACCATCGCGTCGGAGACGTTGAAGCAGTCGTACAGGCGCGGCTCGGCGCCCGTGACGACCCGGTGCTCCCAGGTGGGGAAGGAGCGCCAGTACGCGGCGTTCCACTCGGCGCGCAGCCGGGCGATCTCCTCGTGCTTCTTGACGTCGACCAGGCCGTCGCGGGTGGCCTCGGCCTCGTCGCCCTTCTCGCCGCCGTTGCCGACCAGCTCGGCGATCCGGGCGTCGATGCGGACCAGCTCCGCCTTGGCCTGCGCCTGGGCGCCGGCGTCGGTCGTGAAGCCCGGGTCGGCGGCGCGCTCGGCGGCGGCCTTCGCCACCAGCGCGGTGATGCGCTCGTGGGCGGCCTTGGCCTGGGCGCTGCGGGTGCCGGTGAAGGGATGCGGCTTGTACAGGACACGGACCGGCGGGTCGGCCTTGACCAGCTTCTTCACGATGTTCTCGCCGGCCAGCAGGATGGAGGTGTTGCCCGGGTTGTCGTCCCAGCCCTCCCAGGTGGGCGCGTAGAGCACGGTCGGGATACGCCCCTGAGGCACCCCCTGCCAGGTCTCGATGGGCGCCAGCTGCGGGCGGCCCACCTCGACGATGTCCTCGTCGCGGACGCCGACGTCGGCGATGGCGTACCGGTCGCGGCCCGCACGCCCTGCGGTCCACACCTCGTCGTACACCTTGCTGAACGGGTTGACGCTGGCCAGCTTGTCGCTGTCGCCGTGGCCGATGAAGACGTGCTTCATGGTCGGGACGCGCAGCATGTGGATGTTCTTGCCCACGTTCGCCGCGTAGAGCGCGACCCGCACGGTGGACAGGTCCATGTTCATCAGGTGCACCCCTCCGGGCACGCAGATGACGGGGACCGTGCTGGGCGCCAGGTTGGCCAGGATGACCCGCTCGCGCAGGATGATCAGCGGCTTGGAGTCCAGCTGCTCCATGGTCTCCAGCCACATGTTGACCTGGTACGCCGAGTCCTTGGAGCCGGAGAAGTACAGCACCGTCTCCGGCCGGTACCGGCGCAGCCAGTCGTCGACCGCGTCCAGCACCTTCTCGGGGGTGGGCGGGGTCTTTCGGCCGCGGACGTACGGCAGCAGCGCCGCCACGTACCCGCAGCCCAGGACCAGGGTGACTCCGATGCCGACGAAACCGGCGAGGGCGGAGTCCGTGGCGGCGGCGACGAGTATGCCGACCACGGCCGCGAGGTCGAGGTGGAGCATCTTCTCGGCCGAGCGGTTCAGCAGACCCTGCGGCGGGGCGTCCGGGATGCGGATGCGCGAGGCCAGGTCGACGTTGCGGGTGGCGACCGGCATCCGGCGCCGGTTGCGGATCAGGGTGACCAGCGCGCCGTGCGGGGCCTGGAGGCCGTAGAACGCGATGAAGCAGGCGGTCGCACCGTAGAAGACCAGGCCGTCCGAGAGGGACAGGCGGGCCAGCAGCAGGATCAGCAGGAGCTGTCTGATCAGGAAGCGGATCGACAGGCCGGCCCGCACCTTGCTGAGGCGGTTGATCAGATAGCTGCCCTTGCGGTGCAGATAGTGGTCCGCCAGGTACGTGACGGCGGTCGCGGCCGCGAAGGCGGGAACGCTCGGGACGAGCGCGGCCAGCATGAGGGCGGGGTAGCCCAGGATCATGAGGGCCGCCGCGGCCAGCTCTGCCGCGCTGCCCACCCGGGCGACGCGAATAGCGGTGCTTATCACGGAGAAACCTGCTCTTGGAGGGGTGCCGGTTTGTGAAAGTCGAAAAAATCCGGAAAAAAGCTTGTGCACGGTCCGGTAATTTTACGGATTCAGGCCCCTGCGAATGCTCCGCGAACGAGCAGCCACAGAGGCCTGAATGACAGACGAATAATTGTTGGTGATTATGCCACGCCGTCCTGGCGGTCCAGGACACTGGCCAGGGCCTGTTCGAAGCCGGACGCCTGCCCGGCGGACGCCGTCGGGTCCTGCTGGCGGACGTCGATGACGTGCCCGGTCAGCTCGGACAGCAGCACGTCGAGCGAGGTGCGGGCGACGGCCTCGGACGAGAGCAGGCTGCCGGACGGCTCCTGGCCGAAGGCCTTGGTGCGCATCGGCGTGGCGGTGCGCTCCGGGTTGACGCAGTTGACCCGGATGCCGTCGCCGGCCCACTCGTCGGACAGGGCCTGGGTGAGGTTCACCATGGCGGCCTTGGTCGAGGAGTAGAGGCTGTACTCGGCGCGGCCGCGGGTGTAGCTGCTGGAGGTGTACAGCAGCAGCTGTCCCTTGGTCTCGGCCAGGTACTTGTACGACGACCGGGCGATCTGCACCGGGGCCAGGTAGTTGACCTTCAGCGCTTCCTCGATGGTCGCGTTGTCGGTCTCGGCCAGCTTGCCGATGCGCAGCACGCCCGCGGTGTTGACGACGTAGTCGATGCGCCCGGTCTCGGCGTACGCCTTGGACAGCGCGTCGTCGACCTCCTCCGGGTTCTCGACGTGGGTGCCGGTGGTGGAGCGGCCGAGCGCGTACACCTTGGCGCCGTAGGACTCGGCGAGTTCGGCGATGTCCTTGCCGATGCCGTACGAACCGCCGAAGACCACGACGGTCTTGCCGGTGAGGAGTTCGCGGTAGAGCTCCTCACCCTTCTGCTCGGGCGTGGCGGTGGAGGCCAGCTGGAACAGCTTGTCGGCGATGAAGACGTCGACGGGCTGAGTGACCTTCATGTTGTACTCGTCGCCCGCGACGACGTGGATCGGCACGTCGGGCAGGTACTTGAGTACGACCGAGCAGTCGTCCGTGGCCTGGAAGTTGGGGTCGCCGGCGGCGACCTCGTAGGCCCGCTTGATCGTGGACAGCTTGAACGCCTGGGGCGTCTGGCCGCGGCGCAGCCGGGAGCGGTCCGGGATCTCCGTGATGAACTCGCCGTCCTCGCCGTGGGTGCGGGTCACGATGATGGTGTCCGCGGACGGGATGGCGACGTCGACCGCCTGGAAGCGCTCGAGCGCCGTGACGCAGTCGTCGATGACGCGCTGCGACAGCAGGGGGCGTACGGCGTCGTGGAACAGGACGTTCACGTCCTCGCCGTCGGCCAGCCCCTCGCCCAGGGCTGCGATGGCACGCTCGGTCGTCTCGTTCCGCGTGGAGCCACCCTCGATGATCTTCTTGACCTTCTGGAATCCGGCCTTGGCGACGATCTTCTCGATGTCGGGCACGTAGCCCGGCGCCATCAGCACGATGATGTCGTCGATCGAGTCCGCCTTCTCGAAGGTGGTCAGGGTGTGCTCGATGACTGCCTTGCCGGCGATCTTCAGCAGCTGCTTGGGGATCGAAAGACCCACACGCTGGCCGGTGCCACCGGCCAGGATCACTGCGGTGGTACGGGGCTTGGCTATGCGCTGTGACACAGGTGACCTACCTTGGGGCGACAGGGAACTTCGAAATGGTCCCACTTGTGGTTACCGCAGTGCAAGGTGAGCGCTGTCCACCGCATATGTGCGCGCAACCTGTCATTCACCTTGCACTCCTGGTGTTTGAGTGACACCCCTTCCGCGGACGCCGGAAATTGCTGTGAGTAACTCCACAGGGACTCAGCGGCGCCGCAGCCGCTTCAGACAACGGTGTCCGAGTACCCGCACGAGTTCCTTCGAAGACGTCTGGTGGACCGTGCGCGCCTTGGCCGGCGCGGTGTGCTGGACCGGCGCCGCGGCGGCCGCCGCAAGTGCACCGTACAGGGCCTGGGCCGCCACCTCGGGTGCGATCAGCGGCTTCCCGGACGTCCCCGGGGCGGGCTTCGGGACGGCGGACAGCAGCGCCTGATCACCGAGGACGCGTACACCCATTCCGTCGATCCGTTGCGCCATCTCGGCGCCGATCTCGGCGGCGGCCTCGACGGCCCACTGCGGGGTGCCGATCTTCACGTCATCGGGACGGGGAGCGCACGCGTTCTTCATATGCATCACGGCGCCGTATCGGACGAGCTGCGAATAGAGCTCGTCCGGGAGTCCATTGCCGCGGAATTCCATGTTAAGTTTTCGCAGCATTTCGGTCTCGGCAAGGGTAAGAGAACGGTTCGCCGCGTCCGGAACGGGCTGCAGAAGATTCGCGGGCAGCCCGAGAAGGTGCTCGAAGGTGCGCATCAGGCCGTCCCGGTCGCGATCGTCGACCACGACGACGGTGATGCGCTCGGGGCCGACCACCCGGGCCCAGCGCTCCACCAGCCGGTCGTGCCGGTGACGGCGCCAGAAACTGGGGTTGGGCTGCTCGTACGGGGCCTTCCGGAGCATGTGCTCGAGCCAGTCCTCGTACCCCATGCGCAGGCCGTTCTGCACGTACTGCTGCCATTGCGAGGGCATGATCCTCGCCAGCGGGCGCAGGGTGATCAGGACGTGCACCCGGTCGCCGCCCAGCTCTTCGACGACCCGGGCGATGGTCTCGTCGTCGGGGGCGTCGGCGAAGAACTCGCTGCTGATGACCGACGTGCGCCTGCCGGTGGCGTTCACCTGGTCAAGCAGGGCGTGCCAGTGCCGGTCGGTGGGCTTGGTGTTGCCCATCATCCCGGGGCGGGCACAGGCCGCCAGGACCGCTTCCATGGGGTGCCTGCTGGAGGCCGGGAAGACGACGCCGTGCTCGGGCATCGCGTCCTTCGCCGCGAACAGCGCGCCCTGGATGGAGGTCGTGCCGGTCTTGTGGGGGCCTATGTGCAGCAGCCGGGTGCCGGTGGGCAGCGGGGCGGTCCCGGTGTTCACCGGATTGTCGTGTCTCGTACAGTCCGTCTCCATAGTCAGAGGACGGTAAGAGAGTTTCCTGAGACTGCGCTGAGAGAGACCTGGGACACAGATGAGTCCCAGGATCCCGTCACACAGGCTTCATACGGCCAGGTCACATCGGCGATCAGAGCAGCCGGACGCCGGGCCTGCCCGCCTCGACCCGCAGCCTGGCCAGCGTGCTGGGGGTGGCCTGCGGCTTCACCACCGTGTCGACGATTCTTACCTGCGCGTCGATGCCGTCGCGGTCGATGTCGAGCAGGTGGTAGCCGCGGTGGGCGTCGAGCAGCTTCCAGTGCGGGTTGTCCGGCATGCGCGGGTCCCACTCCTTGCGGAAGGCGGCCTGGTCCTGGTCGCCGTTGCTGGAGATGGAGGTGCCGACGAACTCGGCGCCGACGACCGCGGAGTCCGGGTTCGCGTAGTCCTCCTTGAGGTCGCTGATCATCGTCAGGTGCCGGTCGCCGGTGAGCACGACCGGGTTGCGGACGCTCTTGAACTCCTCGAGGAACGCGTTGCGTTCGACCTGGTAGCCGTCCCAGGCGTCGTAGAACCAGAGCTTGCCCTCGCCGATCTGGAGGTCGGTCTCGGCCATCATGATCTGCGAGGCGATCAGGTTCCAGCGGGCGGGCGACTCGCGCAGCCCGTCCAGCAGCCACTGCTTCTGGTCGGCGCCGAGCATGGTCAGCGAGGGGTCCTGGGCGCCGGCCTGGCTGGTCGCCTGGTCGCTGCGGAACTGCCGGGTGTCCAGCACGTTGAGCCGGGCCAGCCGCCCGAACTCCAGACGACGGTACATCCGGATGTGCGGTCCGTCCGGTACGGCGCTCGCGCGCACCGGCATGTGCTCGTAGTACGCCTGGTAGGCAGCGGTGAGCCGGGCCACGAACGCGTCGTGCGGCTGCTTGTCCGGGTCCTGCGGGATCTCGCCGGCGAAGTCGTTGTCGACCTCGTGGTCGTCGAAGGTGACCACGAAGGGCGCGCTCGCGTGCATCGCGGCGAGGTCGGGGTCGGTGCGGTACTGGGCGTACCGGTTGCGGTACTGGATGAGGCTGTACGGCTCACCGGTGCCCTCGTGCCGCCGTACGGCCGTCGCCGACGGCGTCGACTCGTAGATGTAGTCGCCGACGAAGAGGACCACGTCGGGATCCTGGGCCAGCATGTCGGCGTACGGCGTGAAGTAGCCGTGCTGCCAGTTCTGGCAGGAGGCGAGTGCGACCCTCAGGTGGCCGCCGGAGCTGTGCCGGGCGGGCGCGGTGCGGGTGCGGCCGGTGCCGGAGAGCTGGCCGCCGGTGCGGAAGCGGTACCAGTACGCGCGGTCGGCGCGCAGTCCCCGTACATCGACGTGAACGCTGTGCCCGTACGCGGGCTGGGCGTGGGCCGTGCCCCGGCGGACGACCTTTCTGAACCGCTCGTCCTCGGCGAGCTCCCACTGCACCGGCACCACCGCGTCGGGCATACCGCCGCCGTTCAGCGGGTCCGGGGCGAGCCGGGTCCACAGCACGATGCCGTCCGGCAGTGGGTCGCCGGATGCCACTCCGAGGCTGAACACGCCGTCGGGCAGCGGGGTTTCGGCTGCTCGGGCGGTGCCCGGCAGCCACAGCTGGGCGGAGGCCGCGGCGCCGAGCACGGCGGCACCGGCGGTCAGAAAGCGGCGTCGGTCGGGCGATACTGCTCCGGTCATCGGGCGAACTCCCCTGCCTCGCTTGCCTCTTGGACACTAGGAAGCTCACGCTTCCGGTTGGTCCGCCCGTTGAACAGAGGCCTGCACGTACATGACAGGTGTAAAGACAACAGGAAACCCGCTGCGACATCGGGAACCAACCCTGAACGTGGGCGTGTCGCAACGGGTCTCTAATGGCCCTGCCGGTGACGGTTGCTCAGTACGCGAACCCCGAGCCGAGGCGCGCGTTCGTCGCCACGGTGCCGAGCGTCCCGGCGCCGAAGGTGAACGAACCGGTCGCGGTGATGCCGGACGAGGCCGACCGGAACACCCACACCGAGCCGGCGTTCGCGTTCTCGCCCGTGGCGCCGACGGCGAGTTCGGCGCGGCCGTCGTGGTTCGCGTCCACGAGTCGGGTCGTGCGGCCGAACAGGTCGGAGTTCTCGGCCGTGCCCGGAACGCCCGCGGTGTCCTGGCTGAACGACTGGGCACCGGTGCCGGTCAGGCCCTGGGCGCCGCCCCGCAGCACGACCACGCTCCCGGCGGCGGTGAGCCCGTCGAAGTCCTCGCCGGGTACGCCCGCCGCGACGTCGGCGTAGCCGTCGCCGTCGACATCGGCGACCGAGACGTCGGAGCCGAAGAAGTCGCCGCTCTCGGCCGCTCCCGGGACACCGGCGCTGTCCTGGTTGAGGTACGTCACCCTGGTGCCGTCGGGGCCGCTCTGGGTGCCGGGGACGACGGTGACCCGGCCGCCCTTGGCGAGCGGGGTGTCGAGGTCGCTGTCGTAGCCGTCGAGGCGGCCCACGACGATGTCCGCGTACCCGTCCTTGTTCACGTCGCCGAGGTCGACGGATTCGCCGCCCTGTATCCGGCGGCCGTCGGCGTCGGTGACCAGCTCGCGCTCGGCGAGTCCGTCCGGGGTGCCCTGCCAGTAGGTGATCCGGCGGGCGTCGTACTCGTCGCCGTCGTTTGCGGTGCCCACGACGTCGTCGATGCCGTCGCCGTTGACGTCACCGGCGGCCAGGTCCAGGTAGCGGGGATCGGAGTCGTCCTCGACGACCCGCTCGCCGCCGTTGGTGACGCCGTCCCGCCCGAAGGGGCCCTTGACGACCCGGAGTTTGTAGTTGTTCTCGACGGCCGCCACGTCCGGCGCCCCGTCGCCGTCGACATCGCCGACCGTGAGCGTCCCGTGGGCGCCGAGCGCGCCCCACGTGCCCACGGTGCTGAGGCCGGTGGCCAGCGAGGAGCCCGCCGAGAGCCCCTGGGCGCCGCCCCAGACGGCCTGTACATAGCCGGAGTTGGTGCCCCCGGACTCGGTGTCCTCACCGCCGACGCCGACGACCAGGTCCGCGTACCCGTCCCGGTCGAGGTCGGCGGTGGTCAGCGCGCTGCCGAACTGGTCGTCGGTCTCGGCGGCGCCCGGGATGCCGGCGGTGTTCTGGCTGAACACCTGCCTGGTCGAGGTCTTCAGTCCGTCCGCCGACCCGTACAGCACGGCCACGTAACCGGCCTTCGTCTTCCCGCCGACGGTCGCCTCGGGTGCCGCCACGGCGAGGTCCGAGTAGCCGTCGCCGTTGAAGTCGTCCCGCAGCTGCGCGGTGGCCCGCTGGGTGTCGGCGTGCGCCGCCGGGAGGACCGCCGCACCGGTCACCGCCATGACGACGGCGAGCCCGACGCGCCAGGTCCTGCGCTGCTTGTTCATGTCACTCTCCCCTGTGGTGCGTTCGTACGAGGGCGTCGTCGCCGTCAGTCCGCCGGTACCGCCGCGAAGCGGGCGCCGGTCGCCACCCCCTCGCCGCCGACGAGGAGCCTGTTCTTGCCAGTGCGGCCGTCGCGCCGCCCGAGAGCAGGACGACTGCGTGCGAGTCGGGCTCGTGGACGCTGGTGACACGGACGCCGAGGTCGGCGATGCCGTCGCCGTCGGGGGGTGGCCGGCGACGGGGTCGCGACACCCGCGGTGGCAACCGGAAACGCGGTGGCGGTCGCCGCCGGCAGCGCGAGGGCGATCGTGACAGGACGCCGCGCGCTACGACGGGAAACAGGCTCGGGCACGTCGACTCCGGCTGCCGAATGGACAGTTGACCGCGGAGAGCGTCAAGATCCTCATCCGCACTGCCCAGTACGACTCACCGGAGCGAAGGTTGGTTGCCTGCCGTATACCGGAATTTTTGCTGGAGTTAACACCCGCCGTGCCGTCCGGCGCCATGCCGCGCCGTCCGGCTGGAACGGCTCGGACGGCTCGGACGGCTCAGACGGCTCAGACGGCTCAGACGGGTCAGACGACTAGAACGGCTCAGACGGCTCGGACGACTAGAACGGCTCAGACGGCTCAGACGGCTCGGACGACTAGAACGGCTCGAAGTCCTCGAACTCCTGCGTCGCCTCGTCCCGCTCCGCCTGCCGGTCCCGACGCCGCTGTGCCGCGGGCCGCGGTGCCTCGAACCGGTGGTCCTCACCACGTCGGCCGAGCATCTCCGCACCGGCCATCGCCGTCGGCTCCCAGTCGAAGACGACCGCGTTGTCCTCGGGGCCGATGGCGACGCCGTCGCCCGAACGGGCCCCGGCCTTCATCAACTCGTCCTCCACACCGAGGCGGTTGAGCCGGTCCGCGAGATAGCCCACGGCCTCGTCGTTGCTGAAGTCGGTCTGCCGCACCCAGCGCTCGGGCTTCTCGCCCCGCACCCGGAACAGGCCGTCCTCCTCGAGCGTCACGGTGAAGCCCGCGTCGTCGACGGCCTTCGGCCGGATGACGATCCGCGTGGCCTCTTCCTTCGGCTTCGCCGCCCGGGCCGCGCCGACCATCTCCGCCAGTGCGAAGGACAGTTCCTTCAGCCCCATGTGCGCCACCGCCGACACCGCGAAGACCCGGTAACCCCGAGCCTCCAGGTCCGGCCGCACCATCTCGGCGAGGTCCTTGCCGTCCGGTACGTCGATCTTGTTCAGGACGACGATCCGCGGCCTGTTGTCGAGCCCGCCGTACTCCCGCAGCTCCGCCTCGATGATGTCGAGGTCGGACACCGGGTCGCGGTCGGACTCCAGCGTCGCCGTGTCCAGCACGTGCACGAGCACACTGCACCGCTCCACGTGGCGCAGGAACTCCAGGCCAAGGCCCTTGCCCTGGCTGGCGCCCGGGATGAGACCGGGCACGTCGGCGACGGTGTAGACCGTCGAGCCGGCGGTGACCACGCCCAGGTTCGGCACCAGCGTGGTGAACGGGTAGTCCGCGATCTTCGGCTTGGCGGCCGACATCACGGAGATCAGCGAGGACTTGCCGGCGCTCGGGTAGCCGACCAGGGCCACGTCCGCGACGGTCTTCAGCTCCAGGACGATGTCCTGCAGGCCCCCCGGCTCGCCGAGCAGCGCGAAGCCGGGCGCCTTGCGCCGCGCGGAGGCCAGCGCCGCGTTGCCGAGGCCGCCGCGGCCGCCCTGCGCGGCGATGTAGGAGGTGCCGTGCCCGACCAGGTCGGCGAGCACATTGCCGGCCTTGTCGAGGACGACGGTGCCGTCCGGCACCGCCAGGACCAGGTCCTGTCCGTCCTTGCCGGAACGGTTGCCGCCCTCGCCGGGCTTGCCGCTGGTGGCCTTGCGGTGCGGGGAGTGGTGGTAGTCGAGCAGCGTGGTCACGGACTGGTCGACGGTCAGGATGACGTCACCGCCGCGCCCCCCGTTGCCGCCGTCCGGGCCGCCCAGCGGCTTGAACTTCTCCCGGTGGACGGAGGCACAGCCGTGGCCTCCGTTACCCGCGGCGACATGCAGCTCGACGCGGTCCACGAAGGTGGTCATGGGATGTGCCTCCAGTTACGTACGGGATGTCTTCTGTGCAACACGCGAAAGGCGGACCCGCTTCCCGTGAGGGAAGTGAGGTCCGCCTCGCGAAGATTTCCGATCAGGCGACCGGAACGATGTTCACGACCTTGCGGCCACGGTGGGTACCGAACTCCACCGCACCGGGCTGCAGCGCGAACAGCGTGTCGTCGCCGCCACGGCCGACGCCCGCGCCGGGGTGGAAGTGGGTGCCGCGCTGGCGGACCAGGATCTCACCAGCGTTGACGACCTGACCGCCGAAGCGCTTCACGCCGAGCCGCTGGGCATTGGAGTCGCGACCGTTCCGGGTGGACGATGCGCCCTTCTTGTGTGCCATGTCTCCTCAGTCCCTTACTTCGCAGCCGCGGGGATCTCAGTGACCTTGATCGCCGTGTACTGCTGGCGGTGGCCCTGACGACGGCGGTAGCCGGTCTTGTTCTTGTAACGAAGGATGTCGATCTTCACACCCTTGTGGTGGTCCACGACCTCGGCCTGGACCTTGATGCCGGCCAGCACCCACGGGTCGCTGGTCACAGCGTCGCCGTCGACAACGAGCAGCGTAGAGAGCTCTACGGTGTCGCCAACCTTGGCAGTGGAAATCTTGTCAACCTCAACGATGTCGCCGACAGCAACCTTGTGCTGGCGACCACCGCTGCGCACGATGGCGTACACGCGGATCTCTCTCTCACTCGGGAACGGCACCCCCGCAGTCCAGCCGCCCGGCAGGCGAACGGCCTCTTCGGAACACCGTGTGCTCCGAAGGAAAAGGTTTACGGGGATGTGGCACGTCAGTGGACACGCCGACGGTCCAGGTTACGGGCCGCTTCAGGCGTGGTCAAACTGGGACCGGTCAGCCACCGAGGCTCTCCCGGTAGGCCACGCAGTCCTCGTAGGAGGGCAGCAGGCCCTGCTCGCGCGCCTGGTCCAGGGTGGGTGCCTGCTCGTCCTTGGCGGAGAGCAGCGGGGCGATGTCCGCGGGCCAGTCGATACCGAGGGCCGGGTCGAGCGGGTGGATGCCGTGCTCGCGCTCGGGGGCGTATCCCTCGGAGCAGAGATAGACCACGGTGGCGTCCTCGGTGAGCGCCATGAAGCCGTGGCCCAGGCCCTCGGAGAGGTAGACCGCATGGTGGTCGCGGTCGTCGAGGCGGACCGCCTCCCACCGGCCGAAGGTGGGCGAGCCGGTCCGGATGTCCACGATCACGTCGAGGACCGCGCCGCGCACGCACTTGACGTACTTGGCCTGGCCGGGCGGCACGTCCGCGAAGTGGATGCCGCGCAGGGTGCCCCGGCTGGAGACGGACATGTTGGCCTGGGCCAGGGTGAGCGGGTGGCCGGCCGCCTCGGTGAAGAGAGGTGCCTTGAACCACTCGTGGAAGCTGCCCCGGCCGTCGGGGAAGACCTTCGGCTCGTGCACCCAGGCGCCGGAAATGGAAAGTGGTCGCATCGCGGGGATCCTCAGCTCTTCTTCTGCTGGTTCGTCAGGGCGCGCTTGAGGCGCCCGGCCGCCCGGCGCCACAGCGGACGCGGCGGTGCGGGCTTCTTCGGGGCCGGCTTCGCCGACTTCTTCGCGGCGGGCTTGGCCGGCGGGGTGTGCCGGTCGATCACCCGGGCGGTGCCGTCGGCGCCCACCACCACGTCGACCGGGAGCCGGGTCCAGTGTGCCTGGCCACGGGCGGCGGACGGCACACCGATCCGGACCGCCCAGCGGCGCCCGGTGAGCTGCTCCAGCGGCAGCGGGGCGCTCACGGTGCAGCCGTCCACCACGGCGTCGGCGGCGATTTTGCCCACGTTCTTGCGCTCGAAGCGGAGCTGTACCGGATCTCCGGCATCCGCCGCGAGGTGCAGCGGCAGCGGGAGGCGGACGGTGGAGCCGTCGACCACGGCCGCGGCCGGGTCCATCAGCGCCACTGCCTCGCGCTCCAGCTTGCCGGTGTGCTGGTCGACGTCGAAGGAGAGATTGCCCGGCCCGTCGGTCCAGTACGGCAGGACCAGCCGCCTCGGCTCACCGATGAGCGCGGCCAGGCGCCCGGCCTCGACGGCTTCGCCGCGCACGGCGCCGAGCCGGGTCTCCTTGCTCCAGCCGCAGGACTTGATGCGCAGGTGCAGGTCCCAGATCCCCTTGGTCAGGGGCTTGCCCACGGCCGCGGTCTGCGGGTCGAACACGGCGCGTGCGGTGATCTGCTGGCGGAAGGAGCCGTCCCCGGCGTCCAGCCGGTGCGGCTCGCTGTCCAGCGGGAGGTAGTACTGGGTGGCGTCCTCGCGGTGCCGGACCACCAGGTCCACGTCGCTGCGGTCCACCGGGGCGTCCAGGTCGATGCCCTGGCCGGCCAGTGCCTCCAGCGCCTTGCCGGAGAGCGGCAGGCCGAGCAGACTGCGCTCGCCGTCCCGGCGGAAGGTCATCGGGGCACCCTCGACCTGGTACTCGGCGCTGAGGCCGATGTTCAGGACGCCTCCCTCCCAGGCCAGGGAGGACAGGCTGCCGGTGGGCTTGATCCCGGCCTCCCAGCGGGCGAGTTCCCGGATGTCCTGGTAGAGGTCGGCGGCGATCAGCCCGGCCACCACCCGCTGGGTGGGGGCGACACAGGCGAAGACGCCCGGTCCGAAGCGTTCGGTGACCACGCCGCGGATCTCGCGGTAGAGGTCCTCTGCATAGTCCTCGGGGAGCTTGAGGAGTCGGTTGCCGCGCAGCCGCTCGACCATCTCGTTGCGCAGCCAGCGGCTGAACAGCTTCTCGCGCAGCGGACCCGGCTCGGTGAGTTCCTCGACCACGTCGAGGGCCTCGCGGAGGTTCCGGAAGTAGCCGGCCGGGTCGAAGCGCTGGAAGCCGGCGTTGGAGCCGTCGTCCCGGGTGATGTGGTAGTAGCAGAGGTAGTCGCTGAGGACGGCGACGCTCTTCGCCCGAAGGTAGGCCTCGGCGACAAAGACGTGGTCCTCCAGTCGGCGGCGGCCCTCCTTGAAGCGGATGCCGTGCTCGTCCAGGAACTCCCGGCGGAACATCTTGTGCGGGGTGAGGCTGTCGATCAGCGGCGCGTTCTCCACGGTGGCGCGCGGCCGGTTGACCCGGAACAGTTCCTGCGGGACCGGGCGGCCGATGCCCGCCATCTTGCCTACGACGACATCGGCGTCGTTCGCCGTGCCGTAGTCGTACATCCGCTCCAGAGCCTCGTCACCGAGCCAGTCGTCGTGGTCCACGAACATCACGAACTCGCCGCGAGCCGCCGCGATACCGGTGTTTCGCGGTTTCCCGGACCAGCCGGAGGCCTCCTGGTGGATGACGTGTATGTGCGGGTGCTCGGCGGCAAGCCGGTCCAGGCGCTCGGGCGTTTCGTCGGTGGAGCCGTCGTTCACAAAGATCGCTTCGAACTCGGTGTCCGGGAGGCTTTGGCGCAGCAAACCAGAGATGCAGTCCTCGACGTACTTCCCCGGATTGTAGACCGCTACAACTACGCTGACCTTGACTGCCATCGAACGCCCCGCCTATATGAAGGCCCTCGGCACCCCACCGTGCCGAGAGAAAAATTGTGAGAGATAAGCCTACCTGGTCAGGCACTCGACTCTTCCCAAGAGATCGCGTCCGCGACGCTGTTCAACACAGGGGAAGCGCCCAGGCCTTGCTGTGCCGCGCCTTCACGGCCCGCTTCTTATTCACCCCCCCCTTGGCATTCTTACCCTTCTCGGTGATCACGAGATTGTGATGGACGCGCATGCCCACGACATTCAGGTCTGTATACGGCGGCCGGTGGTCCTCGCCGACGAACTCCTCGTAATTAAGGGATCAGTAAGAACGCTTCAGCAGCCCGTGCTCGTATTCGGATCGTCCAGTTCCGCATTGCCCTGCCACCGCGGCCAGTACGAGCTGTCGTCGGAGACGGCCGCGAGACCGGTCGGCGCACAGCGGCTCAGTCCAGGGCGTACCCGAACCAGGCCTTGGAGGCGGGAGCGCCGATCGCCTTCGGTCCGAAGAGGAGAGCGGCGTCGGTGGTGATGCCCTCCGGACGACCACGCAACAGTGCGACGGCGCCGTTCCGGCCGTCCTCGCCGATCGCGGCAGCGGCGAGGTCCGCGTAGCCGTTGCCGTTGATGTCCACGAGGCGGACCGCCCCGCCGAGTTGGTCACTCGCCTCGGCGCTGCCGGGAACGCCGGCGGTGTTCTGGGTGAAGAGCTGCGCCCCGGCGCCGGTGAGCCCGGACCTGCTGCCCTGCAGCACCGCCACCGCACCGACCGCCGAGAGCCAGCCGGGTTCCGACTGCACCCCGAGGTCCTCACCGGGCACTCCGACGGCGAGATCGTCGATACCGTCTCCGGTGACGTCACCGACGGCCAGCGAGTAACCGAATCGATCGTCGAATTCGGCGGCTCCGGGCACTCCCGGGGTGTTCTGGCTGACCGTCACCTTCCGGTCCGACAAACCGCTTCCGGCGCCGTAGACGACATCGACCCGCTCGTTGCCGTCGCCCGCGATGAAGTCGTCGTATCCGTCCCCGTTGACATCTCCCAGCACGGCGGACCGGGTGTATCCGGGCGTTCCGCCTCCGTTGTTGCGCGGAGAGAGGCCCTCGGCGCTGCCGAAGTAGAGCTCGGTGGAGTCGCTGCCCTCGCCGTGGTACTCGGCGATCGCCAGATCGGCGAATCCGTCGCCGTTGACATCGCCGCTCGACGCCGACCACACCTCGGTGAACTTGGTGGACTCGTCGCCGAAGTGGGAAGTCCTGGCGGGAATCCCGGCGCGCGAGACGGGGCCGTACCAGATCACCGAATCCGTCCCCTGAGGGTCGTCCATCCCGGTGTGCGCGGTCCGGAACAACGCGACGTCGGCGTGGCCGTCCCCGTCGAAGTCGCCGACCTGGGAGAGCGTGCTGTACGTGGGGACCGAGGTGCCGCCGGTGAGGCCGCTCGCCGAGCCCCAGACGATGACGGCGTCCTTTCCGCCGACTCCGCCGATCACCAGGTCGGCGTAACCGTCTCCGTCCAGGTCACCGTGCGACAGCGCGGACCCGAAGCCCTGTCCCTCGTCGGGTGCGCCGGGGACGCCCGGGGTGCTGCGGCTGATCACGGCCCGGCGGGCGGTGGACAGACCGTGCGGCCCGCCGTACATCACGGCCGCGTACCCGGCGTCCTTGAGTCCGCCCACCGTCCCCCGGGTGCCGCTCACCGCGAGGTCCGCGTAACCGTCTCCGTCGAAGTCGTCGTGCACGGACGCCCTGACCCGCTTCACCGGGCTCGCGGCACCCTGCGCGGCGTCCGTGCAGGCCACCAGGAGCCCGGCCGTCACCAACCCGGCCGCAAGCAGCGCGGTGGAGCGGGACCTCGCACGGGCCGCAGAGGGAGACATCCAATGGCCTTCCGGTGGACTGGAGATTGCCTGTCGCCCAACCAGACTGCTCCGAAAGGAAATTGGTTGTACGGCTTATGCACCCCCTCTGCCCCGGCGGTCAGCCCCGCACCGACGGGAACGCCCGGCCGAGCGCCTCCCGCCAGTCACCGATCGGCTCGATGCCCGCCGCCGCCCACCGGTCGTGCCCCAGCACGCTGTACGCGGGACGGGGCGCCGGCCGTACGAAGGCCTCACTGGTCGTGGGGCGGACCCGCTCGGGGTCGGCGCCCAGCTGCTCGAAGATGGCCCGCGTGAAGCCGTACCACGTCGTCTCGCCGCCGCTGGTGCCGTGGTAGACACCGGCAGGTGCGGTGCCCGCGAGGGCGCCCTGTCCGAGGCTGACCAGCCGGTCGGCGAGGTCGGCGGTCCAGGTGGGCTGGCCCCGCTGGTCGTCGACCACGTCGAGGGTGTCCTTGACGCCCTCGAGCTTGATCATCGTACGGAGGAAGTTGCCGCCGCCCGCGCCGTACAGCCAGGCCGTGCGCACCACGTAGCCGGTCTCCGGGAGCACGGCGAGGACCGCCTTCTCGCCCGCCAGCTTGGTCCGGCCGTACGCGCTGCGCGGCGCGGTGGGCGCGTCCTCGGCGTACGGCTTCTCCGCGTCGCCGGCGAACACGTAGTCCGTGGACACCTGCAGGAGCACGGTCCCGGTCTCCGCACACGCCTCGGCGAGGTGGCGCGGGCCGTCCCCGTTGATCCGCAGCGCCTCGTCCTCACGGGCCTCGGCGTCGTCCACGGCCGTCCAGGCGGCGCAGTTGACGACCACGGCCGGACGGTGTGCGGTCAGCGCCGCCCGTACCGAGGCCGGGTCGGTGATGTCCAGGTCGGTGCGGGTGGCCGCGACGGCCGGGATCCCGGCGGCGTCGAGCCGCGCGAGGACGTCCTGCGCGAGCATCCCGCCCGCGCCGGTGACCAACCAGGTCCGGTTGTCGGTCACAGCGCCGCCCGCTCCTTCAGCGGCTCCCACCAGGCCCGGTTCTCGCGGTACCACCGGACCGTCTCCGCCAGGCCCTGCTCGAAGCTCTTGCGGGGCTCGTAACCGAGCTCCTCGCGGATCTTCGTGCAGTCGACGGAGTAGCGGCGGTCGTGGCCCTTGCGGTCCTCGACGTACTCGACGCTGGTCTCCCAGTCGGCGCCGCACGCCTCGAGCAGCAGCCCGGTGAGCTCCTTGTTCGAGAGCTCGGTGCCGCCGCCGATGTTGTAGACCTCGCCCGCGCGGCCCTTGGTGCGGACCAGGTCGATGCCCTGGACGTGGTCGTCGATGTGCAGCCAGTCGCGGACGTTGCCGCCGTCGCCGTACAGCGGGACCTTCTTGCCGTCGAGGAGGTTGGTGACGAAGAGCGGGATGACCTTCTCGGGGAAGTGGTGGTGCCCGTAGTTGTTGGAGCAGCGGGTGACGCGGACGTCCAGACCATGGGTGCGGTGGTAGGACAGCGCGATCAGGTCGCTGGACGCCTTCGCCGAGGAGTAGGGCGAGTTGGGCTCCAGCGGGTGGGTCTCCGGCCAGGAGCCCTCGTCGATCGAGCCGTAGACCTCGTCGGTGGAGATGTGCACGAAGGTCTTGATGCCGGCCCGGTGCGCCGCGTCGATGAGCGTGTGCGTGCCGACCACGTTCGTACGGACGAACTCCGCGCCGCCGTCGATGGAACGGTCGACGTGCGACTCTGCGGCGAAGTGCACGACCTCGTCGTGCTCGGCCATCAGCTTGCCGACCAGCTCGGGGTCGCAGATGTCGCCCTGCACGAAGGCGAATCCGGGGTGCGCGCGCACCTCGTCGAGGTTGGCCGGATTGCCCGCGTACGTCAGCTTGTCCAGCACGGTGATCGCGACATCACCGGGCCCCTGCGGGCCGAGCAGCGTACGGACGTAGTGCGAGCCGATGAACCCCGCGCCGCCGGTCACCAGGATCCGGGTCGGGTGGGTGGGAGAGGACGAAGGGGCCGTCATGAAGAGATCTGCACCTTGCTGTGATCACCGAGCACGAGCCGGTGGGCCGAAGGGTTGCGGGGAGCCGGCGTGACCTCGACGTCACGCCCGATCAGCGAGGCCTCCACCCGGCGCACGCCGGTCACGGAGGAGCCGCGCAGCACGATGGAGTACTCGATCTCGCTGTCCTCGATCCGGCAGTCCTCGGAGACCGAGGTGAACGGGCCGACGTACGCGTCGTTGACCACCGTGCCGGCACCGATGATGGCAGGTCCGACGATCCGGCTGCCACTGACCGTGGCACCCGCCTCGATGCGCACCCGGCCGATGATCTCGCTGCTCTCGTCCACCGTGCCCGCGTTCACCGGCTCCACGGTCTCCAGGACGGACCGGTTGACCTCCAGCATGTCGGTGACGTTGCCGGTGTCCTTCCAGTAGCCGGAGATCGTGGTGGAGCGGACGTCACGCTTCTCGTCGATCAGCCACTGGATGGCGTGCGTGATCTCCAACTCGCCGCGCCAGGAGGGCTCGATGGAGCGGACGGCCTCGTGTACGGCCGGGGTGAACAGGTAGACGCCGACGAGTGCCAGGTCGCTCTTCGGCTCCTTCGGCTTCTCCTCCAGGCCCACCACCCGGCCGTCGCCGTCGAGTTCGGCGACACCGAAGGAGGTGGGGTTGGGCACCTTGGTCAGCAGGATCTGCGCGTCGGGCCGCTCGGTCCGGAACTCCTCCACCAGACCGGTGATGCCACCGACGATGAAGTTGTCACCGAGGTACATGACGAAGTCGTCGTCCCCGAGGAAGTCCTGGGCGATGAGCACCGCATGGGCGAGCCCCAGCGGCGCTTCCTGCGGGATGTAGGTGACCTTGGTTCCGAACCGGGAGCCGTCGCCCACCGCCTCGCGGATCTCGTCCGCGGTGTCGCCGACAACGATGCCGACCTCGGTGATTCCGGCTTCGGCGATCGCTTCCAGGCCGTAGAAGAGCACAGGCTTGTTGGCGACCGGCACCAGCTGTTTGGCCGAGGTGTGGGTGATCGGGCGGAGGCGGGTGCCCGCTCCCCCGGAGAGCACGAGAGCCTTCACGTATTGCGCCCCAATACTGTGCACACGCGGGAATTAGAATCCCAATTTGTCTGACTTTAGCGTCAATCTCGGCTCACATCATAACCTTGCCGGTGGACCATTGATTCACCTTTCGTTCACACGCTCGACCGTGTCCCGGCTCGGGGCCCGGAAAACGCAATCCGCCCCCGGTCGGGCGGACCTGAGGGCGGATCACGTTCTTCGTACGGGAAGGTCAGGCCTCGTCGGCAGGGGCCGAAACGGACCGGAGCGACTGCTGCTCGGCCGCCGCCGTCTTCTTCGACGCCGCCTTCTTGGCCGTCGTCTTCTTCGCGGCGGTCTTCTTCGCAGCCGTCTTCTTGGCCACCGTCTTCTTGGTGGCGGCCTTCTTCGCCGTGGCCTTCTTGGCCGTCTTACGGGCCGTCTTCTTGGCCGGAGCCGCTTCCTCGGCCTCGGCCTCGGCCGGCGCCTCCACCGCCTCCTCCGCGGCCGCCGGGACGACCACGACGGCCGCCTCCTCCGACGCGGTGGGCGCGGTGGCCTTGCGCACGGCACGGCGCCTCGGACGGGCCGGGGCGGCGCTCTCGGCGGATGCCTCGGCGACCGGCGCCGGAGCCTCCTCGGCCTGCGGCTCGGCCGTGGGCGCGGTCTCGGCGACCGTCACCACCGCCGCCTCGGCACCCTCGGGCGAACCGGCCGGCGCGGACACCTTGCGGGTCGCCCGGCGACGGCCACGGCCCTTGGGCGCGGCCTCCTCGGCGACCGGCTCCGCGACCGGAACCTCGACGACCGGGTCCTCGGCGGCGACGGGCTCGGCCTGCGCGACGGCGGCCTCCTCCGGCTGCACCGGACGCTCGACCTCTTCCTCGGCCGTGACGTCCTGAGCCGTGGGGGCCTCGGCCTCGGCCCTCTGCTCAGCACGCCTGTCGTCCCGCTTCGGCGCGCCCGCCGGAGCCGACGCCCGCCGGCCCGACCGACGCCGCGAACGGCCACGACCGGCCGCGGCCTCCGCCTCGGCGACGCTGCTGTACAGCTCCTCGTCCGGCTCGAACTCCGGCTCGGCCGGCGCCACGGGCTCGGCGACCTCGGCGGCCACTTCGGCCTCGGTCTCCTCCGGGGCCTCGGCGATCTCCACGGCCGCCTCGTGCTCGTGCGTGTGCCCGTCACCGCCGCGCCCGCGCTTGCGGCGCTTGCCGCCGCCTCCGGCGGAGGTCGGCTGCTCCATGTGGACGATGACGCCACGGCCGTTGCAGTGGACGCAGGTCTCGGAGAACGACTCCAGCAGCCCCTGGCCGACCCGCTTGCGGGTCATCTGCACGAGCCCCAGCGAGGTCACCTCGGCGACCTGGTGCTTCGTACGGTCACGGCCCAGGCACTCCAGCAGGCGCCGCAGCACCAGGTCCCGGTTGGACTCCAGCACCATGTCGATGAAGTCGATGACGATGATGCCGCCGAGGTCGCGCAGCCTGAGCTGACGCACGATCTCCTCGGCCGCCTCCAGGTTGTTCCTGGTGACCGTCTCCTCGAGGTTGCCGCCCTGGCCGGTGAACTTGCCGGTGTTGACGTCGACGACGACCATCGCCTCGGTCCGGTCGATCACCAGCGAACCGCCGCTCGGCAGCCAGACCTTGCGGTCCAGCGCCTTGGCGAGCTGCTCGTCGATCCGGTACGTGGCGAAGACGTCGACCTCGGAGGTCCACCTCTGCAGCCGCTCCGCCAGGTCGGGTGCGACGTGCGAGACGTACCCGTGGATGGTGTCCCACGCGTCGTCACCGCTCACGACGACCTTGGTGAAGTCCTCGTTGAAGATGTCGCGGACGACACGGACGGTCATGTCCGGCTCGCCGTAGAGCAGCGTCGGCGCGTTCGAGCTGCCGCCGTTCTTCGACTTCTTCTGGATGTCCTCCCACTGCCCCTGCAGCCGCTCGACGTCCCGGCGCAGCTCGTCCTCGCTCGCGCCCTCGGCGGCAGTGCGCACGATCACGCCCGCGTCCTCGGGGACGATCTTCTTGAGGATGGTCTTCAGCCGGGCCCGCTCGGTGTCGGGCAGCTTGCGGCTGATGCCGGTCATCGAGCCCTCGGGCACGTACACGAGGTAACGGCCGGGCAGCGACACCTGGCTGGTCAGCCGTGCGCCCTTGTGCCCGATCGGGTCCTTCGTCACCTGGACGAGCACGGACTGACCGGACTTCAGCGCGCTCTCGATGCGCCGCGGGCCGTTGCCCATGCCCAGCGCCTCGAAGTTGACCTCACCGGCGTACAGCACCGCGTTGCGGCCCTTGCCGATGTCGATGAAGGCGGCCTCCATCGACGGCAGCACGTTCTGCACCTTGCCGAGGTAGACGTTGCCGACGTACGAGGTCGACTGCTCCTTGTTGACGTAGTGCTCGACGAGCACGCCGTCCTCCAGGACGCCGATCTGCGTACGGTCGCCGTACTGGCGGACGATCATCACGCGCTCGACGGCCTCGCGCCGGGCCAGGAACTCGGCCTCGGTGATGATCGGAACGCGTCGGCGGCCCTGCTCACGGCCTTCCCGGCGGCGCTGCTTCTTGGCCTCCAGGCGGGTCGAGCCCTTGATGGACTGCACCTCGTCGGACGGCTCGGCGGGCTTGCGCGGCTCGCGGACCTTGACGACGGTGCGCTCGGGGTCGCCGTCACCGGGCTCGGCCTCGGTGGACGTGTCACCGGCACGCCGGCGACGACGCCGACGGCGACGGCTGCTGCTGGAACCGGAGCCGCCCTCGCGGTCGTCCGCGTCTTCCGCGTCTTCCGCGTCTTCCTCGGTCTGCTCGGTGTCCTCGGCGTCCTGCGCGGCCCGCTCGTCGGCGAGCTCGTCACCGTCGGAGTCCTGGCCCTCGCCCGACTCGGAGTCGGCGGACTCGCCCCGGCGACGGCGACGGCCGCCGCGACGGCGGCGCCGACGCGAACCGGTGTCCTCGCTCTCGTCACCCTCGGCGGAGTCCTCGGCCTCCTCTGCCTCCTCCGACTCCTCCTCCACGGCGGTCTCGGCGGCGGCCTGCGGGGCCTGACCCTCGGCCTCCTGCGCGGGGGCGGAGCCCCGGCGGCGGCGCCGACGCCGGCCGCCCTGCTCCTCGGAGGTCTCCTCGGTCTCCTCGACCACCTCGGGCGCGGGCTCCGGCTCGACCTCGACCTCGGCTTCGGCGGCCGCGGCGGCAGCGGCCCGCTGCGGCGTCTGGAACTGGGGCTCGGTGAAGACGGGCGCCTGGAACACGGCGACGGCGGGCCGGGCCGGCCGACGCGGAGCCTCGTCGTCCTCTCCGCCGGCCGGCTGCGCGGGCGCGGCAAAGCCGGTGGCGGCCTTGCGGGCGACCCGGCGACGCCGACGCGGGGAGGCGTCCTCGGGCTCCTGGGGTGCTTCGGCTCGCTCGCTCTCGACGGCGGCGGGAGCCTCGGGCTGGGGAGTGCTCGTCACCACGGCCTCCTCGGCCGACTCTGAGTCGGTACCGGCGGGCGCGGTCACCCGGCGTGTGGCACGCCGACGTGTACGACGCGGAGCGGCGTCCTCGGCCGCGGTGTCGGTGTCGATGTCGGTGGGGAGGTCCACCGCCTCGGCGACGGCCTCGGCCGTCTCGACGGCCTGCGCGGCCTCCAGCGTCTCGGCGGCATCGTCCGCCTTCGGCGCCCCGGCGGGCGCGGAGGCGCGGCGAGTGGCGCGGCGACGCGTGGTGCGCCCGGCGGGTGCCTCGGCCGGAGCCTCGACGTCCTCGACGGCGGCGCTCTCGGCAGCCGCGGGCACGACGACCTCGGCCGCCTCGGCAGCCTCACCGGATTCCGGCGCCCCGGCGGGCGCGGACACCCGACGCGTGGCACGCCGACGCGCACGAGGCGCGGGCGCGGCCTCCTCGGCAACCGGGCTCTCGACAGCCTCGGCCTCCTGCGCACCGGCAGCGCTCACCGGTACGACGGTCTCGGCGGCCTCGACGGCGGCAGAAGCCCCGGCGGGCGCGGACACCCGACGCGTGGCACGCCGACGCGCACGAGGCGCGGGCGCGGCCTCCTCGGCAACCGGGCTCTCGACAGCCTCGGCCTCCACCGTCTCGGTGCTCTCGGTGCTCTCGGCGAGTTCTTCCTCGTCGGTGACGAGGTCCTCGGCCTCCGCGGCCGGTACGACGGCCGCGACGGTCTCCTCCGGAGCCTCGGACGAGGCGACCGGCGGACCCGCCGGGCGTGACGCGGCACGGCGCCGACGACGCGGCGGCAGGGTGTCGCTGGGAGTGTTGGGTTCGGAACCCTCGGTGGGTTCGGTCGGTTCGAGCATGCGGGCATTTCTCCCGTCAGGCTCCCGGGCGCCGCGCCTGGTCCGGCGATGATGCCGGTGACGTCCGCGGCTCGCGCGTTGCGCGGTGCCGCCGTCCGGGGCGCGGGCGCCGCACGGGAGCTCTCTGTGTCCTGTCTCGCCGGTTCCGTACACCGAATGCGTACGGCCTGGCGAAAGTCTTCTGGTCGGTGCGCTGCCCGACCCAGGTGGCTCCCGAGTACAAGGGCGGCGCTTACGACGTACGTCCCTACGCGGAACCTTCCGGCACCGGCGCCGTCGCGGCGGCAGCCAAAGCGGCCGTCGAGAGGGCCGCCGCTGCCTCGCGGTCGGGCGCGAGCGGGTCGGTCACCGTGCCGGTCTCCTCATCGAACAGCCCCTGCGCCAGCCTGGTCACCGCTGCGGGGACCGGCGGCGCCAGGTCGGCCACGGCGCGGAGACCGGACAGGACGTCGTCGGGTCGAACGGCAGGCGTCACGTGCCGAACAACCAGCCGCAGTATCGCACAGGGCTGGTCGGTCGGCCTATCAGCCTGTGGACCGTGCGTTTCAAGGTGCGCGACCGCCGGGCGAGCGTCGAAGGTCCGTACGCCGTTTTTGGTCTTGCGCTGGACCTCGACGGACTCGGCGGTTTTGAAGACCGCGACCGCGCGTTCGGCGTCGGCCGGGTCCACGCCGTCCAGCCGCAGCTCCCAGACGGAAGCGGTGAGCCGGTCGGCGAGCCCGGAGGTCCGGGCCTCGACCGCGTCGATGACGTCGAGCCCGGCGGGCAGCGACTCGTCGAGCAGCAGCCTGAGCTTCTCCGGGTCACGCGTCTGTGTGAGGGCGATCTCCAGGTATTCCGCCTCACTGCCCGTGCCGGTGGGTGCGGCATTGGCGTACGACACCTTCGGATGCGGTGTGAACCCCGCCGAGTACGCCATCGGCACCTCGGCACGGCGCAACGCACGCTCGAAGGCGCGCTGGAAGTCACGGTGGCTGGTGAACCGGAGGCGGCCGCGCTTGGTGTAGCGCAGTCGGATGCGCTGCACCGCGGGTGCGGGCGGCGGGCCTTCGGGCTGTCGCTTGCCCAGTGTCGTTCAGTCCTTCGTGAGAGCGGTCGTACTACTACCAAGAGTACGTGTCTCGTGGCCCGGAGGTTCCCGCCGGTCGACCATCTTCGGCTGCCTAGGCTCCCCGAAGACCATCCGCCGGAAGTCGGCGCGCGCCTGCCGCACGGACTCACGGGCGGCGGCGAGGGCCTGCCGGGTGGCCCGCCCCACACTGCGCGCGGCCTCGGCCACGGGCCGCAGCACCACGTCCCGGACGACATGCCCGACCGGCGTCAGGACGGTCCGGTACACCCACCGCACGGGCTCCACGAAGATCCACCGGAAGAGGGTCCCGAGGAACCGCCCGACGGCGAGCGAGACGTACCCCGCGATCCGCCAGGCGTGCCCGAGCGCCGTCCCGATCTCCCGCCCGATGACGGCGAGCACGCGCCCGACGGGCACGAGGATCCAGCGCCACAGGGCGAGCACGGGCAGGACGAGGAGCACGCGGGTGATCCAGTAGAGGGCCATCCCGACCCCGGTGACGATCATGCTCAGGCACCACACGAGCCCCCTGGCACACCAGGCGATCGCCCGCCCGACGGGGGCGAGAACCCACTCGTACACCCACACGGCCGGCACGACGAGGAGATACCGCACCAGCCAGGCGACGACGGCGTAGATGCCGGCCCCCAGGGCGGCGAGCACAGCCCCCACTCCCCTGAGCACCCACATCACGCCGTGCCCGATCGGCGTCAGCATGCGCGCGTACACCCACGCCAGCCCGGCCCCGATCCCGCGCGCGACCCACGCGAGGGCATGCCCGAGAGGCGTCAGCACACAGCGGTACAGCCACCCGAGCGGCAGGACGACGAGCACGTTCCCCAGCCACGCGAGCGCTTTGCCGAGCGGCACGAGCACATACCGCCAGAGCCCCACGAACGGCCAGACGAAAACAGCCCGCCCGACCCAGAGCAACGCCCGCCCGAGGGGCCGCAGCACCACGTCGTTCAGGAACCGCCCCGTGACGACAAGCGCGTCCCACACCATCCGCACGGGCACGACCAGCACGAGCACGACGATCCGCACAGGAATGCGAATCGCGACGGCAAGACACCCCTCGGGGTGCTGCGGCTGCGGCTGCGGCTTCTCCAGATCCATACCGACGTAGACGCCTCAGTTCCCCGTCCGGATCCAGTACCGCAACTTCCCGCCCCGCTCGTCCTCGAATTCTCCACCGTTGGCCTCGATGACCTTACGGGAGCCGATGTTGGTGGTGTCGCAGGTGACGAGCACACTCCCCAGCCCCAGCGCCCGGGCATACGGCAGCACACCCCGGAGCATCTCCGTCGCGTGCCCCCGCCGACGGGCACTCGGGCGCACGCCGTACCCGATGTGTCCGCCGTAGTCCCGCAGGCGCGGCGTCAACCGGTGCCGTACCTGGATACGCCCGATGTAGTCGTCCCCGTCCACGTACCAGAACCAGGTCGCGGGAACGAACCCGTCGGGCCGCCTCCCCTCCTCCAGCTCCTCCTCCCGGACGGCCGCCACGTACCGCGCGAACCCCTCCGGTGTGTGCCAGCTGCCGCCGTGCACGCTCAGCTCCCGGAGGAGGGTGTCGCCGAAGTACTCGCCCTCGGCGACGTTCTCCCGCACGGCGGCCAGGAAGGAGGTCCGGAAACGGGTGTCGGGCGGGACGAGTCGAGGCATGCCCGAGTCTCCCGCGCCGCACGAGGCCCCGGCCACGGGATTTCCTGTGTCGCCGGCCCACGGGATGTCCTGTGTCGCGAGCCACGGGTTTCCTAGGTCGCGCACGCTGCCAGCAGGCCCGCGATCAGTGCGGTGCGGGAGGGGACGTGGTCCAGCAGGACGTGCTCGTGCCGGGCATGTGCCCCGTCCCCCACCGCGCCGAGGCCGTCGAGGACGGGACGACCGAGGGCCGCGACGAAGTTGCCGTCGCTCGCTCCGCCGACGGAGGTGTCCCGAGCCGTCCACCCCAGGTCGGCGGCGATCGCCTGCGCCTGTGTGAAGAGGAGCCCGGAGGCCGGGTCGGGCACCATCGGAGGGCGGGCCCAGCCGCCGGTGACGGCGACCTTCACCCGGGGGTCGGACGGCTGCAGCGCGGCCAGCGCGGCGTCGATCCGGGCCGCCTCGGCGGGCACCGCGATCCGTACGTCGATGCCGCAGCGGGCCTGCCCGGCCACGACGTTGCGCCCCGTACCGCCGCTGATCACACCGACGTTGACCGTGGTCCCCAGCTCCGGCGAGCCCAACGCGACGATCCGGGTGACGAGTTCGGCGAGGGCGTGCACGGCGCTCGCACCCCGCTCCGGGTCGAGGCCGGCATGCGACTCCACCCCGTCCACCGTCAACTCGAAGATGCCGCCGCCCTTGCGGGCCTGTCGGCGCGGTGTACGGGCGGGTCGTGGGCACCGTGCGGACCGGCCGGGACATCCCCGACCACAGCGCCATCCCGGGCACGGCTCACGCGGACGTCCAGCTCCGCTTCGTCGTGGGCACGGACCGGCAGAAGCTCGAACAGACCATCCGCGCCCACCTGGACGCCCACGCCTTCCCCATGGTCGAGGTGGAACTCCTCCAGGCCGTCCCGGCGACCCGCCTCAGCCCCGACTCCCCCTGGGTCCACTGGGCAACGGCCTCCCTCCACCGCACCACCGGCAAGCCCCCGGCCATCCTCCCCAACCTCGGCGGCACCCTCCCCAACGACGCCTTCGCCGACATCCTGGGCCTCCCCACGGTCTGGGTCCCCCACTCCCACCCGTCCTGCGCCCAACACGCTCCCGACGAACACCTGTTGGGCACGGTGGCCCGAGAAGCCCTGGCCATCATGGCGGGCCTGTTCTGGGACCTCGGCGAAAGCCCAGGCAGTATGTGCCCATGATTACGCTCACGAAGGAAGACGGCCCCGCGGATCTGGACGGGGTGACCCATCTGTCCATCGGGGTGTCCTGGGACCCCACCGCCGGCGCCAGCGGCGGGGTGATGGGCAAACTCCGCCGGAAGACCGGCACCGACCTCGACCTGATCGCCATCGCCATGCACGACGGGGACCCGGTGCGCCTGGCGGGCCTCGACTCGCTCGACCCCATCGGCAACGGCTCCCTGCTGCACAGCGGCGACAACCAGACCGGCCACGGGGACGGCGACGACGAGACGGTCACGGTCGAGTTCGCACGCATCCCGCCCCACATCACCTCGATCGTGTTCGTCGCCGCCGCCTACAAGAAGGGCAGTTCTTTCCAGAAGGCACGCAACATCAGCTTCAAGGTGTACGACGCGACCGGCGGCAGCACCCAGCAGGTCGCCGACATCTGGCCCAGCATGCTCACCACGGACAACGGCTGCGCCGTCGCCAAGGCCGTACGGTCCGGCGCCACCTGGAAGCTCGAAGTGATCAACGCGACCGGGAAGATCAAACAGGGCGACGAACTCGCCCTGATGCGCTTCGCCGCGAGCAAGTAGACGTAATTCGCAGGAAGTTACGCGGTCACGATTGCCGCCGGTGCGAAACACCGGCGGCACCGCGCACCACGCGCGCCCCGGACACGACTCGCCCCAGGACCTACAACCGGCGCAGGTCCCGTACTCCTCCATGTCCGCGTGCTGCTCCCGCGCGACACGGTCTCAACAACCCGGTCGAGTGCCTCACTCAGCTCAGTGCGTGTGACCGCTCGCAGCGGGAGCCGGCGCGGCGTTCTTGACCGTCAGGGGCAGCAGCTTCTTCCCCGTCGGGCCGATCTGGATGGACGTGTCCATCTGCGGGCACACCCCGCAGTCGAAGCAAGGCGTCCACCGGCAGTCCTCGACCTCCGTCTCGTCGAGGGAGTCCTGCCAGTCCTCCCACAGCCAGTCCTTGTCGAGGCCCGAGTCGAGGTGGTCCCAGGGGAGGACCTCCTCGTACGTGCGCTCGCGCGTGGTGTACCAGTCGACGTCCACGCCGAAGGGGACCAGGGCCTTGTCCGCGCACCGCATCCAGCGGTCGTAGGAGAAGTGCTCGCGCCAGCCGTCGAAGCGGCCGCCGTCCTCGTAGACCGCGCGGATGACGGCGCCGATGCGGCGGTCGCCGCGGGAGAGGAGGCCCTCGACGATGCCGGGCTTGCCGTCGTGGTAGCGGAAGCCGATCGAGCGGCCGTACTTCTTGTCGCCGCGGATCCTGTCGCGGAGCTTCCCCAGGCGGGCGTCCGTCTCCTCGGCCGAGAGCTGCGGGGCCCACTGGAAGGGGGTGTGCGGCTTCGGGACGAAACCGCCGATCGACACCGTGCAGCGGATGTCGTTGGAGCCGGAGACCTCGCGGCCCTTCTGGATGACGTTCATCGCCATGTCGGCGATCTGGAGGACGTCCTCGTCGGTCTCCGTCGGCAGGCCGCACATGAAGTACAGCTTCACCTGGCGCCAGCCGTTGCCGTAGGCGGTGGCGACCGTGCGGATCAGGTCCTCTTCCGAGACCATCTTGTTGATGACCTTGCGCATGCGCTCGGAGCCGCCCTCGGGGGCGAAGGTCAGGCCGGACCGACGCCCGTTACGGGTCAGCTCGTTCGCCAGGTCCACGTTGAACGCGTCCACGCGGGTGGACGGGAGGGACAGGCCGATCTTGTCTTCTTCGTAGCGGTCCGCGAGGCCCTTGGCGATGTCGCCGATCTCGCTGTGGTCCGCGGACGACAGGGACAGGAGGCCCACCTCCTCGAAGCCCGTCGCCTTCAGGCCCTTGTCGACCATGTCGCCGATGCCGGTGATCGACCGCTCGCGCACCGGGCGGGTGATCATGCCCGCCTGGCAGAAGCGGCAGCCGCGCGTGCAGCCGCGGAAGATCTCGACCGACATGCGCTCGTGGACCGTCTCGGCGAGCGGGACCAGGGGCTGCTTGGGGTACGGCCACTCGTCGAGGTCCATCACCGTGTGCTTGGAGACGCGCCACGGGACACCCGACTTGTTCGGTACGACACGGGCGATACGGCCGTCCGCGAGGTACTCGACGTCGTAGAAGGCCGGGATGTACACCGAGCCCGTCTTCGCCAGGCGGAAGAGGACCTCCTCGCGGCCGCCGGGGCGGCCCTCCGCCTTCCACTCGCGGATGATCCGGGTCATGTCGAGCACGGCCTGCTCGCCGTCGCCGATGATCGCCGCGTCGATGAAGTCGGCGATCGGCTCGGGGTTGAAGGCGGCGTGGCCGCCGGCCAGCACGATCGGGTCGTCGATCGTGCGGTCCCTGGACTCCAGGGGGATCCCGGCCAGGTCCAGCGCCGTCAGCATGTTCGTGTAGCCCAGCTCCGTGGAGAAGGACAGGCCGAACACGTCGAAGGCCTTGACGGGACGGTGGCTGTCCACCGTGAACTGCGGGACCTCGTGCTCCCGCATCAGCGCCTCGAGGTCCGGCCACACGCTGTAGGTGCGCTCGGCGAGGACGCCCTCCTGCTCGTTCAGCACCTCGTAGAGGATCATGACGCCCTGGTTGGGCAGACCGACCTCGTACGCGTCCGGGTACATCAGCGCCCAGCGGACGTCAGTCGACTCCCACGGCTTGACGGTGGAGTTGAGCTCCCCGCCGACGTACTGGATCGGCTTCTGCACATGCGGGAGCAGAGCTTCGAGCTGCGGGAAGACCGACGCAGCGACTTCGGCAGGCATGTCGCGAACCTTCGTGAGCTGGGCTGAACTGACAGGAGTGACCATCTAGCGTAACGCGAGCGAGACCACCCCCCGCACGCCCGGAATCTCAGAGGTCGGCCGCCCCGTCCTTGACCCCGTCCCAGAACCCGGGCAGCTCGGCCTCCACCGCCGCCGCCCGCTGTTCCTCACGCCCGTAGAGCAGGCCGTACGTGAAGGCGCTCTCCCCCGCCGCGTGGGCGACCGCGGACAGCTCGCGCAGGGTCTGCCGGGCCATCACGCTGTCCTGGTGTTCCCCGAGCAGGTTCTGCAGGGCCTTCATGGACTTGACCAGGTCCTTGGCCGGCTCGCCGAGGGCCGGCCGGGCCGCCTCCGCCGCGTAGCGGGTGCGCTTGGTCTTCTTGCGGGCCTCGTGCACGGCGACGTCCCGGTCGGTGCCGGGCTCCAGCTCCAGCGCCTGCTCGACGAGCCCGGTGACCTTGCGGAAGTCCTTCTTCACGGCCTTGGCGATCACCTTGCCGACTTTCTTCTTTCCGGCCGCCTTCAGCAGCGGCGGGTCGGCGATCAGCGTGTCCAGGGCATCGAGCAGGGCGAGGTAGCGGCGGGAGTCCAGGATGCCGATCAGCCGGCCGCTCGCTCCGCCGGGCCTGTCGCCCGCCCAGATGCCCAGCCGCTCGGCGACCGGGCCGGAGACCAGGGTGCGGGGCACCTCGTCGAGGGCGGCCGTCAGGCGTTCGGTCAGCACCTCGCGGTCCCGGTCCACGCCCAGCTCAGCGGCCAGCCACTTCAGCTCCTCGCTGATCGGATCGGTGACGGCCTGGTCGAGGACCTTGTCGTACGACTTGAAGGTGCTGCGCATCCGGCGGGTGGCGACGCGCATGCTGTGCACGGAGTCCTCGACGTCCTGGCGCACGGCCGGGTCGAGCTCGACGATCGCGTCCCGCTGGACCCGGACGTACGCGAGCACGTGGTCGCCGGCGGTCACCGCGTCCTCGGGAGACCCGGCCGCGCACCTCTTCTTCGGGGCGGTCTCCGCGAGGGCCCGCGCCAGCTTCGAGGAGGAGGCGGACGGTCGTACGCCCGCCTTGCGCAGCCGCTTCTCCACCTTGTCGAGGAAGCCCGGGTCGCCGCCGTCGGCGAGTTCCACCTCGATCTCGGTCCACTGGGCGACGCCGTTGCCCCCGGCCAGCCGCTCGGCGTGGACGGCGTCCACGCTGACCTCGGCGAGCAGCCGCCCCTCCGAGTCGAGGAGGTCGCGCACGTCCCGGGCCGAGCGCAGCCGGACCACGGGCAGCAGTTCGGCGTCCCGGACCCGGGAGCGGACCAGCCCGGCGAGATCGTCGGGGAGGGTGTCGGAGAGCGGGGCCTGGATCTCGTCGCGCACGCCCTGGGCGACGGGCACCTTCAGGTGCCAGCCCGCGTCGGAGCCGCCGGTGCGGCGGCGCAGGGTGATCGAGGACGCGGCCAGGCGTTCGTCGGCGGTGTCGTAGTAGGTGGCGTCCAGTTCCATGACGCCCTTGTCGAGGACGGTCTCGACCCCGGCGACGCCGATGAGGTCGGGCAACCCACTGTCGTCGGACTCGTACTTGCGCTCGATCTCCCGCTTGATGTCCGCCATGACCCGAATCTAGTCGCAGTCGGGCCGGTACGGCAGGGGGCAGCCCGTGGGGCTAGGCAGACATCGGCCGCTGCACCCGGATCGACTGCAGCAGCCCCACGGCCACCCACACGGAGAACATCGACGAGCCTCCGTACGACACGAACGGCAGCGGCAGGCCCGTGACCGGCATGATGCCGAGGGTCATGCCGATGTTCTCGAAGGCCTGGAAGGCGAACCAGGCCACGATGCCGGCGGCGACGATCGTGCCGTACAGCTCGGTCGTCTCGCGGGCGATGCGGCAGGCCCGCCACAGCACGACACCGAGCAGGATGATGATCAGGCCGCCGCCGAGGAAGCCCAGCTCCTCCCCCGCGACCGTGAACACGAAGTCGGTCTGCTGCTCCGGCACGAACTGGCCCGTGGTCTGCGAGCCGTGGAAGAGGCCCGAGCCCGTCAGACCACCCGAACCGATCGCGATGCGGGCCTGGTTGGTGTTGTAGCCGACGCCCGCGGGGTCGAGGCTCGGGTTGGCGAAGGCGGCGAAGCGGGCGATCTGGTAGTCGTCCAGGATGTGCAGCTGCCAGACGGCGATCGCGCCGGTCGCGCCCGCGCTGAGCAGCCCGAACACCCATCGGTTCGAGGCGCCGGAGGCGAGCAGCACGCCCAGCACGATGATGACCATGACCATGACCGACCCGAGGTCGGGCATCAGCATCACGATGAGCATCGGTACGGCGGCCAGCCCGAGGGCCTGGAGCACGGTCCGGTGGTCGGGGTGGGGCTTGTCGCCCGCGTCCACGCGGGCCGCCAGCAGCATCGCCATGCCGAGGATGATCGTGATCTTCACGAACTCGGAGGGCTGGAGCGAGAAGCCGCCGCCCAGCACGATCCAGGAGTGCGCGCCGTTGACCGTCGAGCCGAGCGGGGTGAGCACCATCAGGATCAGGAACACCGAGGCGCCGTACAGGATCGGCACGGCCGTACGCAGCGTGCGGTGGCCGAGCCACACCGTGCCGAGCATCAGGGCGAACCCGATGCCGGTGTTCATGATGTGGCGGATCAGGAAGTAGTACGGGTCGCCCTGGTTGATCTCGGTGCGGTTGCGGGTCGCCGAGAAGACGAGGAGCGAGCCGATGCCCGAAAGGGCCAGTGCCGCCAGCAGTATCGGCCAGTCCAGCCGGCGGGCGAGCGAGTCACGGGCGAGCAGGCGGGTCCAGCCCCCGCGCTCGGGTCCGTAGCCGGAGACCTGGAAGCTGTTCACGCCGGTCATGTGAGCATCCTTCGGCTTCCCCTGGCACGCCGTCGCCGACGCGCGTTCCGGTTGCCCGTGGTGGGCGTCGCCACCGTGGCCGCCAGCTGCTGCACGTCGGGCTCGTCCGCGCCCTTCTGGCTGGCCTGCTGGTCCTTGGCCGGGTCCTTGGCGATCTTCGGAGAGGTGATCGAACCGTCCGTCTTGATCTTCGGCAGGCTCTTCTGCGGAGTGGGCAGCAGCGCGTTCTTGGGGTTGATCGTGCCGTCCTCGGAGACGCCGTACAGCGCGTTGTAGATCTTGCGTACGGCGGGGCCCGAGGCGCCGGAGCCCGTACCGCCCTGGGAGATGGTCATGACGACCGTGTAGTCCTTGGTGTACGTGGCGAACCAGGACGTGGTCTGCTTGCCGTAGACCTCGGCCGTACCCGTCTTGGCGTGCATCGGGATCTCGTCCTGCGGCCAGCCGCCGAACCGCCAGGCGGCCGTACCGCGGGTCGCGACTCCCGCGAGGGCATCGTTTATCTCGGCGAGCGTCTTCTTCGAGTCCGGCAGCTTGCCGTGCGCCTTGGGCTTGATCTCCTGGACGGTCTTGCCGTCGGCGCTGATGATCGCCTTGCCGACGGTCGGGTCGTAGAGGGTGCCGCCGTTGGAGATCGCCCCGTAGATCGTCGCCATCTGTATCGGCGTGACGAGCGTGTCGCCCTGGCCGATGGAGTAGTTGACGGAGTCACCGGCGCGCATCTTGTTGCCTTCGAGGCAGTTCTCGTAGGCGATCTTCTCGGCGTAGGTGCCGTCCTTCTTGCCGTACTTGCACCAGGCGTCCTTGTTGGCCTTCCAGTAGTCCTGCTTCCACTGGCGGTCGGGGACGCGGCCGGTGACCTCGTTCGGGAGGTCGATGCCGGTCTCCTTGCCGAGGCCGAACAGGTGGGCGGTCTTGTAGAACCAGTCGTTGGCCTTCTTCTTCGGGGTGTTGCCGCCGTCCCGCTGCCATTCCTGGTGGGCCAGGCGGTAGAAGACGGTGTCGCAGGAGACCTCCAGGGCGCGGCCGAGGTTGATCGGGCCGTACCCCTGGGACTCGAAGTTCTTGAAGACCTGGCCGCCGATGGAGTACGAGCTGGAGCAGTCGTAGTTCCCGTCGAAGGAGTAGCCGGCGTTGACCGCGGCCGAGGTGGAGACGACCTTGAAGATCGAGCCGGGGGCCGCCTGGCCCTGGATCGCACGGTTGAGCAGCGGGTAGTTGGAGTTCTTGCCGGTGAGCTTGGCGTAGTCCTTGGCGGAGATGCCGCCGACCCAGGCGTTCGGGTCGTACGTCGGGTTGGAGGCCATGGCGACCACGCGGCCGGTCTTGGCCTCCATCACCACGACCGCGCCGGAGTCCGCCTTGTAGTTCTCGCCGGTGTTCTTGTCGAACGTCTTACGGGCCTCCTTCATGGCCTCGTTCAGTTCGTACTCGGCGACCCGCTGGACGCGGGCGTCGACGCTGGTGACCAGGCTGGAGCCGGCCTCGGCGGGCTCTGCCTCGGCCTCGCCGATGACGCGGCCGAGGTTGTCGACCTCGTAACGGGTGACGCCGGCCTTGCCGCGCAGCTCCTTGTCGTACTCGCGCTCCAGGCCGTTGCGGCCGACCTGGTCGGAGCGCAGGTAGGGCGAGTCGGTGTCCTGGGCCTTGGTGATCTCGTCGTCGGTGACGGGCGAGAGATAGCCGAGGACCTGGGCGGTGTTGGCCTTGCCGGGGGCGGCGTAGCGGCGTACGGCCTCGGGCTCGGCGGTGATGCCGGGGAAGTCCTCGGCGCGTTCGCGGATCTGCAGGGCCTGCTTGGCGGTGGCCTCGTCGGTGATGGGGATCGGCTGGTACGGCGAGCCGTTCCAGCAGGGCTGCGGCGTCTTGGAGTCGCACAGCCGGACCTTCTCCATGACCTCCTGGGGCTTCATGCCCAGCACGCCGGCCAGCTTGGTGAGGACGGCCTTGCCGTCGTCCTCCATCTTCAGCAGGTCGGTGCGGGAGGCGGAGACCACCAGCCGGGTCTCGTTGTCCGCGAGGGGCACCCCGCGCGCGTCCAGGATGGAGCCGCGTACGGCGGGCTCGACGACCTGCTGGACGTGGTTGCCGGACGCCTCCTTGGCGTACTCGTCGCCTTCGCGGATCTGGAGGTACCACAGGCGCCCGCCGAGGGTGCCGAGCAGGGAGAGGACGAGGATCTGGATGACGACGAGCCGGATCTGGACCCGTGGGGTCCGGCCGGTCTCGGGGATGTTGGTCATGGGCGCAGCCCATTCGTTGGAAGGGTGGTGGCGGGCGACGGGTGGGCGGTCACTGCGGCTGCCTCCCCCTCTCAGTGTGTGTATGTGTCATATACGACGGACCTGTGAGGCCTTGCCTCCGGTACGGCCGTCAACCCCCGTGCGATCACAGCCGCTTGACCCCCTTGATGCGGCCGGCACGCGCCGTGCGGGCCCGGGCGGCCTTCACCTTCAGCCCGCCGAGGCCGTTGCGCTGGCCCCCGATCCGCAGCCCCGTGCCCGAGGAGAGCCAGCCGGAGGAGATGTCGGTGCCCTTGGCGGCGGACTTGGTCTCGGCAAGGGGGTCGTTCTCCGCGCGGCGGGCCAGCGCCATGATGCCGGGCACGACGAACGGGGCGAGCAGCAGGTCGTACAGCGCGGCCGTGAACAGCAGGCTGCCGAGGCCGACATGGCGGGCGGCGGTGTCGCCGACGAGGGCGCCGACACCGGCGTAGAGCAGGGTGGTGCCGACGGCGGCTGCGACCACGACGACCATGGGGCCAGTGGCCGACTTCAGCCGGCCGTTGTCGGGTTTCGCCAGGCCCGCGAGATAGCCGATGACGCACAGCACGAGGGCGTAGCGGCCGGCCGCGTGGTCGGCGGGCGGGGCCAGGTCGGCGAGGAGTCCGGCGCCGAACCCGACGAGGGCGCCGCCGACATGGCCGTACACCATGGCGAGGCCCAGGACTGTCAGGAGCAGCAGGTCGGGGACGGCGCCCGGGAGATGGAGCCGGGAGAGGACGCTCACCTGGAGGACCAGGGCCACGACGACCAGGGAGACGGACAGCAGGATCCGGTTGACGCGCATGGGCTACAGCTCCTACTGCTCTTGCTGGATCTGGCCGTCGACCGGCGCGTTCGCGGACGGGGTGACCGTCACCGTCACGGTCGGCGTGGGGGTTGCCTTGGGCTTGGCGGGCAGCACCGTGTCGCGCGGGTCCTTCTTCGGGGCCTCGACGACGATGCCGACGATGTCGAGCTTGGTGAAGCTGACGTACGGCGTGACGTAGAGGGTGCGGGTGAGGTCGCCGGCGGAGGGGTCGACGCGGGAGACCACGCCGACCGGGACGCCGGGCACGAAGGGCTTGTCGGCCTGCGAGCCGAAGGTGACCAGGCGGTCGCCCTTCTTGACCTCGGCCTTGCCGTTGAGGAGTTCGACGCGCAGCGGGCGGTCGCCCTGTCCGGAGGCGAAGCCGAGCTCGTCGCCGGCCTCCATGCGGGTGCCGACGGTGAAGTCGGGGTCGCTGGCGAGGAGGACGGTGGCGGTGTCGGGCCCGACGGTGGTCACCCGCCCGACCAGCCCGTCTCCGTTGAGGACGGTCATGTCGCGCTTGATGCCGTCGTTGGCTCCGACGTCGACGGTGATGGTCCAGGAGAAGCCCTGGGCCGCTCCTATGGCGATGACCTCGGCGCCCTTGATGCCGTACTGGCCGGCGCCGGAGAGCTTCAGCATCTTGTCGAGCTGGGCGAGGCGGCTGCGGTTGCGGTCGTCGCTGCCGAGCTTCGCTTCGAGGGCCGCGTTCTCCTTCTCCAGCTCGGCGAGCCGGTCGTGGCGTTCGCCGGAGTCACGGATGGCCGATACGGCGTTGCCGACCGGATCCACCGCGGCCGACACCCCGTCCTCGATCGGGCCGAAGACCGTGGCCGCGCCCTGGCGGGCACCGTCGACCGGTGAGTCCTCCCCGCCACGGATGTCCACCGTGATCAGCGCGAACGCGATGGCGACCAGCAGCACCAGGAGCAGCCGGCTCTCTCGTGTGTCCCTCACGTGCGGCGGCCGTGCCCTTCCTCATAGGAATTCGTGTGCAATGTTTACATGTCAGCGCTTATGGGCGAGCTTATGCCTCAATACCAACGAGCCGCCGTACGAGTGGAGATCGTCTCGTACGGCGGAATCGAAGAGTTGCGTCATCTGCGCGGCTGGGCGTCCAGCACCTGCTGCAACGCCTCGAACTCCTCGACGCATTTACCGGAGCCGAGCGCGACGCTGTCCAGCGGGTCCTCGGCGATGTGGATCGGCATGCCGGTCTCGCGGCGCAGCCGCTCGTCGAGCCCGCGCAGCAGCGCACCGCCACCGGTAAGAACGATTCCGCGGTCCATGATGTCGCCGGACAGCTCCGGCGGGCACTTGTCGAGGGTCGTCTTGACGGCGTCCACAATGGCGTTGACGGGCTCCTCGATCGCCTTGCGCACTTCGGCGGCCGAGATGACGACGGTCTTGGGCAGCCCGGAGACGAGATCCCGGCCGCGGATTTCGGTGTGCTCGTCAGCGTCGAGGTCGTACGCCGAACCGATCGTGATCTTGATCTGCTCGGCGGTCCGCTCACCCAGCAGGAGCGAGTACTCCTTCTTGATGTGCTGGATGATCGAGCTGTCCAGCTCGTCGCCCGCGACACGGATGGACTGGGCGGTGACGATGCCGCCGAGGGAGATGACCGCGACCTCCGTGGTACCGCCGCCGATGTCCACCACCATGTTGCCCGTGGCCTCGTGGACCGGCAGGCCGGAACCGATGGCGGCCGCCATGGGCTCCTCGATGATGTGCACCTGACGGGCGCCGGCCTGGGACGACGCCTCGATGACGGCACGGCGCTCGACCCCCGTGATGCCCGAGGGCACACAGACGACGACCCGCGGACGAGCCAGATAGCGCCGCTTGTGAATCTTCAGAATGAAGTAGCGGAGCATCCGCTCGGTGATCTCGAAGTCGGCGATCACGCCGTCCTTCAGCGGACGTACGGCAACGATGTTGCCGGGCGTGCGCCCGATCATCTTCTTCGCTTCGGCGCCGACCGCGAGGATGCCACCGGTGTTGGTGTTGATCGCGACGACGGAGGGCTCGTTGAGTACGATCCCGCGACCCCTGACGTACACCAGCGTGTTGGCGGTCCCGAGGTCGACAGCCATGTCACGGCCGATGAACGACATTGAGTTCCCCATCAGGATTCTTCTGGCCTTCCCACTGGCTTTTGAGGGCTTTTCAGGTAGGCGAGGTGGGTGCTGTGACGTGAAGGCTTCCATCGTAGACGCGCCTTCGCGAACACTGCGTGAGGGTCTCCGCCATTGTCAGCAGATGCAGTGTGGGTTCGCTTGTGGAGACGGGCGTTCGGGGGCACTCGTTCCCTCGATCGCCACGCATATGCCAGAAAGTCCGGGGACAAACGCCCCCAGACTCTCACTTCGCCGCCGCGGGCGCTACGCGCGGCCGGGGAAAAAGATCTTCACCTCACGTTCGGCGGACTCCTCGGAGTCCGAGGCGTGGATCAGGTTCTCCCGCACGATCACGCCGTAGTCGCCGCGGATGGAGCCGGGGGCGGCGGCGATCGGGTCGGTCGGACCGGCCAGCGCCCGCACACCCTCGATGATCCGCTCGCCCTCGACGATCAGCGCCACGACCGGACCGGACGCCATGAACTCCACCAACGGCTCGTAGAAGGGCTTGCCCTTGTGCTCGCCGTAGTGCTGCTCCAGGGTGTCCTGGTCCAGGGTGCGCAGCTCCAGCGCGGTGATCTGCCAGCCGGCCTTGCGCTCGATACGGCTGATGATCTCGCCGGTCAGGCCACGACGAACGGCGTCGGGCTTGAGGAGGACGAGGGTGCGCTGGCTCACGACGGGGCTCCTTCGGATCAAGGATTGTGCGGGATGCTGAGATTACAGGGCGTGTCCGGTCTCCTGTTACGCAGCGTCAGGTGTAGAGGGACAGGCGGGAGACGGGCTCACACCGGGTCCGGCGTCGAGGCGTCCGCCTGCGCCGCGAATCTCGCCTTCGCCTCGTCGATCTTCCGGCCGTAGTGCACGGACGCCCACCACAGGGCCGCGAAGATCGCGCCCAGGAAGAACATCGTCGGGACGATGACGCCGGAGGCGATCAGGGCGATCTGGAGGGCCCACCCGAGGGCGACGCCGCCGGGGCGGGTGACCATGCCGCACAGCAGCAGGCACAGGAACATGGCGATGCCGCTGACCGTCCACACCGTGGTCATGGGCAGGTCGGGGTCCTTCATCGCGACCAGCGCGGCGAAGCCGATGATGAAGACCTCGCCGATCAGGGTCGAAGCACAGAGCGTACGCATGCGGAGTCTCAGCCCTTCCCCAGCAGCAGCCGGGCCTCGCCGACGGTGATGACGGAGCCGGTGACGAGCACACCGCCGCCCGCGAACTCGCCCTCCTCCTCGGCCAGCGTGATCGCGGCCTCCAGGGCGTCCGGCAACCGCGGTTCGACCTGCACCCGCTCCTCGCCGAACACCTCGACGGCGATGCCCGCGAGCTCGTCGGCGTCCATCGCGCGATGGCTGGAGTTCTGCGTGACGACGACCTCGGCGAAGATCGGCTCGAAGGCCTCCAGCAGCCCTCGTACGTTCTTGTCCCCGCTCGCCCCGACGATCCCGATCAGCCGGCTGAAGTCGAACGCCTCGCCGACCGCCTCGGCGGTGGCACGGGCACCGGCCGGGTTGTGCGCGGCGTCCAGGACGACGGTCGGCGACCGCCGTACGACCTCCATCCGGCCCGGCGAGGCCACCGCCGCGAAGGCCTTGCGGACGGTGTCGATGTCGAGCGGCTCGGGCCGCTGCGAACCGACACCGAAGAACGCCTCGACGGCGGCGAGGGCGACGGCCGCGTTGTGGGCCTGGTAGGGGCCGTGGAGAGGGAGATACACCTCGGTGTACTCGCCGCCGAGCCCGCGCAGGGTGAGCAACTGCCCGCCGACGGCGATCTGCCGCGCCAAGACCCCGAACTCCAGCCCCTCGCGGGCCACCGTCGCATCGACCTCGACGGCCTTCTTCAACAGCACCTGGGCGGCATCGACCGGCTGCTGCGCCAGGATGACCGTCGCGTCCTGCTTGACGATGCCGGCCTTCTCGGTGGCGATCGCACCGGCGGTCTCTCCGAGCCGGTCGGTGTGGTCGAGGTCGATGGGGGTCACGACGGCGACGTCCCCGTCGATGACGTTGGTGGCGTCCCAGGACCCGCCCATGCCCACTTCCACGACGGCGACGTCGACGGGAGCATCGGCGAAGGCGGCGTACGCCATCCCCGTGAGCACCTCGAAGAAGGACAGCCGGTACTCCTGCTGCGAGTCGACCATCTCGACGTACGGCTTGATGTCCTCGTACGTCTCGATGAACCGCTCGGCGGAGATCGGCGCGCCGTCCAGACTGATCCGCTCGGTGATCGACTGCACGTGCGGCGAGGTGTACCGCCCGGTGCGCAGCTCGAAGGCGCCGAGCAGGGCCTCGATCATGCGGGCGGTGGAGGTCTTGCCGTTGGTGCCGGTGATGTGGATGGAGGGGTACGACCGCTGCGGCTCCCCCAGCACGTCCATCAGCGCGGCGATCCGGCTGACGGAGGGCTCCAGCTTGGTCTCGCCCCAGCGGGTGGCAAGCTCCGCCTCGACTTCCCTCAGGGCCTTGTCGACCTCGGGGTCCGTCGGCCGCGCGGGCACGTCGGCCTCCGGCGCAGCGCCCTGCGTGCGCAGGGTACGGCTGCCGGCCTCGATGACCGCGAGATCCGGGTCCCGCTCGGTCTCGGCCGCCATGATCTCGTCGAAGTCACTGCTGTCGTGCGGGGGCTGCTCACTCACGGGGTCAGTCTACGGAGGGTGGGGGGTGGGTGCGGGTCGGCGGGGGTGAGTGTCCCTGGGGGCGCCGCCCCCAGACCCCCGGCCCATGCCCACCCACCACCCGACTCGGTCGGCCAGAAGGCACCCCTCACCCTGAGGGCTGCGCCCCCGGAACCCGCTGCCCTTGCACGCGCGCAGCCGTCCCGCGTAACCGCGGGCAGTCGTGCCGCAAGGCCGCACGGGTGGGCGCGGCGGCGGGCGCCGGGCTGCGCGACGCGTCCCGCTCAACCGCGGGCAGTCGTGCCGCAGGGCGGCACGGGTGGGCGCGGCCGCACCCCGTGGCGCCGGGCTGCGCGACCCACCCCGCGGCGACCGAAGGCCCCCGGAACCTGACAGCGGCGGGGGCCTTCACCGACGTACGCGAACCGCCTACGCCTCCGGCAGCCGGTCCAGCTGCGCGGCAATCCGCGCCATGTCCTCGTCCGCCTTCGCCAGCCGCGTCCGGATCTTCTCCACCACGTGATCCGGAGCCTTCGCCAGGAACGCCTCGTTGCCGAGCTTCGCGTTCGCCTGCGCCTTCTCCTTCTCCGCGGCGGCGAGGTCCTTGGCCAGCCGCTTCCGCTCGGCCGCGACATTGATCGTGCCGGACAGGTCGAGCGCCACCTCGGCACCGCCGACCGGCAGGGTCGCCGTGGCGGTGAAGGCGTCGCCCTCCGGCTGGAGACGCAGGAGTTGACGGATGGCAGCCTCGTGCGGGGCGAGCGCCGTGCCGTCCAGCGCGAGGCGGGCCGGGACGCGCTGACCCGGCTGCAGACCCTGGTCGGCGCGGAAGCGGCGGACCTCGGTGATGACCTGCTGGAGCGTCTCGATCTCCTTCTCGGCACCCGTGTCACGGAAGCCGCTGTCCGAGGGCCACTCGGCGATGACGAGGGACTCGCCCCCGGTCAGCGTGGTCCACAGCGTCTCCGTGACGAAGGGGACGACCGGGTGCAGCAGCCGCAGCGTGACGTCCAGGACCTCACCGAGGACGCGCTTCGAGACCTCGGCCGCCTCGCCGCCCGCCTGGAACGTCGTCTTCGACAGCTCGACGTACCAGTCGAACACCTCGTCCCACGCGAAGTGGAACAGGGCGTCGGAGAGCTTCGCGAACTGGTAGTCCTCGTAGAACGCGTCGACTTCGGAGACAACGGAGTTGAGCCGGGACAGGATCCACCGATCGGTCGCCGACATCGCCGAAGGCTCCGGCAGCGGCCCGTCCACCGTCGCGCCGTTCATCAGCGCGAAGCGCGTCGCGTTCCAGATCTTGTTGGCGAAGTTGCGGGAGCCCTGGACCCAGTCCTCGCCGATCGGCACGTCGACACCGGGGTTCGCGCCACGGGCCAGGGTGAACCGGAGCGCGTCGCTGCCGTACTTGTCCATCCAGTCCAGCGGGTTGACGACGTTCCCGAAGGACTTCGACATCTTCTTGCCGTTCTGGTCACGGACCATGCCGTGCAGGGCGATGGTGTGGAACGGCGGGGTGCCGTCCATCGCGTAGAGGCCGAACATCATCATCCGGGCGACCCAGAAGAAGAGGATGTCGTAGCCGGTGACCAGGACGGAGTTCGGGTAGAACTTCGCGAGCGATTCGGTCTGTTCGGGCCAGCCGAGCGTGGAGAAGGGCCACAGGCCGGAGGAGAACCAGGTGTCGAGGACGTCGGTGTCCTGACGCCATCCCTCACCGGTGGGGGCCTCGTCGTCGGGGCCGACGCAGACGACCTCGCCGTTCGGGCCGTACCAGACCGGGATCCGGTGGCCCCACCACAACTGCCGTGAGATGCACCAGTCGTGGAGGTTGTCGACCCAGTCGAAGTACCGCTTCTCCATCTCCTGCGGGTGGATCTTGACCTTGCCGTCGCGGACCGCGTCACCGGCTGCCTTCGCCAGCGGGCCGACCTTGACCCACCACTGCATCGAGAGGCGGGGCTCAATGGTGGTCTTGCAGCGCGAGCAGTGACCGACCGAGTGGACGTAGGGCCGCTTCTCGGCGACGATCCGGCCCTCGGCGCGCAGCGCGGCGACGATGGCGGAACGGGCCTCGAGCCGGTCCTGGCCCTGGAAGGGGCCGTGGGCGGTGATGACGGCGTGCTCGTCCATGATCGTGATGGCCGGCAGGTCGTGGCGCTGGCCGATCTCGAAGTCGTTCGGGTCGTGGGCCGGGGTGACCTTGACGGCACCCGTGCCGAACTCGGGGTCGACGTGCTCGTCGGCGACGACCGGGATGGAGCGGTCGGTCAGCGGCAGCTTGATGAGCTTGCCGACCAGGTGCTTGTACCGTTCGTCCTCGGGGTGAACGGCGACGGCCGTGTCACCGAGCATGGTCTCGGCACGGGTGGTGGCGACGACGATCGTCTCGTCACCGTCGCCGTACTTCATGGAGACGAGCTCGCCGTCGTCGTCCTGGTACTCGACCTCGATGTCCGAGATGGCGGTCAGACAGCGCGGGCACCAGTTGATGATGCGCTCGGCGCGGTAGATCAGCTCTTCGTCGTAGAGCCGCTTGAAGATGGTCTGGACGGCCTGGGAGAGTCCCTCGTCCATGGTGAACCGCTCACGCGACCACGCGACACCGTCACCGAGGCGACGCATCTGCCCGCTGATCTGACCGCCGGACTCGGCCTTCCACTGCCAGACACGCTCGACGAACGCCTCCCGGCCCAGGTCGTGGCGGGACTTGCCCTCCTTGCCCAGCTCGCGCTCGACGACGTTCTGCGTGGCGATACCGGCGTGGTCCATGCCGGGCTGCCACAGCGTCTCGTAACCCTGCATCCGCTTGCGGCGGGTGAGGGTGTCGATGAGCGTGTGCTCGAAGGCGTGCCCCAGGTGGAGCGAGCCCGTGACGTTCGGTGGCGGAATGACGATGGTGTACGGAGGCTTGTCGCTCTTCGCGTCCGCCTCGAAGTAACCCCGCTCCACCCAGCGCTCGTACAGCGGCCCCTCTACATCGGCCGGCGCGTACTGGGTCGGCAGTTCGGAGTTGGGCGCTGGTGGCTGCTGCTGAGCGTTCTCGGTCACGGGCTCAGTTTAGGGGTGTCACCGGGCAGTCCCGAAACGCGTTTGTTCTGTAACGGTGGGGCCCCCGATGCCTTGCGTTGCCTGTGGCTGCGCCAGGATGTCAGGAACACATAAGTATCTGGAGGGGAACCCAGAAATGAGCTACAACCAGCCGGGCCCGTACGGCGGGCAGCCCCAGCAGCCTGGACCGTACGGTCAGCCGGGTCCCTACGGC
>NZ_LGDG01000199.1 GCF_001279775.1 Streptomyces sp. MMG1533 | reverse complement strand
GGTGGGGAAGCGGGAGAGCAGGCGGCGGAAGCGTTTGTTGCGGCCGTGCTTCTCGCGGCCCTTCTGCGCCGCGAAGTCGAGGTCTTCGATGGCGATCGCGGCGGCCCCGCAGCGGCGGGTGTGGTGGAGCAGCCGGGTCAGGGCGTGCCGGATCTGTGCATCGCGGTGCGCGGTGGTGCCGGTGAGGTCGTAGAAGTAGCGCTGCGGCTCGCCGACCGGGTTGCCG
>NZ_LGDG01000198.1 GCF_001279775.1 Streptomyces sp. MMG1533 | reverse complement strand
GCGGGCGGCGGAGTGCGTAATCCCGGGGGCGGCCTCGTCCAACAGGGGCCGTACGGCTTCGAGGTAGAAGCGGCGGGAGAGTTCCAGTCCGGGGATGAAGGACGGCGTGGTCATGGAGGGAGGGTGCCGGATCGGCGTGTGGTCGGTCGAAGGCTTTTCTACGTCCGGCAGGTCGCGGTTGACTGCGCGCACGGCCGGTCCGATTCGCCAACAGCCGCCCGCCGCCTGGCATCG
>NZ_LGDG01000197.1 GCF_001279775.1 Streptomyces sp. MMG1533 | reverse complement strand
GGCGAAGTACGCCTCGTGGACGGAGCGGACGATGTCCGGGCGGGTCAGGTTCAGGATCTCGTTGCAGCCCTCGAGATTCTCGAAGTCCTCCAACGTGGGGTCCTGCGCCTGGAGCATGGTGCCCATCGCTCCGTCGGCGACCACCACACGGGAGGAGAGCGCGTCTCGGAGTGCGGACACACGGGCCCGGCTGTCGGCGGAAGGGGTCGGCGGCACAGAGGCCATGAAAAGGGCTCC
>NZ_LGDG01000196.1 GCF_001279775.1 Streptomyces sp. MMG1533 | reverse complement strand
ATGTTTGACGCTTCACAGCGGGTACCGGAATATCAACCGGTTATCCATCGACTACGCCTGTCGGCCTCGCCTTAGGTCCCGACTTACCCTGGGCAGATCAGCTTGACCCAGGAACCCTTAGTCAATCGGCGCAAACGTTTCTCACGTTTGTATCGCTACTCATGCCTGCATTCTCACTCGTGAACCGTCCACAACTCGCTTCCGCGGCTGCTTCACCCGGCACACGACGCTCCCCTACCCATC
>NZ_LGDG01000195.1 GCF_001279775.1 Streptomyces sp. MMG1533 | reverse complement strand
GTTCCGCGACGACATGCTCGCCAAGCGGGACCTGCTGGCGACGGGGCTCGCGGAGGCGGGCTTCGAGGTGTTCCGGCCCGCGGGCACCTACTTCATCACCACCGACATCCGCCCCCTCGGCGAGAAGGACGGCTTCGCCTTCTGCCGCGCGCTGCCCGAGCGGGCGGGCGTCGTCGCCATCCCGAACGCCGTCTTCTACGACCACCGGGAGGCGGGCGCCCCCTTCGTCCGCTTCGCGTTCTGCAAGCAGAC
>NZ_LGDG01000194.1 GCF_001279775.1 Streptomyces sp. MMG1533 | reverse complement strand
CCGAACCGCCCGCGATGCCACCGGGATTGATGTTGACGACCAGGACCCACTTGATGTTGTTCTTGTCCCCGTCGACCGCCAGGGGGAACAGGTCGGGGCACTCCCACACGCCGCCCGTCGCGCCCGCCGGCCCGAACTCGCTCTGCAGCTCCCAGTCCTTGAGGTTCTTGGACGAGTAGAACCGCACCTTGTGCTCGGCGGACAGCGACACCGTCATCAGCCAGCTCTTCGTCGGCGCGTACCACTGGACCTT
>NZ_LGDG01000193.1 GCF_001279775.1 Streptomyces sp. MMG1533 | reverse complement strand
GAGGCATAAGAGGCACCAGCAGAGACCGGCGCAGAGTACGCATTGCCAGAGGGCCCGCAGCAGTGACGCTGCGGGCCCTCTGGCGTTCCTGTACCCCGGGGCACCCTCAGGGCCGCAGAAAGCCGCCGGGGTGGCCGGAACCGTGAAGTTCCGGCCACCCCGGCGGCACGTTTCTGCTGAAGCGGGGAGCGGGTCAGCTCTCCTCGTGGGAGGCCACCGCGCGGCGCGCGTCCGCGTCCAGGACGCCCCAGCTGA
>NZ_LGDG01000192.1 GCF_001279775.1 Streptomyces sp. MMG1533 | reverse complement strand
AGGACGGGGTGAGTGTCGAGCTGGCGGACGGCACGCAGCTGCGCTCGCGTTACCTCGTCGGCTGCGACGGCGGCCGCAGTGCCGTGCGCAAACTGCTCGGCGTCCGTTTCCCCGGTGTGCCCGCCACGGTGGAGACGCTGCTGGGGGAAATGGAGGTGACCGAGGATCAGGCGACGATTGCCGCCGTCGTCGAGGAGGTCCGCAAGAGCCAACTGCGGTTCGGTGTCACCCCACCCGACGAGGACGGGGTGTGCC
>NZ_LGDG01000191.1 GCF_001279775.1 Streptomyces sp. MMG1533 | reverse complement strand
GTCCGAGAAGACCAGGAACGTGCCGCCGTAGATACGGGTGTTGCCGTGCAGCGCGATGCCGTTCATCTCCGCGGCCATCGAATGCTCACGGATACCGAAGTGGATCGTGCGGCCGTACGGCTGCGCCTCCGCCAGCGGGTTGCCCGCCGGCAGGAACGAGCTCGTCTTGTCGATCGTCGTGTTGTTCGAACCGGCCAGGTCGGCCGAACCGCCCCACAGCTCCGGGATCACCGCGCCGAGCGCCTGCAGCACCTTGCCGGA
>NZ_LGDG01000190.1 GCF_001279775.1 Streptomyces sp. MMG1533 | reverse complement strand
TCCGGCAAGGTGCTGCAGGCGCTCGGCGCGGTGATCCCGGAGCTGTGGGGCGGTTCGGCCGACCTGGCCGGTTCGAACAACACGACGATCGACAAGACGTCGTCGTTCTTGCCGGCGGGCAACCCGTTGGCGGAGGCGCAGCCGTACGGCCGCACGATCCATTTCGGTATCCGTGAGCATTCGATGGCCGCGGAGATGAACGGCATCGCGCTGCACGGCAACACCCGTATCTACGGCGGCACGTTCCTGGTCTTCTCGGAC